>SVFO01000020.1:31606-68113 GCA_015056795.1 Lachnospiraceae bacterium
CGACTTTTTTGCGTGCCCTTCGGCACGTCCCTCGCAATCGCTCGGGATCGCAGAATTTTTGCAAAAATTCTGCGACTTTTTTGCGTGCCCTTCGGCACGTCCCTCGCAATCGCTCGGGATCGCAGAATTTTTGCAAAAATTCTGCGACTATTATACAATAATTCATGGGTATTTGCAATCTTTCTTTTCGCGCGGGAAAGCGGCATGTCATTCTTCGCGCAGGAGCCCTGGAATTCTTGTGACTTGAAATCTTATGGGAATGTTGATATAATACACGCAGGAGGAGATTCGTATGGCTATTTTTTTAAGGATATTTTTGTTTTTTATGGCTTTTACGGTCGTGCCGATGCAAACCTATCTTAGGAAATCGCGGGAGGCGAGGGAACGTCAGGCACGGGAAATTCAGGTGATTGAAGAACAAAAGGATAGACAGGTGACGAAGCAAAAGAATCCAAGTTATTTTCTGGATATTCGGAATGCCAATCGCCCTGAGGTAATCGGTGTTGAACTGCGGGACGAAAGTACGGCGGGAGACTTGGGAGAGGCCAGAGTTTCCGACGTTTACAAGATAGAATACATGTCCAGCGGAGTTGTGGGCCTTGTGGGCGTTCCTGTTCGCATCACCTATCAGGAGAGTGCTGCGCCTCGTCTGACCTTTTATTATGATGAGGATGAGCTTCGCGGCATCCCGGAGCGTAACCTGATTATTCTGCATGAGGATGCAGAAGGATCCTATGTACAGGTTGGTCAGGAAAGCATCAATGAAGAGGAAAATACCATTTCCGTAGCAATTTCGGAGCCCGGTATCTATTTGATGGCGGATTGCTACCAGTGGTACACTGTATGGGGTGTAGACATGTCTGATTATGCTTATGAGGTAGACCCCACCATGTATCCTTCTGCTTGGGAGCGGGAATGTGATACGGGTTCCATTTTGGAGCTTGCAGATAAAAAATGGGCCATGGAAAATGCCCCCGTATTCCATGTATCCACGGCAAGTGAGCTTGCTAGCGTAGTATATTATAACAATGCCATTATGGACTATGGTGCGCAGGGGGGAGAGCTCTATGTCTATCTGGAGGATGACATTGACCTTGCGGGATACAGTTGGGTACCCATGGGTTGGACGGGAACGATGAGTAACCGCTTTGATGGCGTATTTGACGGGCAGGGACATACCATCTCGAACATGACCATGGATCCGTCCAACGAGAGCCATGTCGCATTTATTGGCTATTCCACGGGCGTAGTAGTAAAGAACGTTACCTTCAAGGATGCAACCGTGATTGGCGGCAGCTACACCGGAATTGTCGGTGGCGAGATCTATATTTCAAGGGAGTGGGAAAATGTTCACGTGAGCGGCGTTATTGCAGATGCCAGAGGTGAGGTTGGAAGCATCGTCGGAAGGGAAGCATACCTGCATTTCAAGAATTGTTCCGCAGACGTGGTTCTTAGCAATCCGACAGGAGGAGCAGATCAGCCGATCGAGTATTTCTCCCATCGATTAGAGGTGGTTGCGAATACGCCCGCTACCGAGGATTTCCAGCTGACCTACGAAGAAGATGGCAGCGTTACACGTACTACATCAGAGGAATATTTCCGTAACCTTTGCTGGCATTTGGATGCGGACGGAGTTTTGGTGTTGCAAAGAGGCGCAGATAATGAATTGAACCTGGATCCTGCAGAATTCTTTGACAGTTATCTCAAGGAAGGCCATAAATGTGAAATTTGGTTGGAAGCCTTTACAGGAGAAACCTATACGAGGGTGAGCAACGTTCTGGAATATCCTAAGCAATAAAAGATAAATGGACGTAAAAAAGGCAAGAGCTGGTCTCTTGCCTTTTCTTATAAGCTGCCTTTTCTCATGATGAGCCAGGCATCGCATGCGTCTGATTTATTTGGCTGCATTAATGAGCAGAGGCAGCCTTGTTTTGTATCAGCATTTTATTTGCACGCTTCAATACGTCATTACAGGAATGATCCTGCTTCGCGTCAAAGAAAGCAATTCCCTTTGCCAGCGATAAGTCTTTTTTCACGGCTTCGTTTTCATCGGCTAATTTCTTCTGTTCAGCTTCAAGGACGCTTAAGGAATGCTCCAGATCCTTTGCAGTAAAGTCTTGCGCCAACACAATAAATTCATCGCTGCCAATTCGGAATATGGTTTCTGGATCGAATGCCTGTAGCAAAAGAGTCGAAGCATCGAAAATCACCTGGTCACCTGCGTTTAGGCCATATTCGTCATTAATCTGTCTAAGTCCATTCACGTCAAACAGGGCAATACAAAAATCTGCCACACCGTCAGCAATCTTCAAATCTATGTCTCGCGTAAGCTGTTGATAAGCCATCTTGTTTCCAACACCCGTCAAGGGATCCGTGACGTCCTGCTCATGAACGTAGGAAGCATATTGCCGCATGTCCTGTCGCGTCTGCTTGATTTTGTTTTCCAGAGCCTCGAAGGTGCCTACGTGAGAAGGAGAATCTTCCTTCGCTTCGGCAGTGCGCTTGGAAGGCCTGGAGTGGAATTCCTCAGGAGGAGCCATTTCCTTGTTCAACGTTTGAACCTCCTCGGACAGGGAGGAAAGCTCATCGGACAGGACACGGAACTTCCTCTGAAAACGATTGGAAATTAATACAACAATAAAGGCACCGGCCAGCAGCGAGAGTGTACAGATGATCAGGATGCTTGCCGTGTGCATGGCGATGATATCCTCAAACCAAGCGGCATCATAGTCCACACCGATGATGCAGACAAGACTTCCGTTGGAATCATACACAGGGCTGTAGGCACTGTAGAATTTTCCCCAGCGATCAGCAAAGGGATCTTTGTCAACGGAAGCTGTTCCGTGGCTGGCCCTCTCCAGTGCCTCCGTGTGAACGACGGATTCACCGTATTTTCCCGGATCCACGGGATCTGGGTCAGCGAGGAAGACAAAATCTTTTTCACCAGCTTGCTTTACTGCGTAGATATATTTCATGTCCATGTGATCGAGAAATAGTCGCAGGGAGCTGAGAACCTTCTGGAAATTTTCTGAGTTGGTCTCCGCATCTTGGGCAGAGATGGACGATAAGAGATCTCCGTCCATGGAGGCCGCCGCAATGTTCGCAGCATCCAGCATCTTGCTTTGGAGCAAGGCAGTCATGCCTTCCTTTGACTGCGACGTCAAAACGATACCTAAGACCAAATTCAGCGCCAATAAAAAAGTACAGGCAAGTATGAGATACTTTGTTGCAGTACTGATCCTTTTCTTATTTTTATTCATGGTAATAAATCCTCATATATGACAGGCACCCACACATCTAACCTACATAGTTTATAGTATGAAATTTAAAAAGTCAATCACACTCTTGCGACTAAGTTCATTTATAACAAAATTGTTTCAATTTGGTGATTTCGCATGAAGAATTCGCGTCTTGCCCATCATTTGACAAAGCATAGGCCGTATGTTAGAATAAGAAAAACTCTTTGCACTGCAATCTACACGGAAGTGCATCTACAGTACAAACTGAGCAGGCAATGCGCTCTCGCGGGCGCGTGTGGCCGGGTCGTGAATACGACAGCAGATGGAAGCATAAGGTATATCTGCGGGACAGATTTTTGTTCCGGGATATGCTTTTTTTAATCCCGAGACAGTGAAATGATAATCTGTGTGAATGGAGGAGCTTGCCATGGATGAGAAAAAGATTCTAAAGAAATTGTCTCGAATTGGTATCTTGGGAAACGTGCTTTTAGCTGCTTTTAAATTGTTTTCTGGTATTCTTGGAAAATCTGGAGCCATGATTTCCGATGCCGTGCATTCCCTGTCGGACGTGTTTGCAACGCTGATCGCCTATGTTGGCGTTAGGCTGTCGCAGCAAGAGGAGGATGCGGAGCATCCCTATGGACATGAACGGTTGGAGTGTGTTGCTTCCCTGATCTTGGGACTGATTCTGGCCGGAACAGGCATTGGCATCGGTTATGCAGGCATTCATAAGCTTCTATACGATAATCAAACCATCGAGATTCCCACTGCCTTACCGCTCGTAGCAGCAATCGTCTCCATCATTGTCAAGGAGGGCATGTTCTGGTACACTTATATCTATGCGAAGAAGCTGGATTCCGCGGCATTTAAGGCAGATGCTTGGCATCATCGCTCAGATGCAATTTCCTCCGTTGGATCCTTTATCGGCATTGGCATGGCAAAGCTGGGCTTCCCCTTTATGGATCCGATTGCCAGCGTCATTATTTGTATTTTTATTCTCAAGGTTGCCTATGACATTTCGATGGATGCCTTGAATAAAATGCTCGATACCTCCTGCGACAATGCAATGGAGCAAAACATTAAAGCCTTTGTTGAAGGGCAGCCAGGCGTAAAGCATATTGATCTTCTTCGCACCAGACAGTTTGGAAATAAGCTGTATGTTGATCTCGAAATCGCGGTACAAAGGGACATCTCATTGGTCGATGCCCATGAAATTGCAGAGAATGTACATGACGCCGTGGAGAACAACTTCCCCAACGTGAAGCACGTGATGATTCACGTCAATCCCGAGGAAAAGCAATCCACAGAGATGGCATGTGCGTGTGAGACGGATGCGGAGAAAGAAGATTCAAGGGAAGAGACTGGCAGTAATGAATTGGACAACAGACATGCAGAGCAGCAATAAGGAGTATGAAAGAATATGCACTTTGTGGACGCGAAGGGAATTCTCACTGGAAGCAGTGGGCATTATGGAATGAATCTATATCGCGGGTGCACGCATGGCTGCATTTACTGTGACAGCAGGAGCAAGTGCTATCAGTTTACGCACGACTTTGAAGACATCGAAGTAAAGCAAAATGCGCCAGAGCTTTTGGAGGCAGCACTGAAGTCGAAGCGAAAGAAGGGCATGATCGGGACGGGATCGATGTCAGATCCCTACATGCACTGTGAGGAACAGCTGCGCCTGACGAGAAAGTGTCTTGAGGTCATCCTGCGGCAAGGATTTGGCGTGGCCGTGCAGACAAAATCAGACCGTATTTTGCAGGATATTGATTTGCTGGAGAAAATCAACCGAGAAGCAAAATGCGTGGTGCAGATAACATTGACAACCTATGACGATGAGCTTTGCCGCATCATCGAACCCAATGTTTGTAATACCAAGCGGCGCATTGAGGTGCTGGAGAAGCTGCAGGAGCGCGGCATTCCGACAGTGGTCTGGCTGACGCCGATTCTCCCCTTCATCAATGATACGGAGGAGAATGTCAAGGCAATCTTGGAGGAATGCATTCGTGTCGGCGTCAAGGGCATCATATGCTTTGACATGGGACTGACCCTGCGAGAGGGTGACAGAGAGTACTATTATGCAGCGCTGGACAAGCATTTCCCAGGATTGAAGCAACAATACATTCAGCGCTACGGAAATGCGTATGAGCTACCTAGCCCAAAATCCAGGGAGCTGATGTCGTTATTTAGGAACACCTGTAAAGCCCATGGTATCATGTACTCTCCCGAGGAGTGCTTCCGATATATGCAGGAGATACCTGAAAAATACGAGCAGATGAGCCTTTTTTGAATGGAGTGGAAACGCATGAAGATTTCCTATCATCTTCCAGGACTATTTGAATTCTATGATTTATACAAGGTATTTCTTCCACTTTTTCGGGAGCATATGGAATATTTTTATGATTGGTGTGAAATTGGTTCCATTTATGGCGCCCCATGGGACTGTATCTGGGGCGGGGGCCGCGTGGGCTTTGGGGAAGAGCATCCAGAAAATGTCGCCGCGCTCATGAAGGAATATGACATTTCTGCATGTCTTACATTCAGCAATTCCCTGCTTAGAAAAGAGCATCTTTCTGATAGGAAATGTAATGAATTATGTGCCCTGTTTGAGAAGAACGGAGTAGCGCAGAATGGAATTGTAATCTATTCCGATTTGTTGTTGGATTACATAAAGTCAAAGTATCCTGCGTATTATTTTGTCTCCTCGACGACGAAGGTACTGATGGATTTTCAACAGCTAGAGGAGGAATTAAATCGTGAGGATTTCCGCTATGTCGTTCCTGATTTTCGGCTGAATAAAGAATTGGAAAAGCTAGATACATTGACGGACGTGCAAAAGCGGAAGGTAGAATTTTTGTGTAACGAATGCTGCTGGTTTGAGTGCCATGACAGAAAGAATTGCTATGAAAATGTCAGCCGAAAAAGCCTCGGGGAAAACTGCGAGGAACATGTTTGTGTTTCACCAACTGCGACGCGAGGCTACCGATTTTCTGATGCGATGCAGAATCCTGGCTTTATCGGCATTGATGACATTCAGAAGATCTATGCGCCGAAGGGCTTTTCTGAGTATAAGATCGAAGGACGCGGTCTGGGTAGCGCGATCGTGCTAGAATTTTTACTTTACTACCTGACCAAGCCAGAGTATCAACTGAAGGTGAGGGAAGAGATTTACTTGGACAGCATGTTGGATTTGTTTTAGGGAGAATTGCGGGAGAATGAATATTTACGTAGATTTTGACGACTGCTTATGTGAAACCGCGCGGCATTTTTCGGAGCTTGTTGTAGAGCTGTTCGGAAAGCATGTGCCATACGAGGACATGAAGTACTTTGATTTGCAGAAATCCTTTTCTTTGACGCGAGAGCAGTATGAACATATGATGATCAAAGCACACAATCCAGAAATTCTGCTGTCTTATGAGGAGACGCCTGGCGCTGTCGAAACACTAAATGAGTGGATTGACAGGGGATATGAGGTGTCCATTATTACGGGGCGACCAAGCAGTTCTTATGAGCCTTCGCGCCTTTGGCTGGATCAGCATGGACTGGAACGAGCGAAGCTGTTTTGCCTGAATAAATATGGACGGACTGGCTTTATCAAAGAGAGTGATTTCAATCTGGAGCTGGAAGATTTTTATCAGATGCATTTTGATTATGCCATAGAGGATTCTCCGGCGGCATTTAGATTTTTTGAGCGTTGGCCGAGCTTAAAGGTGTTAGTCTATGATCGGCCATGGAATCAAGAGTGTGAGCTTTTTGGCAAAGAGTATAGACGATGCACGGGCTGGGAAATGATCAGGGCTATGGTGAAACAAGAATCAAGAGAAATGAGAAAGACGAAAAGGAATATCGATTCGGTGTATCAAGCTGAATGAGAGCATGAAGCGTGTGAAGGATTTACTTCGCACGCTTTTTCTTATTGACAACATACTCCGATGGGGTATATGATAGCAAATAGATGGATACCCTATAGGGGTATATGTGAAAGGAGATTCTAATGTCAGAACATAGGAATCACATGGATGAAATGCAGAAGGTTGGGGAATGCTGCTGTTCAGGAAAGCATAAGGAGCGCGATGAGAAGGAATACAAGGATCTCATGAATCGCTTAAAGCGGATTGAAGGACAGGTACGAGGCGTCGAGGGAATGCTGGAAAACGATGCTTACTGTACGGATATCCTGATACAGGTATCCGCGATTACCAGTGCGCTGAATAGCTTTAATAAGGTGTTGCTTGCAAATCATATGCGAACCTGCGTGGCAGATAACATCAGGGAAGGCAATGATGAAGTGATTGATGAGCTCGTTACGACATTGCAAAAGCTTATGAAGTAAGTAGCATTGTTTTTGGTAGAGGAGTGAAGTATGGTACAATACAAGGTTTCGGGAATGAGCTGCGCTGCATGCCAGACAAGGGTTGAGAAGGCAGTGAATGCCGTTGATGGTGTTGAGAGCTGTGCGGTAAGTCTGCTCACAAACTCCATGGGTGTTGAAGGAACGGCGCGGGCGGAGGATATCATCGCGGCTGTCGAAGCGGCAGGCTATGGTGCCAGCTTAAAGGGCAGCGGGGAGAAGAATTCTAATGCTGCAGCAGAGGATTCCCTAAAGGATACTGAGACACCTAAGATGAAGAAAAGACTCTTGGCTTCCATCGCTTTGTTAATCCCGCTGATGTATGTATCCATGGGGCATATGCTATGGAACTGGCCGTTGCCTGGCTTCCTGCAGGGGAACCACGTGGCCATGGGCTTATGGCAGCTGCTCTTATCAGGGATGGTTATGGTGATCAACCAGAGGTTTTTCATCAGTGGATTCAGGGGAATCATGCATAGGTCACCCAACATGGATACGCTTGTAGCATTAGGGGCAACTGCATCCTTTTCGTATAGCGTGTTCGCGCTTTTTGCCATGACGGGGACGGTTCTTCAGGGAAATGAAGAGCGGACCATGTATTACATGGATCAGTTTTATTTTGAGGCGGCAGCCATGATCCTTACGTTGATTACCGTTGGGAAAATGCTGGAGGCCAGATCGAAAGGAAAAACCACCAATGCCCTAAAGGGACTAATGGATTTGTCTCCCAAGACGGCAGTGGTCCTTCGTGATGGCAAGGAAAATACGGTGCCCATTGAGAGCGTCAAGGTTGGGGATCGGTTTGTGGTAAGGCCTGGCGATGCGATCCCCGTGGATGGCGTCGTGGTGGAAGGCGAGAGTGCCGTAAACGAATCCGCACTGACTGGCGAGAGCGTTCCCGTAGAAAAGGGCGTTGGTGATGTGGTTTCAGCGGCAACCATGAACACCTCGGGATATATGGTTTGTGAGGCGACAAGGGTTGGGGAGGATACGACTCTTTCGGCCATCATTCGGATGGTGAGCGATGCAGCGGCGACGAAGGCTCCGATCGCAAAGATTGCAGACAAGGTATCGGGTGTGTTTGTGCCAGTGGTCATCGGAATAGCGCTAGTTACCTTTTGTGCTTGGCTCGTGGCAGGGCAGACCGTCGGATATGCCATCGCAAGGGCAGTATCCGTCCTTGTGATCAGTTGTCCCTGTGCCCTTGGGCTGGCAACGCCCGTAGCCATCATGGTTGGAAATGGCATTGCAGCGAGGACAGGAATTCTGTTTAAGACCGCAGCCTCCTTGGAGCAGGCGGGAAGGACGCAAATCCTTGCGCTGGATAAAACGGGGACCATTACCACGGGAGAGATGAAGGTGACGGATTTGATTCCCATGAATGGCGTTTCAGAAAAGGAGCTGCTGACAGTCGCCTATGCACTGGAGTCCAAGAGCGAGCATCCCATCGCCAAGGCCGTTACGGAATATGCCATGGAGAAGGAGATCCCCCTTGCGGAGACCACGGAGTTTGAAGTTCTATCTGGAAATGGATTGAAAGCCAGATGCAGCGGGGAAGAAATTCACGGAGGAAATCAGAAGTATTTGGAAAGCGTGATTGGAAAGGTGGGCGGCGAGGTTACGAAAAAGCTGGAAATGCTGGCTTTGGATGGAAAGACGCCCGTTCTCATGGCGAAGGCGGGGAGGCTCCTTGGAATCATTGGAGTGTCGGACATGATCAAGGAGGATTCGCCACAGGCAATTGCCGAGCTGAAGAACATGGGAATCCATACCGTGATGCTGACGGGTGACAATGAGGTGACTGCTGCCGCCATTGCAAAGCAGGCTGGCGTGGATGAGGTGGTTGCCTCCGTAAAGCCCGACGGCAAGGAGGCGGTCATCAGGCAGCTCATGGAACACGGAAAGGTTACCATGGTTGGAGATGGCATTAATGATGCACCTGCCCTAACTTCTGCTGATCTTGGAATAGCCATCGGCGCAGGAACGGATGTTGCCATAGATGCGGCGGACGTGGTATTGATGAAGAGCAGTATCAGGGATGTTGCAGCGGCCATCAGGATTTCGCGACGTACCCTGCGAAATATTCATGAGAATCTTTTCTGGGCATTCTTTTATAATGCATTAGGCATTCCCTTGGCAGCAGGCTGTTACGTGGCGGCCTTCGGCTGGGAGCTCAATCCGATGTTCGGTGCGGCGGCCATGGGATTATCAAGCTTTTGCGTGGTATCGAATGCGTTAAGGCTCAATTGGATCAAGCCCTACAATGGCAGTGGGGATCGGATCGTAAAGAATCCCGTCACGGGGAATCTGATAAAAAAAGAAACTAGTAACGCAACAACTAACAACGAAACAAGAAAGGAAAAGAAAGAGATGAAAATCAAAGTAAACGGAATGATGTGCGCACATTGTGAGGCTCATGTAAAAAAGGCACTCGAGGCAATTGACGGAATTCAGGAGGCCGTGGCATCCCACGAGGAAAATCTTGTCACGATCACAAGCTCTAAGGACATTGACGAGGCGTCCATCAAGGCAGCCGTTGAGGGAGCTGGTTATGAGTACGCAGGGAGGATGGAATGATTTCCATAGGTAAATTTAGTCTGAGAAACGAGGAGTGAAAGCGGAAAAAGCGCTAGGCAGAACGAAGAAATCTTTCGTGATCTCGCTGGCGCTTTTTCCGTTTCGGGATCTATGTTAAGCGTAAAGGACTGAGACCCGTTCGATGCGATATACTCAAAAGAGAACATGTTATTGAACTGCGGCATATAGCCACCTTCGCCCCGAAGGCCGTCAACATATATGTCAGCGTACCTGTCATTATCTGGATGCGTTTTGTGGTAGAGATCCGTCACAGCGTTTAGCCATGCTTTGTCTAGAAAGGTGTTTCATGATCGCTAATCACGCGCAGAAATCATCGTTTTCAATGTGAGACAATTATATCATACGCATACCATCCTGTAAAAATGGCCTGGTTTCTGCTGGTAATGTTGGGAAATGGATGCTTAGTCCTCATCTCGAATCGTAAGAAGGGCATCGTTAATGAGCTTCTCATCATATTTTTGTAAAAAGCGCGAGAAGGTCCAAACTAGCGCATAAATCACAAAGAAGGAGACAGAGGTCACGAGGAAATAGGTCAAGGTGGTGTACCAGTGGAAAAGATAACCCATTCCCATGACGAGAACATAGAGCAGGAGACAGTGGAACAGAGGTAGCAGGCGCTGCATGAGTTTAGGCAGTTCGCGCTCCGTCATGAAGAGGAGGGTCGGAATGCTGCACAGGAAGCTCGCCAAAAGGATGGAAAGCGGGACATACCATGAGAACGCAATCGGGTCATTTGTGAGATGGGAGTACAAGGCTTCCAGTCCCATCACGACCTGCATCAGAAAAGAAAGCATAAAGGTTTGCTCTAGGATCAATTTAAATTTCTTCATGGCAATGATCTCCTTATCAGTACTTCGGTGTTTCCCATACGGGCTAGGACTTTGCCGTTCAATACAAGCTACGGACGTAAGCCTAAGCGCTTTTTGAACTCTGGAACATAGCTGCGGGTGATAATCAAGGCTTCGCCATTTAGGAGCGTGGCGTTGAGGCGAGAGTTGTCGCCTGCCTTGATGCTTTGAATCTTTCGCATGTTACAGATCATGGATTTCGAACAGCGGAAAAACCGCTGATCCAAAATGCTTTCCAGCTCATAGAGCTTATACTTTACCTCGAGACATTCCGACTTTGTGTAGAGAAAGGTCTTTTCATCCACAGACTCAATGTAATAGATTTTTGAAATAGGGCACGGAACGCGCTCGTCGCCGCGAATGCCGATGAGCACCTGCTCACCATTCTCTAAGAGGGAGATTGCCGCCTGAATGTCTGGCGTCATCTCCGTAATCCGAAGGAGGGCCTCCTCCTTTTCCTTATCTGCAATTTTCTCTATGGTGATTTTCAAGGAAGCACCTCCCTTCCATGGATAAATTTATTTCCGCTTATAGATTCTCGGATAGATAATGCCAATGGCTACGAGGAATCCGACTGTTACCATCATAACATAAAGGAGCGCCTCTTGCAAAGACAGAACATGGCCGAAAAGCTTAGGCTGGAAGGAGAAATAGTCCTGAATGGAGCTGACAAACATACCCTGGTCGATACCGCCAATGTTGGCGTCAACATGTGTGAGCAAATCTGACAACAGATAGCGACGGATCAGGATCGTGATTCCCGTGGCGGGGAAAAGATGGCAAAAGTTTTGAATCGCGGTGGAAAAGCTTGCGATGGGCATGTAGGCTCCAATGACAAATCCACAGCCTGCGGAAAGGATGCCCAGGAAGGCACCGCTGGCAGAGCTGCTCTTTAGGAAGAGCATAAGGGTCATGAAAACCGCAGTCGCGGAGATGGCACCGATGACCAGGATCGCGAAGAGTGTCAGAATGCTCTTTGCAGTCAGGTAGGTCGGGTTTGTAAATTGCAGGACAACAAGACCTGCGCCCAGGATGACGGAGGTCATGAGGACAGCAGAGATGGCGGAGGCTGCAAAATAGGACAGGATGATTTGCAGGCGGGAGACGGGTGTCGCCGTTACGTCGACGTCGATGCCGGCTGCGCGATCATTTACCAGCGTGATCAGACAGTTATAAGGGATCGTGATCAGGGCGGAGCCCATAATGCCTGTAAGTAATAGTCCGTTTGCCATTGCGCCAAGGTCATCCATATTTACCAGGCCGGCATTCATCAGAAGCTCGGCGGAACTTTCCAGAACGTCAATATAGGTTCCACGCAGGAATAATAGATACAGAATGAAAATAATCAGCGGTGTCAGCATGGAGAAAAAGATCATGGTTTTGTCCTTGAAAAATACTAAGAGGTTTCGTTTTGTCAGTCCCCAAAATTTACGCATGTTGTAACTCCTTTCCAGTGAGCGCCATAAATACGTCATCCATGGTGCCCTTTAACACCTCATAATCCTTGACTTGATCACGGCATTTCCAGAGAAGCTCCGTCGGATCGCCGTTTGGATAAACAATGTAATGATCTGCCTGATACTGAAACTCCTCGCCAGCAAGCATGGCGTCAGCCTCGGGGGAATGCTCCGCATACCATAAAAGACGTGGCCGCGTGTGAGATGCCTTTAACTGAGCTGGCGTACCCTCGGCAATGATATGTCCCTGATCGAGAATGACGACGTGATCCGCGTCCACCGTCTCTTCCATGTAGTGGGTGGTCAGGAAGATGGTCAGCCCTTCCTCGCGGCGCAGGAAGTTTACGTAATCCCAGACGAGCTTTCGGGACATGGGATCAAGGCCCGTGGTCGGCTCATCCAAAAAGAGAAGTCGTGGATTGTGAATCAGGGAGCGAATGATGTCGACCCTGCGGCGCTGCCCGCCAGATAAGCTTTCGTATTTTTGCTTCCAGATTTCACTGAGCGAAAAGGGCTCCCAGAATTTCTCCAACCGCTTCATGATCTCGGACTTGGTGTAGCCATAATAGGCACCTCGGGTCAGGAGATTTTCGGAAACGGTGAGCTTTCGATCCAGGACGGAGCCTTGAAAGACAATCCCAATCTTTTCGCGGATGGCAGCATCCTCCTTCCCGAGCGCGTGTCCAAAGATACTTGCCTCACCTGAGGTTTTTTCCAGAACGGTGCTGAGCATGTTGATGGTGGTGGATTTTCCGGCACCATTTTCTCCAAGGAAGGCGAACAGCTCACCCTCGCCAACGGAGAAGGAAATGTGATCTACGGCGACATGCTCCTGATATTTTTTACAGAGCTGATTTACTGTGATTGCATTCATGTGCATTCTCCCTCCAAATTGGTCTTGCATTTGCTTTCTTGTGACCATCATAGCAAGCCGAAAAAGCTTTGCAAGGGATCTGCGGGTGAGTTGCAGCAGGGCAGGGGTAAGTTACGTAAAAATCCTAAGACATGAAAAAACTGCCCCGATCAGAGCAGCTTTTTCGATTTATTAGGTATTATTCTTCGATTGGGAAGTAGACCTGATATCTTTCGTAACCGATATTCTTCAGTGGAATCAGCTTCATGCCGACATCCTGATAACGGGTCTTGAAGGTATCCTTCCAGGAGCCCCATTCACGCTCATTGTCGTGGGTCAGAAGCTCGGTAATGTCGTGGCCCTTTAAGTGAAGGGTACGCTCTGCATCGGACAAACCGGCCAGTGCAATGGGCCCATAGGAGAAGGCATACAGGTTGTCGGAGCCTTCCAGCTTGGTTGTATAAATGTCGAGAGGGAGGGACAGGCAGAGCTCGTCTCCGTTTTGGAACAGCCGCGTTACCTTGACAAAACCGTCTCTGGTAAGGGCAGCGAGATCGACGATTTCACCGTTGATCGTCAGCTCGGGCGTTCTCTTCAGCCACTTGGGAAGGCGCAGGCAGAGCGTGAATTCAGTTGCCTGGTCCAAGGAAACATGGAAGCACTGCTTCATGATGTCGGGCTGATGAGGATAAATATGCGTGTTGTCACCGACTGCCTGTAGGGCGGAGGAGGTACTTGAGGAATGGAAGCTTCCGCTTAAGGTGTCCCTGCGCTGTTCGAGGGTGACCTTCGTCCCGTTGATTTCAAATAGGGCCTTGCTTGCTGTATAAACGCCTACATAAACCTGATCGCCGTCCAGATAGTACAAATACTTATTGTGGGCGGCGTTTGCCTGCACAAGGGTTCCGTGACAGCAGAAGAAATCAGAGAACTTCTGGCCCCAGCCCTTGCGAAGGCCTGCGGACATGGGAAGGAAGTAGGTGATGAGTCCTTCCTCCGGGAACTCCGCGGTCTGACCATTGGCATGGCCGCCTCTAAAGTAGCCCTGCGCCATGATGCCGTTGTATAGGTTCTGCTCAATGTAATCCAGGAAGGAGACGTCGCCCGTCCAGCAAAAGAGAATGTCTGCAAGGCGGATCATGTTGTAAACGGTGCAATGCTCCTGATTCTTATCGCCAAGGCGCTCTGCCATGGATTTCATCGGTGTCCAAATTTCACCGCAGGTCTGGCCACCAGTGACGAAGGAACCTCTTCTAGTCACTGCCATCTCCCAGTATTTCAGGGCAATGTTCTTATAGCGCTCGTTACCCGTTACCTCATAAACTCTGGCTGCACCGATGGCCTCGGGAATGGTTGTGTTGGCGTGCATGTTCGTAAGAACGTCAACACCGTCAAGGAGCTTGTCGAAAAGCCTGTGTCTGTCATAACGGTCAATGAGCTCCAGGAACATGTTGTCCTTGGTGAATTCATAGAGATCCGCCCAAACCTCCAGCATGCCCCCGGTTTCAAAATCCAGGATGTTGTCCATCTCCTCACGGGTCTTTTCCTTCGTAAAGTCATAAAACCATTTCGCAAAAGAAACGGCAATCTCCAGAGCTTCCCTGTTGCCGGCATAGCGGTACATGTCGCAGAGGCCCATGAAGGTCTTATGTACGTTGTAATGAGGTGCCCATACCTGCTTTCCCCGCGCAATCCAGTAAAAGTATTTCTCGGGAATGGAGGCTGCCCAAAGACCACCGTTTTCCACCTGACAGCGCGCAAGCTCGTGCACGATGTGATTTGCCTTGGCAAGCAGCTCCTCATCGCCATTCTCATAATATCTCATGGCGCAGGCACTGAGGTAATGGCCAAGGAAATGACCGCGCAGCTGGCAGGACGGATCCTCCCATCCCGTGTGTGCCATATGCTTGCTTCCAAAGTTTTGGTTGATTCCCGCTTCCTGATAGAAATTCTGGAGCAGCGCGGGAGACTTTAATTCCTCAAGATAATTTCTGTTGTCAGCTTCCTTGGCGAGAAGCTCGCCATCTCTTAAAATCACATTCTTTCCGAATATAGCTTTCATGGAAAACCTCCTATTCCTTTCGATTGACAGATGGAACATTTATTTTTATAATTGTATTATAATCGCATGTAATTCCATGATAAATGCCAAATGGATGCTAATAAATATAAAATAGTCGCATGGGTAAGCGTATGGGGAAAATGGATGAAAATCGAATCAGACTGTTTACGGACATGCTGCCGTCAGTCAGCTTATGTGGATACTTAAGCACCGACACGGGATTTGTACATCCTGACAGAGTGCTTGACGTCAACGTGCTGTTATATGTCGAAGAGGGAAGCTTTCATATCTTTGAGGAAGAGGAGGAGTTTACCGTAGAGGCAGGCGACCTTCTGTTCCTGAAGCAGGGCTTGCATCACTTTGGGGACGTCAAATGTCCCAAGGGAACAAAGTGGTTTTTCGTCCATTTTCACCTGGAGGAAGGAGATGGCGGAAGAGAGCTTGCTCCCTATGAGAGGTTCTTGTATACGGAGACGGAGGAGCCAAGAGTCCGCGCATGTCACGTGTTGCCGAAAACCATTCACATTGAGAGGGGCACCAGGATCTTTTCGCGGTTCATGACGTTGGAGCGGATGTTTTCGTCCAGGGATTACAGCGCAAACCTAAATCTGAATGCGTATCTCTATGAAATCCTTATGGATATCTATGAACAAACCATTTCCGAGAGACACATCGACGGAAAAAGTGAGAAGGTGCAGAAGATGATGACCTTTCTTGATGAACGGTCGGACAGGCCGTTCGACTCGGGGGAACTGGAGGAGTTCATGGGGCTGACCTTTAAGCATCTCAATCTGCTTTTTAAGCAGACGACGGGAACGACGCTTTGGAAATATCACAGCAGCGCACGAACGGAGCGGGCAAAGCGGCTTCTGGCCGCGACGACGCTTTCGATTGGTGAGATCAGCGATGCGCTTCATTTTGAGTCGCCGTATTATTTTTGCAACGTTTTTAAGAAGCAGACGGGGATCGCACCCTCCCAATATCGAAAGGAAAATTTGATCTAAGCAACGCGGGATGGTTTACAATCGTTGTAGAGACATTAAAATATTGTGACTTTCGGGGAAATCTGATATACTAAGAAAAGTGAGAGTTGCAAGGACACATGAAAACCAATGGATCAGTGGAAAAGGAACCTGTTGAAGGAGAAAGAATATGACAGTAAAAGAAATTGCAAAGATGTGTGGAGTATCGCCCAGTACGGTATCCAATGCCGTAAATGGAAAGGCTAACATTAGTGAGGAAACAAGAAAAAAGATACTTGATTGCATCCAGCAAATGGGGTATCAGCCCAATTACTTTGCCGCTAACATTAGAAAACAGAGCACGAAGACCATCGGCATTATCGCGGAGGATTTGGGTCAGTTTAGTACATCTGACATTCTGGAGTCAGCCATGGCGCGCTGTGAGGAGCAGGGCTATCGGGCCATGATCATGAATCTGCGCATGTATGACAAATGGGAAGATACCTGGTATCACGATGACCAAAAGCTGCAGAATGTTTTGGAGCCCATATTACATGAATTTCAGGCCATCCACGTAGATGGATTGATTTATATTGCAGGACATGGAAGAACGATCAATTGTATTCCTGACAATTTTGCCATACCGACGGTTATCGCTTATGGCTGGGCGGATCAGAATCGTTTTCCGTCCATCGTTCCCGATGACGTACAGGGCGGCTATGACATGATGAAATATTTGCTTTCTCAGGGACATAAGCGCATCGGTATTCTTTCCGGCGTGGCCGATAACCTGCATGCGAAGGCGCGCCTGCTCGGATATCAGAGAGCATTGTTTGAAGCAGGCATTCCCTTTAATCCCGAATGGATTTATTACGGAGACTGGAAGAAGCCTACGGGAGCCCTGGGAGCCGAGGAGCTTTTAAAGAATGATATCACCGCGATCGTTTGCATGAATGACCTAATGGCGGGCGGCGTGTATGATTATGCGCACGAACACGATCTTGTCGTTGGCAAGGATTTTTCCGTGGTGGGATATGATAATCAGCTGGTAACGGAGTATTTATATCCTAGGCTGACGACCTGTCATTTGCCATTGAGGGAAATTGGATGTAAGGCCTCCGAGATGCTGATTCAGAATATCATTGGCACCGAAAAGGCGGAGAGCTATGAACCGATCAAGCTGCCTTGTAGGATTATCTACAGGGATTCCGTCTTGAATTTAAACATGAACGAATAACAAGGAATTTGTATGGAAGACAGGGAGACGACAAAGAGAATAGGAACGGAGATCATGATTGGCGGAATTCGTTTTCCGTCCAATGTCTTGATGGCACCGCTTGCGGGGTATACCTGTTTCCCGTTTCGACTGATGGTGGAGAGGTTGGGGGCGGGAAGCGCCTACACGGAAATGGTCAGCTCGGATGGGCTGAAGTATAATGACAGGGCCACGGCGAAGCTTTTGTACACGGATGATCGTGAGAAATTAAAGTGTGTGCAGCTTCTGGGTTCCATTCCGGCCGTCTTTGAAAGAGCTGCGAAAAGCGAGCGTTTAGAGAAGTTTGACATTATTGACATTAACATGGGATGTCCCGTTCCCAATGTCATCAAGGCGGGAGAGGGAAGCGCGCTGTTGGAGGATCTCCCGCGCGCTTCTAAAATTATTGAGGCCTGTAAGAGAAGCGGGAAGGTGGTCTCGGTGAAATGTAGGGTCGGCCTGAACAGGCAAAAGATCGTGATTGAGGAATTCGCGCGCATGTGTGAACAATCTGGCGCGGACATGATCACGGTGCATGGCAGAACTAGGGACATGATGTATGACGGGGCTCCCTTGTATGATCTGATTAAACTGGCGAAGCAATCCGTGAAGATTCCCGTGTTCGCAAATGGCGGGATCGATTCCAAGGAGGCCGCCATCGAGATGATGGAGCGAACGGGGGCGGATGGCATCATGCTCGCCAGATATGGATTCGAGAATCCCTTGATTTTCGCAGAGCTGACGAGTAAGGAATGCAACGACACGAAGTATAGTCTGCTGATGGAGCAGCTCGAGATCGCGGAGGAATGCTTTGACGAGCTTTACGTGCTTTCGTATGTCAAAAAGCTCGCCTCCTATTTCATGAAAAAGCTTCCTGGAACGAAACAGTATAAGCTGGATTTATATCGGTGCGGCAGCATAGCCGAGCTTAGAAGGATCCTGGGGCTTATTTTTTTGAGGTAAAACAGAATGCTGGTGCAAGATCAATTTGAAATAGAAGATGGGGTCCTGAAGGCCTATTTGGGGGCTGGACCAGAGGTTCAGATTCCAGAGGGCGTGCATACGATCGGGGAGGGCGCGCTGAAGGGCATGGCGTGGCTTCTCAAGGTCAGCCTTCCCTCCTCCCTGAAAAGGATTGGGGCAACTGCGTTTAAGGGTTGCAGGCAGCTGAGGGAGATTACCTTTCCTGAAGGACTGGAGGAAATCGGAGAATATGCGTTTCACAGATGTCACAAGATCAAGGAGATGATTTTTCCGAAATCTCTGACCAAGGTGGACGGATATGTTTTTTTATATTGTGATGGCTTAAAAAGAGTCGTTATGGAAGGACCAGAGCGCCTTGGAAAAGCGGTCTTTTCTCATAATCTTTTGCTTGAGGAAGTCACGCTGAATAAAAACGTGGATGCTTCGAATTTTAGTGAGGAAGTGTTCGAGGGATGCGTACATCTTCGGAAGATCACGCTGTCTGGCGAAGCCTATGAGATCAGCAATCTTATCGAGGCCATGAATTCTCATTCGACCTATCCCTCCGTGATCAAGTCCATCGCGAAAAGCGTGTACCATTCCATGCAGATTGAGGATGGCGTGCTGAATAAGTTTCACATCAACCTAAAATCCATCATGCTGCCGGAAGGAATCACGGCAATCGGAAAGAGCTGTTTCTTTGATAAAAAGGGAATTGTGAGCATTACATTACCGAAGTCCCTGCAGGAGATTCGGGCAAATGCATTTAACAATTGTGTCAATCTGGAAGAGATTACCATTCAAAACGAGAACCTGCTTTTGGATGACAAGGCATTTCGCGGTTGCTGTCATTTGAAAAAGGCGCATTTGCTTGGAAGGGAGTACCTGCTTGAGGATGCTACCCCGAACGAGCTGATCAGCCGCATCCAGGATCAGGTCTGGGGTGATTTCTATCTCAGCGGAAAGACGCTCCTTCGCTATCTGGGAGATGAGGAGCAGATTCAGATCCCTAAGGGAGTGGAGATCATTGGCGAGCGTTGCTTTTTTGGAAAGGAACGACTGAGAATCGTAGAATGCCCGAATAGCCTTTTGGAGATTCGCGAGCAGGCCTTTGCAGGCTGCGTGACCTTACAAAATATTGTCTTATCGGACAAGCTAAAAAGGATCGAGCGAGAAGCCTTTGCGGAATGTAAAAAGCTATTGAAATGCTGTCTTCCTGCTTCGGTCGAATTTATTGGAGAATATGCATTTCGGAGATGCTTTCAGCTAAAGCCCTTTGAGCCATGGCCCCAAAAGGCGGACATACATCCCTATGCGTTCTATCTGGCGAAGCAGTTCCAGGCGTTGGAGAAGGAGAAAGACAAGTACCCTGGCGATTTTCGACAGGGAGAGGTTGTTGATCAATGCGTGGAAGGTTGTATTGCTCCCTATGCGCATGCAAGACGGGAAGAAATAAAAACACTATCTCTTACGGACATTTCTAGAATCGGGAAGTATGCATTTGCCGCCTGTCCAAATTTGGAGGAGATTACGATTGATGCGCCAGAGTGCGTGATCGAGCAAAATGCATTTTCAACCTGCCCGAAGCTGAAAAAGGTATGGTTGAACATAAAGGAATTGGGGAAGGGCTGCTTTTCCTACTGCAGGAGTCTGGAGGAGGTTCATCTGTCTGGTGTTTCTGTTTTGCCGATGGAGAGCTTTGCAGGCTGCTATTCGCTTTCAAAGTTTGAAGCGAAGGACATTCAGCAGATGGAGGCCAGATGCTTTGATGAATGTACGGCCTTGGATTCCTTTGATTTTTCGGGCATACGCGTGATTGGCGAAAGAGCCTTCGAACGATGTGAGGCATTAAAGAAGGTGGAGCTGCATCAGGTAGAATGTGGCTTTCATGCCTTTGCGGATTGCGCCTCACTGGAATCCGTGGAGCTGTCAAAGGATACCGTCTTAAAGAGTGGAGCTTTTATTGGATGTACACAGGTTCGCTCCATCACCTATGCATCTGAGAGGTACGAATTTTCAAGGTTCTCGGATGGATTGAATCATGTGGGGAATCTCTATCCCATGCCCGTCAGGGAAGTGATCGCTTCGATTTATTCTTGCTTTGACGTAAGGGAGAGAAAAATCCTTGCAGGCTATACGCAGGATAGCACGGAGGTAACGATTCCGCAGGACATCGAAGAGATTGGACAGGATGTTTTCAGGGATCATGTCAGACTTCAGAAAATCCATATTCCACAGTCCGTGAAGATCTTTGGAAACCATGCCTTTTTTATGACGGCATGGTTGGAGGAGCAAAGAAAGGCATCGGAAATGGTCATTGTCAATCAAGTGCTGTTAGATGGCGCGCTTTGTGAGGGAAGGGTAGAGCTTCCACATACCATAAGGCGTGTTGCCAGCTGGTGCTTTGCGGGGAATACCAAGATTACGGAGCTTGTGATTCCGTCGGAGAGGATAGGCATTGAGAGCCTTTCCTTCCGCAACTGTCTCAATTTGAAAAGGATTACGGATTGGAATCAGAAGGAATATGTATTAAGCAATGTTTCAGATTTGACCGACAAGGAATATCCGGAATTGATTCAAAGAATCTTCTCAGAATGCATTAACTGCTTTAAGCTAGATGAGTCTGGGAACTTGATAGAGAGCACGGGAAATATTACGAAGCTAACCTTTCCCGAAGGGATTAAGGCCGTGGGCGACGGCGTCTACAAGGATTGCCACTTGCTGGAAGAAATCGCTCTTTCCAAGGACACGACAAGGATCGGAAAGTCTGCGTTTGAGAATAGCAAATGGCTAAAGTGCGTAACAAACGCAGGAGCCATCACCAGCATTGGTGCGCAGGCCTTCACTGGTTGCCAATCCTTGGAAACCATTGATTTATCCGACTGCCTGCAGGAGCTCGGGAACCGATGCTTTGAACATTGCGTCAGCCTAACGGGGATTTCCCTTTCGCCCCAGCTTCAAAAAATCCCCGAGCGAGCCTTCTTCCGCTGCAAGTCCTTACGCAAGATCATCATACCTCCATCCGTGAAGATTATCGAAGCAGAAGCTTTCGCCTTTTGTGACAACCTCGAGGAAATCCATATTCCTGAAGAGACCCAACTGGATGAGAAAGCGTTCATTTATTGTGATAATTTAAGAGTTATTAAATATAGCACTTATCTGTGATAGTAAAATGTTCATGTTTGTTGTTTGGTAGTTCTAAATATACTTGTAAGAAAAGCTTTCCATAAACTCGAGGGGATGGTTTGGAGGGTCTTTCCAGGTAAAAAAGATTAGTAGAAAGACCCTCCAAACCATCCCCTCGAGCCCTTTATAATGATGAACGGAGGCATCGTGCGATGAGATATCGAGCGCTGGGGAAAACGGGCCTGCGCGTGTCGGAGATTGGCTTTGGAACCATTCCGATCCTAAGCGGCCACGTGCCTGTCTTGCCGAAATTTTATAGCCCTGACCAGGAGACCGCCATAGCGATCATGAAAAAAGCCTTTGATTACGGGTGCAATTTTTATGACACCGCGATTTTGGAGGAATATGGCGACGCGGAGCTCAAGCTGGGTGAATTTGCGAAAACCATTGACCGAAGCAAGATCATCATTTCGGATAAGGCTAGATTTTATGACGGTGCAGAGATTTACAGGGAGGTCATCAGGTCGACAAAGCACCTTGGAACCAAGCCCGACATTTATTTTGTGCATCAGGTTGACGAGAGCAACGTTGATGAGGTGTTTGGCAAGAATGGGGCACTGGATGCCCTGTATGACTTAAAGCGAGAAGGGAAGATAGGTTTTACGGGAATTGCCTCTCATTATTATAATGTCTTATATCGTGGGGCGAAGGACCCAAGAGTGGATGTGCTGCAGGGAAGCGGTAACATTATGGAGCGGGGAATGCTCGAGAGAATGAGGGAGGAAGCGGCATTCCGTGAAAAGGGCTTTATTCTAAACAAGGTATATGCGGCGGGGCTTTTGATCGGGCCGTTTACGCCAGAGGAGCTGATTAGTGGCATTTTAGGATATCCCTTCTCCTGTGCCATTTTGGGGATCGGTACCTTTGAACAGGCAGAGGTTGCGTTCGCAAAGGAGTATGAAGAGAGATCCTTTTCTTATGAGGAGGTATTAGATCGTCTTCGCAAGACCTTTGAACCCATCGGCTGTGACCGCTGTGAGAAATGCGTGTGCCCTTATGGACATGAGCTTCACACGACCTTTCGACAGTATAATTACTTCCACCTAGGGAAAGAATTCTGGGCGATCAATAAACTAAAATTAGATGCAGGGCTGACCTATCAGCATTGCAGATCCTGCGCGGATCAGGCTTGCATGAAGGATTGCGGACGCCATCTATATGTTCCCGAGGAAATGGGGCGGGTGAATCAATTACTCCAAGCGTTTGGAGTCTAAGAAAAAGGAGGAGACATGCTATGAAAATGAAGGTCGGTTTGATTGTTGCCATTGAAATGGACGCCATCTTTCAACACTATCAAAATTGGAAGGAGCTGGAATCGCCTCCTGGATTTCAATTGTATTTTGTCGAGCAGGAGGCCTATGACGTTTATGTTCTAAAGACGGGTATGGGTGAAATCGCTGCGGCAGCAGGCGTTCAGTATCTTGCAGCAAAGTTTGACGTCAGCTGTATCGTAAACTTTGGTGTCGTGGGCGGTCTTACGACGGACATGAAGAAGCATAAGATTTGTCTCGTGGATCGCGTCGTACATTATAAATATGACTGTTCGGAGTTTATGGATCTTGCGATCGGTCAGGTGGACGGTCATGATTCCATTTTCCTTAAGACGACAGAGAGCTTGGTGAAAAGTGTTCTCTCCGTTATGGATGGTCTTTCTCTCGCGACCTGCTGTTCTGGTGATAAATTTATCAGTACGGCCGAGGAAAAGCAATATCTTCATACTACCTTTGAGGGTGACATCTGCGACATGGAATCGGCAGGAATTGTCCTTACCTGCGAGGCAAATGGCTTGCCCTGTCTTTTGTTAAAGGCTGTGTCAGACGGTCTGGCCGATGGCGCGGAAGGCTTTTATGCCGAGCTGCAAAGTGCGTCCTTAAGGTGTCTGGAAGCAGCAGATACTATCATGGAGCGCCTTGCAAAAATGGAAGCCTAAAAAACTTTCTAGAGAGATTTCAAAAATATCTTGTAACCAAAATGCGGAAAACGATGCTATATAGAGTGAAGGCCTTAAAAAGCTGAGGGGAGGAAGCAGTTCGTGAATGATAATGAAATCGTAGAGCTCTACTTATCGAGAAACGAAGATGCCATAAACCAAACAGCGATAAAATACGGTACCAGACTCAGAAATATAGCATTTCGGATTGTGGATGACCTGGAGACGGCGAAGGAATGTGAAAACAGCGCCTATTTTGAAACCTGGGGATCCATACCGCCCTATGAGCCGAGGGATTATTTATTTGCGTTTGTCGGCAGAATCATCAGGCACATTGCGCTTGATTCGTATCGACTGAGCCACCGGCAGAAAAGACAAGCCCTGTATTGCGAGCTTACGCAGGAGATGCAGGAATGTCTTCCCGGAAATCAGAATACGGAGGCAGAGATCGAAGCAAAGTGCCTGAGTGGTCTCATCAATGATTTCCTGAAGACCTGCTCAGAGGAACAACAAAACATGTTTGTCAGAAGATATTGGTATTTTGACCCGATTGCAGAAATCGCGGAAGCGTATGGCTTTTCGCAGAGCAAGGTCAAGACCACGTTGTTTCGCATGAGGGCAGAACTGAAGGAGCATTTGGAGAAAGGAGGTTACGAGGTATGAATGAGCATGATTTATTAGATGCCGTCGGCGAAATCGATGAAAAGTATATTAACAATGCGGCGAAGCTTCCCGCAAAGCAAAATAAAGGCGGACAGAAGAAGCGCAGCCGGAATGGATGGGTGGCAATTGCGGCAGGACTAGCTGCGGCAGTGGCCGTTACCGTTGGGATTGCCATCAGCATGAGAAATCCGTCATCGGATGACATTAATGAAACCTTATCTGCAAAGGGGTCGCAGACATCCACGGAGAACCCCGACGGAAATCCGAATACCGAAGCAGGAAAGCAGGGAGTGCCCGATCGAGTTGCCATTTATGTTGATTATGAGGACACGGAGGTATCCTATCATCCGTCCGTTGCGGCTTATAAGGCCAATGCAGACCTTAGCAACGTAAAGGATGTGGACAGATATTATTTGTACAAGGATCAAAAGGAGAAGCTGGCAGAAAATAATTTTGTCGTTGTAGAAGGCCAGAGTGCAGAATTTTTTGATATCTACGAAGGCAATCGCTATGGACTGATTCCAAGCTTTATCACTTCAGATTCCATGATGCACACCTATCACCTCTATTTTGCGATGCTGCAAAAGAAGACGGAAAAACAGTCTCTTTATGGCGCCGTCGAAAGAATGACCTCCAGGATGCTGGAGGACTCCAAGAAGCAGTATGAAACGCTGAAGGGAAGTGAATGGGAGGAGGCTGCAAGGCTGAATGTTGCTTACTTTAGCATTGCTTCCAGGTTGCTGGAAACGAAGGAGCAGATACCGGATTACGTAAAGGACGTTGTGGAGAAAGAGCTTGAGAAGATCATGGCAGCGGAAGGGATTGAATGGTCGCTGATCATGGATAACTATGAGGATTATTCCCAATATAAGCCCAGAGGTTATTATGACGGAGATGCGCAGCTGGAACGGTATTTCCGTGCGATGATGCTCTACGGGCACTTAAATTACGCGCAGACCTCTGAAACCATGAATCGCTGTGCACTTCTTTTGACGCTGGCCTTGAAGGAGGACGAGGCGGGTAAAAAGGAATGGGGGGACGTCTATGACGTAACGGCATTCTTTGTTGGACAGAGCGACGACCTGACCTTTTATGAGTACCTTCCCGTGATCGACAAGGCCTATGGTGAGACGGCAACGGTGAAGGAACTGATTGGAAATCAAAAGGCTTTCCAGAACTATCTGGATGGCATTCGTGAGCTTCGTGCACCGCAGATCAATTCCGTGGTCTTTGAGGAATCTTCCGTAAAGACGGACAGACGTGAGGAAGCGAAGGGCTTCCGCTTTATGGGACAGCGCTTTACGCTGGACGCCGCCGTATTTACGCAGCTCACCTATAATCAGGTTGATGAAGCGGCTGATACAAGCAAGAGAATGCTTCCTGACGGACTTGACGTGGCGGCTGCATTTGGCAGTGACCTTGCATTGGAAATTCTGATCGAGAAGGGCAATGACCGGTTCCCGAATTTCCTGGAGCAGATGCAGCTGGTTCGCAGTAAGGTTCAAAAGCTCACGGATTATTGGTCTTCCTCACTGTATGGCGGTTGGTTATATACCCTGTTGCCGCTTCTGGAGGAGAAGGGGGAGGGATATCCTTCCTTCATGACGAATGAGAACTGGCAGAAGAAGAGCATTGAGGGCTTCCTTGGAAGCTGGACGGAGCTTAAGCATGACACGATTCTTTATGCAAAGCAGATGATGGCGGAGATGGGCGGCGCTGACATCGATGAATATGATGACAGAGGCTATGTAGAGCCGCAGCCAGAGCTTTACGCAAGACTTTATGCATTGACCAAGACGACGATCGAGGGCTTGGAAAAGAGAGGCTATCTTGGGCCGGAGGAGAAGGAAGGCCTTGAGAGACTTGGAGAAATCGCGAAGAGATTGCGCGATATGTCCGTGAAGGAGCTTCAAAATGAGACGCTGACGGATGAGGAATATGATTTCATTCGTGAGTATGGCGGAGCCCTAGAGCACCTTTGGTATGAAACCGTTAAGGATGAGGCGAACAATCGCTATGCCGATGCGGCAGAGTTCCCGATGGCCATCGTGGCTGACGTGGCAACGGATCCCAACGGCGTTTGTCTGGAGGAAGCCATCGGCGGTGCGGCCAGAATCTATGTCATCTTCCCAATTGACGGAGAGCTGCACATTGGTATCGGCGGCGTATTCAATTACTATCAGTTTGTACAGCCGATCTCTGACAGGCTGACGGATAAGGAATGGCGCATTAAGCTTGGCATGCAGATGGGCGACGACGAGATGTATCATTGGGAAAGCATTGCGGGTCCTGAATGGACGGATTCCTACAGAAATTATTGGAAAGATAATTATAGTGAATATGAATAAGAAGGGTAGAAAACTCCTTAAAATCATAGGAATTTGCATTGGGGTGGTGGCGATTGTAACGATCGCCACCTACCTTTTATGGTGGTATGGATGTTTTTTGCCGAGGTGGATCATATGGAACTGCGACGGTGCGAGCTTTGGCGAGGGCTATGTCGCGCTGGAAGGACGGAGGGTTACGCTGCGGGTTGGCGGGGAGACAGACCGCGGGAATGCGGCAGAAGAAGACGGGGATGCTGGCTACGGGAATGCGGCGACGGCAGGCAGAAAAACGGGAACGGTCGTCTGGAAGACGCAGGGAGATTGGTTCGTTCAGGACCTTGTCATTAAGGACATTGACAGGGACGGGCAGGAGGAACTGATTCTGCTCGTCTGGAAGCATGGAAGCTATGGGGAGCACATGCCGTTTTGGGTTGAGAAAAACGACAAGGCGCTGAAGCAGCATATATTTATTTATAAATTTGAGGCAAAGCGGGAGTCAAAAATACGAGCCATTTGGATGTCCTCGCAGATCGAATACGAGATCACGGACATTTCCTCAGGAGAGGGAAGCTATTTAAATGTCACGGATCGCACGGGAAATACAAGGGTTTGGATGTGGAGAGAGTTTGGATTAAAGCTGGTTCAGTAGAATAAAAGGAATCTAAAAACATCAATCGAAGGGTTGATGTTTTTAAATTCTTAATTTCCCTTAAGAATTACCTTCATAAATTCTTAAATTGCGGATTGACTAGGCACGTCTTATAATGAGAATGGTAAGTAAACGTTATGGAATCTCTGTTCGTGAGGAAGAAAGCCATAAGCGGCTTTCAGGCAGAATATGATAAAAGACAATCAGAAAGTTTTTAATCGATTGCTGGTAGTGATTGATGCCATAATCACGGCTGTCTCGTTGATCCTGGGCTATGTCCTGAAGTTTTACGTTTTACAGAATGGACCAGGGCCTGGCGTTCTACCGCTTCGGGATTATATTTCACTGCTGGTGTTTATCATCCCTGGATATGTTTTGGTTTATTATCAAGTCGGAGTGTATACGCCGAAGCGCACCGTGCGCCGAAGATTGGAGATTTTCGACATCATCAAGGCGAATACCTTCGGCATGGCCGCATTGATCATCGTGATTTACCTGGTGATGCGGGAGCTGCCCTATGCCAGATCCGTGCTGGCATTGTTTTATGTCCTGAACTGTTTTTCAACGGGGCTTTCCAGAATTCTTCTTCGAAGAAGCCTGCAGTCGATCAGGAAAAAGGGCTACAACGTAAAGCACATTCTTTTGGTCGGGTATTCGAGGGCGGCAGAGGAGTATGTCAATCGCATCATGGAGAACCCGCAATGGGGCTACGCCGTCAGCGGTTTCTTGGATGATCACGTGCCCGTAGGAACCTTGTATAAAGGAATTCCCGTAAAGGCGACGATCGAAGCCCTGCCAGAGATGCTGGAGAAAAATGACTGGGATGAGGTCGCAATCACGCTTTCCCTAAGGGATTATGATTATCTGGGCGAGATCGTAGGCATCTGCGAAAAGTCTGGCGTGCACACAAAGTTTATCCCTGATTACAACAGTCTGATTCCGACGAGGCCCTATACGGAGGACCTGATGGGATTGCCCGTGATCAACATTCGTTACGTACCGCTGACGAACACGGGAAATGCGTTTATCAAGCGTGCCGCTGATATTTTTGGTTCCTTGTTTGGCATTTTGATTACTTCGCCGATCATGCTGTTTTGTGCCATCATGGTAAAGCTGACGAGTCCAGGGCCGATCATTTTCAAGCAGGAGCGCGTAGGCCTTCACAATAAGCCGTTTTACATGTACAAGTTCCGAAGCATGGCGCAGCAGGCACCGTCGGAGGAGAAAAAGGCATGGACGACGAAGGATGATCCCAGGGTGACAAGGTTTGGAAGGATCATGAGGAAAACCAGCCTGGACGAGCTTCCCCAGCTGTTTAACATCCTAAAAGGGGACATGAGTCTGGTAGGGCCGAGACCGGAACGACCTCAGTTTGTTGAGAAGTTTAAGGAGGAAATCCCAAGGTACATGGTAAAGCATCAGGTGCGGCCAGGACTGACGGGATGGGCACAGGTGAATGGGTATCGAGGAGATACGTCCATTCGAAAGAGAATTGAGCACGACATCTACTATATCGAGAATTGGACCATATGGTTCGACATAAAGATCATCATTATGACGTTCTTTACGGGATTTATAAACAAAAACGCATATTAGCGTGCATTGGCGCGTGAGAATAAGCAATTTATTATGGGAGAAAAGAGAATGGCTAGGAACGGTAGAAAAAGAAGTAGTACGACGAAAATTGTAATTTTTATGGTGGAGCTGATTGTTGTGGCTTTGCTTGGCGTGGCTTGCTATATTGTGGTGAGAGCGTTCGGCAGCGACCCTGAGAACGAAGGCATCAGCATTGTTAAGCTGGAGGAGGAAGAACTGAAGATCGCTGAAGAGGTAAAGCAGAGTACGGTGATGAAGGGCTATATGAACATCGCATTGTTCGGCGTTGACATCAGCCGTGAGAAGAAGAACGACAGCGGAACGACGGTATCCCTGTTGCCTGCAAATGACCTTCGCAGAAGTGGTCTTTTGAAGGGCTTTCGAAGCGACACCATGATGATCGCCAGCATCAATTTGGACAATGGCGACATCAAGCTGGTCAGCCTGCTTCGTGATACCTTCTTGAATACTGGTGACAATTATAGCAAGTGTAATGCGGCATATTCCAAGGGCGGTGCGGAAGCAGCTGTAAAGATGATGAACACCAACCTTGACATGAACATTGAGAATTTCGTAACAGTTAGCTATTGGGCTCTGGTAGGCGTCATTGATGCGCTGGGCGGCGTTGACATCGACGTTGACAGCAAGGAGCTGGTACACCTGAACAACTATGGTATTTGTATCGGACAGACCATGGACAAGGTATACAAGAAAGTGGCAAGCCCTGGATATCAGCACTTAAACGGCATGCAGGCAGCAGCTTATTGCCGTATCCGTTACGTAGGTAATGACTTTGCACGTACCGCTCGTCAGAGAGAGGTCATCAAGGCCATCGAGACCGAGGCAAAGAAGGCAGACATCAATACGCTTTTGGATGCATTTAATGCCGTTCAGTCCGACATTTACACCAGCCTTCAGACGGATACCATTACGACTCTGATCAGCCATATCGCTGAGTATAGACTGGTGGACGAAGGCACCATGTTCCCTCAGGAGGACAATCTTAGCGTAAAGAACATGGGCGCTAAGGGTAGCTGTGTCGTACCCGAGGATCTGGAGAGCAACGTTAAGTGGCTTCATGAGTACCTGTTTGGTGACAAGGATTACAACGTAACGAGTACCGTAAAGGAATACAGCAAGTATATTAAGAACTATTCTTCAAAATATTAGGATTGATTATAGCGAGACAATATGAAGATCGATGTAATTATACCAACCTATCGGCCCAGTGAGCAATTATTTGAACTCCTGGGCCGTCTTGCAACTCAGAGCGTACCCGTGCATCGGGTGATTCTGATGAATACGGAAAAATCCTATTTTGACGGGTTGACGAGGGACATGAATTTTGAGGAGACATATCCCTTTGTCACGACGTATCATCTTTCGAAAAAGGAATTTGATCACGGCGGAACCCGTCATCTTGGCGTGCAAAAATCCGATGCAGACATTTTTGTCATGCTGACGCAGGATGCCATGCCGGCGGATCAGAACCTCATTGAACATTTGACGAAGCATTTGTCTGGAAAGGTTGCCGTGGCGTATGGCAGGCAGCTCCCGAGGCGCGATTGTGGCGTTCTCGAAAGGATTTCGCGGCAGTTTAATTATCCTGATCAGTCCGTGATTAAGAGTGCAGAGGACCTTCAGAGGCTGGGCATTAAGACCTTTTTCTGTTCTAACGTGTGTGCAGCATACCGCAGGGATGTCTATGAGCAGCTAGGCGGATTTGTAAGGCATACGATTTTTAATGAGGACATGATTTATGCAGGAACGGCCATTCAAAAGGGCTGGCAGGTTTCCTATGAGGCGGAGGCACTGGTCGTGCACTCTCATAATTATACCTGCATGCAGCAGTTCCATCGGAATTTTGACCTTGGCGTGTCGCAGGCGGAGCATCCGGAAATCTTTGGCATTGTGAAGTCGGAGTCCGAGGGCAAGAAGCTTGTAAGGTCCACGGTCAAGGCTTTAAAGGATCGCGGACAGATTGGGAAAATCCCGTATTTCTTTCTGCAATGTGCCTTTAAGTACGCGGGATATCTATTAGGAAAACGGTATCGAAAGCTACCGAAATGGGTGATTTTGCTGGCATCGGACAACAAGCAGTATTGGAAAAAATAAAACACAATTAACACAAAAAGGACACAAAAAGAACACAATTCAACTCTATACTGAGTCCATAAGCAGAAGGGAAAAGGATTCCTTTCCAAAGTAAGAACAGGAAAAGGGGTATGAGACATGAGCGACAACAATCAGTATTCAGGAATGAATTTTGATCCAATGACGGGTGAGAGACTTCGCCCTGCAGAAGGTGAGAACCAGGCAAATGCGGGCGACGCTGCAGAGCTGGCGCATGAGTTCCGGACGATCATCAACGATGCTGCGGCGAAGATGCAAGAGAGCCAGGCTTCGGAGCAGATGCAGGGAAACCGGATTTCGGAGCAGGTGCAGGGGGCGCAGACGAGGACGGACCTATCTTCGGAGCAGGCGCAAACGACCCAGGCGGAAGCAGGCAATCGGCAGTATTTTGATCGCGTCAGCGAAAGCATGGCTAGAGATACAAGAGATCCCTGGGCAGAGTTTTATGCGCAGGAGGATGCTAAACAGGCAAAGAAGCAGGAGCGTAAGGCGAAGAAGCTGGAGAAGAAGGCAATGCGTAAGTCGAAGCGCGGCGGATTCTTAAAGAGAGCACTAGCAGCAGCCATCCTTGCAGTCATCTTTGGCGGCGTCGCAGGCGGCACCTTCTATGGCTTCTGTTATTTCACGGGTGTCTGGGATAAAAATGTCAGCACGACTCCCGTGGCAATTGAATCACAGGAGTTAAAGCAGCAGATCACGGACATTTCCCAGAGCGCGGGCAGTCAGGAAATCCGGATGGCAAACTCCGATAATATCCAGCTGGTTACCACCGATATGTCTGACATGGTTCAGGAGGTTGTTCCCGCAATGGTAACGATCCTAAACACGGGTGAGAAGGAATATGATTTCTGGGGAAGACCCTATACGCCGCAGTCTGGCGGAACAGGTGTCATCATCGGCGAGAATGATACCGAGCTGCTGATCGTGACGAACCATCACGTGGCAGAGGATGCAGAGCAAATTGACATAACGTTCGTGGACGACACAACCGTACAGGCGCATGTTAAAGGCATGGACGCTGACATGGATCTCGCCGTTTTGTCCGTAGCCCTCAAGGATATTTCAGAGGAGACGAAGAGCAAGATCGCGATCGCAAAGATCGGCGACAGCGACAGCCTAAAGCTGGGTCAGCCCGCGGTTGTCATCGGTAATGCACTGGGCTATGGCATTTCCGTAACGGATGGCGTCATCAGCGCATTGAACCGTGAGATGACGACGGAGGACGGAAACACGGGTACCTTTATCCAGACGGATGCAGCGATCAACCATGGTAATTCGGGTGGTGCGCTGGTAAACATCAAGGGTGAATTGATCGGTATCGTATCCAGTAAGCTTCAGGGAACGAGTGTTGAGGGCATGGGCTATGCCATCCCCATCAGTGCTGCAAGTCCCATCATCAAGGAGCTGATGGAGTATCAGACGAGAACGGAAATTGTTTCGGAAGAGGAACAGGGTTATCTTGGAGTACAGCTGCAGACGGTAACGGATGAAGCTAGCCAGTTCTATGGAATGCCTAGCGGCGGTTATGTTTATAATGTCATTGAAGGAAGCGGCGCTGAAAAGGCAGGCATCAGAAAGGGTGACGTTGTTACAAAGATAGAAAAGCAGAAGGTTTCTTCGAATGCGGATGCCAGAAAGATTCTGCAGTACTACAAGCAGGGCGAAGAGGTTACAGTATCCTTCGAGCGTATGGAGAATGGTGAGTACGTAAAGCATGAGGTAACCATTGTTCTCGGAGCAGCCTCCACAAAATAACATAGTTATTTCTTGGGACACGCGAGTTTACACTCACGTGTCCTTTTATGTAGCGAGGCAGGAAACCAAGCGACTGCGAAGCAGGCATTTGGTTTCAACCGAGCGTACACGAAATAAAATCGGAAGCTGCGAAGCAGCGACAGATGCCGAAGGCAGCGGGATTTTATGAGTGTTACATTTCACCTTACTCGATCTTTAAATGTGAACAATGTTATGATACAATAAAACATGCAGTGGAAAACAAGCGGCTGCGAAGCGGCGGTCGATAGAGTAGTCATAGAACAAGGAGGGTTATCGCGTGCATTTAACGGAATTAGAGAAGGTACATGCAAGAAAGGTTCGTTCCATGCTGGCAGAATGCATGGTGTTGCTGAAGAAAAACGGAGATTTTCCGTTGGACGAGCCCTGTCAGATTGCGCTGTATGGGAGCGGTGCAAGACATACGTTGCAGGGTGGTACGGGTTCGGGTGAGGTGAACTCTCACTTTACGATTTCCGTGGAGAAGGGCTTGGAGCTGGCTGGATTTTCGATCACGACAAAGTCCTGGCTGGATGCCTATGACGAGATTTTGAAGGAAGCGCATACGCTTTTTGTGCGCGACGTGAAAAAGCGGGCGAAGGAAAAGCACGTGAATGCCGTTTTGGAGGGCATGGGTGCCGTGATGCCAGAGCCTGATTATGAGCTTCCGCTGGAGGCTGAGGGCGACGTTGCGATTTACGTGCTCTCGAGAATTTGCGGTGAGGGCAATGACCGAAAGCCAGAGAAGGGTGACATTCTGCTCACGGACACGGAGGTGCGTGACATCCTTGCATTGCGTCAAAAATTTGCAAAGTTCATGCTGGTACTGAATGTCGGCGGACCTGTCGATTTGTCTGGCGTGGCAGAGGTGGAGAATATCCTTGTGTTGTCTCAGCTTGGCGCAATGATGGGCGCTGGCTTTGCGGACGTTCTTCTTGGAAAGGCAAATCCTTCTGGAAGACTGGCGACAACCTGGGCAGCCTGGGAGGATTATTGCAAGCTCGGTGACTTTGGCGAGAGAGATGATACCAGATATCGGGAAGGCATCTATGTCGGATATCGTTATTTTGACGTGGCGGGAAAGACACCCATGTATCCCTTCGGTTACGGCCTTTCCTATACGGAGTTTGAGATGAAGGCAACGGGTGTGGAGCTCAACGGCGAGATCGTGACGGTAAAGTGCAACGTAACCAATGTTGGCAGCCGTCCTGGTAAGGAGGTCGTACAGCTCTATGTCACCGTGCCCTGGGGAAAGCTGGATCAGCCGAAGAAGGTGTTGGCAGGGTTTGCCAAGACGAAGACTTTGGCAGCAGGTGAGACGCAGGAGCTTATGGTTGCATTTGCAATGTCTGACATTGCCTCCTATGATGCCGATAATTCCTGCTATGTGCTGGAAAAGGGCACTTATATTTTGAAGCTGGGAAAGAGTAGTCGCGACTATTCCGTCTGCGGCGGTATTCAGCTCAAGAAGGACTGCGTGACAAAACAGGTTCGTCATGTGCTGGGAACCACGGACTTTGAGGATTATAGCCCGAAGGTTCACGAGGAGGAAAAGCTTCCGAAGGATGCAACGCTTTTGACCATGGATCCGAAGGCCATTCGGACGGAAAAGATTTGCTATAAGGCAGATCCAGAGATTGATCCGAGTCTTCATGATTTGACGGATGAGGAATTGGCTTATCTGGCCTTGGGTGCATTCAATCCGAATGAAAAGAGCATGAATGGCGGCATTGGAGATTCAGGCAGGAGAGTTGCGGGCGCGGCTGGAGAAACCACGGGACAGCTGCAGGAAAAGGGAATTCCCGTTCTGACCATGGCAGATGGCCCTGCAGGCCTTCGATTGAATAAAAAATATTGGGTGGATGAGGACGGCACGCATGGCATTGGCAGCGCGATGCTGCCTGGTCTTATGGATTTTCTGCCGAAGCCCGCGGCACTGTATTTTAAGCTGAAGGGGTCAAAGCGTCCCAAGAAGGGTGCGGAGATTCAGAGTCAGTACTGTACGGCAATTCCCATCGGAACGGCCATCGCGCAGAGCTGGAACATCAAGCTGGCACAGCGCTGCGGAGACATTGTCGGCAGAGAGATGACGGAGTTCGGCGTAGATCTTTGGCTGGCTCCTGCACTGAATCTTCACAGGGACATTCGCTGCGGCAGAAACTTTGAATATTTTTCCGAGGATCCGCTGATCAGCGGAAAGATTGCGGCGGCGCTTACCAATGGCGTTCAGCGTCATCCTGGCCGCGGTGTTACGATCAAGCATTATGCTGCGAATAATCAGGAGGCAAATCGCTCCGCCAATAACAGCTGCGTCAGCGAGAGAGCCATGAGAGAGCTATATCTCAAGGGCTTCCAGATTTGTATTCAGGACTCGCACCCCATGACGGTCATGACCTCCTACAATCTGCTCAACGGTATTCATACCTCCGAGCGTAAGGATTTAACGGATTGGGTGCTTCGCAAGGAATTTGGCTTCGATGGCGTTGTCATGACGGACTGGCTGGTTGGCGGCATGAATCTTCGCGATGCCGTGTATCCTGCGGCAAAGGCATCCCGCGTTGTGGCGTCGGGCGGGGAATTGGTGATGCCAGGCGGCAAGGGCGAATTTGAGGATCTGATGGCAGCCCTGAAGGCAGGAAGACTGACAAGAAAACAGCTTCTGATCAATGCCACAAGATTGGTTGGACTGATCAGAAGCATGAAAGAGGATGATTGCTTTTTATAAATTACTTTTCCATGAGGTAACCGTTTAGGTTGACGTCCAAGATTTCCTGCGTGTTTTTGTCATAGTTGATGGTGAAGCTCGTGATCCAAATGGCACGGTTGTCATCCACGGGGCAAACCTCATGACCCTTTAACTTGAAGTCGTTGTCATGGCTTTGGTGAAAGGTGTAGGCATAGGTTATCATATCGCTGATGTCTACGAGAATCGGTTCGGAGGCTTTTCGCTTTTCGTAATTCGTGAATTCCACGACAAGCTTTCCGTCGCCCAGATAATCGTCGGAGCGATCCATGACGCTCACCTGGTAAATGCGGCTGTAGCCCGCAACCTCCATGTAGTCACTGCCTTGATAAGCACTTAAATAAACGGTTTCCTTTGCAATTGCAGTATAATCAGAATAGGATTCCAAAAGATCCTTCTGCGCCTTGGACAGCTTTTTGTTCAGGGCGCGTTTTCCTTTGTAGCCGAGATAATTGATCTTGCTATAGGTGCTGCGGATGGACTGCTTGTCTTCCTTGGTGGGGAAGGGATTTTCCAACATTTTTTCGAGGCGCGCCATCTGGGAACGGATGGTAATGTCCTCATAGGTCGTTCCAGGGCAAAGCACGGTGAAGAAGCAGATGATCATCAGTGCGAACACCATCCAGGAAATGGCCTGCTTCTGACCTCTGTGATGCAGGAGGTACAGGACAAAATAGACTGCCTCGCCAAGGATCAAAATGATGCCCCAATAGCGATCAGGGGTAATGCCGTACTGGCTGATGCGAAGTCCAATGCTCCAGCACTGCAGGAATAAAAATGGTATGAAAACATAGGGAAGAAATCTTGCAGCCTTGGAGAGAAAATCGTCCTTTTGTTGCATGCCATGAACCAATGTCCAAACGGGCATGCCGACGGTGAATAGACCTGCTAGAATCGGGAAGATTTTGTTGGACGG
>SVFO01000021.1 GCA_015056795.1 Lachnospiraceae bacterium
ACGGTCACTAATAGGCCGAGGGCTTAACCAGAGCCGAAGGACGGAAGTCCTTTGGAAGGTCAGGCTGACTTAAGGAAAAGGTTGGTTGTCTTGTTTATCAGTTCGGTTTCGGTTTTGAGGGTACAAAACCTTATTGATAGGAATGGTATTGATCCATTCCTATTTTTGTTTTAAAAGTATTTTCAAAATGGATGAATCTATGATATACTAAAATTAGTAATTTGCTAATTCGAAATTAACAAAATTAAGACTTGTAATAGTATTATTTGGCAGAGTTGTTTATATGATTAAATTTGTTTATAAAAAACGGGGTTGTTTATAAGATTAAACTTGTTTGTAAGAAATATTGACGATGCGGGGGTATCGTATGGATACGAGTATTTTATTGGAAAATGGTACAAATGAGTTAGAAATTCTGGAATTTGTTATCAATAATTATTCTTATGGCATTAACGTGGCGAAGATTCGTGAGATTGTACCGTATCAAAGGGTGACACCGATTCCAAATGCACATCCCAGCATTGAAGGTATTTTTATGCCTAGGGATGTTATGATTACTGCAATTGATCTTGCTAATTGTCTTGGATTTATGGATGGCCCTGTTGGAGGCATGTTTATCATAACGAATTTTAACAAGCTGAACATGGCTTTTCATGTTGAAAATGTTTTGGGAATTCATCGTGTTTCTTGGACAGAAATTGCGAAACCCAATAGGTCCTTTGGATCATTAGAGGATAGCATCATCAGTGGTATTGTAAAAAGAGATGATCGCTTGATAATTATTCTTGATTTTGAAAAGATCATTAGTGACATCAATCCTGAGACGGGACTTAAGGTTTCGGAAATTGATGCATTAGGGGAACGCAGAGAAAGAAATGTTCCTATCTTGATTGCCGAAGATTCTCCACTTTTAAATAAGCTGATTGTTGAATCCCTAAAGAAGGCCGGATATGAAAACCTGATTCATACGGAAAATGGACAACAAGCGTATGACGTGATCTGCAAATGTAAGGAAAACGGAACATTAAGGGATAACGTCAGATGTATTATCACGGATATTGAGATGCCGATGATGGATGGTCATCGACTGACAAAGCTGGTAAAAAGCGACGACGCAACAGCAAATATCCCTGTCATCATTTTTTCTTCGTTGGTGAATGACGACATGAAGAGAAAGGGAGAGGCGCTTGGAGCAGACGCCCAGCTGTCTAAACCTGAAATTGGAAATCTAGTTAGAATCATAGACGAGCTGGTAGATAAATATCATTTAGAGGATTAAATTGCAGCCGGGAAGCCCCCGGCTGTATCTTTTACTTGTTATATGATAAGACGGTGAAAGATTAAAGAAAAGAAGAAAAGAAATATAGAGGAAGTAATATGGACGAGAAGGTTTTAAGTAAAGCTGAGTTGCAGAATGTTTTAGAAAAGGAGATTCCAGAGGCAGAAATGGTGCTTGTGGGATTAGGTGAGGAGTTCGATCTCTGCAAGGATGAAAAGGATTTGGCTTTGGTAGAGAGCGTGTTGGCGGAATGTGATGCCGCATGGCTGATGCCTGAGGTTCGGAATGGATTGAGAAAATGTAACCAGATGAGCGATGAAGGCAAGCACGTGGCTTTGCTGAAAGAATTGGCGAATCGGTTGCAAGGTAAGAATTATTATGTGTTGTGCATGGCTGGGAATAGGGAGATTGCTGAAATTTCTTGGCGCGAAGGAAGACTTGTTGCTCCTTGTGGATTTGGAACAAAGAAGCAATGCGTTTTGGCATGCGAGGGAGAAGAACCGAAGGAATTGACCGAGGAAGAAACGAAAGAAATTGTGAGCGCGACAGAGAAGTTCCTTTCGGTTGCAGAAATCTATAAGAATACAGATTTAAGGATGGGAGAAGAAAATTCGGCACAGGGACAATGGGGAGATTTGCCTCCGCAGGTGAGGGAAGCAATGGAATTGATTCAGCGGAGGGAGAAAATCCGAACGGCTGCCTTGAAATATAAGAAGAAATGTGAGGGAATCTTAGGGACTTGTCCAAGCTGTGGGGCGCAGGAGGTATTGAATGACATGCTGGCGCCGAAATATGATCAGAGAGGCTATTTAGCGGATTGGACGAAGTATACAAAGTGGCTATATGGAAGCATGAACAGGAAGCTGCTAATCTTAGGATTGGGATCTTCAAATCAGCATCCTGAGCTTCTGCAGGGGGCATTCCAGAAGATGGCGGAGCTGCATGCAAAGGCGAACTATTATCAATTCAAATTATTCGAAGAGTAATAGGAGAAGGAAAACAAGGGAATTCTGAACGAAAAGAAAAGTTTGCGAAGGTCATTGATTGGCCGTGCAAGCTGTGATAAAATATACTAGGAATATTGTTTAATTATTCAATAAATAGGTGCTTTCAGCATATTTACTTATCTAATTGCTAGAAGGGATTGCAGAAGGAGAACGTTCATGATCGCGATCATTGACTATGATGCAGGTAACATAAAGAGTGTAGAGAAGGCCATACAGTATTTGGGAGAAGAGGCGGTTGTCACGAGAGATCGGGAGACCATTCTTTCCGCAGATGGCGTGATCTTGCCAGGCGTTGGCGCATTTGGTGATGCCATGGAAAAGCTTCATGCCTATGGCTTAGTGGACGTGATTCATGAGTGCGTACAAAAGCAGATTCCATTTTTGGGAATTTGTCTGGGACTACAGCTCTTATTTGAAAGCAGTGAGGAGAGTCCTGGAGTGAAGGGACTTGGCGTTTTGGAAGGGAAAATTGTTCGTTTGCCAGCAGAGAGCGGATTAAAGATCCCTCATATTGGATGGAATAATTTAAAATTCCCGAAGAAGGGAAGATTGTTTGAGGGCGTGGCAGAGGATTCTTATGTATATTTCGTGCATTCCTATTATCTGCAGGCGAAGGATCCTGAAATTGTGATGGCGACGACGGAATATGGAGCAACAATCCATGCTTCCGTGGAAAAGGGAAATATCTTTGCTTGTCAGTATCATCCCGAAAAGAGCTCAGGCGTGGGTCTGAAAATGCTGGAGAATTTTATTAAATTGACTAAGTAGATGCACCTCAGCTGACACTTTGAGCCATCTCCCGCTCATAGGGAAGGCTTTAGCTTAGTTGGATTAAAAGTTAGAATTTCTAGAAGTTAGTTAAGAGCAAGAGGTTAAAAAAGATGCACACAAAGAGAATTATCCCTTGTCTGGACGTGAAGGATGGCAGGGTTGTAAAGGGAATCAATTTTGTGAATTTAAGGGACGCAGGAGATCCTGCAGAGGTTTCAGCGGCTTATGATAAGGCTGGGGCGGACGAGGTCGTTTTTCTAGACATTACGGCATCGGCGGACAGTCGCGCGACGCAGCTGGAATGGGTGCGACAGGTTGCCAGTAAGGTGTTTATACCGTTTACCGTTGGCGGCGGCATTCGTACCGTAGATGATTTTAAGGCGATTTTGCGTGAGGGCGCTGACAAGATTTCGATTAATTCTGCAGCAATCATGAATCCGAAGCTGATCAGTGATGCGGCGGAGAAATTTGGAAGTCAGTGCGTTGTCGTTGCCATTGATGCGAAGCGTCGTGCGGACGGCAGCGGATGGAACATTTATAAGAATGGCGGACGCGTTGATATGGGCATGGATGCCGTGGAATGGGCGCGAACGGCCGAAAAGATGGGGGCGGGAGAAATTCTGCTTACCAGTATGGACGGCGATGGAACGAAGGCTGGCTATGACATTGAGCTTACCAGGGCGATCTCGCAGACGGTTGGTATTCCCGTGATTGCGTCAGGCGGCGCAGGTACGCTGGAGCATTTCTATGAGGCATTGACGGAGGGCGGCGCGGAGGCGGCGCTGGCTGCTTCCCTGTTCCACTATAAGGAGCTGGAGATTCGGGAAGTAAAGGAATATTTGAAGGGACGCGGAGTCAGCGTGAGATTATGATTCTATTCTAACCTCATCCGCCCCTTCGGGGCACCTTCCCCTATAGGGGAAGGCTTTAAAGAACAGGTCAAGGGATGAACAGGTCAAGGGATGAACAGGTCAAGAGATGAACAGGCCAAGGGATGAAGGGCCAAGGGATGAAGGGGCATGGATCGAAATGTAAGGATGAAGAGGGTATAGCGGAAGGGTATGATAAGGCATGGGAATGATTGACAATGATTGGCTTCCAGCGCTGGCACCGGAGTTTCGGAAACCATATTATAAAAAGCTTTATGAGTTTATCAGAGAGGAATATAATACCAAGCAGGTGTTTCCTCCAGCAGAGGATATCTTTAATGCGTTTCATCTGACGCCGCTCAGTAAGGTCAAGGTCGTGATTCTGGGACAGGACCCCTATCACGACGTCGGGCAGGCGCATGGGCTATGTTTTTCCGTGAGACCTGGTATTGCAACGCCAAAGTCGCTGGTCAATATCTATAAAGAACTACATGATGATTTGGGCTGTAAGATTCCAAATAACGGGTATTTGGAGAAATGGGCGAAGCAGGGCGTACTTTTGTTAAATACCTTATTGACGGTACAGGCGCATCAAGCCTTTTCGCATAAGGGAAAGGGCTGGGAGGAATTTACGGATGCCGCCATTAAGGTTTTGAACGAGCAGGATCGGCCGATGGTATTTATTTTGTGGGGGAGACCTGCACAGGAGAAGAAGGTTTTTTTGAATAATCCGAAGCATTTGATTATTGAATCGCCACATCCGAGTCCGTTGTCGGCAAGCAGGGGATTCTTTGGAAGCAGGCCGTTCAGTAGAACGAATTTGTTCCTGGAAGAGAATGGCATGGCGCCGATTGACTGGCAGATTGAGGATATATGAGACCCCTCATCCGTCGGGCTGCGCTGACATACTGGAGAAAAGGAGAGGGTTAGGGTTTAGACCCCTCATCCGTCAGGCTACGCCTGACACCTTCCCCCGTGGGGGAAGGCTTTCCATGAGATGCCGGCAAAGTGTGTAATATTTTTAGTTGGGTTACGATTCTTAGGGAAATGGAATTGGGGAAGTATAATTTACGCTAGGAGAGAAGAGACATGGAGAAGAAAGCTTTTGTAACGAAGGAAATGATTGAGGAGATTGTGAAGACATATCCTACGCCCTTTCACATTTATGATGAGAAGGGGATCCGCGAGAATGCGAAGAAGCTGAAGGAAGCGTTCGCATGGAACAAGGGATATAAGGAGTTTTTTGCGGTAAAGGCTACGCCAAACCCGTTTTTAATTAACATTTTGAGGGATTATGGATGCGGGACGGACTGCTCCTCCATGACGGAGCTGATGCTGAGCCACGCGATGGACATTCCTGGTGAGGACATCATGTTCTCTTCGAATGATACGCCTGCAGAGGAGTTCGCTTATGCTGCAAAGATTGGTGCGACGATCAATCTGGATGATTTTACGCACATTCAGTTCCTTGAGGACACGATTGGATATTTGCCGAAGACGCTGAGCTGCCGTTATAATCCTGGCGGATATTTCTCGATCAGCAACAGCATCATGGATAATCCCGGTGATGCCAAGTATGGCTTTACGACGGAACAGATTTTTGAGGGCTTCAAGATCATGAAGGCAAAGGGCGTGGAGAATTTTGGGATTCATGCTTTTCTTGCAAGTAATACCGTGACGAATGACTATTATCCGACGCTGGCAAAGCAGCTCTTTGAGCTTGCCGTGAAGCTGAAGGAGGAGACGGGCGCGCATATCGCGTTCATCAACCTTTCCGGCGGCGTTGGCGTTCCTTATCGCCCTGATCAGGAGCCCAATGACATTATGGTAATTGGCGAGGGTGTTCGCAAGGTATACGAGGAAGTGCTTGTACCTGCAGGCATGGGTGACGTTAAGATTTATACAGAGCTTGGAAGATTTATGCTGGCGCCGTTTGGTCATCTTGTGACGAAGGTGATTCATGAAAAGCATACGCACAAGGAATATCTTGGCGTGGATGCCTGTGCCGTGAATTTGATGAGACCCGCGATGTATGGAGCTTATCATCATATCACGGTGCTGGGCAAGGAGAATCAACCCTGCGATCATAAGTATGACGTGACGGGATCTCTGTGTGAGAATAATGATAAGTTTGCAATTGACCGGATGCTGCCGAAGGTAGAGATCGGTGATTATATGGCGATTCATGAGGCTGGCGCGCATGGCTATTCCATGGGATATAATTACAATGGAAAGCTGAAGTCGGCAGAGCTTTTGCTGAAGGAGGATGGAAGCGTGCAGCTGATTCGCAGGGCTGAGACGCCGAAGGATTATTTCGCAACCTTTGACGGATTTGATATCTATAAGAAGCTGGGATTCTAGGACACTTCATCCGGCGTTGCGCGCCACCTTACCCTTTAGGGGAAGGCTTTAAAGAGGTAAGGCAAGTACAACAGGACTTCTAAGGTAAGGATTTTGATCGAATTGCATAGACGATTTGAGTTAGTTGGGGAAAGGAAGGAAAGCTATGGAGCGAAATAGTAGGGATACGGAAATACTTATTGAAAAAGCGAAGACAAAGATGGTGACGCTTTTGATGACAATTTCCGTGGCACCGCTGATCATTACGATTCTTGTGATTGGCGGATTGGGTGTTTTGCTGTCGAATAGCGGGCTGGATACGAAGGTTGTTATGGCGGTTCAGCTAGGCGCAGCCGTTTGCCTTCCGATCCTGTTTTGCGTTGGCGCATGGTATTTTAGTCGTAATCTGATTGATTCCATCCGCCGCATTGGAAAGAATATGGATGCGCTGGCCGGCGGAGATTTGTCAAAGCAGAATTTGAATGAGAGTATGGTACAGGAAGTGTTTGACCTGGAGAAATCCCTGACGGGTTTGCAAGGGAATCTGGATAAGACCATCGGCAACGTTAAGAGCTCGACGGCAACTTTGGTTGAGAAAATTGCAGACGTGGCAGAGCTGACGGGCAGCACCTTCGAACGGGCAAACCAGATTGAAGAGGTTATCGTTAATTTAACGGAAGCCACGAATAGCATGTCGGAGAATGTCCAGAGCATTAACCAGCAGGTCATTGAAATCGGAAATTGCGTGAATGACATTTATGGGAAGGTTGACATTTTGCATGGAAATTCCGAGAACATGCTGGAGGTCAATTCTAAGACCAATGACGACATGGCGATAATCAAGGAGAATAGTGACAGATCGCTGAATGCCGTGAATAATATTACGGACCAGATCAAGGAAGCAAATGACGCGATTCGTGAGATTGATACGGCGGTGGAGCTGATCCTTAACATTTCGGATCAGACGAACCTGCTGTCGTTAAATGCCAGTATTGAGGCCGCAAGGGCGGGAGAGTCGGGCAAGGGCTTTGCCGTGGTCGCGGAGGAGATTCGTTCGCTTTCTGAGCAGAGTGCAGAGGGCGCGGAGATGATTCGTAGGCTGGCACAGAAGATTACGAAGGAATCCGCGAAGACCGTAACATTGGCGAAGCAGGTGCTGGAGCTCATTCAGGAAGGCAGCGATAAGGTTGGCAAGGCCCAGGATCAGTATGAGGAGCTCAGCCAGAAGATACAGCATTCCGCGGAGGAAATTCGCGCGCTGATGGCGAAGGCAGACCAGCTGAATGATTATAAGGCAAGGATCGTTGAGAACGTGCATGATTTGAGCGCAATCAGCCAACAGAACGCGGCAAGTCATGAGGAAGTGAATGCGAACGTAAACGAGATCGTGACGGAAGTGCGCGTTGTTAAAAACGACTGCGAGGACATGAATGAGAAGGCGCAGGAGCTAGGGAAGGTTGTGGAGTTTTTTCATAAATAAGCAGGAAATGCAAAGGGTTTTATGAAAATTTTAGAATAATAAGATTGAATCTGCTTTAAGGATATGTTAAAGTGTCCTTAGAGCAGATTTTCTTTTATGGTATAAAGCCAGTCTATTTCAAATCTATTTTCAGAAAATCCTTGCTTTTCCATTATGACAATCACTAAATGCGGTTTTCTGGGATGGATGAAGTCGGAGTATTTTTTCGACTAATGTTCGAGCTTTTTTTCTTGAATAGTAATCCTGTGTAAATGCCGGAACTTCGCTAAAGCGATTTAAATTTGCGGAGGCATTTGTATGACAGAAAAACAACAGGGTAAGACGATTCAAAATGATATGAGCTTAACTAAAATAAAGAGAATGCACGGGACGAAAGACATAGCTGAAAAGGCGTTAATAGATTTTACGGATGTATTTGCGGACATCGTTAATATGATATTTTTCTCAGGAGAACATATAGTATCAGAAGTTAATTTACATGAGATCCAGAGGACGTCCGTTTATGATGGTAAGGATAGTCTGCGTTTCCAGGTGCGTGACGTTGCTAAATTGTGGCATCGCTCCGAAGTGCAATTAGTATACATAGGGGTGGAAAACGAAACAAAACCAGAAAAAGACATGCCGCTTAGAATGATAGGATATGACGGCACTGACAGGGGACGATAGGTTTATTCAGACCTACGTAAGCATGAAAAAACGAGGAAAGGAGCCGACAAAAATGTGTAAAGCATTGGACGAGATTGAAAATCGAGGAAAAAGGGAAGGAAAAAGGGAAGGGGAAAATAAGCAAAGGCAGATTTCATTAGTAAAACATGTAGATTCTGCCATGAAAAATCTGAATCTAAAACTGAAAGATGCGTGCGCTGCGCTGGAGGTCACGGAGGCTGAGTATTGGTCAGCAAAGAGTAAAATGGCTAAGCTGATGAAATAGTGCTTGCATTTTTATTGGGATTGTGGTAAGATTTCATTTGTCGCGAGAAGAAAGCTTGAAAGAAAAATTCGATGATATCTTGGAAGAGAAATTCGACGAGAACTCAAAAGAGAGCTTCGAAGAGAACAAAAGATAGGAATCAGAAAGCGACAAGGGCCGGCGTGGCGGAATGGCAGACGCGGCAGACTCAAAATCTGTTAATGGCAACATTGTGCGGGTTCAAGTCCCGCCGCCGGCATTAGGAACACCTCATCCGGCGCTACGCGCCACCTTCCCCTCAAGGGGAAGGCTTAAAAATGTCTCAGGGAACTGAGACTTTTTTTATTCACTTTATTGGTAAAAATCACCAAAAATTGATTTTGCAAATGAACAAAATAGGTAAAAGTGCAAATAACTCTTTTCAAATCTAAAAAAATGTTGTAAAATAACCTTAAGATTTCATAAAATGGTAACAAATACTTCTTAAGAAACGACACATTGTCTAAAATGACATAATAAACATTGAAATATTTCGTGAAATCTGACTTTCCCATACAATTTTGAAACCGCGTGAACTTCCAAAAGTTTACAAAATGGTAACAAATTTGTGATAATTCGATATCTATTGTTGACAGCCGCAAGATCAAGGAATACAATGAATTAAGGTATGTAGTATAATACTCTAGTTGCGGTTGTGTTGACATAAAAAATCGGACTGGATGTATTGGAGGTAATTGCCGCCATGATGGAGCGTTGGGTCACATATTCCCGTAAAAAAAGACTGGGTGAATTGATGGTGGACGCTGGTGCGATCACCCAGGAACAGTTGGAATCCGCCCTTGCGGAGCAGAAGAAAAAAACTGGGCAAAAGCTTGGTAATGTGCTGATTGAACTTGGTTATGTTACCGAGGATCAGATGTTGGATGCACTGGTTAGCCAGCTAAATTATCCCAGAGTAAATTTAAGAGAATTCAAGATCGAAGACCAGATTATTGCGATGGCGGACGAGTCCTTCCTGCGGAAGAACTTGATTATGCCTTTTGGCTTTAGTACGAATAACCCGAACCTGTTGAAGCTGGCCATGGCAGATCCTTTGGATTTGCGTGCGCTGGATGACTTCTTCCTTGTAACGGGTCATCAGGCCGAAATCTACATTGCGACCTCTGCTGACATTACGAATACCATCGGTCGCTACTATGGTAGTGCCGAGGCAAAGCGTATGGCAGATCAGTTCTCTAAGGAACGTGCTGAATCCGGTAGGGGACAGAGCACGAACGATGAAGAGAACGAGGCATTACAACAGGCGCCTATCGTTAAGCTGGTAACGCAGATCATTGAACAGGCGGTTCGCAAGAGAACCTCCGATATTCACATCGAACCCTTTGAAGACGTCCTTCGAATCCGTTACAGAGTCGACGGCGTGCTTCAGCAGGAGATGGAGCATAAGATGGATATCCACTCGGCAATGATCGCTCGTATCAAGATCATTTCCGGAATGGATATCGCAGAGAAGAGAAAACCTCAGGACGGACGTGCTACGGCGATCGTAGACCGGAATGAGTACGATATCCGTGTATCCATGCTTCCTACCGTATACGGCGAGAAGGTGGTTATGCGTTTGACCCAGAAGAAGGCATTGTCGAGAGACAAGAAGGATCTGGGCTTCCCTCCTGCAGAATTGGAGAAATTCGAAAAGATTATCAGCAGGCCGAATGGCATTATGCTGGTTACGGGACCTACTGGTTCTGGTAAATCTACTACGCTGTATACGGCACTTAGTGAGCTGAACACAATCGGCGTAAATATCATCACCGTTGAGGACCCTGTCGAGGCAAACATCTTCGGCATCAATCAGGTTCAGACGAATGAGAAAGCAGGACTTACCTTTGCAAGTGCACTGCGTTCCATTCTGCGTCAGGACCCTGACATCATCATGATCGGTGAGATTCGTGACCAGGAGACAGCTGGTATCGCCGTAAAAGCGGCTATTACGGGTCACTTGGTTGTTAGTACCTTGCATACAAACTCTGCTGCAAGTACCATTACCCGTCTTGCAGACATGGGTATTGAGGATTACTTGATTGCAGACTCCGTTATCGGCGTTATTGCACAGCGTTTGGTAAGAAGACTTTGTAAGTCTTGCTGTGAGGACGTTGTGGCAGATGAATATGAGAGATCAATTTTACAGATTCCTGACAGTCAGGGCCCCGTTATGATCAAACATCCAGGAAAGAAGCATGACTGCATTGAGTGCGGTGGTTCTGGATATCACGGACGAATCGGTATCTACGAGATTATGCCCCTGACGGCAAAGCTTAAGAGCGTGATCAGTAGAGGAGGTCTTCCTGAAGAAATCGAGAAAACGGCTTTGGATGAGGGCATGAAGACTCTGAGAATGCAGGCAATCAGCTATGCACTTCAAGGTATCACTTCTGTAGATGAAGTAAAGAGAGTAACGTTTGAGGAGTAACACCTCATCCGGCGCTGCGCGCCACCTTCCCCTCAAGGGGAAGTCTTTAAAGAGGGTTGATCTTAGAATAACAAATATGAGGGGAAGAAACTTATGAATGCATCGATTTCCAGTTTCTTGATGGTAGCAAAGCAATTTGGAGCATCTGACTTACATTTGACCGTAGGCGTTAGACCGAAGGTTCGTATCCGCGGCACCCTGCAGGAGATCGCAGTTGCCGATAGGTTGATGCCTTCAGACGCAAAAGAACTTGTGGAATCCATGTTTAAGCCCCGCCAGAAGGAAATCTTTGATAAGTATGGTGAGGTGGACTTTGCATATGCAGTTCCCGACATTGGCCGTTTCCGTGTAAATGCTTTTAAGCAGAGAGGCTCCTATGGCGCCGTTTTGCGTCTGGTAGGTACAGAGATTCCTGCTCCTGCGACGCTTGGCATTCCGATTTCGGTTGTAGAACTGACAAAGAGAAAAAGGGGCCTTGTTCTCGTAACTGGGCCTACAGGATCTGGTAAGTCCACGACCCTGGCTTCCTTGATTGACATTATTAACAAGAATTACAATTCTCACATTATTACATTGGAAGACCCGATTGAATACTTGCACAACCATAACAAAGCAATTGTAAACCAGAGAGAGATTGGTATTGATACGCAGAGCTATGCGAACGGCCTTCGTGCTGCGCTTCGTGAAGACCCTGATGTAATCCTGGTAGGAGAGATGAGAGACCTAGAGACAATTTCTACTGCAATTACTGCAGCCGAAACTGGACACTTGGTATTCTCAACCCTGCATACTATCGGTGCTGCACCCACCATCGACCGTGTTATCGATGTATTCCCACCTCATCAGCAGGATCAGATCAGAGTACAGCTTGCATCCGTGCTGGAGTGCGTTATTTCTCAGCAGCTCTGCCCGACGGCAGACGGAAAGGGCCGTGTGGCAGCCTTCGAAGTCATGCATGCGAATGCAGCTATCCGCAACTTGATTCGTGAAGGAAAATCCCATCAGATCGATGGTATGATCCAGACAAATAAGAAACAGGGAATGCAGACCATGGATGATGCTTTGTTTGAACTTTATCTGAAGCATAAGATTGATGGCGCTACCTGTATCGAATTTGCACAGGATCCTCTGGTAATGCAGGAGAAGGTTTATTAATTCAAGACGTTACAAAAAATTGGAAAAATTATTAAAAATTTGTGAATAAGCTCTAAAATACTTCCTAACATTGTCCGATATAAACAATGTAGGGGAGATCTCGAAAGGATGAACGAGAATGGCTGTTTATAAGTACGAGATTATTGATCCCAACGGAAAACACAAAAAAGGTACCATCGACGCGAACGATGAGATGACTGCAAGGCAGACGCTAAAGACAGATGGCAGTACTTTGGTGTCGATCGGCATGGCTGGCGCATTGGATAAAGAGGTTGACATCCATTTTGGCGCCCCTGTAAAACCGAAAGAGTTGGCAGTGTTCTGTAACATGTTTAAGTCGATTCTGGCAGCTGGTGTTACGATTATTGAAGCGTTGGGTATGCTTGCTGAACAGACGGAAAATAAGCGCTTTAGGGCAGTTATTGAAGAGGTTCATGATGATGTACAAAAGGGTGAGACGCTCTCGGGAGCTTTTGCAAAGCATCCAAAGTTTTTCCCTGAGATGATGGTACAGATGGCAAATGCCGGCGAAGCTTCTGGTTCCCTGGAAATCTCCTTTGGCAGATTGTCAACGCACTTTGAAAAGGATGCACACTTGAAGGCTTTGATTGCGAAGTCCCTGGTTTACCCCATTATTTTGATTTGCGTTATTGTCGGCGTAGTCATCATCATGATGACGGTCATCGTACCTCAGTTTACTTCAACGTTTGATGAGGTCGGTGCGACGCTGCCAGGAATTACTTTGGCGGTTATGGGAATCAGTAATTTTATCGTGAATTATTGGTGGATTGGGCTAATCGTCATAGCTGCGATTGTTGCTTTCCTTGTTAGTTTTAAGAAAACTGAGCGTGGAGCACTCCTTTTTGGAAAGATTCAGTTGCATGCTCCGTTGTTCGGAAACTTAACGATCAAGAGTGCATCTGCGAGATTTTGCCGTACGTTAAGTACGCTGATTGCTTCTGGTATGGCGCTGGTGGAAGCAATTCATATTACGGCAAAAATCATGTCAAATGAAGTAGTGAAACGCGCCATGTATAAGGCGGAAGAGGATGTAACGCAAGGATTTCCATTGTCGGTTCCTCTAATGGAAGCAGAGGTTTTTCCTATTATGGTTCCTCAAATGGTAAAGATTGGCGAGGAAACTGGTAGCTTGGAGGAAATGCTTGGAAAGATAGCAGATTATTACGATGAAGAGGTTGAGATCGCAACGGAAGCACTGGTGGCTGCAATGGAGCCCTTGATCATCATTGTAATGGCTGGAACCGTTGTTCCCATCATTCTTGCCGTGCTGATGCCCATGTTTAGCCTATACAGTGCCATTGGTTAAGGGAATGAGTAGAAATCATGAGATTGGTAAAAGAAAAAGTAAAATTGAATAATAGCGGTTTTTCCCTTGTTGAACTTATCATTGTCATTGCAATAATGGCAATATTAGTAGGGGTTGTAGGTTCTCAAGTTATTCCGTACCTTGAGAATTCACGACGAGCGAAAGATGTGCAGATTATTAGCACTTATGCAACGGCGGGAATAGCAGCTTATTCATTGCATCCAGATTCGGCGGAGGATATCGGTGACGAACTGGTAATCGAAGTTACTCCTGGGACGGGAGGGACTGGTGATGTTTTTACATGCACAACATCTACAGGTGCTCAGGTGATTGCTGATGAAATGAAGGTTCTAATTGATAAGGATTATGTAACAAATCCAAATACTTCGTTTGAGTCAAAAGCATATAAGAAGGTCAATAAGATTGTGATTACATTACATTTTGACACCAGAGAAGTAGAAGTTTATGGATACGATACAAACGGAGCCATTTTTAACGAAAATAATGTTTTTGGACAGTTGTAAAGGAGGTTATTAGCCCGTAGCCATGACGGGTTGATGATAAATAAATAATTTTATATTCTCAAGGAGGATGATTAAAATGAAAAAGTTAAACAACAAAGGTTTCTCCCTGGTTGAGCTGATCATCGTTATTGCTATTATGGCAATTCTGGTTGGCGTAGTTGGTTCTCAGGTTATTCCTTATCTGGAGAACTCCAGAAAGGCTAAGGACATTCAGGTTCTGAGCTCCTGGAATACCTCTGCAATGTCTGCATACTCAGGTGCCGCAGCAATCATTGATCCTACGTTAGATTATTATCTTAGAATTACTGATGGAGCTACCGATGGTACTGGCGTAAATGTTGGTACTACCACTAACCCTACTACCACTCCTACTGGCGCTTGCCAATCCATTAAGAACGCATTTATGGAGCTTTCTGGATTTAACGTAGCTGCATTTAAGTTTGGTTCCACTGGCGGAAGCTTCGAGTCTAAGGCTGGTAAGGACATTGACTGGGTTGAAGTATGGATCAAACATGAAGGCGGAATGCAGATGACCATTCATAATGCAACTTCTGCTAAGTACAATTTTGATGTGATTTACAGCAAGTAATTCTTTTTAATTGTTTTAGTGACGGGAGGATCTGATCGTGCCTGCTTTGGTGATTACATATAGTTGCGTTGCTATTTTGGGAATTGCCATTGGGGGAATTGTTAATTCTTTAATTGATAATTTTCTTTTGCATGAGAGCATTTTCCACAGATATTGCAACAAATGCTCAGTAGAGGTAAAGTTGCATGATCAGATTCCGATCGTATCGTTCTTATTACTAAAAGGCAGATGCCGCTCCTGCGGAGCGAAGGCAAGCAAACGGTATCCTATCGTGGAACTGTTGAACGGGGCTTTGTATTTGGTCGTTTTCATGGCGAACGGGTTCAATTTTCAGAGCTTTCTTTATTGCCTTATGACGTCTGCCTTTTTGGTAATAAGTTTTGTAGATGGTAACAGCTTGGAGATTCCGCTTCCCTGTAATTTATTTATTGGGATTCTTGGAATCATTATGTGCGTCTATGATCATACTCATATCTTAAGTTATCTTATCGGCGTCATCTGCGTAAGCGGTGTTTTGTTAGTGCTATATTATCTTTCCGGCGGTGCCTTGATTGGTGGTGGAGACGTAAAGCTAATGGCGGCAGCTGGATTGCTTTTGGGTTGGCAAAAAACTGCATTGGCGTTTCCGCTTGCTTGTATTATTGCCTCCGTGATCCATGTGATTCGTATGAAGGTATCTAAAGCGGAAAAGGTTTTGGCTATGGGTCCTTACCTTTGCGCAGCACTTTTTATTTGTGCATTATGGGGTGATCAAATGATTCATTGGTATTTGAATATGATTTTAAAATAAGCATTTCTTTTCTGATTTCCTAAGTCTGACTTGATTACTTGGGGAATGAGAAAAGAAAGGCAGAATATATTAAGCATACATAAAGGAGAATTCGTTTTATGGCTAAGAAGGTTCTAAGTATTCAAACGGGTATCTGGTGGACAAAGGTCGCTGTCATGGAATATGGGGTAAAGCACCCTAGGGTTTTTGACATGTTTACCTTTAGAACACCTGAAAATGCTGTAGAGGATGGTTACATTCGCGAAAGAGAGAGCCTTTCAAATCAGCTTCGTGCAGAGCTCAGTAAGCGTAAGATTACCGAGAGAAAAGCAATTTTTTCCATCAACTCAGCGAAGGTCGTGTCTAGAGAGGTTATGGTACCTAGAGTTGGCGCTCGGCAGTTAAAAACTCTCGCAATAGAACAGGCTAGAGAAAACTTCCCGATGGATATTGCAAGCTATACCATTAGCTATTCCAAGATGGGCATGTTAGATGGAGATCCTAAGCAGCAAATGAAGCTGCTTCTTCTTGCTGTTCCTGATAATCTGTTGTCCAATTATGTAAGCTTTGCAGAATTATGTGGCTTAGAAATTGAAACCTTTGAGTATATGGGTAACTGCGCAATGCAGTTTATCGCTAAAAACTTTATCGAAGATGCCGTAATCGTACAGCTAGAAGAACGCTCTACGATTGTTTCGATTGTTAAAAATACAAAATTAGTATTCCAGCGTGTAGCACCGCATGGTTTTGATTCAACTCTTGCGGCTGCAATTGATCATCCTGTATTAGGACTTCACGAGGACTATGAGGCCTTTGATTTTTTGTGCAATAATAATATTACAAGAGACAAGGTTAAAGCAGACATGTTCCCCGATTCCGTTATTGCAGATCCTGAAGAGCGCGTTATCGCTGCGACCCAGGCATATGAAGCAATTAAAGAATCCATGGATTATCATGTAAGAATTGTAGTTTCTGCATTGGAGTTTTATCAGAACCAGTATAAGACTCCCCTGCGCGGAACTTTACATTTGATTGGTGATGGCATGCGTATTCAAGGCATGGCCAAGTATTTCGATTCAAAGATTAATATTGAGGTTGAAAAGGGCGATTACTTATCTCAGGTTAAGATGGATAAGAAAAGCGCGAGTGTTTCCTCAAATGAGACATTAGGCTTGCTTTCTGTTTTGGGCGCAGTTTTGGAACCCATGGGAATTGTACCTAAAGAATTGGCAGATCGTGCAAGCAAGCGTAGTTCTACAAGAATTGCTTCCTTAGTATTTATGGTATCTATAATTGCCAGTGTGGCTTTGGTTGGCGTGGCCTACATGAGAAAGGCAAAAGCTGAGGAACATCAAAAAGAATTAAAGCAGTCGATAGAAAATCTTTCTCCTGTTCAAGAAATTTATGATGAAAATGTAAAATATCGAAATCTTGCTACTGAATATGTTACTTTCGACAATATGACCAAAACTCAGTGTGAGCAACTTAGAAAATTCGTTGGTGATTTGGAAATACAATTACCTGCAAATTGTAAAGTGATAAGTTTAGTCGCATCTGATGATAAGGTACAGCTAGAGATGGAATGTGATCTTAAGATGACAGCCGCGCAGATTATTATTAATTTGAAGAAATTGGATTATCTAGAAAATATATATATTCCTAATTTGTCACGTCAGATAACGCAAATTGAAGATGAAAATGGAGTGCAGATCGGTGATCCTATAGTTTCATGGAAATTTACATTAAGTGCTAACTTAAAGGATTCACCTTCAGAAGGACTTGTGGTTCGCTAAACTGACTTTAGAAAAAGGAGACAGGAAGTATGAAATTAGGAATAACGGATACAGAAAAAAAATTATTATTTATTGTTTTAGCATTAGGAATACTTGTTGCAGCATACTTTTTTGGGTTTCAAAAGTTTAATGAAGAAGCAGCGATTATTGAGAATAGCAATGTGCAAGATGAAGCTACTGTTCAAAGACTTCAGGACATGGTAAATAGACAAGCAGAAACTCAGCAGGAAACGGAAGAATTCAAAAAGACGATCAAGGAGATAGTTGCTAAGTACCCAGTTGACGTACCACAAGAAAAAGCAATTTATCTGATTCAGGAGATGGAAGATATTGTTATGGTTGATGTTAGTACCATAAGTTTTTCCATGGGCAATGTTGTAAAGGAATTTTCTGGGGAAAATGCTCCTTCCGGAAGATACGCAAATCTTGCAATGAATTATACGGCTTCATACGATCAGTATAAGAACTTATTACAGTATGTAAAAGATTTTGCAGATCGCACAACAACTCCTATGATTTCGGCAGGCTATGATCAGTCTACGGGACAGCTTGTTGGTGTAATGCATTATCGTATGTTTTATTTGACGAATACCGATAAGGAATATGAAGACGTGCCTCCTACCGACATGGAGATTGGATTGCCTAACATTTTCCATACGACAGAAGAAGAGATTATTACGGATGACATGGTGGCTTGGTAATTTTGGAGAAGGGTTAAATGATGAAGAAAAACGTAAAGATCGGTCAAAAGGGCTTTACCTTAATTGAGGTAGTGCTTTCCATAGCGATATTGGCGTTGGTTTCCATCCCGCTGATAAATTATTTTACAGATTCCCTAAAGCATTCTGCGCTTTCTGCACAGAAGCAAAAGGCTACACTTGCCGCACAGGACATGATTGAATTTATCAAGGGTCAGGATCAAATAATGAAGCCGCAGGATACCGCAGGTGGTCTTCAATATGCAATTACAGGTGAAATGCGCAATAAGCTTAATGTTGCAAGCGTTGATGCATCTTTAACGGATCAATCTGCATATGATCCCGTGAATGGAAGCGGAACACTTATTTATACCTTGACGGATACTTCTGATGATACAATATCAGGCTTTGACATTAAGGTAACGCTTCATACGGATACAGCAGCTAGCGCTATTTCTAGACCGATTATTTACGGAATTGATGATGATAAGAATATTGTAGCAGCAGAGCATGCCGAGGAAAATGAAGCTATTTCCTACTTTGTGGCTAGAAGTATTGCGGCAAGTATGGCAGCAGGTAGTGGACATTATGTAGATGTCGGAGATGGTTCGACAGATCCCGTGACTCCTCCTGCACCTGCGGCTGGTTCGACGGAGCCTATGGATGAGGATGAAGTTAAGGATAATCTGAAAAGAAAAATTTATGTTGAAGTAAGTCAGGAAACAGTCGCTGGTCTTGGTGGATCCTATTATGTTGTTAGAGTCTATTATGTATATACCTGCGAGGGCGTTTTGGGAGCAGCTGGAGATGATGAATTTGTCACCAATGATCTAATAAATACTGCGATTGAAGAGCTTGAAGGCATCTATTTAATGTTCAATAAACTAACCGAGGATGAGGATGAGATCATCATCAAATGGAACGCTCCGGCGCCTACCAATAGACCTGAATTTCGTTTGATTTGCCAGGATTTGATATCTGGCGAAGGAACGGAAGACGATCCTTTGATTATGACGGTTGTTGACAATTATGAAGTTAAGCTTAGAATGCTTGGCTTTGGTATTTGGCCTCCCGATACCGGCGGAACGGCATATAAGCCAGAAATTAGAACAAACATTATAGACAACGACAGCTTGAAGGTGACATTGGTTGAAACAGATACGGGATCCACAGATTTAATTAGGAAGCCTTTGACGGATTCCAGTGATATGCCAGTTCGTTTGTTTGATATTACCGTCGATGTGTATAAAAAGGGAGATTTAGCTGCTTCGAAGCCATGTTTGGTAGAGATGACGACGACGAAGACGGAGTAAGGAGGAGTCATGAAAAAATATTTGAAATTGTTCAAAGACAATCGTGGTGCTTCTTTGATTGCTGTCTTAGTATCTATTGCCGTTGTTAGCGTAATTGGTGCTGTTATAACGCAACTTACGATTACTAATATTCAGATGAAGGAAATCGAACGTCAGGCGAAGACGAATTTTTACGATGCAGAGCATGTCATGAATGATCTTGCGGCTGGACTGAATAAAATGGCGGCTGTGGAGATGGAAAAGGCGTATAATAAGATGCTGGCTCAATATCGTACTGTTGTAGAGGGCGGCGGTAGCGCAAAAAAGAATTTCTCCAAGTATTATTTAGAGTATATGACTACGCAATTTACTCCGGCAAGTGCACCGTCTCCAACAACACAGAATAATACTGAAGGAACAGAGATTTTATATCAGAGGGGAAAGTACGATCTTGATAAGGTCAAAGGTGCTTTTTTGGATGCAACACTCTTAGCTCAGAAGGATACGATTGTTGTAACGCCTGCAACGGAAACGCAGTATTTTGCCGACTATGAGAAGGGTATTTTCATTTTGGAAAATGTTGCTATTACATGGGATGATGATTTAGGAAATGCTACCACAATCAAAACGGATATTGTTTTCCATACGCCTGATTTGAATTTTGATGGCAGTAAACTGGTAAAGGAATTTATGCGTTATAGCTTGATTGCTGACGTTGGCATTAATGTTAACACTGGTAATATTGATGTGGACGGCAATGTTTATGCTGGTCACGAAGGCATTTATACTTCGGGCAGTGGAACAGCACTTTTCAAGGGCAAGAAGGTGATTACCAGAGGTGATATAGTTGTTAATTCTATGGGTAAATTAACAGTTGGTAATGTAGGAGATCTAAACAGAACACAGATTTGGGCTGAAAACATTATCATGAATAGAACAGCATCTACAGCTACTTCTGAAAATCATCCAATTCTTACATTAGCAGGAAACATCTATGTTTCTGATGACCTGGAATTGAATGGCGGAATGGATGAGGTAATTCTCAAGGGCAAGTATTATGGATATAACTTCCAGAAGAACTATGACAGTAAGCTTCGCCCAGAGGATCCTAAGTATTCGAGTGCTATTGTTATTAATGGTAAGAAGTCGAAGCTTGATTTGACTGGATTAAATCATTTGACGATTGCTGGGCGTACTTACATTGGAATGAATGAGGGAACGACATTTGCCAAAGCAGTTCCGTTGGGTGAATCCATGGGTGTTCGAACCAGCCAGATCGCATATTTTGTTCCGACTGATTGCATGGCAGATGAGGACAATCTTGAAATTAATGAGACAGCTTATAAGAATTATATAGGAATTACGGATTCAAGCTTCCATTTAGTTGCTGATTACTTAATGAATAATAGTACGGGAAAAAAGAACAATGTTATTAAGTATTATTATTCTGATGGTAGCGGTGGGCCGAATCCCTATATGTATTTCTTGAATTTTAAGAGCGAGGAAGCTGCAAACAAGTACTACGCGGTATATTATAACGCAAAAAATTCTTTGTTAAATACCTATGCTAAGAGCTATTTAGCAGACGATGCCTTAAAACTTGATGATAGTACCTTGCTGACGCTTCGTGGAGATATTCTATATCGAAATGCATCAGACGCAACAAATACCTTGAGGGAAAAGATTGCCACCATCGATTCTGCATATTGGGATGAGAATAAGGCATACTTTAATAGCTCAGCAGATAATGCGAAAAAGTATTTTTCTTTACAGGTAAGCTTGGAGGATAATCGTACGGATATTCCTCTCAGCTCCGTAAGACTGGAAGACAAGACAGCCAATACAATTTTTAATGCATTGATCAATGCAGAAAGACTAAATGCATTTTTCGCAGCTCATGAGACAGATGGTAGAAAGTATATTCATGAGTGGGACGAGGAGGGTGGCAAGAAGAAGATTCTTGCGATCGTTGATGGCGATTTCGAAGTAACGACTGCGTATACTGGTGGCTTAATTATTGCCACTGGAAATGTAAAAGTTTCTGCAGGCACAAGCCCTAATCAATTCGCAGGCACTATTATTTCAAAAAATACCATTAATTTCTCTGATGGTGCAACCGTAGAAGCTGATGAGGTATTGGTATCTCAGTTATTGTCGAAGGATGTTTTGGATCCTGATCCTAAGTTTGCCATGATTTTCGAGGGTTATGAGTCTGTTGTTGAGGCTGCCATGGGTGAAGCCTCCATTGACAAATATCTTACCTTTGAAGGCTGGACCAAGACGGCAGAATAAAAATTTTGATCTCTTAAGCATATTAATGGGAGGATGCAATGAGTATTCGAAAAGACCAAAATGGTTTTAGTTTAATTGAATTAGTTGTGGTGATTGGTATTATTGCCGTTCTTGCCACTTTTTCTCTTAGTATGCTTGGGAGACTTAGGTCTGCAAATGCTGAAAAGGCCGTGCAGACGCTGTCGGCCTCCATCAAAAAGCTACAAGCTAATTCTATGAGCAAGGCGCAAAAGCCATATATGTATATCTACAAGGTTGGAAATACCTATTATGTGAGAATTTCTACAAACGCAGCTCTTCTAGGCACAGACCTTACTGCAAGTAGTGGTACGGAGTTGGCAACGGGAATCAAGATTTCTACGAAGGTAAATAGTGCAGATGCAGCAACGGAAGTTACTAATACAAATTTCCTGAAAATTTATTTTCAGAAAGATGGTTCGTTGGGAACGGGTGTAACTCCCAATTATATCATTGTTGAAGCACCCAGTTCAAATGCTAGACAAATCAAGTTTAATCGAGATACTGGAAAACATATAACGGGATATGCTGAGTAATTCGTTTTGAGGAGGAGTGTAAGATGAAAAAACTGGATAACAGGGGTTTATCCATGGTGGAATTAGTCATTGCAATAGCAATGTCCACTATTGTGATTGGCGCCGCTTCTTTATTTCTCTTCAATGCGGAGCGGACATATCGAACGGCGGAATATAGCATTGATCTGCAATCAGAAGCTCAGATTTTAATGGAACAGCTTGCCAACTGGGTTATGGAAAGTAACTGGATCGCGGTTGCAGGAACTACAGATGATCCTGTTTTGGTGCTATATCAAATCAATCGTCCGAAGTTAATTGATGCAGGTGATCATTTAGAATTGGCCGCAGCGCCTGCCCAAAAGAGAATCATTTATATCTCTGGTGCAAAGCTATATATGTTTACGCAGCATGAAGGGGAAGATGGTATTGCATTAGGTGCTTTTACGGATGAGATCAAGGATGGTACCCCAGATACTTCTGATATCCCTTCCGATCCCGCATCAACCGCACCGGAGACATGCATTTGTGAATATTTGGAAGCTTTAAATGGATTTAAGGTAAGTCTTCCCGATGGAAGTGATATTATGTCGGCGGATAAGATTACAACAATTAATGTTGCCGTTAAAATGGTAGAGGGTGTTGCAAGACAGAAACAGCACTATAATGTAAAGAATTCTTTCAGCATTAGAAATAGTATTATGGATGATGTTTTTGAGGTTGAAACCTCAGAAGAAGGAGAGTAAGGGTATGAGAAAGAGTAAGGGAGCGAATTGGAAGAAGAGAGGAATTTCCATTATACTGACACTCGGTATGCTACTTGGCATGTTAGAGATCAGTGGCTTGGGAAGTATTTCTAGTGCCGTAAAAGATAGCGACAAGACTAGTTCTTATGCTGACAATCAGGTTTCCAGAGTGAGAGCCGTAATCAATACTCTTAGTGAAATCCCTGGTGCTGCGACAGCTGCTACTGCAAATGACGCAACATGGGATAGTTGGGTAAAGAATACTTGGAACAATGGAACCAAGGGTGAGATCAATCGTCCTTTTACGATACTTGAGATCGTACCATATGCTGAATATGCTGAATTCGGATACATGATCGAGGGGTGTGAGCCCGTCGATTTTAGCAAGTTACAGGGATATGAAGGATTATATTCCGTAAGTAACTTAAGTGCAACAAAAGAAATGATGGAATTCTCCATGCCTACGAATGCATACTTTTTTGGCGATGAAAAAGAAGGCATGAAAGAGTATTACTATAGATATGAAGGTAATGTTAAGAAATATCGTCAGGATACACTGAACAAGCTTACCAGCTATAAAAAGATTTATGGATATTATGAGGTTGTTGCAACGGAAAGCGACACGAGCGCTGAAGGTGATTTTAAGCTAGTAGAAGATGCTACCACTCACAAATTCACATTTAAGAAGGTTAATAAGCCTCTTGAGAAAGGCAACCTTGTATGGCATACATTAAATGATTTTGTCATTGATCGTTTGGAAGCGGATGGAGTTAAGCCTGACTTTTATGACAAGATCGACAACATGACCGCTGAGCAGGTTGCAACCGCTTTTACGAATACTAATTTTAATTCTAATGAAATTGGAAAGCGTTTCTATACTTTCCGTGAAGGTAGCACCACAGATCCTTATTATAATGTTGGTAACAGTCTCTATTTTGATTATTACAATAAAGATGTTTTCGCAACCGACATTATTGGTTTAAGCAAGCAGGAAGCACAGAGTTATTCTATTTACATCAAGACGATTACTCCAGCTGAATTGAATGCTACGAATGGTAAGCGTTGGATTGACGTTGCTGATTTAATTTACATTAATGCAAAGTCCTCCTTATCTGATTATTTAAAGCTGTGGCAGTCTAAGGATTATCAGGGTAACCCTGCAAATAGATTACAAATTGCTGGAACATTGACGAGCACAACTCCAGAAGGCTACACTGGTAAGTATGGTGCAGAGTCTCCTTACAATGGACAGTATAAGGATTTGAATTGGGATGTAACGGAAAAGATCGTACGCAAGGTTGGAGCAGCTCAAAATTATTGTGGTATAATTTTCCATTCCAATATCTTTACTGGTTCTAACTTGACTACAAAGAGTGTTACTTACAGACGGTATGATGTTAATAACAACCTAATTACAACGGAAGCAACCTCTGGAGCAATCGATGGCTATAAGGAAAATATCGGTAAGTTGTTAGTTATGACAACGACGCTGAACCCCAATCTGATTAATAAGATTTTCCTTGATAATGGCAGAATTGAAATTAAGAAAGACGGCACATATTCCTATGGTTACATGAAGGGAAGGACGGAAGATGAAGGATTGTATTGGTCTGGATTAACCTTCTATATCGGAAGCGCTACCATTGACCAGGTAAAGGGAAATAATTTAGGAAGCGCAACGGATCCTTCTGGAAAGTATTGGAGAGATTATACGGGACGAGTATATTTAAGCGTCAGCGGAACCAATACTTATGTTCAGGGGCATGCGTATATATTTAATGGTGACATGTCTGTAGCAACAGGAATGGTAACTGGCACGACAGGAGCATCTAAATCAATTTTTGAAGATTTTAATCAATATATTGATACCAATGCTAAAACAAAAGAAATATGGATTCAGAACAATATGGAAGGAAAAGGACTAGATTTTGACGCAGAAGACGAAGCAGCATATTATTATGATGTTTTTATAGACTCAAATAATATCACTCCTTCCGCTGCATTGAGATATATTCTTGACATGGACAGTGATCGTGCACCGTACTACTACGATTCTGTACGTGTGTTGGAAATTGAACCCTCTTGTGGCTTGAATTCAGATTATAGTCCTTATTGGAGATTGACAAAAGAAGAAGTTTATTTGATGGTTCCTAACTGTTCTGGTGATGTTACCATAGATTCCATGACGATGAATTCCTTTGTTGGAAGAATTGATGACTTGAATGAAACTTATGACCTGATCTACTTAGGAGATGAAGCTGATGGCTACTTCCTTACTCCTGAGTATAAGGGAAGCGATGAGCAGAAAGCGGGAATGAGCAGGCAAGACTTCTATAAGAAGCATACGGAAGCAAGAACCGATTTTTATGGTACGGAATTGGATGGCTTGATTTATTTCCAAACTGGCGCTGTTGCGTATGTTGGAAGCGCTGATAGAGCCAATGACGCGAACTTTATTCATGGTCATAATACTGGAAGTCAGTTTAGACAAAATGGTAACGACTTAACGCACTTAAAGGAAAAAGACTTGCTAAGTTTTATTAAAGCCGGTTATCCAATCGTAGCAGCAGATCATCTTTTTGTAGACGGTTATGTTGAGTCTAGTAAGATTGGAAGTGAATATACTTGTGTTATGTATTCCTTCTTAAAGGATAATAAGGCGTCTCAGAATGAAGATGGCTCTTACACAGATGGTATTTTTGTAAGCAGTCAGGTTGCAGGTATTGATACGCGCGTTAGAAATAAGAAGAGCCGTAAAATGACTATATCGAATTCTCCTAAGGAATATGATGGTACTTTAAGTTCCTATCTGCCGAAGAATGGTGATTATGGCGTCCTTGATTTCCAGGTAATTGTTCCTGATACGGAGAATTACAGATATCGTATCTATGTTGATAAGGATCGTAACAGTAAATGTGAAGCATTTGCTGATGCGAAGAAGAATGAGGTTGTAAGAGAAAGAGACCTTACCGAGACTACGACAAACATTCATCTGGAAGTAAATGATTCCTGGGTAGGTTTTATTCAGTGGAAGATAGAAGTATTTGATAAGCACAATGAGAATATCCGTGTTACCAAGGTTGGATGCTCTGCAATTCCTGCAGGTGAAAATAAGAATATTATTAAGGCATTGGAAATCACGCCTGATAATAGTAACTATGGTAATGAGGATATGAGAACTGGTTCTAATAGCCCTTGGGATCAGTTGTTTAGTGAGGTTGTAGACTTTGACATTACGGTTAACAGAGTAAAGATGAGTGATTTCCAGAATCTTTTCAAGGATATCCGTGATGAGAATAACAACAAAGTGAAATTTAAGTTTAATATGGGTAAGGAGATCTTCTTGGATGAAGAGCATCCTGCGGATTCCAATCCCAACACCACAGTTCTTACTAATTTGGAGTCCAAATTAATCGGTGGTTTGCCTCTGAGCGAATACAATATGATTATTATTGGTTTCCAAGATGAATATGGTAAAACTGATGTCAGCAACGCGAATGGTGCGGCAGAGTATTTATTCTATTATGCGCAAAAGAATGAAAAGAGCTGTAGTATTCTGTTTACGCATGATTTGACCTGCTACTACAATAGCAAGAGCTACGGTTATACTGCTAATACCATGCTCCGTGAAATCATGGGAATGTCTGTGTATGGCGGATTGAGCGATAGACTTTATACGGATCGTACAAACTTCAGAGAAGATTTGGCGGCTAACCTCGAAGGATATAAGACTCTTAGTGGTGCAAAGTATAGTAAAACTGTTCGAAATGAGATTCAGGGATATACCACATTTTGTGGCCTTAAAAAGCTTGGAGCTGGAGGCTATAAAGCAACAGGATTGGGAGGTAGTCAGTATTATTATTTGATTAATGAACCAAATGGGAGATTTGTTGATACGACCTATGGTGGTCAATCAAGCGGTGGAGACAACAACCAGTCGAATTGGACTTTGCGGTTAAATAAAGGTCAGATTACGCAATATCCTTTCCAAATTCCTGAAAAGCTTAAAGTGGCAAGTACACACTGCCAGTATTTTGCATTAAACATGGAAGATCCGGAAGTAACATGTTGGTATACAATAGAGTATCCACCTCAACTTGGCAAAAACGAAAATAAGAATACTAGCGCTACTGATGGTAAAGGTTTGGTGATGGCTGTTGATCCTCAAAATGCCTCTAACAACTATTACATTTACAGTAAGGGCAATATTTATTATTCTGGTGTTGGTCATACTGATTTGGGTGACAGCAAGACGGATGAGATGAGGCTGTTTGTTAATACGCTGATTGCAGCATACAGACCTCAGTTCTACGCACCTGAAGTTGAAGTAACTGGTCCTAATGCAGGATTGGTTGCAGCACGATCCTATCGCATCTATTTGGAGCAGGAGTTTAACTATGACGGTGGTTCTTCACCTGATTTGGCAAACATTGATGATGAGGAATATGTTTACGTAACCTTTAAACCCAAGGATGCCAGCGGTTGTGATAAGGTATCTGTTAAGGTATACCATGACGAGAACGTAAATGACAAATATACGATTCACAGCCTGAGGATACAGGATGGTAAGAAGGTTGCAGGTGGTGAAGCTTCATTAGACCCTGGTAAGGGCGATAAGGTATATCTACTTAACGTAGATACGGAATATGTCATTAAGTACAAGAAGACAGACTTGGCAGCTGGAAGGAATCACTTGACCTTCGAAGCAGAGAACAGTGTAACCATTGGTGTCAGTGGTAAGACGAAGCTGGAGATCAAGGCAAAGCCTTTGTTCAAGCTTGATTAAGATGAATTTTTTAATGGAAAGTCGGTGCAATAAGCATCGACTTTCTGTTACTTTGGAAATTTTGTATGAATTTGAAAATTTTACACACAATTTGTTTCGAGAAATGAAAAAAAGCCCTTGAAAAATCTGTGTCACCTTGTTATTATAGTATTAACAAAACATCGACATAGGATTTCATATGGCCGTCATCCTGTTTGGATTGCGGGTATTTTTGTCATTTTGTGACGAATTTGCGACTCATGGGGGCGTATGAAGTACTTGGAAGGAGGTCACTTTTATGGAAGGGGCACAAGTTTTCACTTGTAAATCAGGCGGTAATTTAAGGAGCATCTTGAGTAGGAACAATGATGCCGCCATGTTCCTTAAAGTGGAAAACAACAAGATATCCGGAAAGGGATATATCTGTAACACGGAAGGTAAGAACGGTTACAGTGATGAGTTCGAAGTAGGCATTGGAAAAATTAGCAGCATTTTTGAGACGGAGTATTCTGGTGAGCCTGCACTCGCAATTAATACGAGCCTTGACAACCTGTATGGCTCCAAGAAGGTTCAGTTGGTATTCCCTCAGCTGAAGGACATGGATCTGGCCGCAAAACTTTTGAAGAAGCTTCGTGCTGATGGCGGATTTGTGGATGAAGCACCGAAGGTAGCTGCATATAATGCGAGAGTAGGTGATTTGGCTCAGACGGCAAAGCCTGAAGAGCAGCCCGAGGGAGAGAAGCCCCAGGCTAAATCTGTTGCAGAGCTTAGAAGCGCCAATGTTCCTCCAAAGGAGCAGCCGAAGCCCGTACAGCCTGCAAAGCCTGCACAGCCCGTACAGCCTGCACAGCCTGTAGCACCTGTTCAGCCCGCTCAGCCTGTAGCACCCGCACAGCCTCAGCCTGCAGTTGCCCCTGCACAGCCCGCTCAGCCTGCAGCACCTGCACAGCCTGCTAAGCCTGCTGCACCTAAGGGAAAGATGAGTGTTGAAGAATACAACGAGAGAGTTGATAAGTTAAACGTTCTTAGAGATTGTGGAGTTCTTGGCGAGAAGGAGTACTACACCAAGAAGTTTGAGATCGTATGTGAGTACAACGATCTGACCGATTTCAATGAGAAGATCCAGAAGCTGATTGTGCTTGTTGATTGTGGACTTCTTTCCGAGAAGGAATTTGAGAACAACTGCAACGACATCATCAAGGAGTGCTGTGATACTAACGTTACGAATCCTGCTGAATACCGCAAGAACATCCAGAAGCTTGTCTGCATGGAAGCTGGCGGCATCTTGACAACGGAAGAGTACAACAAGTACAAGCAGATCATGGTGAATGATGTTGCCATTACTTTAGACGATGCACCTGCGGTATTCATTGCTAAATTGAATAAGCTTCCTATTTTGGTAGAGTGCCAGATGATTACTGAAGCAGAGCAGAAGCAGATGATGAACAATCTGTATTCCATGATCGAAGTTAAGCCTGGACAGCCTTTGACTGGTATGACTGACAGAATGAATAAGTGGCCTTTGCTTGCACAGGAGCACATCATTTCTGAGGCTGACCTTCGTAAGAAGCAAGGTCCCGTTATTGATGCTGTTATGATGAAGGCTATTAACGGTCCTGCAGATGTTCAGGATATTGGTGAGAACCTGATGGCATTGAGAGATGGCGGTTGGCTTACCAATGCCGAGTTCGATGCCAAGAAGAAGGATTTGCTTTCCAAGGTTGACAGCATTCCTGATTTCGTAACGAGAATTTCCGTTTATGTTGCACTTCCTAAGATGGGTCTTGAGACCATGCAGGAATATGAAGCACAGAAGAAGAAATGTATTGACGATATCTTTGCTCCTTACAGCGGCATGGACGAGTTCAAGAAGAGAGTTACCAACCTGATGGACCTCCAGAAGGCTGGAATGCTTACCGAAGCAGAGTTCAATACTCACAAGGGTAAGCTGATGGGAGCTCTGTAAAACAAATAATGTATTTAAGGCAGGTGTCCAAGCGACACCTGCTTTTTGTTAGCAAGGAAAGGAAACAAGCGACCGCGAAGCGGGCATTTGTTTCCTACCGAGCGTACACGAAATAAAATCAGAAGCTGCGAAGCAGCGACAGACGCCGAAGGCGGCTGGATTTTATGAGTGAAAGAGGAAAGGAAACAAGCGACTACATATAATATTAATTAAAACTTGAATATAAAATATAATTGTAATATAATAATATATATAAATGAAAGGAGAACCAAGTATGATTAAGACAGCTGGAATTATGAGCCAATTTATACCCATCTCGTTATTTAATCAGGGGCAAGCAAGTAAAATCTTCGAAAGAGTACATAAAGAAGGCAAATTATTTGTTATGAAAAATAATAGACCATCTGCTATCATTCTATCGCCAGAAGAGTATGATCGACTTACGGAACTGGAGGAAAACTATTATATTTATGTTGAGGCGAAGGAAAGAATGGAAAGAAATAATGAACATTATCTTTCCGAAGCGGAAGTGATGAAAGAAATGGGGGTTACAGAGGAAGACCTCGCGAGTTGTGAGGAGGTGGAGATTGAATGACTTGGACTGTAGAATATCTGAAGGAAGCCCTAGAAGACATGAAAGGGCTTGAAAAGTCGAGCAGAATACAAGTAATTAATGGTATTAGAAAGGTTTCGCAAAACCCTTTACCAGCTTCTGAAGGAGGTTATGGAAAAGCGTTAGGTAACAAGCATGAAATGAAGTTGGCAGGGTTTTGCAAAATAAAGTTTTCTGCATTAGGGATTAGAGCTGTATATAAGCTGATCCGAGACAAAGAACACATGTTAATTGTTGTGGTATCAGTCAGAGCTGATGAAGAAGTTTATAAAGAAGCATCAAAAAGAAAAAATAAATATTTTCTATAATTATCTGAGTATCTGATAATCGTAAATCTTTTATTTCTCCGTAGACCATAAAATTATTGAATATTTTTGTATTTACATATATACTAGTATTAGTATGCGTTATTATGTTTTTCCACAAGAAGTGGTGGAGGAGTATGGATCATGGACGTAGAAGATCGTAAGCTGGCACTATTAATTGATGCTGATAATATTTCGCCCATTTACGTTAATATCATGCTGAGCGAGGCGAAGCTCTATGGGACGGTGAGTGTCCGCAGAATCTATGGTGACTGGACAAGCTCCGGGAAAAACAGCTGGAAGAGCGTCATGTTGGACAATTCTCTGACGCCGATACAGCAGTATAGCTATACCTATGGAAAGAATGCATCCGACAGTGCCATGATCATTGATGCCATGGACATTCTGTACGCGGGCCATGTGGATGGCTTTATTTTGGCGTCTTCAGACAGCGATTTCACGAGGCTGGCGATGCGCCTCCGTGAGGCAGGAAAGTTTGTGATCGGCATGGGAGAGTCAAAAACTCCTGCGCCATTTGTTAAATCCTGTGACGAGTTTAAAGTGTTGGATATTCTGCTAAAGAACTCTCTTTCCGAGGAGGAAAAACGGCCTGTCAAAAGTGCGAAAGGATATACGGGCGAAGATGCTTCTGGAATTGACGGCAGCGGGAACGATAGCGTTGGCGACTATGGCGGTGAGGCCGGAAATGAGCCGACGCCAATCACGAAGCTTTCCGTTATTAAGAAGAGCATGCTCGACATCATTGATAAATATTCTGACGAAAACGGACAGATGCATATGTCGAAGCTTGCAAGCATGTTGACGCGTCTCTATTCGGATTTTGATGCCAGAAACTATGGAAAATATGGGAAGTTCAGTAACTTCGTAAAAGCGCTGCCTGAATTCGAGGTGACAACGCAGAATACGGTTTCCTATGTGAAGCGAAGAGATACGGAAGCGTCAGACGGTGATGATGCGTCAGAACAAACAAACGGCGACGGAAATTCTTTAGGAATGAATGCTGGAAGAAAGGCTGGAACAAGGAAAAGCCGCTCATCAAGATCAAAGAGTAAAGGAAAAGCATCGCAAAAGGCTCAGACGCAGAGAGCCCAGATTCAAAAAAATCAGACACAAAAGGCACAAGTTCAAAAGACGACAGAAGGAGCCGCACAGACAGTAAAGGAGACCACGGGTAAAGCAAGAAGCTCAAAGCCGCACGCAAAGAAAACCAAAGGTAAGAATAAATGAAACATGGAAGGGACAAGGATCCGTATGACCTGTAAGGAGTTTGAAAAGCTGATTCCCAATTTCATAGAGAAAAAGTTAGACTACCTTACGCTGAAGGATTTTTATGCCCACATGGAGACCTGCGAGGAGTGTAAGGAAGAGCTTACCATTAATTTTTTGGTGAAGGATGGATTGCAGAAGCTGGAAAACGGTGATGCGTATGACTTACATAAGGAGTGGAACAATAAGGTCGGGGAGACAAAGAGGAAAATCGCGAGAAATGAAGGGATCATTCAGTTCGGCTTTTGGATGGAAATTTTAGCCGTGGGAGTGATTGCAGGGGTGGCAATCTGGCTGATGCTGCCGTAGTGTTAAGGGTTGTTAAGCACCTCATCCGCCCCTACGGGGCACCTTCCCCTAGAGGGGAAGGCTTGGTGGAAGAGTATGCTAAACAGGTACGTTTTTGGGGGATAAACATGAGTAAAAAGCTTGTTTTAATAGATGGACATAGTATCTTAAACCGTGCATTTTATGGCCTTCCTATGCTGACAAATTCAGAGGGGACGCATACCAATGCGGTTTATGGATTTCTAAATATCTTATTCAAGATTCTGGAGGAAGAGAAGCCGGATTATCTTGCGGTGGCATTTGACGTACATGCGAAGACCTTTCGACATCAGATGTATGAAGCCTATAAGGGGACGCGTAAGCCCATGCCAGAGGAGCTACGAGAGCAGGTTCCTTTGATGAAGGAGGTTCTGCGCGCAATGCATGTTGAAATCCTTGAGAAGGAAGGCTTCGAGGCGGATGATGTCCTAGGTACGCTGGCAAGAAAGGCTGAGGCAGAGGGGATCGAGGTTGCACTGGTTTCAGGAGACAGGGACCTTCTGCAAATTGCTTCGGATCATGTCAAGATTCGCATCCCGAAGACGAAAATGGGGCGCACGGAGATCGAGGATTATTATGCGTCCGATGTCAAGGAAAAGCTTCAGGTGACGCCTGCGCAGTTTATTGAGCTCAAGGCACTGATGGGAGATACGGCGGATAATATTCCCGGCGTGCCAAAGGTTGGCGAAAAGACCGCAACGGAGCTGATGCTGACCTATGGCTCCATTGATGGGATTTATGCGCATTTAGACGAAATATCGAAGAAAAGCATTCGAGAAACCTTAGCGGCAAATCGCGAACTGGCAGATCTGTCAAAGATTTTAGCGACCATTAAGACGGACTGCGATCTGGCGCTGGATTATGATAAAGCAAAAGCTGAAGGATACTTTACGCCAGAGGCCTATACGCTATTTAAAAAATTAGAGTTCAAGAACATGCTGTCTCGCTTTGAGGATAGCAGCCAGACAAGCAGCAAGGCAAAGCTCTGGGAAGAACTAATTGTCTTAGATAGTCAAGAGCGGTTAGAGCAGGTGTTGGAGAATGCAATTCAGATACAGAAGGAGCAGGGAGAGAAATCTTGTGGGATTGGTTTTCAGCCTTTGCTGGAAAACGGAAAAATCTTAGCGCTTGCCATCTCAGTAAATGATGACAAGGCATATTATTATGTCCCGGCAAAATATCAAGAGGCTGCCAAGGATGAAGCAGTACAGCTTAGCTTGTTTGAATTTATGAGTGTAGCTGAGGAGACAACTTACGTAGGGAAAACCACTTCAAATGGTTCAAAGCCGAAGGACAAGAATGTATGTAATGCTACATCAGACATAAGGTTGCAAGGAAAGGACGAGCAGTCCCTTGAAAAACTACTGATAGATAAAACCAATGAATTAAAGCTTGCCACTTTTGACATTAAGCATCAATATGGCTTTCTGGCTCAGGATACGACAGATCGTTATTTTGACGTTCTGATTGCGGCATATCTTTTGAACCCGCTGAAAAGCGATTATGAGATGGATACCATTTGCTCAGAGCATTTGGGATTAATGATTCCTGGCATTACGGAAACCTTTGGAAAGAAAAGCTTTATGCTCGCCATGGAAGAGGAGCCAGAGAAGGTTCAGGAATACCTTTGCAGCTGTGCCTGCGCGGCTAGAAGATCGGCTCCCGTTCTCAAGGGAAAGCTGGAAGAGACTGGCATGGATCGACTGATGACAGAGATCGAAATGCCATTGACTTTGGTGCTCTATGACATGGAGCGCGAGGGTGTTATTGCCAAACGAGAAGAGCTTAAGGCTTATGGTGAAGCTCTAATGAGCAGAATCGGAGAGCTAGAGACCTCGATTCATGAAAAGGCGGGAAAGGAATTCAATATTCTTTCCCCGAAGCAGCTTGGCGAAATTTTATTTGATGACATGAAGCTCCCTGGCGGGAAGAAAACGAAAACTGGTTATTCCACGGCAGCGGATGTCTTGGAAAAGCTGGCACCAGAATATCCGATCGTCAGTGAAATCCTGGAATACCGTGGGCTGACGAAGCTGAAGTCCACTTATGCTGACGGACTAGCATCCTGTATTGCATCGGATGGCAGAATCCACACAAGCTTTAATCAGACCATTACCGCGACGGGTAGAATCAGTTCAACAAACCCTAATCTGCAAAACATTCCAATGCGCATGGAGCTTGGAAGGCGCATTCGCAAGGTCTTTGTTCCTGCAAAGGATCATGTTTTTTTGGATGCGGACTATTCGCAGATTGAGCTTCGTATCTTGGCGCACATGTCAGGAGATCAGCAGCTGATCGAGGCCTATCGCATGGATCAGGACATCCATCGTATTACCGCGTCGAAGGTATTTCACGTTCCATTTGAGGAGGTAACTCCGCTTCAGAGACGCAATGCGAAGGCAGTCAACTTTGGCATCGTTTATGGCATCAGCTCCTTTGGACTGAGTCAGGATCTTAGCATTACGCCTAAGGAGGCTACAGTATACATTCAACAATACTTTGCAACCTATCCTGGAATCAAGCTGTTCCTGGATGCTTGCGTTTTAGATGCAAAGGAGAAGGGCTATAGCATCACCATGTATGGCAGAAGGAGGCCTATTCCTGAGCTGTCCTCATCGAATTTCATGCAGCGTTCCTTCGGCGAGCGTATTGCAATGAATTCGCCCATTCAGGGTACGGCGGCAGACATCATTAAGATTGCCATGGTGAAGACCTGGAAGGCCCTTCGAGATGCAGGGATGCAGTCAAAGCTGATTCTTCAGGTGCATGATGAGCTGATCATTGAAGCCAAGAAGGACGAGGCGGAAAAGGCGCGGCAGATCCTTGAGGATTGCATGAAATCTGCGGCGGAGCTTGCCGTTGAGCTTGTTGTCGACATCCATGAGGGCGATAACTGGTATGATGCGAAGTAATTACCTTTCCGTGTTCGGAAAGCTACATTACTATAGCCTTCTCCTTGAGGTCGCACGACATCCGGTGGATGTCGGCATTGCGACGACCGTAGCGAAGCGTAGACAGGTGCCCCGTAGGGGCGGATGAGGTGTAAAGTACATAAAGCATGACAGAGGCGATTTTATGAGATTTATAGGAATTACAGGCGGTGTTGGTGCCGGAAAATCCTCCATCTTAGCATATATTCGGGAAAACTATCCCTGTGAAATCTACCTTGCTGACGAGGTTGCGCATGAGGTAAAAAAGCCGGGAACAAAGTGCTTTCAAGAAATTGTGCAGATCCTAGGTGCTGATGTTCTGAACGAGGATGGTGATATCGACAAACGCCGCATGGCAGAGAAAATTTTCGCAGATGAATATTTGTTAAAAAAGATCAATGACAGCGTTCATCCAGCGGTTAAGATCTACTTGCTGAACCGCTTGGAGGAAGCGCGCAAAGCAGGCAAGGTACAGCTCTTTTTCGTCGAAGCGGCACTGTTAATTGAGTGTGGCTACGGAGAGTTGGTAGACGAAATGTGGTATGTCTATGCGAAGGAATCCGTTCGAAGGGAGCGCCTTCGCGAGAGCAGGGGCTATAGCGATGAAAAGATTGACCAAATTATCGAGGCACAGCTTTCGGAGGAAGAATTCCGAAAGAATAGTGATTTCGTGATTGATAATAGCAGTAGCTTAGAAGATGCCTACCGTCAGATTGATACAAGGCTGAAAGACTATAAGAATTAGATACATATTAGATGTGAGAAAACGAAGGAAACGACAATGAGATTATGTAGTATTGCCAGTGGCAGCAGTGGAAATTGTACCTACGTGGGTTCTGATTGCACGCATCTTTTGGTGGATGTGGGAATCAGCGGAAAGAAGGCAGAGAACGGATTAAATACGCTAGGACTCACGGGAAAGGACGTGGACGGGATTTTATTAACGCATGAGCATGCGGATCATATCGCTGGCCTTGGTGTCCTTGCAAGAAAGTATGAAATTCCGATTTATGCGACAAAGGGCACGATCAACGCCATTCAGAACATGCGTCAGGTAGGAGAGATTGCACCTGATCTTTTTTATGAAATTCAGGAAGACCAAAAGTTTACGATTAAGGATCTGACCGTCAATCCCATGAAGATTTCCCATGATGCCGCTCAGCCCGTGGCATATCGCATTTCCTACGGCAGCAGGCGTGTCGGAATTTGTACGGACCTTGGCGTGTTTAACGATTATACCGTGGATTGCTTAAAGGGCATGGACGCGCTTTTGATCGAGGCCAATCATGACGTCAACATGCTACAGGTTGGTCCGTATCCCTATTACTTAAAGCAGAGAATTCTTGGAGATCGTGGACATCTTTCCAATGAGAACTCAGGAAGGCTGCTCAGCAGGATTTTACATGACGGCTTGAAGGAAATCGTGCTTGGCCACCTTAGCAAGGAGAATAACCTTCCAGAGCTGGCATATGAAGCCGTTCGAATGGAAATCAACCTAGGCGATACGCCCTATAAGGCATCTGATTTTAAGCTGATGGTAGCGAAGCGGGATGAGGTTTCTAGAGTTGTGGAAATTGCATAAAAAGTCATGTAAATCTTTAGAAAGGAAATTAACTTGACAATGGAACAGACAATGATAAAAGAAAAGCAAAGTAGAACAATCGAATGGTTGATCTTTATGGCTTATGCAGTACTTCTTATCGTCATTAGTTATTTTCATGAGCCCTGGTATGACGAGGCGGAAGCATGGCAGATGGCAAGAGGGGCAAGTATTCATGATTTGCTATTCTACATTCCTCATTATGAAGGACATCCTTCCCTTTGGTACCTGATCTTAGCGGTTCCTGCAAAATTGGGCGTGCCATATGAGCTCGGATTAAAAAGCATTGCTTGTTTCTTTGCTATTCTGTATGGATGGCTTCTTATTTTTCGTTCACCTTTTCCTAAGGTGATTAAGTTTTCACTTCCATTTCAGTATTTCTTTTTTTACCAATATGGTATTATAGCGAGACCCTATGGACTTCTTATTTTGTTGTTTTGCTTATTAGCCATGGCATATAAAAGCAGAAATGAACATCCTTTCAGATTTGTGCTTCCAATGATTCTGCTGTGTGCCTTGGATGGATATGGAATTGTTCTCTCTGGGGGAATCGCTGTCGCGTGGTTATGGGAGATTCTTCGTGAAAAAAAACGCACTGGAAAGCTTGGAACGGTATTGCTAGATAAGCGCGTTTGGTCGCTTTTGGTGTTATTGGTTTTAGCGATCTTGGTGATCTTGCAAATAATGCCGAGAGAAGATACCTATTCGACCATGCAAAATAGCTCGAATAATTCCATTCTGTTGCGATTAATTTACATGTTTTTTGTGGCACTTCCCGATTGTTCCGTTTTAACGGTCTTAGGGTGTTCCGTTTATTTGAGTAAGGCAACCATAGGTGTTCCCATGCTGTTGGTGGGAGTCCTCCTTGGACTGATTATACTCTTTATGATTCATTGCTGCTCTGATGGAAAGAATCTCCTTTATTTTTGGATTCCATATCTTTTCTTTGGGATTTTTTCATCAGTGGTTTATATTTGTGCCCATCATATTGGTATTCTATTAGTGTTTACAATATTTTGGTTGTGGATTGCATGGGAAACACCAGGATGCTTTGCGGCATTAAGGTGGTTTTGGCAAAAGGTTAAGATTTCTGAGCAGGATCAAAAAACCTTAACTAAGATAGGACATTTAATCATATATCTTTGTATTGGTGTTTCTTTGTATTGGACAATCGGCACCTCCGTGTTGGAAATCAGCCAACCATATTATTATGGCAAGGAGGTTGCGGAATTCTTAAAAACCACGGGACTCGATCAAACGACCATCATGGCAGAATATGACGTGTTTTTGCCGGCGGATTCAGTGGAAAATGTTTATGAGTATGTGAATACGGAGCTTGTAGCCGAGCCTGTTGCCATTTTGCCATATTATGACGATAATATCTGCAGAAACCTTAATATGGGAAGTAAGGAAAAAGGATATGCTTTACATCGAATGCCAGATGCCGAGGAAAATCAGAGGATCATGGAAGAATGGAAGAACATGGGTGCACCTGACGTGATACTAGGTCCCATGCGATTGGATTTGCTTTTTGGGGATGAGGTTCAAATGAATGATTATGTTCCCGTCTATGAATTTAATCCCTATGTCGGATTTTGGAAGGCTGTTCCCTTTGTTTATAATATTGTTTATAAGGATTATGTATATCTGCGCAGAGATTTATTGGAACAATATGGTTTGCAAGAGATTCCAAAGAATGGCGAAGAAAGATTTTAATAGTTGAACTTTTGACAGGAAATGTTAAAATAGTACTATGGGCTATATAATTTTGAAGAAAGGGATAATGGAGATGAATAAAAATTTATTTAGAAACCTAATGCAAATAATTACAACGATGTTTACTGTATTTTTATTTACGGTTGTTTCAGTTCACGCAGACAATAGAATAGAGATTAGCGAAGATCATTTTGAAGATGCAGTTTTTAGAGAATATTTAAAAAATGAATTTGACACAAACAAGGATGGTTATTTAAGTGAAGAAGAAAGAAATAATGTTGTCAATATTTATGTCCCTGGTAAGATCATGCAACTGACTTACAATGGCAAAATTGCTTCTTTAAAAGGATTAGAATATTTTCCCAATCTTGAAAGTATTAGTGCAAAATCTAATGCCCTGACAACGATAGATCTTAGTCAGAATCATGCGCTTAAAGATGTGTTAGTTGCAGATAATAATTTGACGGAATTAGATGTATCAAATAACCCTGCATTAATCACATTATCTTGTTATCAGAATAATATTGCAGTCTTAAATGTGACATATTGTCCGTATTTAAAAGCTGCTGTGGAAAATGGAACTAGAACATATGTCGAAAAGTATAATTATGATAAGATCATTGACATCAATGGAGAAAAAGGAACAATCTATTTGGATGTTGATACGGAAACGCTGATTGAAATTGATGGTATTCCGATTGATGAAGCGCATTTTAAGGATGCTAGCTTTCGTGAATATGTTCTGAATCTTGTTGACAAGGATCAAAACCTTCATGTCAGCAACAATGAAATTTTGGATACGAAAAGCATCGATGTCAATGGATGGGAAATTCAAACGATGCAAGGACTGGAATACTTTACGGAAATTACCTCTCTTTTTGTGCAGAACAATAAGTTGGAAGCCCTTGATGTCAGCAAGAATCGAAAACTGAATGTCATTTCTTGCTACAATAATGATATTAAAACATTGGATCTTTCTGATAATGTGGCATTGGTGAGAATAGATTGTAGCAACAATCCATCCTTGGTAAGTTTGGATTGCAGTTATTCCACTATTTTGGAAGAGATTAAGTGTTATGAATGTCCCAAAATGGCTTCCATTACCGTTGGTAATAAACAGGGCTTTAAGACACTTGTTTGTTATGGTGATGCTTTGGTGAATTTGGATGTAGCGGGATGTAAGGCATTAAACCGATTAGAATGTCAAAACAATCCGATTGTTTCGCTTGATTTAAGAGGCTGTGAAGACATGATTAATGCCTATGAATCTGGTCAATTAGATGAAGAGGCTGAGGAAGGAACCATTCGTTATAGAAAAGGATCTGCAACACTTGCTTTTTCCAGTAGTACCAAGGTGATTACGAAGGATCCCACCATGTGGACCATTTCCTTTGATTCGGAAGATGCTACAGGAAACATGGACAGCTCGACTGTTGAAGAAGGTACGCTATATACGTTACCCGCATGCGATTTTGTACATCCAGACGGTAAGGCTTTTGGTGGATGGAATGTGACGACCCAGGATGGTACCCCCATTCAGGAAAATGCTCAGATTGGCGATACTATTACGGTTAATGGCAATATAATTTGTAAGGCAATTTGGGTGACCCAAACACAGCTGGCAGTTCAACTTGACAGTGCTGCTGCAAAGCTTGACGGAACCATCGGCCTTCGGTTCTACTACTTAATTCCCGAAGAGTTGTTTGATGGTGAAAGCTACGCACTGATGGAGATCAATGGAAGATCCGTAAAGCAGAAGTTCTCTCAGGCAGCATATGACCCGACGAGCGGATACGGCTTTACGATGCCCGTCTACGCGAAGGAGTCCTGCGACATGGTTCACATCTGCCTGTACGACAAGGATGGCAATCCACTAAAGGTAGTAAGATCCAGCGGAGAGGACATCTCGGCGACAGGCTTTGACTTTTCCGTGGAGCAGTATCTCGTGGGATTGGGAAGCCTTCTGAACGACACGAACGATTCCAAGGGAGTGCTTCGTAACCTGATCAAGATGACGAGGAACTACTGTTATTCCGCGAAGATCATGTTTAACCACAACGCGGAGGGCAAGACGCTGTTTACCGACCTGCCTGAGATCAGTGAGGAAGAGCTGGAGCAGTATCAGCTCGTGATGGAGGGCGACATGCCCGCGGAAATCACCGACCGTCTGGCGAGCCTGAAGCTGGAGTCCGACACGACGCTGTACGCTTACCTGATATTTGCGAATGACAGTGACAGGGAGCTGTTTGAGTACTTCGTTGACGACGAGGACATGGCGCATCCCGTGGCGCTGAGGCAGGACGCGCAGGGCTGGTACCTGGCAGTTCCTGGAATCGCTGCGAAGAACCTTGACGAGACGCACGTGTTTACGGTAAGAAACACGGAGACGAAAGCGGTTTGGAAGCTGAAGTTCAGCGCCCTGACGTACGCGAGGGGAGCGATCTTAATTGACCCGAAGGAGTATCCCGCATCGTACCAGGAGACTGTCACGAACATCAAGAACGTTGGCAAGGCTTTATATTTGTATAATAGGGCTGCAAAGGAGTTCTTTAAGAAATAAAACAGATAATGACTACTAATAGGGGGATGCGGTTTTTGCATCCCCCTACTAGAATCTTGTCGCAGAAGCTTGCATGGAAACATGATGATTATAAGATTTAGCGAATGTCGGAGAGGAAACACGTGAAGAAGATTGTGATTATTGGTGCCGGGCCAGCTGGTATTACGGCGGCTTATGAGCTCTTGAAAGATCCTGATCTGTATGAAATTACGATTTTGGAAGAATTAAATATGGTTGGTGGCATTTCAAGGACCGTTCGTCATGGTCAAAATCGAATTGACATTGGAGGACATAGATTTTTTTCCAAAGATGAGTGTGTGATGGAATGGTGGCAAGAAATTTTACAGTGTCAGGGCGCTCCGTCTAAGGATGACAAAATCCTTGGCAGAGAAGCAAGGCTTATTGCCAATGGACCAGATCCCGAAAAATCTGATGAAGTATTTCTTATTAGACATCGCGTAAGTCGTATTTATTATCATGGGAAATTCTTTGATTATCCTATTAGCTTAAAATTGAAAACATTTCTAAACATGGGGATTTTTACAAGCTTTGTTGTAGGAATATCGTATTTATTTAGTTGTGCTCATAAATTACCTGAGTCCTCCTTAGAAAACTTTTATGTGAACCGTTTTGGAAAGAAGCTATATTCCATGTTTTTTGAAGGGTACACGGAAAAGGTTTGGGGACGACATCCGCGAATGATTTCAGCTGATTGGGGAGCTCAGCGCGTAAAAGGGTTATCCATTTGGTCAGTCATAAAAAATATGTTCGGGAAATTGCTTCCTGGTAAAAAACATGAAGTAGAGACTTCCTTAATTGAGGAATTCTATTATCCTAAATATGGACCAGGGCAGCTTTGGGAAAAAGCTCTTTCAATTGCGCAAGAAAAGGGAGCACGTGTAGTGTATGGCGCTAAAGTAACTTGTATTAAACGTGAGGAAGGAAATTCGATCGCAAAGGTTCAATGCGAGGATGGAACGACCTACGAAGCAGATGAAGTTATTTCCAGCATGCCGATCAAGGAACTGGTAGAAGCAATGCAAAAGGGCGGCGGAGAGTCTGTGCCAGAATCTATTGTAACTATTGCCCAGGGCTTACCTTACCGTGACTTTGTGACGGTAGGGTTGTTGGTTGACCGATTGACGCTGAAAAACAACACAAAGATTAAAACGCTTGGCAATATTGTTCCTGATTGTTGGATTTACGTACAAGATACCAATGTAAAATTAGGACGGATTCAGATATTTAATAATTGGTCCCCCTACATGCTTGCAGATCCGGAGCATTCCGTATGGATTGGCTTGGAGTATTTTTGCAATGAAGGTGATGATCTTTGGAGGATGTCCAACGAGGAATGTGTAAAATTTGCAATTGATGAATTGCAAAAGATCGGTATAATTGACCATCAGACAAAAATTATGGATAGCTGCAGGGAAAAGGTAAAGAAGGCGTATCCGGCTTATTTTGATACCTATGAGAACATGGACGAAATGGTTGCCTATTTAAATGGCGTAGATAACTTATATTGTGTTGGGCGAAATGGTCAACATCGGTATAATAACATGGATCATTCCATGGTGACGGCATTTGTGGCAGCTGACGTTATACGCGGGAAAGCGAACAAGGAAGAGCTTTGGAGTGTTAACACGGAAAAGGATTATCACGAATCGAAGTAGTGAGACATTGGAGAGTTGAAATGACAAGAAGATATGTAAATGGCGTTCTTGATTTTTTGATTAAAATGTTAGAATTCTTTTTCGTGCTTCTCGTTTTATTGGAATGCAATTCCGTATGGCGACAGAATATTGGACTCAGCTTTGACGTGAGGGATTGGAGCATAGGAAGTGCCTGCCTTTCTGTATTTCTCTTGATTTTGTTGTATATTGTAAAAGACAAAAGCAATGTTTGTTGCGTAACAGAATATCTGCCTTTATTTTTTGTTTCCGTGGTATTTTGTCTTGAATTCAATGCATTTAATTCCTTAAATGAAATTCAAAATAGCTTTAACCCGTCTGAATCTTCTATGATCTATGGGAAAAGCTTTCTAATATTTTTCCTTATTTTTATGAACCTGATGACTGTTTTGTTTCGGATTTATAGAAAGAACAAGGAAAGCTTTCGTTTATTCATTCTATTAGAATATGTTATTTTAATTCTTGCTTTTTTTTCCGTGATTTTATGGTTTGGAGCTTGTGTATTAGAATTATGGGGAAAAAATTCTGATGTTTATGTAAACTGGGGGGGACAATACTATGATTCAAATTATTTGAATTTGTGCATCAGAAGGTGGATTTTTGAAGGAGATATAAAAAAGAATCTTGGTATATTTGTTGAACCACCAATGTTTGGACTTATGCTTGGTTATGGCCTATATACGGAACTTTTTTTGAAAAAGAAAACAAATCCAGGCATTGTTGTGATCTTTTGCATTGCATTGATTTCCTGTAGGGCCATTTTAGGCATTATGGTTGCTATGCTGGCTTTTGTGCTATGCTTTATGGAGGCTTTGCGTGAAAGGAAAAATGGTAAGTGGTTGAGTGCTCTGATTATTTTGTGTATGATTGCTGGATGCATACTGCTTATTATTTACAAAAGTCGCGTTGGTTGGGGAAGCTTTGCAACACATATTGATGATTTTATTGCTTCCTTTAAGTGTTGGTTGGAATATCCGATCATAGGCTGTGGCTTTGACTATCCCTTACCGATATTTGAATACATGAGTGATTTTAGGGCTGACAATATAGGCTTAAGTAATTCGGCCGCAGTTGTATTAGCTGAGGGCGGAATTATCCTATTTACTTATTATGTTTTGCCTTTTGAGTTCATGGCATATGGATATTTCAAGGGAAATCGTAGACTGGCATATTGGGCGATAGGGATGTTTGCCTTTTGGGTGGTTGTAATTTTCCATACAAGATTATTTATGTTTTTCCTCCTGGCATTAGGCTATTCCATGGTGGATTTACGGACTCATTTGTTCCAAAGAGAAAAGAAAACGAAGCAGATTATTGAGTTTAAGCTCCATGTGTTTGAAGAGAACAAGTTAATGGACAAGCATTGGCTTAAAAAAGATTGCTTGATTTTGCCCAATGCCTTTGTCTTTATCATGAGCCTCCTTTTGTTTTTTTCATCCTGTTGGGGATTGGTTTTTGCGAAAAGGTTTTCTGTAAGAAATGGAGTCATTTCCGTGATACTTATTTTTACAGAAATTGTCTTTTTTGTTTTGGCATTTCTTCGCAAGCGATTTTCGAAAAAGATTATAGATTGTGTTTTAGGGATGCTGTGGCTAATCTATATGTGCGTGGGGCAACCCTATCAAGTGTTAGATCATTTTTACAGTATGACAGGATTACATTTTCAAGACAGCTGGTGGAGATTTATCGTTTTGTGCTTGATCATTTATGCCTTAGTATTGATCATTAATAAATGGGAAGCGAAGCAGGAGTTAACAAACCATGTTGAAGCATCTTAAAAAATATTGGTTAGAATATGTGTTTTTCATTTTGCTTCTGAATGCAGTACTCTGTGCAATTGGTTTTGTACATGAGGAACTCCCCATAGAGTATCATGAGATTAAAAAAATAGAAAACGAATGGGGAGAGGAACCGTTAGATAAGTATTTGGATAAGGTTTTAGGCATGAAGAACTGTACTGTCATGATGGCAGGAACAGAACTTGATGAGAACATCATTTCCAAAGAAATTTATGAGAAGATGAAAAGCGTGGGGATACCAGTTATGGAAGATTGGTCTCAGGTACGCAAAAATGGACTCATCGTGCTTTGGTCTAACGGGGAAGTAATTGATGCAAAGTGTTGTGAAGGAAGTCCGATTTCTTATGGCAGTTACATAAATCAACATTATGTATTGCTGGAAGGGTATGTATACTTTGGATTTGCATCGATATATCTGGATGATGTTTTATATTCGGTAAGCGACTCTGGACTCAATATTATAGTATTTGATGAAAAAAAAGAAATCATTATTGATTCTGTAAATTTCGATTATGTGAATGGCAAAATTAATATCAAGCGATAATACTGGAAATGAGTATAATGAAAAAATTATTAGATAAAAATAGAATCCCCATATGCATAGCTTTATTGCAATGGATGATCACTATCATATTGCAAGTTGACAGGCTATTCTTTACCTATTCAGAGATCAACCATGTTCAAGTTTTGGTTAAGGCATCCTATTTGATTGCGCTTGTTTTGACATGGTGTTCTCTTTTTCACGTGGTACGGAAATGTAAGGAAGGTAACCAATGCTATAAAAGAGGCATTCTCTATTTTGTCAGCTATTTTACCTTTACAATGGTGATTATGATCATTATTTGGCCAGGAACGTGGTTTTGGGATGATCTCATTACATTAATGGCAATCAGTTCCTATCAACTTGATGTCTGGCATCATGTGCTAACAGGGGCTTATCAGGCCGTTTTGCTGCAACTGCTTCCATTTCCGGCAGGTATGTTGATTATACAGAACTGTATCATTTCTGTTATTGTGTCTTATGTGATTGTGAAGCTGGAAGGACTTTTTCATCTGAGAAAGGATTATCATCCATTTATAATTTTGATCAAAATGCTTCCATTTATGCTTCCGCCCGTGCTTGCCTATCAATACTCTGGTTTTCGATTAGGCATTTATAGTTATGTTGAATTGTTGTTTTTGGTGGCACTCATTTCGACGATAATCGAGAAAAGAAGATGGAACATAAAGCTTCTTCTGTTGATTTGTTTTTTGTGTGCAGTTACGGCGGCCTGGAGAACGGAATCTATTTTTTATGTTCCGATAACCTGTCTCGTCGTGGGATTGTTGCCTTCAAGCTTGATATCTAAACGGAAAAAGGCGTATTTTGCAATTTTGTCAATCAGCATTTTTTCAGCAATATTTCTTTGGCAAAAAGTAGAACTAAGGAATGATGATTATTTTATTATTTCCCTAGTAAATCCATGTACGGAATTGGTAAAGGCTTCTGATTTGAAGGAAGATCAGGAATTATTAGAAGAGATAGGAAAGATTGTAAATATTGAGGTGATTCATCAGAATCCACGTATGACTGGTGAAAAAATGTATTGGAATAGGGGGCTGGGGGTAAAGAATTATACCAAAGAAGAGTATCATGATTTCTTAAAGGCAATGATCATGCTTACGATGAGACATCCGCAGGTGTTTTGGGCAGATAGATGGAACACATTCTTAAAAAGCATAGAGTTTTCAGAAATTACAAATACAAATCTGTATGATGCATATGATCATTTTTCTAAGAATGAGATGATGGAACAGGCAAAAGAAAAAAACTGGTTTGCTTTTTCTCCGTTCTTTTCGGATGCCAGGAGGACGCTTATTTATTTATGGCGAGGAAAAAACAAATCTGGAGTCATTATGCCCCATTATATGAGGCTAGTTTGGAATGCCGTGATCCCCATGCTTTTACTGATTTATGCATGGCTTAAGCTTCTACAAAAGAAAAAATATTTACTTTCAATGCTCTTGGGAGCGTTTCTCATTAAGATCCCCATTATTTTTTTGATGGAGCCAGAAGGTTATTTATTATATTTTCTTTCGTTTTATTTAATTGGTTATGTATATGGATGTTTCAAATTTGCTTGCATTATGAACAAGTTTGTAGTTAAATAGTAATGATTATAAAGTCATTTTGAAAGGAACACTCACATGAAAAAGACAATTATTACTGTAGTTGGAAAGGATACCGTAGGTATCATTGCAAAGGTTTGCACCTATCTCGCAGAAAATGGAATTAATATTCAGGACATTTCCCAGACGATCGTGCAGGATTATTTCACGATGATGATGATCGTAGACATGAACGGCTGCGTAAAGAGCTTTGGCGACGTTGCTGATGAGCTTGAAGAGCTTGGAAAGGGCATGGGCCTTGTGATCAAGTGCCAGAAGGAAGAGATATTTGATCAGATGCATAGGATTTGAACACCTCATCCGCCTGCTTCGCAGGCACCTTCCCCTTAAGGGGAAGGCTTTAAAGGCTGGGAAGGCCTGATAACAGGAAGGGAAATAGATAGAACATGATTAACATTTATGAGGTCGTTGAGACCAATAACATGATTGAGAAGGAAAATCTCGACGTGCGTACGATTACGCTCGGGATTTCTCTGTTGGATTGTATTGACAGTGATTTGAAGAGACTGAATGAAAAGATTTATCAGAAGATTTATGATGCTGCAAAGGATCTGGTAAAGACGGGTGAGGAGATTTCCAAGGAATTTGGAATTCCGATCGTAAATAAGCGTATTTCCGTGACCCCGATCGCATTGATTGGCGGTGCGGCTTGTAAGACCATTCATGATTTCGCTGGTATCGCACAGACCTTGGACAAGGTGGCCAAGGAGGTTGGCGTTAACTTTATTGGTGGATATTCCGCCCTTGTTAGCAAGGGCATGACAGCAGCCGATGAGCTGTTGATCCGTTCGATTCCACTTGCCCTTTCCACGACGGAGCGTGTTTGTAGCTCCGTAAACCTTGGCAGCACGCGTACGGGTATCAACATGGACGCAGTAAAGCTGATGGGTGAGATGGTCAAGGAGACGGCTGAGTTTACGAAGGAGCAGGATTCCCTTGGCTGTGCAAAGCTGGTAGTATTCTGTAACGCGCCTGACGACAACCCGTTTATGGCGGGCGCTTTCCATGGCGTGACAGAGGCTGACAAGATCATTAATGTCGGTGTCAGTGGACCTGGCGTAGTAAAGACGGCCCTCGAAAAGGTTCGCGGAGAGAATTTTGAGGTGCTTTGCGAGACGATTAAGAAGACGGCGTTCAAGGTGACGCGCGTAGGTCAGCTGGTGGCACAGGAGGCATCTAAGATGCTTGGCGTTCCCTTCGGTATTGTTGATTTGTCCTTGGCACCGACCCCTGCGGTTGGTGACAGCGTTGCGGACATTCTCTGTGAGATCGGTCTGGAATATGCCGGAGCACCTGGCACGACGGCGGCTCTTGCCCTGTTGAATGATCAGGTGAAAAAGGGTGGCGTTATGGCATCCTCTTATGTTGGTGGCCTAAGCGGTGCATTTATTCCTGTCAGTGAGGATCAGGGTATGATCGATGCCGTGACGGCAGGTGCATTGTCGCTGGAAAAGCTTGAGGCGATGACCTGTGTTTGCTCCGTAGGACTTGACATGATTGCCATTCCAGGGGATACGAAGGCAACGACGATCTCTGGTATTATTGCGGACGAGATGGCAATTGGCATGGTAAACCAAAAGACAACGGCTGTCCGCATCATTCCCGTGATCGGAAAGGGAGTGGGCGAGCAGGTAGAGTTCGGCGGCCTTCTTGGTTATGCACCGATTATGCCAGTCAACCAGTTCTCCTGCGATGCGTTTGTCAATCGCGGCGGAAGAATTCCTGCTCCAATTCATAGCTTTAAGAATTAATACGTTTTATCATAGGGGGATAACATGAGAAAGATTCATCTGGTCATGCCGATGGGCGGCGGCGGAACAAGGTTTGGAAATAAAGGATTTCAGGTACCGAAGCCGCTAATCGAATTACAGGGAAAGCCATTTTTCTATTGGGCAACGCAGTCAATCGCAAAATTCGTAGAAATAGAGGATTTGACGTTTGTTGTGTTGGCTGAGCATATAGAGCGCTTTGCCATTGACAAGAAGATTCTATCTTTTTATCCCAATGCAAAGATTCAAGTGATTCCAGAGGTGCTTCCAGGGGCAGTACTAACCTGTAGGGCAGGGCTGGAAGGAATCGATGACGATTTACCCATTTTGTTTAATGACTGTGATCATGCCTTTCTTTCTCCAGAGTTTTATGATTTCTGCAAGAAGGCTGAGTTTGACGGAGTTGACGGAGCCTTGCTGACATTCCACTCGGACAGCCCGAACTTCAGCTATGTCAAATTTGATGAGAATGGGAAGGTTACGGGGACGATTGAAAAGGTCGTTGTCAGCAATGAGGCAATCTGTGGTGCCTATTATGTTAGAAATAAGCAGGTGTTTCACGCTGCCGTTGATGCTTACCTTAAAACCTGCGCATATAAGGAATTTTTTGTGAGTGGAATTTATAATGAGATGGTGAAGCAAGGGGGAACAATCAAGACCTTTGGCATTTCCGAGCATATTTCCTTTGGTACGCCTGAAGAGTATGATTCCGCATTAATGGATAAAAGGTTGGAGATGCTAATCTAATGTCGATTTTATTCTTGGCAGGCGCGGTGATTCTGATTTGCATAGCGCATTTGATCCGTGTCCTAAGGTGGGAGCTTTTTATTGACATATATGAGAGACCTGACAGACCAAGGCTGATCCGTGGACTTTCCATCGGATACCTTCTGAACTATGTCGTGCCCTTTAAGCTTGGCGATGCCTGCAGGGCATGGTATTCAGGAAGAAGGATGAAGAATGGCGTATCCTTGGGTTTATCCACGGTGATCGTTGACAGATATCTTGACGTTGTTTGCGTTGGACTTGTTTTTGCAGTTCTCGGGGTTACGGATGGCCGCGCGGCACTTTGGAAGAAAACGGCCTTCTTTTATTTGGCAATTGCAGCGTTGGCACTGGTTTTGCTTTTTGCCATCTATCTTTTCAAGAGCTTTGTCAAAAGAGTTATTAAAGCGATTGCAGGCATTTTTAATGAGAAAATAGAGGCGGTCCTTCTGCAATTCGCATGGGCACTAACTTGGAATTTCAAGGATATTTTTCAAAAAATCAGTAAGCTAAAGCTCATTGGTAGTACACTTCTCATGTGGCTTGGTTATTTGGCCTCTTATTCCTTATTTGCCGCCTTCTTAAGCTCCTATGGCTCGGAGGTTACCTGGAAGGATATTTTTATCCTGCTGTTCACGCAGAATGGCATTAAAGAGAGTACGGGTATGATTACGTTCTTTTCGGATGGCGTATTTTCCGCGAATTCTCTTTACATGGTTTGCTATTTGTTGCTGCCGTTGGTTTTGTTATTACTTTTGTCCTTTTTGGTCAAGAAGCGTGCAGCAGAGCAGGTGGAGGAAGAGGAATATCTGAACTTGCTTCCGCACCTGGATCCCAAGGAACGGCTTCGTTTCTTGGAGGTTTATTTCTCGGACTCCAATCGGGATTACATTGCAAATTATTTAAAAATCAATCAGAATATTTCGATCATCCGTGATTATTCTTCTGGATCGAATGCGACGACCATGCTTTGTATGGATGGGACAAATACCTTTTTCCGCAAATATGCGTTTGGAGAGGATGGCGAAAAGCTGAATGAGCAGATTCAGTGGATCGAAGAGAACAGGGAAAAGCTGGCGCTTCCGAATATTCTCAGGAAGGAAAAGACGGAGCAGTATTGTTACTATGACATGCCCTATGTCAGCAACGCCGTAGGTCTTTTTGAGTATGCACATTCCATGCCCGTAGAAAAGTCTTGGAAGATGATTCAAAATGTTTTGGAGGCATTGGAAGGCTCGATTTATCAGATGAATCAGCGACCTGCTGACGAGCAGACGATCCGCAAGTATGTAAGGTCGAAGGTCGTAAAGAATTTGGATAAGATTACGAATGCGAAGCGTCTTAAGGGCTTACAGCAATATGATCAGTTGATCATCAATGGCGTGGCTTATCGCAATCTAAAGTATTATGAAAAGTATTTGACGGAAGAGTTTTTGGTCAAGGTATTTCGTCAGGATTCATACGCAGTCATTCATGGGGACCTCACCATAGAAAACATTATTTGTACCCGTGATGAGCTGGGGCAGGATGATTTTTATGTCATTGACCCGAATACGGGTAACGTTCATAATTCTCCGAACCTGGATTATGCAAAGCTTTTGCAGTCCATTCACGGTGGCTATGAGTTCTTGATGACGACAAAGGAAGTAAAGGTTAGTGATAATCACATTGACTTCCTGTTTACAAGGTCGTCCGCTTATCTTGAGCTTCATGAGCGCCTGAGGGAGTATTTCCTCACGAGATTTGGCGAGGAGAGAACCAGAAGCATTTATTTCCACGAGATGATTCATTGGCTTAGACTGATGCCCTATAAAATTGAGAAGGATGGAAAGCGGGCACTTTTGTTTTATGCGGGCATGCTGATGGTGATGCACGACGTCTGCGAAAGATATGCAGGGCATGATGGAAAGGGCAAGAGGTAGAAGATGGGGAAAGAATACTTGGCCTTGTTTGACTTAGATGGGACGCTGTTTGACACAAACGATGTGAATTTCTGTGCTTACAGGGATGCACTTTTGCGTCACGGCGTTACTTTGGATCGGGAGTTTTTTGTCAAGGAATGCAATGGCAGGCATTATACGGAATTCCTTCCAAAGCTTCTTCAAGATCAGGCCGTCATTGAGGCGGTGCATCAAGAAAAAAAGACAGATTATGTCAATAATCTTGATAAGGCAAAATGTAACCTACATTTGTTCAATATGATTCAGCTGATGAAGGACCGCTATCATCTCGCCGTGGTTACGACGGCATCCAGAAAGAATTGCATGGATATCCTGCGATTTTTTGGATATGAAGACCTGTTTGAATTTATGGTAACCCAGGAGGATATTACGAAGGTGAAGCCGGATCCTGAAGGGTTTTTGATTGCGATGAAGCATTTTGACATCGGTGCCGAGAGGACGGTTATTTTTGAGGATTCTGAGGTGGGTGCCATGGCTGCCAGGGCAACGGGAGCCACCGTGTTCCTTGTCGATCAAATGTAAAGCAACGACACAGTAAGGTGATTGGATAAAGGAGGCCATATGGATAAGATCTTAGTTTTTATTCCCATGTATAATTGCGAGAAGCAGATTGTTCGCGTGCTTGGGCAGTTTCAAGGAGAGATTTGCTCTTATGTCAGTGAGGTCATCGTCATTAATAATCGCAGCACGGATCAAGGGGAAGCGGCCGTACAGACTTATTTGACGGAGCATCCGCTGCCAATGCCCGTAAAGCTTCTTCGGAATGACGAGAATTATGGTCTTGGCGGATCTCACAAGGTTGCCTTTCAGTATGCCGTAGCAAATGGGTTCGATTATTTGATTGTATTACACGGGGATGATCAGGGCGACATTGCAAATATTTTGCCTTATTTGAAAAAGGGAACCTACAGGAAGTATGACTGCTTCCTTGGCGGAAGGTTTATGAGAGGCTCCAAGCTAGAGGGGTATTCTAAGTTCCGTACCTTCGGCAATTTTGTGTATGACATCCTGTTTTCCATCGGCTGCTGGGATAAGATCTATGATTTGGGCGCTGGACTCAACATGTATAAGGTTAGCATCTTTGAGAAGCCGTTCTATGAAAAATATACGGACAACCTGATGTTTAACTGTTGCATGCTGTTTGGCTCCGTGTATTATGGCCATAAAATGCGGTTTTTCCCGATCACTTGGCGTGAGGATGACCAGGTTTCCAATGTTAAGATGATGAGTCAGGCAACTAAGACATTAAAGCTTTTAGCTGATTTTGTGTTTGACCGCAAGGGCTTTGTAGAGGCGGAGCATCGCGACAAAATCGTGGACGCGTACACGGCTGAAGTGATCTGGGAGACGGAAGCATGAAGAAGCTTTTTCTGCAGGCGGTAAAATTCATAGGCTTAAGCGGCATCGGCTGGATCTTGGATTTTACGACCTATACGATTTTGGGATTTTTCTCAAAAAATGTTACGCTAAACAACTTTATCAGCTCCTGGGTGGGTGTGACCTTTGTCTTTATTTTCGCAACAAGAAAGGTATTTCAAAACAACAGTAAAATACCGCTGAAAATGAAATACCTGATCTATCTTGCCTATCAATGCTTATTGATTTATTTGATATCAAAGCTCTTGGGCTACGTGAATGCATGGATCGTGGACAATATTACCTGGGAACTTGCCATCAGGTTTGCCCCTACGATATCCAAGATTTTTGTAACCCCGATTACGATGCTTTTAAATTTCATTGTGATGAAAACCATCATCGAAAAGATTTAATCACCAGCGGGATCTGTCTTTCATCGCGTAGTGCTCGACCAGTCTTTCTCGCGGCGACACTTTCGAAGATTTGGCCGCGGCGCAGATCCTTACATAATAGTTCATAGGCATGAGGCGAGAGCTGATTTTTAGCTTCCGCTAATTTTGTAATTACGGGAATTTCGCTCTTATTCTGCAGCTCCGTCATAAGAGGCGCAGCTTCCTTTCTAAATCCAAGAACCCTTGCGTAGGGAACCTTTCCGTCATTTCCGAAGGCCTGCAAATCCTCCTTCGTATAATCCAAAAGAATATGTAAAAGGCATCTGCTGATGCGAGTGTAGGTCATGTTTTTGCTCTTTAGCTGATTACAGAAGGCTGCATAATCCTGATAGGAATTGAGCTGATTCCCAATGCGATCTGCCAATTCATCATTGACGTCAACAAATCTGTCGTATCCCCGATCACGAGTCATTAACAGCTGGTAGAGAAGCATTTCGGAAAAGTCGTTTAAGGTGATGGGCGGCGTTTCAGCAAGGCTTTGCTTTAAGGTCTGATGTGCAGCTTCAGGGATTTGACCACGCAGGGAATCAATAACCGTAGCCTCATCGGAGGAGAGCAGCGCTTCACGAATGGCCTTTGCGGAAACATAGGTCGAGCTGAGCATGCGGTCATGATAACCTGAGCCCGCCCTGGGAATGGTCAACGGTTTCATGGAACTGTCAAGCTTTAATATGGCCTTGATATACTCAATGCCGAGAATGTTATTGGGAAATCCCAGGACATTTTCGTGCATGGCAAGTGCTGGCGCATAGTCCGTGATTGCGCGGTTGCGCGCGGACGGATAGGAGTGGCCGGCAGCTAGACCGCTTTTCAGGTTTTTGGAATAGCCCTCGGGCTCCTCCAACAGAATTTCTGCAAAGGAACGAAGCACTTCCGTATTTCCGCACTCGCTTCCGAAGCATAGATGATCGACAACGCCGAGCTGATCCAATATGGAAACGGCACCTGTCGCAAAGTATTCCGCACTTGCAGCCGTATGGGAGATGGGAAGCTCGATGACGAGATCTGCACCGCTTTCCAATGCCATTTTTGCGCGAACAAATTTATCCAACAGGGCAGGCTCGCCGCGCTGGGTAAAGTTGCTTCCGAGGACAACGATGGAATAGTCGGCACCAGTTATTTTGCGACATTGATCTAAGTGATGCTGATGGCCATTGTGAAATGGATTGTATTCGGCGATAATTCCATTGACAATCATGGCAACCTCCTTTTGGCTTTTTGCGCGAAACCAAGGATGAATAAAAGAATACACGGTTAACGAAATAACGATCAATTTTTAACGACGACTATGTGAAAAAAATAACGGCACGTTCAGAAAAAGGTACAAGAAAACGGCCTGTTTTGGCTTGTTTTGCGTGCTTATTTTTAGTATAATATAAATTAGTATTTTTGTAAAACGATTATTCAAAATAATAAAAAAACCAATATCGCGGAGCGTTAAAATATCGCGAAGCGATAAATTTAGAAAGGAGAAATTATGTCATACATTGATAAGATCAAGGATCGCGCAAGATTGGATAAGAAGACAATTGTTCTTCCCGAATCAAACGATAAGAGAACGCTGATTGCTGCGGCAAAGATCATGGAAGAAGGCATTGCAAACGTAATCATGGTTGGCAGTGAAGAGAAGATTATGGATGGCGCTGGCTGGCTGGAGGTTGACCTGTCTGGCGTAAAGGTCGTAGATCCGACAAAGTGTGATAAATTTGATTTTTACGTAAATCTGCTTTATGAAACTCGTAAGGCAAAGGGCATGACGCCAGAGAAGGCAAGAGAAATCCTGTTAAATGATTATTTGACCTTTGGTATTGTTATGGTAAAAGCGAATGATGCGGACGGCATGGTGGCAGGTGCGTGCCATTCCACGGCTGACACGCTTCGTCCCGCGCTTCAGATTCTGAAGACGGCCCCTGGCGTTAAGCTAGTGAGCGCATTCTTCGTTATGGATACGCAGTTTAAGGATCAGGGAGAGAATGGTACCTTTATTTTTGCAGACTGTGGCCTGAATCAGGATCCTTCTGCGGAAGATCTGGCTGCGATTGCAGACAGCTCTGCGAGAAGCTTCCGACTTCTTGTTGGACCGAGACCTGTCATTGCGATGCTGAGCCATTCGACCAAGGGAAGTGCCAAGCATGCGCTGGTTGACAAGGTGGTCGAGGCAACGAGGATTGCGCATGAGCAGTATCCTCAGCTCCTTTTGGATGGCGAGCTTCAGCTGGACGCTGCGCTTGTTCCTAGCGTTGCAAAGTCAAAGGCTCCCGGCTCTGCCATTGGCGGTAAGGCAAATGTTCTGATTTTCCCGAACTTGGATGCGGGCAACATTGGATACAAACTGGTACAGAGACTTGGCGGCGCAGAGGCTTATGGTCCGATGCTACAGGGAATTGCAAAGCCTGTTAATGATCTGTCAAGAGGGTGTTCTTGGCAGGACATCGTAGGCGTGGTTGCCCTTACTGCAGTACAGGCACAGGTGCTGTAAGCCTGTTAAATCGCGATGCACAAGCTGCAGCTTTCCTTCTGTAAGGTGAGAACCTTTTCAACGTAAAAATGAATGTTATGTGTAAATAAAGGAGATTGTAACCATGAATGTTTTAGTTATTAACTGTGGAAGTTCTTCATTAAAGTTTCAGCTCATCAACTCGGACTCTGAACAGTGTATTGCGAAGGGCTTGTGCGAGAGAATTGGCATTGACGGAAGCCAGATTAGCTATACGCCCGCAGGTGGAGAGAAGGAAGTAAAGGTAACGCCGATGCCGGATCACACGGAGGCCATTCGCCTTGTTTTGGAGGCATTGACGAATCCAAAGACGGGTGTTGTAAAGAGCCTGAAGGAGATTGATGCCGTTGGTCACAGAATTGTCCATGGCGGTGAGAAGTTTGCAGAGTCCACGATCATTAATGAGGACGTGCTGAAGGCGATTGAGGAGTGCAATGATCTTGCTCCCTTACATAATCCTGCAAACCTGATTGGTATTCACGCTTGTCAGAAGCTCATGCCGACGACGCCGATGGTAGCCGTATTTGATACCTCCTTCCATCAGACGATGCCGGAGGAGGCTTATATGTATGGCCTTCCCTATGAATACTACAAGAAGTATAAGGTTCGCCGCTATGGCTTCCATGGAACGAGCCATTCCTATGTTTCCAAGAGGGCAGCTGAGATCCTTGGCGTTCCTTATGAGAGCCTAAAGATTATTGTTTGTCACCTTGGCAATGGTGCCAGCATCTCCGCAGTTAAGAATGGCAAGTGCGTTGATACCTCCATGGGTCTTACGCCTCTTGAGGGCCTGATCATGGGAACGAGAAGCGGTGACATCGATCCTGCCATTTTAGAGTTTATCGCGAAGAAGGAGCATATGGACCTCCCTACACTGATGAATGTCCTGAACAAGAAGTCCGGCGTGCTGGGCCTGTCCGATGGCCTTTCCTCTGATTTCCGTGATATCGAAGCTGGCTATGACAAGGGAGACGAGAATGCAATTCGTGCCATGAATACCTATTGCTATCATGTTGCAAAGTACGTTGGTTCCTATGCAGCTGCCATGAATGGTGTTGACGTGATTGCCTTCACGGCTGGCGTTGGCGAGAATGGTCCTTTGGTGAGAAGACTTGTCTGCGAGCATTTTGGATTCCTTGGCGTGAAGCTAGATCCCGAAGCAAACGGAAAGAGGGGCGTAGACCTTGTGATCAGCACCCCTGACAGCAAGGTGAAGGTCATGATGATCCCTACCAACGAAGAACTTGCAATCGCCAGAGAAACCGTAAGACTGGTAAAGTAAAAAAGTTGTTGACAAACTGAGAATAATTTTGTATACTTTACGAGTATGCGAAAAGGAGTTCCTATGTTATTGAATCTCTCTGAGGTATTTAAGGAACAAGGGAAGGTGGAGCAGTTCTGCGTCCCGGTTGAAATGGAATCAGCGAAAGTGGCTGGTACAGAGTATTCAATTGTGGAGAAAGAAGATGCTAAATGGATCTTGACCAATATCGAACCTGGAAGGGCGAAGATTGAAGGAAAGGTAAAGTTGGTATTCAATGCTCCCTGTGACAGGTGCTTATCCAACGTAAAGGTGGAGCTTATTTTAAGTCCAGAGCGTTACGTAGTACCGCCAGAAGCCTTGAATCCCGAGGATGAGGAGGTAGACGACCTAAGCTTTATGGAAGGCTACTATCTCAATACGGAGACTCTTTTATACAATGAAATCATGGAAAACTGGCCAGCAAAGATTCTCTGCAGGGAAGACTGCAAGGGCTTATGCCTCGTATGTGGCAGGAATCTCAACGAGGGGGAATGCGGATGCGATCGATTCGTTCCGGACCCGCGCTTGGCAGGAATACAAGATCTTTTCAAAGCGTGTAAGGAGGTGTAAATCATGTCGATCTGTCCCAAGAATAAGTCTTCTAGATCTAGAAGAGACAAGAGGAGAGCAAACTGGAAGATGACTGCTCCCACTCTCGTTAAGTGCAGCAAGTGTGGTTCCTTGATGGTTCCTCACAGAGTATGTAAGAACTGCGGTTCTTATAACAAGAAGCAGGTTGTGGCCGTTGAGGACTAATCTGAACAAGTGAAGGATAAGGGCTTTCTCCGAGAGGGGAAAGCCTTTTCTATTGATTTTTTCTGGTTTTTTTGGTATAATAAAATGCAATTTTGTGTGTTGTACACCTCATCAGTCAGCGAAAAAGAAAGGGATCATACTATGGCAGAGATGGTTAACGTGGCAGTGGATGCCATGGGCGGGGACAATGCCCCGGTAGAGATTGTAAAGGGCGCTGTAGAAGCGGTTAATGCAGATAAGCGTATTAAGGTTTATTTAGTTGGTAAACAGGATGCCGTGGGTGCGGAACTGTCCAAGTATCAATATGACCCTGCACAGGTTGAGGTTGTGCATGCGTCCGAGGTTATTGAGACGGCGGAGCCTCCGGTTGTGGCGATTCGAACAAAAAAGGATTCTTCTTTAGTAAAGTGCATGAAGCTTGTCAAGGAAGGCACCTGCGATGGCATGGTAACGGCTGGAAGCACGGGAGCAACGCTTGTTGGCGGACATCTTCTTGTCGGACGCATCAAGGGAGTGGAACGTTCTCCTTTGGCACCTCTGATCCCAACGGAAAAGGGCGTTTGCCTGTTGATTGATTGCGGCGCGAACGTGGATGCAAGATCCTCGCATCTCGTGCAGTTTGCAAAGATGGGCAGCGTGTATATGGAGAGTGTCGTGGGCGTTAAGAATCCTACCGTCGGCATTTTGAACATTGGTGCGGAGGAGGAGAAGGGAAACGCCTTGGTGAAGGAAACCTTCCCTCTGTTAAAAGCATGTAAGGATATTAACTTCATCGGCAGCGTGGAGGCACGTGATGTGACGGCCGGCGCTGCGGACATCGTTGTGTGTGAGGCATTTGTGGGAAATGTTCTGCTTAAGTCCATCGAGGGCGTTGGCATTACCATGATGAAAATGATTAAAAAAGGCTTGATGAGCAGCTTCAAGAGTAAGATGGGAGCATTACTCATTAAGCCCGCGTTGAAGAAGACCCTGAAGGCGTTTGACGTGGAGGAGTACGGCGGAGCACCGATGCTTGGCTTAAATGGCCTTGTGGTAAAGACGCATGGTAGCAGTAAGGCGGTTGAAATCAAGAATTCCGTTCTTCAGTGCATTGCGTTTAAGGAGCAGAGAATCAACGAGAAGATCAAGGCTAGGATTTCAACGGGAGAATAAGAGGTCATTATGGAATATGAAACATTGGTCCTTCTGATTGCGAAGGAGTTAAACATAAAGCCGGAAAGAATTCATAAGGACTCGAAGCTGTCTGACTTAGGGGCGGATTCGCTGGACGTGTTTCAGATCATCATTGGCATAGAAGAAGAATTACAGACGAAGATCGCTCCCGAGCAGGCAGAAAAGCTTCGTACGGTGGGGGATGTCTGGAACCTGACCTTAAAGGTCGCAAGACCTTAGCCGAAAGGCGGGGAGGAATTATCTTGAATGGTTATACGATGGAAAAATTAGAGGAGCGGATTTCTTATCATTTCCAGAACAGGGCGCTTTTGGAGCAGGCCCTGACGCACAGCTCCTTTACGAATGAACAGAAAAAGGTAAAAACACCAAACTATGAGCGCCTGGAGTTTTTGGGAGATGCCGTTTTGGAGCTGGTTTCCAGCGAATATTTATTCCAAACGGTAAAGAATCTGCCTGAGGGTGAAATGACGAAAAGACGCGCATCCATGGTTTGTGAGCCTTCTCTGGCCTTTTGCGCCAAGGATTTGGAGCTTGGGAAATTTATGCGCCTTGGAAAGGGAGAGGAAAGCACTGGTGGCAGAACGAGAGAGAGCATTATCGCGGATGGCATGGAGGCGTTGATTGGTGCCCTTTATCTGGACAGCGGGATGGAAGAAGCGAAGAGGTTTATCTATCGCTTCGTCTTAAATGACTTGGAGAATAAGCAGCTATTTTATGACAGTAAGAGTAACCTGCAGGAAGTGGTGCAGGCGAATTTTAAGGAAGAGATTTCCTATGAGATCGCAGGCGAGAGTGGTCCAGAGCATAATAAAGCCTTTCTTGCAAGGGTAAAGCTTGGCAAGGATGTCCTTGGGGAAGGCAGCGGAAAGACAAAAAAGGCGGCGGAGCAGAAGGCTGCTTATCAGGCGCTTTTGAAATTGAGGGATAAGGGATATGTATTTAAAAAGCATTGAGGTTCAGGGCTTTAAGTCCTTTGCAAATAAAATCACGTTTCAGTTTCACAACGGCATTACGGGTATTGTTGGACCGAACGGAAGTGGTAAGAGTAATGTTGCGGATGCCGTTCGTTGGGTGCTCGGTGAACAGCGTATCAAGCAGCTGCGTGGCGCGAGCATGCAGGACGTCATTTTTTCCGGTACGGAGCTGAGAAAGCCTTTAAGCTATGCCTATGTTGCCATTACGTTGGACAATTCAGATCATCAGCTGGCCATTGATTATGACGAGGTGACGGTTGCGAGAAGACTGTATCGTTCTGGTGAAAGTGAGTATCTGCTAAACGGAACGATCTGTAGATTGAAGGACGTCAATGAGCTTTTTTACGATACTGGTATTGGTAAGGAAGGCTATTCCATCATTGGTCAGGGTCAGATTGATAAGATTCTGAGCGGTAAGCCTGAGGAACGAAGAGAGCTGTTCGATGAGGCGGCAGGTATTGTAAAGTTTAAGCGCAGAAAGGCTGCTGCCATCGTGAAGATGGAGAGCGAGAAGCAGAATCTCGTCCGTGTCAGCGACATTCTTGCAGAGCTGGAAAAGCAGATTGGACCGTTAGAGAAGCAGTCAGAGACGGCAAAAATCTATTTGAAGCATAAGGAAGCATTGAAAACCTTGGACATCAATGTGTTCCTTTTGGAGCATAATCGTCTGAAAAAGCAGTTGGACGACGTGACGGAAAAGTGGAAGCTCGCTGGAAATGAGTATGCAGAGAGCACCAAGGAATATCAGGGCATTAAGGAAGAATATGAAAAGGTTCAGGAGGAGATTGAACGCCTGAGCGCTGACATTGAGGCTGCTAGAAAGGTACTCGGTGAGGCAGGTCTTTATCGTCAAAGACTGGAAGGTGAAATCGGCGTCCTGAATGAGCAGATTCATTCCGCTCAGGCCAGCGATGCTCATTTAAAGAACCGAAAGGAAGCAATCGAGACTGAAATTCAGGAGCATGAGAAGGAAAAGCAGGACATCCTGAATGATAAGGTAGATACGGACATAAAGGTGGAGGAGCTGCTCGCAACCGCTGGAGCCGTTCGTAAGGAATTAGAGGCAATTCAGGGACGAATTGAGGAACTGAATGCAGCCATCGAGGATGGCAAGAATACGATTATGAATGAGTTGAACCAGCGGGCTTCGATTAAGTCCCGTCTGGGTCGTTTTGATACCATGATGGAGCAGGTTGGCATTCGTAAGGCTGAGCTGCAGTCAAAGCTCCTTCGTGCAAAGTCTGACGAGCAGACGCGCGGTGAGACGCTGCGCAAGCTTGAAGAGACCTTCCAGAATTTGACGGCGGAAATCAAGACGATGAATGAGCAGGTGACCTCCAAGGAGGGGGAACTTGCAAAAATTCGTCTGGGCCTCGGGGAAAAGGATGCGAAGCTGCGTGAGACGCAGAGTCTGTACCATCAGCACAAGTCAAAGCTGGAGGCGCTTTCCAACTTGACGGAGCGCTATGAGGGCTATGGCGGTTCCGTCAAGAAGGTGATGGAACAGAAGGAAAAGGAAAAAGGAATCATCGGCGTTGTTGCTGATATCATTAAGGTAGACCAGAAGTATGAGGTTGCCATTGAGACGGCGCTTGGCGGCAACATTCAAAATATCGTAACGGATGACGAGGAAACGGCAAAGAAGATGATTCGCTTCCTCAAGGATGGCCGACTTGGAAGAGCGACCTTCCTGCCGCTAACCAGTATCAAGAATCCACAGGAGTTTAAGAATCCCGAGGCCTTGAACGAAAAGGGCGCGCTCGGTATGGCGGACGAGCTGGTTCACGTGGAGAAGGAATATCGCGACGTGGCAAAGGCCATGCTTGGCAGAATAGTCGTTGTTGACAATGTGGACAATGCGGTTAAGATCGCCAGGAAGTTCCAGTATGGCATTCGTATGGTAACGCTGGAGGGAGAGCTTTTAGTTCCTGGCGGTGCCATCAGCGGCGGTACCTTCAAGAATAATAGTAATCTTCTTAGCCGTCGCCGTGAATTGGATGAGCTTGAGAAGAAGGCAAAGGAGCTACTTGCCGAGGTAGAGCGCATTGGTAAGGACATTGAGGATACGAAGACGAGAAGAAATGGTCTTCGTTTGGAATTAGAGAATCTTCGCACGGAAATTCAGCGAAAATCCATCGAGCAAAATACCGCAAGACTGAGCATTGCACAGTCCAGGGAACGTATGGAGGAGGAAGAAGAGGGCGTGCAGGATCTTCGTCGCGAGGTGCAGGATCTGGAGAAGCAGGTTCTCGAGATGAACGAGGGCAAGGAAGCCGTTGCCGAAGAGCTCTTAAAGAGCGAGGAGCTGGAAAAGGAGACGCAGGCAAAGATTCTGACCTTCCAGAAGGAATTAGAGGAAAAGCGTGGCTTGGAGACCGAGGCCGTAAATCAATGCTCCGAGTGGGATCTCAAGGTCGAGAAAATGAAGCAGGCACAGGGCTTCAAGCAGGCTAATGTGGATCGTATTGATGGAGAAATCGCACGCGCTGGCAAGGAATTGCAGGAGATTCTCGATGCCATGACGCAGAATGCAACTCTCGTCGAGGAGAAGAATCAGAGCATTGAAGAGATTCGAAAAACGATTGCTGCTTCGTATGATGCAGAGACGAATTCTGAGAAGACGATGAAGGAAGCGACCGAGCAGAGGGAGGCATTGTCTGCGAAGCAAAAGAGCTTCTTCCAGAGACGCGAGGAGTTAGCAGAAAAGAATGCCGCTCTGGACAAGGAAGTGTTCCGTCTAAACTCGTCCAAGGAGCGCTTGGAGGAGACCATCGAGAATCAGATCAATTACATGTGGGATGAGTATGAGATCACCCTGACGGATGCCGCAAGTCTACGTAATGAGGAAATGACGGATCTGCCCGCCATGAAGAGGGAGATTGAAGCCTTAAAGGACAAGATTCGAAAGCTGGGGAACGTTAATGTCAACGCCATCGAGGATTACAAGAATCTGATGGAGCGTTATACCTTTATGAAGACGCAGCATGATGATCTTGTGGAATCCGAGAAGGCATTGGAGGCGTTGATTGCTGAGCTGGACAGCGCCATGAGAAAGCAGTTCATGGAGAAGTTCGCTGAGATCAACCGTGAGTACGATAAGGTATTTAAGGAGTTGTTTGGCGGCGGTAAGGGAACTCTGGAGCTTCAGGAGGATGAGGATATTCTTGAAGCAGGCATTCGCATTATCGCACAGCCGCCTGGAAAGAAGCTACAGAATATGATGCAGCTCTCTGGTGGAGAGAAGGCATTGTCGGCCATCGCACTGCTCTTTGCCATTCAGAATCTGAAGCCGTCACCGTTCTGTCTTTTGGACGAGATTGAGGCGGCGCTGGATGATTCGAATGTAGTTAGATTCGCGAAGTACTTACATAAGCTGACGAAGAATACGCAGTTTATTGTCATTACGCACAGACGCGGAACGATGGAGCAGGTGGATCGCCTCTATGGTATTACCATGCAGGAGAAGGGAGTGTCGGCGCTCGTTTCGGTAAGCTTGATTGACAAAGATCTTACGGATTAGCTGGGTGAAAGCCGCAGGTATCATTTGGTGAGGTTCGTGTCGGCTGGACATAAGTCCTTTGGGAACGGCACGGAAGTCTCGAGTCGGCCGGACATAAGTCCTTTGGGAACGGCACGAGAGTCGCAAGTCGGCCGGTCATAAGTCCTTTGGAAACGGCACGGACAGCACTAAGTTCACCTACGGCTCTCATTCGAAGCCCCTTGTTCGATTATAAATCTCACACGGGGCTTTTCGATCCTTGGTTCGCTAAGTGCTGCCGGCTAATTGTTCCCAAAGGACTTATGCCCGGCCGACATGAGGATTCCATAATAGTTCACTAAGTGCTGCTGGCTAATTGTTCCCAAAGGACTTATGCCCGGCCAGCACGATATTAACAAATGTTTGCCTGAGAAGGGAAAGCAGCTAGTAGGCAAGCAGAAGTGGAACAAACTGCTTGCCTAGAGAAAGGGAAATAGCCGGCAGGCAAGCAAAAGACGAAAAAACTGCTTGCCTAGAGAAAGGAAAGTAGCCGGCAGGCAAGCAAAAGATGAACAAACTGCTTGCCTAGAGAAAGGGAAGTAACCGGCAGGCAAGCAAAAGTGGAACAAACTGCCTGCCTGGTGAAAGGGAAGTAGCCGGCAGGCAAGCAAAAGACGAACAAACTACTTGCCTAGAGAAAGGGAAGTAGCGGCAGGCAAGCAAAAGACGAACAAACTGCCTGCCTAGAGAAAGGGAAGTAGCCGGCAGGCAAGCAAAAGTGGAACAAACTGCTTGTTTGGTAAAAACGAGAGGGTAGTGTAAATAAGGGAATGGTAATTGGTTAAGCTCTTAATAGTGCAGGAGTAAAGAGGGAATTTGTATGTGGAAGTTTTGGAAGAAGAAAAAGAAAGAGGATGTGCTTGAAGAACAGTCTGCGGAAGGAGTATCGGAAGGCAGCGAGACCGCGGAGGAATCGGAGGCATCAGAAACATCGAGTGAGTCGATGGAGTTGGACGGCTTCTTGGGATCAGCAGCTCATGAAGGGCAGGTTGAGTTAGGGAATTCGGCAGAATATGAGGAATCGGAGAAGCAGGAAGGATTCCGCACGTCTGAGGAATCGGCAAAACTGAATGGAGCCGAGATATCGGAGGGTTTAGAAGGATTCAAAACGAACGAGGAACTTGCAGGGGCAGAAGAAATTGAGAAGGCAGAAGGATCCGTAGAATCTTACGAAGCAAAAGAAGAAACATGCAAGGCTGGAGAAGATACTTACATATCGAAAGAAGAATCTTATGTAGCTGAGGAAGAGGCAGAAAATGCAGAGGGAGTAGTAGACGAAGCTGAGGCAGCGGCGCAAGAAGCCAAAGAGGCTGAGAAAGCGGCGCAAGAAGCCAAAGAGGCTGAGGAAGCGGCTCTGGTTAAGGAAAAGAAGGGCTTTTTTGCGAGACTGAGGGAAGGGCTTGCAAAGACGAGGGACAATATTGCCCGCGGGTTTGACAGGCTGTTTACGGCAAATGAGATTGATGATGATTTTTATGAGGAATTGGAAGAAATTCTGATCATGGGAGACATCGGTGTCAATGCCACGACGGAAATTATTGATCGCTTAAAGGCGCAGGTTAAGGAGCGTCATCTGAAGAAGCCTGTGGAGTGTAAGGAGCTGTTAATCCAGAGCATTCGCGAGCAGATGGAGGTCGGTGAGGCAGCCTATAATTTTGAGACGCGGCAGTCCATTATTATGGTAATTGGCGTCAATGGCGTTGGTAAGACAACGACGGTTGGTAAGCTTGCATGGAAGCTGAAGGATGACGGTAAGAAGGTGCTGATTGCAGCGGCGGATACCTTCCGCGCGGCAGCGGGTGATCAGCTAGCCGAGTGGGCAAGACGCGCAGGCGTTCCGATGATCGGCGGCAAGGAAGGCGCGGATCCTGCCAGTGTCGTTTATGATGCAGTCAATGCAGCTAAGGCAAGAGGTGTGGACGTGCTTCTTGTAGATACAGCAGGAAGATTACATAATAAGAAGAATTTGATGGAAGAGCTGCGGAAGATGAACCGCATTATTGATAAGGAATATCCGAATGCGCATCGTGAGAATTTGATCGTTTTGGACGGAACCACGGGTCAGAATGCGCTGGCGCAGGCAAGGGAGTTTGGCGACGTAACGAACCTGACGGGTATTGTCCTGACGAAGATGGATGGAACGGCAAAGGGTGGTATTGCCGTGGCGATTCAGTCCGAGCTTGGCATTCCCGTGAAATACATTGGTGTAGGTGAGACAACGCAGGATCTCCAGAAATTCAATCCCGATGATTTCGTAAGGGCATTGTTTGACGTGGATTTGACGGATCATTCCGTTATTGCAGGTGCAGATGCTCCTGAAAATATGGAAGATGATTTATAAATGTCATATTTGAAAATGTGAAGCTGAGAACAGAAAATGAAATGGGAAAGCTTATGGGGTTATGGTAAAACAGTCATGACTCTAGAGGAAAATTCCCATGCAAACAATGGTATAAAATGACCATGTTTATGGAAGAGGAGACGAAAATGAGCGAGACAGAAGGAATGTTGACGTTAGAGAAGTTTGAGGAAGCCAGCGAGGTGGTCAGCAAGGTAACGCTGGAGACGAAGCTGGTTTACAGTGATTATTTCAGTGTGCAAACTGGTAACAAGGTTTATTTAAAACCCGAAAACATGCAGTTTACGGGTGCTTACAAGGTTCGTGGGGCATACTATAAGATGAGCACGCTGACGCCTGAGGAGAGAAGCCGTGGCCTGATTACGGCATCCGCAGGAAATCATGCGCAGGGTGTGGCGTATGCCGCAAAGTGCTATGGCGCAAAGGCTACGATTGTCATGCCGACCACGACGCCTTTGATGAAGGTCAACCGTACGAAGAGCTACGGCGCTGAGGTCGTTCTGTTTGGCGACGTCTATGATGAGGCGTGCGCAAAGGCATATGAGCTGGCGGAGGAGCATGGTTATACCTTCATTCATCCCTTTGATGATCTGACGGTGGCAACAGGCCAGGGAACGATTGCGATGGAGATCGTAAAGGAGCTTCCTCTTGTGGATTATATTTTGGTTCCTATCGGTGGAGGCGGTCTCGCTACAGGTGTTTCCACGCTGGCAAAGCTTTTAAATCCAAAGATCAAGGTGATCGGCGTAGAGCCTGCTGGTGCAAACTGCATGCAGGAAAGCATTAAGAATCAAAAGGTGACGACGCTTCCCGTGGTCAATACCATCGCAGATGGTACGGCAGTAAAGACGCCTGGCAGTAAGCTGTTCCCATATATTCAGCAGAATCTGGATGACATTATCACCGTGGAGGATGAGGAGCTGGTAGTTGCCTTCCTCGACATGGTGGAGAATCATAAGATGATTGTGGAGAACTCAGGACTTCTTTCCGTGGCTGCACTTAAGCATCTAAATGTTAAGGACAAGAAGATTGTATCCATCCTGAGTGGCGGTAACATGGATGTCATCACGATGAGTAGTGTGGTACAGCAGGGTCTGATTTTCCGTGACAGAATCTTTACTGTTTCCGTTCTGCTTCCTGACAAGCCAGGCGAGCTTTATCGCGTCTCTGGCATTATTGCGAAGGAGAGCGGCAATGTCATCAAGCTGGAGCATAATCAGTTTGTATCCATCAACAGAAATGCTGCCGTGGAGCTTCGCATTACCATGGAGGCATTTGGAACGGATCATAAGAACCGCATCATTGAGACCCTGGAAAAAGAAGGCTACAAGCCCAGAGTGGTTCGTACGAATATTTAGTCTGGAAAATCCTTCGAAAGCATGGGATTTTCCGAAGGAGCTATTTTGGATAAGAATAATTTACTGGATCGTAAGGATTTTCCTGAAGAAAATAATAAAAATGTCGAATCTAGCGTTAACAAAAAGCAACAAACCCTGAAAAGGGTGGGAGATTATATTGTCATGACGCTCTCGGCAGCGGTTTATGGCATTGCTATTGGCTTGTTTTCGGATCCCAATATGCTGGCACCAGGTGGCGTCGCCGGTACGGCAGTCATTCTAAGCAGGGTGTTACCACTGGAGACAGGTACATTGGTTCTGATCATGAATATCCCGATTTTCCTGTTTGGGTTATGGCAGTTTGGTATTAGATTCATGATCTCCACGATTTATTCGACTTTTTTGGCATCCATGTTTATCAACTTCTTTGGAAAGTATCCGCCCGTGACGCAGGAGCCGTTGCTTGCCGCACTGGTTGGCGGTGCTTTGGCGGCCGTTGGGCTTGGTTTGACCTTCCGTTCCGGATCGACAACGGGAGGAACGGATATTATTGTGAAATATTTGCGCAGAAAGATGCCATATTTAAAGACGGGCATCCTGATGATGTCAATTGACGTGGTAGTCGTGACGGCATCGGCATTTGTATTTGGTGACGTTGAGCGTGCACTGTATGCTGGAATCAGCGTGGGCGTGACCTCCTTCGTTTTAGATTTGGTATTGTATGGCAGAGATGGCGCGAAGCTTCTTTATATCATTAGCGATCATCCTGAGACCATTGCCAAGAGGCTTCTTGAGGATTTGGACGTGGGAGTAACCTATCTTGAAGGTGTGGGAGGCTACAGCGGAAAAGAGAAGCAGGTGATCTTCTGTGTCCTGAGAAAACCGATGTCTCCCAAGGCAGAGGCCATCGTAAAAGAGGAGGATCCGAGGGCGTTTATGATCGTAACAAATGCCACGGAAATCTATGGAGAAGGGTATAAAAGCTATTTTGGAGAAAAATTGTAGTTATTTTTAAAAAAATACTTGCAATTTTTCTCAAGATAGTGTAAGATACAAAAGTACCGCAGATGTGGTACGAAAAATAACGGTTGTGGCTGATTGGTCAAGCGGTTAAGACGCCGCCCTCTCACGGCGGAAACAGGGGTTCGATTCCCCTATCAGCTGCTAGGTAACGAGATTCTTAGGAATCTCGTTTTTTTTGTAGCGAGGAAGGGAAACAAGCGACTGCGAAGCAGGCATTTGTTTCCAACCGAGCGTGCACGAAATAAAATCAGTAGCTGCG
>SVFO01000022.1 GCA_015056795.1 Lachnospiraceae bacterium
CCATAATTGTTTGGAAATTACATAGTAATTTCCAAATCCCGAATGAAATGAGGGACATGCCGTAAGGCATGCCATAAATGTCTGGAAATTACTTGGATTTTTTTTAGGAATGGGAGCGGGTCCGCCCGAATATAAATTGTGATATGAATATTGTTGTCAGTGGATATAATATTAGTTATAAGATTACCGGAAGCGGCGAGGAGACCGTGGTGATGCTCCAGGGCTGGGGCACGCACCTTGGCATGTATGACTCCGTAGCTTCCTCCATCAATGAGAAGTACCGTTTCGTCCAGTTTGATCTGCCTGGCTTCGGCGCCAGTGATGAGCCGAGGGAGGCGTGGAACGTGGACGCTTACGCGGACTTCTTTTTGCAATTTATGGAGGCACTTGGAATCAAGAAGGCGACCCTCATCGGACATTCCTATGGCGGACGCGTGATCATTAAGCTCGCAGCGCGGGAGAACCTGCCTTTTGAAATCACGAGAATTGTCCTGATCGACAGTGCTGGCATCCTGCCCAAGAAAACCTTTTCCCAAAAGGTCAGGATTCGAAAGTATAAGATGCTCAAGGGAATCCTCAACATGAAGATCATTTATGCGCTTTTCCCTGAGCTCATTGATGACTGGAGAAATCGTCAGGGCTCCGCGGATTATCGCGCGGCATCTCCCATGATGCGAAAATGCCTTGTCATGGCGGTGAATGAGGATTTGACCGACCTGCTTCCCAAGATTAAACAAGATACGCTCCTGATCTGGGGCGACAAGGACACTGCAACGCCCATCAGCGACGCAAAAATCATGGAGGAAAAGCTCCCTAGCTCTGGCCTGGCCGTGCTCTCTGGCGCGGGACATTTCTCCTTCCTCGAGCAGCCTCAGATTTTCCGTAATATCATGCGGGCCTATTTCGAAGTGAAACCTTGACATGCTCTGCACATGAGTGAGTTAATCCGAACCCACCAGAGAATAAAGAAAGCTTATATGGTTGGTTTGTAGCTACCAAACCATGGAGGTAGTAAGTAATCATGATTTTTAGAACCATCATCGCGGCAGTTTTGGCCATTCCTGCCTACTGCTACGCTCTGAGATACAACATGCATATGTTCCAGCTCAATGGATACAAGAACGACGAGCATCCGAAGTGGCTTCGAAAGAACCTTCGGCAGCAGTGGCTTCTTGTATTTACTGGTGTTTTGGGAATTCTTAGAATTTTGGCTTCGCTGATTCCTGATGGCATGGGACGAAGCATCGCCCTTTGGACGACGGATGTCCTAACCATCCTGACGCTCCTTTTGGTACGCCTTGTGTATCGTGCCATGAAGCGCTTGAACACGAAATCGAAATTTAATTATACGCCCCGCGTAAAGCGTATGATTACGACGATTGTCGTCATCACCGCGATTGCGATCATCGTCAGCATCCTCGTGCCGATGCTGTTGGAAAAGAAAGCATCTAGTAGTGGATTGTTTGACGTCATAACGGGGTGGAGCCTGTTCTCCAACGATGCGCAGGCGGGCTTTCCAGGCTTCCTGACGGGAGTTTTCTTACTGCTCATTTCGCTCCAGCTAGTGTTCAACATGATTTCAAATGTCATCAACCGACCGATTGAAAAGGGCGTGAATCAGCACTATATCAACGATGCGAAAAGAATCCTTAAGAGCGTGCCAGGCTTGCAGATCATCGGCGTCACGGGAAGCTATGGCAAGACAAGCGTCAAGTTCTACCTGCAGACACTGTTGCAGGGCAAGTATAACGTGCTCGTAACGCCTGAGAGCTATAATACTCCCATGGGCATTGTAAAAACTATCCGAGGCTCCTTGAAGCCCACGCACGAGATTTTTATCTGTGAGATGGGCGCGCGCCATGTCGGCGACATCAAGGAGGACACGGATATCGTGCATCCTCATCACGGCGTGATCACCTCCGTGGGACCGCAGCACCTTGAAACCTTCCACAGCATGGAGAACATCCAAAAGACCAAGTTTGAGTTGGCAGATTGTCTTCCTGAGGGTGGTAAGCTCTTCCTGAACGGTGACAACGAATATATTCAGGAGCAGGCGAAGCTCTACAAAAACAAATTTTTCTATTACTCCGACATAGATGCAGGTGCAAGCCGAAGGGCGGAGGACAAGGCGGAGGATCCCTCCGTGCATCATTCTACGGAAGCGGAGCGCGCAGCGGGATATTGCGCCAAGGACATTGCTGTTTCCCAGATGGGTACGGAATTTACCGTGACCACGCCGAATGGTGAGGAGGAGCGCTTCCAGATGAAGCTGGTCGGCGCACACAATGTAATAAATGTGGTCGGTGCCATTTCCGTGGCGCATCAGTTCGGCATGTCCCTCAAGGAATTAAAGATTCCCGTGCGCCGTATTCAACCTGTGGAGCACCGCATGCAAATGCGTGAGCAGGGGAATGTTACCATCATTGATGATGCATACAATTCCAATCCTGTCGGCTCCAAGGCGGCCGTAGAGACCCTTGCCATGTTTGATGGCATTCGCATCCTTGTGACGCCTGGCATGGTAGAGCTTGGCAAGAAGGAAGAGGAATACAATTATAAGTTTGGAACCTATGCAGCAGAATGCTGTGACTATATTCTGATCGTGGGAAAGAAGAACCGCGAATCTATCCGCAAGGGTGTCCTTAGCAAGAACTTCCCCGAGGAAAAATGTATCTGTGTCGACAAGCTTGAAGAGGCCATGACCTATGCCTATTCCATCAAGGGTCAGGGACATAAATACATTCTACTCGAGAATGACCTCCCTGACAACTACTAAACGAGTTCCATAACTGACAGGAAAGCAAAAGGCGACTTGCAGTATGGTTATGTGAGATAGGCTGAAAAAACAAATGGATGATTGAATCATGACAGGAAAGTGACAGAAGAAATGGTTGATGAAGCAAGGGATGAGAAAGCCCAAGATGAGCTTGCATGGGAGCCCTTAAAGACGGAGCATCTTGTGCGAGATCGATGGATGGATTTTCGAAGGGAAGAATATTTGATGCCTGATGGCACCACGTTTTCTCCCTTTTACAATTATAGCAAGCGAGATTACGCCGTGATTCTTGCCCGCGATGAGGAGGGCAAGTACCTTTGCGTTAGACAGTATCGTCACGGAATTCGGAAGGTCACCACGGAATTTGTGGCTGGTGGTCTGGAGTATGCGGCTGGTGAGGCAGAAATGACTGGTGGGCCAGATTCCAAGGCTGGCGCGCAGAAGCTGCTTCCTGGCATGGCTGAGATAGTTTATGAAGATGCCTTAGACGCTGCAAAGCGGGAGCTGTTGGAGGAAACGGGTTATGAGTCCGACGACTGGGAGAAGCTAATTACGATTCCCTCCCATGCAACCCTGTCAGATGATTACGTGCATGTGTTTGTTGCTCAGAATTGTCGCAGGGTATCAGACCAAGGACTGGATGATACGGAATTTCTAAATGTCGTGCGCCTTACGGCAGAAGAGTTGGAGGCACTGATTGCGGCGGGAGAATTTCAGCAATGCGTACATGTAATGACCTGGTATATGGCGAAGGACAAGGGGCTCCTTTCGTAAAGACAGGTTGGCAAAGCAATCTGCGGAAAAGAAAAGAGAATTTCCATGGAAAACAGAATGTTAAGATAGAGGATGGAGGAAGTTTGAAATGAAGACGAAAGTTGCATTAATGTTTGGCGGAAAGAGCGTAGAGCATGAGGTTTCCGTCATTTCCGGCATTCAGGCGTACCTGAGCATGGATACGGAGAAATATGAGGTAATTCCCGTATATCTGACCAAAAAGAATGAGATGTATATCGGCGAGAAGATCGGTCAGATCGAGTCCTATAAGAATATCGGAGAGCTTCTGAAAAACTCCCAGCGTGTGATCATGCTCAACGAGAATGACAAGGTATCCCTCGTGCCGCATCCGCCTAAAAAATTTGGCAAGAACACGCCGATTGACATCGACATTATCTTTCCCGTGGTACATGGCACGAATGTTGAGGATGGTGCGTTGCAGGGCTACTTTAAGACCCTTGGTATTCCCTTCGTTGGATGTGACGTAACGGCCTCTGCCATCGGCATGGATAAGTTTGTGATGAAGACCGTTTTGAAGGAATATGACGTTCCCGTGTTAGATGCGAGTCTGTATGTTCTGGCAGATTATGCTGACATGGAAGGCCTGATGGACAAGATCGAGAAGAAGTTTGGTTATCCCGTGATTATCAAGCCCGTTAACCTCGGTTCCAGCGTTGGCATCAGCGTTGCAAAGACGCGCGTGGAGCTCGCAAATTCCATTGACGATGCCTTCCGTTATAGCACAAAGATCCTTGTGGAGCACGCGATTTCCAGCCTTCGTGAGATCAACTGTGCTGTACTTGGCGATGAGAATGAGGCCATTGCCTCCGAGTGCGAGGAACCCTTGCATACCAAGGACATTTTAAGCTATGAGGATAAATACGTAAGCAATGCCAAGGGGAGTGGCTCCAAGGGCATGGCGAGCGTTGCAAGAAAGATTCCCGCAGATCTCACGCCTGAAAAGCGCGAGGAGGTGCGCGAGCTTGCAGTTCGTTCCTTCAAGGCCCTGGGCTGTAATGGCGTTGCCAGAATTGACTTCATGATTGATGAGGATACGGGCAAGCTTTATTTCAACGAAATCAATACCATTCCTGGTTCCCTGGCATTCTATCTCTGGGAGCCCATTGGCATTCCCTATAAGGAGCTGCTCGATCGCATGATCCAGCTTGCCTTTAAGAGACAAAGAACCGAGACGGCCTTAACCTTTACCTTTGACACGAACATACTGAACTCCGCAAGCTTTGGCGGAAGCAAGGGTGGTGCGAAGCTCTAGTTCGGATGGAGCTTTGGAACGATTTGAAGTAAATCATGGAAGGGGTTGACGATAGAGGATGATAAGCCAATCGTGCAAGATCCCCAGCGTTGAAGATCCCGCCAGATATACCGTGCGGGAGTTTCAACGGTCCGATCTTGTAGAAATCACTTCAAATGAAAAAATCGACGTATGCATGCAATATCCATTGCTGGGCATGAAGAACGCAGAGGTGCAGTGCCTTCTGCGGAAGGAAGCGGCAGAAAAGCTTTATGAGGCTGCGGCGAAGCTTCCAAAGGGATGGCGCTTTCGGATCTGGGATGCATGGCGTCCCTTTGCCCTGCAGCATGAGCTGTATGAAACCTATTCCAAGGACATCATTCGCGATTTTGGTTTGGAGAAGGTTTCCGAGGAGGAGAGAAATGCCGTGATACGGGGCTTTGTCTCCGATCCAATTCCAGACCGTGAAATTCCCCCGGTGCATACCACAGGTGGTGCCATTGACCTGACCATTTTGGATGTCGACGGCAAGGAACTGGACATGGGAACGGGCTTTGATGCCTTTACGGAAAAGACGCGGACAGACTATTTTGAAGCATCGAATCATATAGAGGAGGCGGATAGGATTCGTGAGAATCGGCGCCTTTTATATGGCCTTATGACGGACGCAGGCTTTACGAATTTGCCATCGGAGTGGTGGCATTATGATTACGGAGATCGTTTTTGGGCTTATTATAACCATTGTCCTGCGATCTATGGCGGTGTTTTTACAAAGGAGGAAATCCATGGCTTCGGAGACAAACACGAATGATAAGCGCGTAAACGCGCATGATTCAGAGCAGAAAAAGAAAATCAATAAGCAGAATAAAAAGCTGGGATACATTTTACTGTATGCGACAGTTTTGATTCTGATTATTTTGGGTGAAATCTTTTTGTTCGTCAGCGATCCTGATGCATCCTTGATGGATCTTTTGAAGGATACCGTGGGCAACCTCATGGGTGTGTTGGCAGCCTTTCTCGTGTTTGACATTGCGCATGAATGGATGTCAAAGGAGAGCTATGCATCCGAGATTTCTGAGCAGATTCTGGACACGCTCATGTATCATCCTGAGGCTATGGAGCTTTATGAGAATGACCAGAAAAAGGTCTTTGTCAATGCCTTTATCGGCTCCATCGTAAACGATAAGGATGCCGCAGAAATGATTGAAAATCATCTGGAGACCTATCTGCTCACGCCAGAGGATTTTAAGCAAAAGAGCTATCTGACCGCAGGTGATTGCCGCATCAAGACGGCCTTCTCGTATCGCTTTGTACTCGAGACCGAGCGCACGCAGGCCTTTCAAGCACTTCGCACAGATTCAAACAGAGATCCCTATTTCTATGTACAAGAGGAATTAAATTATACCGTAAAATACCTAGATCAAAAGGGCAATAACATGAACAGCGAGTTCGTGAAGATTGGGCTGATCTATGACAACGGCGGATTGGATGCCTTTCTTCGCGGCAGTAAAAACGGAGAAGAAAGAGAGGTCTTCAAGAACTGTATTTTCCGTGAGATTCTGGACATTGACGCACAGGACAAAGCCATCTTTAAGGAGCTGCAGGATCAGGATCACTCTGCAGAGCTGCGTGCCCTGGCACACAGAATGTTCCGTCCTCATTTGACCATTGACCGCACGAAGGGCGAACTGTATGACGTACAGGTGGGCTCCTATAAGGGACGCGATTATGGCCTTCTCTTTACCTTTAAGGTGGCACATGACCAGTCGTTAATGGAGCATGATGTATCCCTGATTTTCCATATGCCCAAGCGCTGGGATAGCATTATTGAGGTTGCGCTTGTGGATCCTACTAAGGATCCTCAGATTTCCATCAGCTACAACGAGGATGCCATGGACGTGGAAATGTACTCCTTCCTGAATAAGGGAGATGCTTCCTCCTATGACAATACGCTGGAGGAGGAGAACGGCGTTTATAGCATCGCCCTCTCCAATGAATGGGTTTACCCTATGAGTGGCGTAGTATTCTTCGTGAGAAAGGATGCACGCGTTCGGGCAAAGGAGGAAGCCCTTCGTGCAGAAGCACCAATGGAAAAGAAGCAACCAGACGACAGAGCGCAGGTAGAGGAAAAGGCGCAGGATAAGAAACAGGCTGCGTCTGGTGAAGCCAGAACCTTTGCAGGAAATGGTGAGAAAGTTCCGAGCGGAAGATAATCCATTTGCCAATCGTGCAAGTAAGATTTGACAGTGGGACAAGCACGGGATTGAGAAGCAACGAGCGAGAAAAGCATTATTTAAACCTTGAGCCTGGCAGCAGACCTAGGAAGGGATACGATATGTTTGGAAAAAAGGGAAAGCCTGGAAAACCAGTGGTAGAATTTGATCCCGCGAACCAGATTGCTGTATTGAAATGCAGCATTTGCAATGGTGAGCAGGTGGCGGGTTTTAAGGACAAGAAGACAGGACATTTCACTGAGGTAGCCTTTATCAGAAGTCCGCAGGAGCTAAACGATTTTTTGCAGACCTATGGCATTAACGACATTGTGAAAGAGTATTAAACGTGCTATACTACTAATTAGGAAAAAAGCATGAAAATGCTTTGTAACGAAATCATAATACAAAAATCAAAGGAGGATAACATGGCAGACGTAAGACCGGAATCAATGGAAAGAATTACTACGCCCGAGCTCGCAAAGGCATTTATTGATGAGCAGGTTGAGGCAGTGAAGAAGCAGGTGGGAGACAAGAAGGTGCTCCTTGCCCTGTCAGGAGGCGTTGACTCCTCCGTAGTAGCAGCCCTTCTCATCAAGGCGATCGGCAAGAATCTTGTGTGCGTGCACGTAAACCATGGTTTGCTGCGCAAGGGAGAGCCTGAGCAGGTAATCGAAGTATTTAAGAATCAGATGGATGCAAACCTGATCTATATCGACGCAACTGATCGGTTCCTTGATAAACTTGCAGGCGTTGCTGAGCCCGAGAAGAAGCGTAAAATTATTGGCGAGGAATTCATCCGTGTGTTCGAGGAAGAAGCAAGAAAGCTGGATGACGTGGACTTCCTGGCGCAGGGAACCATCTATCCTGACATTCTGGAATCCGGTCCTGTAAAGGCACACCACAATGTTGGAGGACTTCCTGAGGACATTCATTTTGAAGGCCTCGTAGAGCCCATCAAGCTCTTGTTCAAGGATGAGGTCCGCGTGATCGGTCGCGAGCTTGGCCTGCCTACCGGCATGGTGGAGCGGCAGCCGTTCCCTGGCCCCGGACTTGGCGTGCGTTGCACCGGTGCCATCACCAGAGACCGCCTTACCGCCCTTCGTGAGTCCGATGCGATCCTTCGTGAAGAATTTGCAAAGGCAGGCCTTGAAGGCAAGGTATGGCAGTACTTCACCATTGTTCCCGACTATAAGTCCGTCGGCGTAAAGAATGGCCTCCGCAGCTTTGAGTGGCCCTGCATCATCCGTGCCGTTAACACCAAGGATGCCATGACCGCAACCATTGAGGAGATTCCCTACGCCCTCCTTGGCAAGATTGTCAGCCGCATCACCAGCGAAGTTCCTGGCATCAACAGAGTCCTCTATGATTTGACGCCGAAGCCCACTGGGACCATAGAGTGGGAATAACAAAAAACGATGGAGAGCCTTGCAACATAAGGTTCTCCATTTTTCATTAAATCATTCAATTTTTACTTAGTCAGGTCCAGCTTTCTCACGGTATCCCTGAGTGGCAATACGAAAGGAGCGGAAACGGAAAGCTCATCGATTCCCATTCGAAGGAAGGTTTCGGTTAAGCTGGTATCCGCGGCAAGCTCGCCGCAAATGCCAATCCAGGCGCCGTGCTTATGTGCGTTGTCCGCAGCCAGTTTGATCAAGCGAAGGATCGCCTCGTGATGCGTGTCACAGAAGGGCTCGAGCTTTGCATTCTGCCGGTCGATGGCGAGAGTGTACTGTGTCAGGTCGTTTGTGCCAACGCTGAAGAAATTTACGAGCGGAGCCAAAAGGTCGCTGATGACGGCGGCAGCAGGCGTCTCGATCATGATGCCGACCTCTGCCTTTTCATCAAATGGAACTCCTGCTTCGCGAAGCTGCGCCTTAACTTCTTCACAGATTTCCAAGATTTTTTTCACTTCGGAAACACTGGTGATCATGGGGAACATGATCCCAAGCTTACCATAGGCGGATGCGCGATAGAGCGCGCGCAGCTGCGTCTTAAAGATCTCCGGTCTGGTAAGACAGATGCGGATCGCACGGAATCCAAGAGCAGGATTTTCTTCCTTATCGAGCTTAAAGTAATCGATCTGCTTATCAGCACCGATGTCCAGCGTACGGATGATCACCTTTTTTCCGGCCATGCTTTCCAAAACCTTGCGATAGGCTTGGAACTGTTCCTCCTCGGAAGGGTAGTCCTCACTCTCAAGATAAAGGAATTCACTTCGGAAAAGACCAATGCCACCGGCATCATTTGCAAGGACTGCGCCTACGCCGCTGACACCGCCAATGTTCGCAAAAATCTGAACCTTCGTGCCGTCAAGTGTTACGTTTTCCTTTCCCTTTAATTCCTGAAGGAGCGCCTTTTTACGAAGGTCGTCCTGCTGCTTTTTGCTCATCTTGGCCACGGTATCTTCATCGGGTTCCAGAATGATCTCGCCCGTATAACCGTCAACGATGATCTGCATGCCGTCCGCTATTGTCTTTAGGAATTCTTCACCGACGCCGATGACGGCGGGGATGTTCATGTTACGAGCCAGGATGGCGGTGTGTGAATTGGAGGAACCGTACGCCGTTACAAATGCCATTACAAGGTCCTTATCCAATGAAACCGTTTCACTGGGAGCAAGGTCATCCGCGCAAACGATCATCTTCTCGGTTTGTTTGTCCTTGGCATTGCCGGCGCCGCCAAGACAGGCGATCAGACGATTGGAGATGTCCTTTACGTCTGCGGCCCGGGCCTGCATGTAGGAATCGTCCATGGACGCAAACATTTCTGAAAAATTATCCGCAGTCGTGGCAACGGCATATTCCGCATTTACGGACTGTGTCTCGATGAGATTACGAATGGAATCATTGTAATCGTCATCCTCGAGCATCATCATGTGTACCTCAAAGATCTGTGCGTGCGTTTCACCCACTTCCTTTAAGGCTTTTTCATAGATTTCCTGAAGCTGTTGCGTAGCCAGTTCCTTAGCCGCTTCCACGCGTGCGATTTCCTGAGATGCGTCATCCACATGCGTGCGGCGTACTTTTGCATCCTGACGCTTGAACACGGAAATTCTGCCAATGGCTATGGCACCGTAAACGCCCTTTCCCTGATAGGTCCTCATCCTTTATCGCCTCCCGTCTTTGCTAGGTCTCGTCAATGCAAGCAAGGCTAAATATCCTTTTGGCGCTTGCATCAAATATTACAGGTTATTTTGCATGAATTCTTCCACGGCCTTTGCGGCTGCTTCCTCGTCCTCACCCTCCACGGTAAAGTTTACGGTGTCACCGCATTTGATCCCCATGCCCATCAGCATCATCAGCTTGGTCACGTTAACGCTCTTGCCGCCCTTTTCAATTGTTACGGTGCTGGAGTATTCCTTTGCCAGTTTGGCCAGGAGTCCGGCGGGTCTTGCGTGAATGCCTACTGCGTCCTTGATTACGTAAGAGAATGTTTTCATAATGTTGTTCCTTCCTTTCTTCTTGGTTTATGATTTCAGGTTCCGACCTGTTTTGTTACTTTGAAAAACTAGATCAATTTTCCATCATGGCCCTGTCAGGATACGAGTCGATTGCCCCCGGCTTTGTAACGCTGATGCCACAGAAACGATTGGAGAAGACAAGGCATTCACTGGCTTTTTCCTGCGTGATTTTGGAAAGGTTTTCCTGCGTGATCCCTAAGGAACGTAGCTTCCATAAAAACGATCCGGTAAAACCATCCCCGGCTCCCGTGGTATCAAGCACGTCCACCTTTTGAGAGGGTGCGAAAGCCTGCATGTCCCTTGTGATGGCGTAGGCGCCGCTTCCCCCGCAGGTATAGAGGATAAGCTTTACGTTCCCGACAAAGAGCTTTGGCAGTGCCTTCGTAAGCTCCGTTTCACCGGTGATAAACTCCAACTCTTCGTCGGAAATTTTAATGACGTCGGCGAGGGGTAAAAACTCTGAAACGGTCTTGCGAAGAAGAGATAAGTCATCCCAAAGCTGGAAACGAAGATTGGGATCAAAGCTGATAATCCCGCCTTTTTCACGCGCCAGGGCGATGGCCTTCTTATGTGCTTCCTTCATGGGAAATTCTCCGAGGGAAACACTGCAAAAGTGAAGTGCATAAACGTCGTCAAAGTACTCAGGCTTGACACTTTCCGGAGAGTAGAGCATGTCAGCGGAGGGTTTTCTGTAAAAGGAGAATTCGCGTCCGCCTTTCTTGTCAAGACTCACAAAGGCCAGCGCCGTGTTCGCCTTATCGGTTAAGGAAACGTGACTTACTTCGATGCCATGAGACTTTAGACCTCGGAGGATCTTATGACCAAAGAGGTCGTCCCCTAACTGGGTCAACATGCAAGAGCTACCGCCCAACTTGGAAAACGCTCCGCAGACGTTGGCGGGCGCACCGCCAATTTTCGGCGAAAACTCCGTGATGTCATCGAAATCACAGTCTTTGTTATTTGGAATAAAATCAATTAGTGCTTCGCCAATGGCGATCAGCTGGTTACCCATGACGTTACCTCACTTAAATCATTGTCAGACGGTACTTGTAACTTCCATGCCTGACAGTTCGTAAATACAACAGTCTAGATTGTGACAGATGACTGTGAGCGCCTCCTCTAAGGGATAGAAACGGCTTCCCATTACTTTTTCCCCATCGTTTAGGAAAACTTCCAGGGAAGAGTCATCCGCCAGAATGCGAATGTTCTTGCATTGCGATAATTGAATGTTCCGGGTGGTTCTGCCCCCGGACACTTCCATGTCATGGAAGATGAGAGAGAAGACGCCGTCCTTCTGACGAAGGGTTAACACATTTTCAAATTCAATCTCAAAATCATTTTCCGGGACACCGCACAGTTCAAAGGGAAGAGGGAGAACCATGCGCTCACCGGATAAATGCGTGCTTACGCCTTTTCTCAGCTTGCTAAGTTCCCTGATCGGATTTTGCAAAAGCCTTCCGTTTGGACCCTGGGAGATCTCTCTTGGAACGGTCAGACAGTGTTGCCAGCCAAGAGCCACTGTCGGGTTCGAATAGGGAATGTCGCCGATACCCATCCAACCGATCAGGATTTTACGTCCGTCGGGAGCCGTTAAGCTCTGCGGTGCATAGAAGTCAAAACCGTAATCCCATTCCACAAAGTCTTTTTCTTTCGTGAAATACCCAGAACTATAAACGTTTTGGTTTTTGCATTCTTCATGAGGAAGCCCCTGTGGGGAGATGCTCAAATATTCTTGGTTCCCAAAACGAAGAACGTCCGGACATTCCCACATGTATCCAAACTCTGGAATGCTTTCCGTTTTTTCATACTCCCAATGGATCAGGTCAGCGGAGCGGTAATATAACACGCAGCCCGTATCATCAAGCCTTCTCGCGCCGAGCACCATGCGATACGAGCCATTTTCTTCCCAAACCTTGGGGTCCCGCACGTGACAGGACATGTCGGAGGGATAGTCGGCATTTCGAAGGAGTACCTTTTTCTCACTCATCTGATGACCATCCTTGGTGGTCACGAGAATGACGTTGGCGCCCCTGCCTGCCTTGATATAATCATAGTTGCCCTCCTCTTTTACGTTACCCGTGTAGAAGAGGTATAAAAGATCGTCTTTTACGAATCCACAACCGGAATAGACGCCGCTTCGGTCTTCTGGAACGTCGGGAAATAGAACGGTTCCCGTGAATTCCCAGCGGAGTAGGTCCTTGCTCCTCCAATGTCCCCAACACTTTTTTCCCTTGCCGATGGCACTTTCCGGCGAATACTGGAAGTAAACCTGATAGTATCCGCCGAAAAAGCTCAGCCCGTTGGGGTCATTTAACCAGCCGCTTTCCGGTTCCAGATGGAATTTTTGCCGCCAGTTATTTTTCATGTGATCATCCTTTTTTCGTTTGAATCAGCCTGTCTAAGAAATTGATCTCGCCGCCAGCCGCAAAGCCTATTTCCGCATAATCATCAGGGTTCGTGATGATTACGGGAGTTGCCATTTTATAGCCCTTGCTCTCAATAAATGCCTTGTCAAAGGTGATGAGCGTCTGCCCGCGGGTAATGCGGTCACCGTCAGCTACGTGAGCCGTAAAGCCTTCGCCGGCCAGCTCCACCGTATTAATGCCAATGTGGATCAGCATTTCCATGCCATTGTCAAGGGAAAGGCCGATTGCGTGTTTCGTTTCAAATAAGGTGCTTACTTCGCCGTCAGCGGGAGCGACAACCTTTCCGGTGGAAGGAATTACCGCGGCGCCAAGTCCTAAAACACCCGTTGCGAAGGTCTCGTCCGGAACCTCTTCCAGAGGGATGGCGGTTCCTTTCAGAGGAGAATATACGTTGGCGTCATCAAAGCTTTGATCCAGATTGATCACGTCTTCCTCAGCCTTGGGAGCTTCTTCCTTTTTCGCGGAGGAAGCCGCATCCTCGGGATCCTTGAAGAGGAAATAGGAGATGCCAAATGCAACGGCGGAAGCAACTAAGAAGGTAAGAAGGTAACCCACAAAGCTCTCGGTGGTGATCAGGAAACCGAAGATGCCGGTTACGCCGTTTGCCGTTGCGTACACGCCCATCAGGGAAGCTATCGCAGCACCGCAGGCACCGCCGACCATGCCGGCTATCAGGGGCTTTCCATAGCGCACGTTCACGCCGAAGATTGCAGGCTCCGTGATACCCATAAAGGCGGAAAGGGATGCAGGAAGCGCGAGGGCTTTCGTCTTATGGTTTTTGGTCTTAAAGGCAACTGCCAGGGCAGCTGCACCCTGTGCCACGTTTGCGGCAGTTGCAATGGGCATCCAAATGTTCTGATTGTTTTCCGCCAGCATCGCCAACTCTATGGCATTGTACATGTGGTGCACGCCCGCCACGACCGTGGGTGCGTAGACACCGCCCATGATGAATGCGCCGACGCCGAAAGGAATGGCGATAAGGGCCTTTGCGCCAGCCAATACCCAGGTCTCAATCTGAGAGAATACGGGGCCGATCAGCGTTAAGGTAAGGAACCCAGTCACGAGAACGGATACCAAGGGAGTGACAAAGAGATCAAAGGTTTCGGGAACAATTTTGTGAAGCTTTTTCTCAATCGTGCAGAGAACCAAAACGGCGATCACGACCGGAATTACGTGACCTTGGTAGCCGGTGTTTTGAATGTTCCAAAGACCAAACCAGGACCAAAGGGTTTCTGTTTCCGCGCCGCTTCCGGCGGACCATGCGTTGACCAGATTTGGATGGATCATGATCATACCGATAACGGCACCCAGATAAATGTTCCCGCCGAAGATCTTTGCCGCGCTCACGGCGATGAGGATGGGCAGGAATACCAGCGCTGCGTTGGAGAACAGATCCAACAGGCCAAAGAAATAAGAATCTGACAAAGTGGGCAAGGCCTTGGACAGACCGCCCAGCAAACCGTTTAACAGACCCGTCGCAACAATGGCGGGAATGATCGGAACAAAGATGTCACCCAGAGTTTTGATCGCACGCTTGTACCAAGGGGATTTTGCAGCGGCAGCAGCCTTGACTTCCTCCTTGGAAGCTGCCTCTATGCCCGCAAGGGCGATAAACTCGTCATATACCTTATTTACGGTACCGGTGCCGATGATGATCTGTAATTGTCCTGCGGCCTCAAATACGCCCTTGACTCCGTCGGTTCCTTCTAATTGTGCTTTTTTTACCTTGCCGTTGTCTGCAATCACGAGACGCAGACGGGTGGCACAGTGTGCTGCGCTTGCCAAGTTCTCTTTTCCGCCGATCCCGTCAAGAATCTCGGATGCACATTTGCGATAATCCATAGCATCATCTCCTTTTCTTCATGGTTGCGGTCATAACCGCGTTATTTGGAAACTGATTGGTACCATGGATTTATTATATCATTCGCAAAGCATAATTATCTATTGACGTAAAAGAAGAAAATGAAACGTTAAAACAGTAGGTTTCACACAGTTTCACGTTTTGTGGATTCACGCTCCACGATATCATAATCCAATTGAAGCGTTCTTTGAATCTTATCGCCATGCCGGATCGAGGATAAGATCATGTTTGCGGCCTCGATCCCTGCCGTCTTGTAATGGAGTCTTGCCGTGGTAAGGGGGCAGTAGGTGTTCTTTGCGATCTTTGTGTCGCCGATCCCACAGACCATCACGTCCTCTGGAACGCGAAGACCTTGCTCTCGCAGATAGAGCATGGCACCGGAGGCGATGTCGTCCGTGGCGCAGAACAGACAATCCGGTTTGGGACCAGCCTGCGAAAACAGGTGTTTCGCGTGATCATAGCCCGAATCCATGCTGAACTGCGCAATCTCCGTGAGCTTGCCGCCGGGGGCGACGTGAAATTCGTTAAGGGCACGCAGAAAACCATCATGCCTTGCCTTGCCGGCGGCCTTATCCTCCGGCGTAACGCCGATGATGGCAGGTCTTTTGGCACCGTTTTTCAGCATTTGCCTGGTAAGGGCGTAAGCCGCTCCCTCGTCATTATGGCAAACGCAGTTGAACCCCTTAAGGCGTTGCCCGACGATGACGACGGGTACGTGCATTTTTTTCAGCACGGATTTATGGAGCTCCGTAAAAACGGTTCCGAGCAGAATGACGCCGTCCACGCGATTCTGCCGGAAGAGTTCCAGGGATTCGATTTCCTTGTGAGGATTATTGGCGGTATTCACCAAGATCAACTTATATCCTTCGGCTTCCAAGACCTCATCAATTCCTTCGGTGATTCTTGAGCAGCTTTCGCTGGAAAGCTTTGGGAGAATGACCCCCACGAGCTTTGTAATGCGCGTTTTTACCGACCTTGCGGCAATGCTTGGAGCATAGCCGGTTATTTGAATGGCTTTTTCAATCTGGGCTCTTTTTTCTTCACTGAGATACCCATCATTAAAGTATCTGCTGACGGCGGATTTAGATACGCCCGCAATCTTTGAAAACTCAGAAATATTCACGTAATCACCTCACAAAGTGGTATCGGTTTCATATTTATTATGATATGGTTTCATTTTCCCGTCAAGTCGTTTTACAGGCGATTTCATGACATTATATGATTTGCATTCCAACGGAACCATTGAATTTGAATAGTATCGTGTGGCTTACGGGTAATGAAAATACAAGGCAATTCGCATGCTTTCTGCGGGTTGCCTTTTTTGTTTGTATGTGTTTTCATTGAAAACAAGTGCTACTTATAGTAGGATATTGGTAGGATTTTTATGTAAAGAAACAGTTAATCTATGGATTCACCTGCTACTATATAGAGAAGCCAAAGAAGGTCGAATGGAGGAAAAGATTTAAGCCTATGAAACGCAAGCGTTTAAACCGAGACGGATGGGGATTTTCTTATTATCCGTACTATCAAATGAGAATTGATGACGAGTTGTTCCATGGGATGGCTTGCCTGATTAAGCTTACCGATGGCGAAAATAATTATTGGGCGACTCCCAAGGCCGGCAGGGTTCAGGTCACGGGTGCCGGAATGAGCTGGTTGGAATTGGTACCGGATGACACCTCCAGAGTTATCACGATTATGTACTTCCCTGAGGGGACGCATGACAATGAGAGGTATCATTATCCGACACCTGCGGATCAGAGATTTAGGCCGTCCATTTATTACGTAGATATCACCGAGGGCATCACATATGACGACTATGGGATTGCCACGTACATTGATAAATATCTTGACGTGATATTCACTCCCGAAGGAGACGTCAAGATTGATGACAGAGACGAGCTTGATGCTGCTTACGCTTCAGGCGAGCTGACGAGGAAGCAATATGACGCAGCTTTGCAGGAGTGTGACAGCATTTTAAAAGAGTATTGCGAGGACATTCCAAAGACCGATGCGTGGTGCGCTAGGATTAGAGAAATGGTGGAAGAAAAAATCAAAGCTGGCGAACCGATAAAGCCATGCAAAGAAGTTTTGGAACTTCATAACAGCAAGCTGTACAAGATTACATCTCAATTTGTAGAACAGTCTCGGACAATTCTTGGTGACAACTTAACTGGCGTCTATCTTCACGGTTCGGCTGTAATGGGATGCTACAATCCCGATAAGAGCGACATTGACCTAATCGTTGTGGTGAACGATTTTTTGTCCGATAATGTCAAAAGAAAATTCATGGAAGCGGTTGTAGCCCTCAATGAAGAGGGCCCTGCCAAAGGGATTGAGATGAGTATCGTCACGAAAGCGGTGTGCAATCCTTTTGTTTATCCAACGCCTTTTGAACTGCATTTCTCTGTAATGCACGTTGGATGGTACAAGGACAATCCCGAGGACTATGTAAGAAAGATGAACGGAACAGACGCTGACTTGGCGGCGCATTTTACGGTGATCAAGAAGCGTGGCAAGTGCTTGTATGGTGCTCCGATCGATGAAATTTTTGGGAAAGTGCCACAAGCCGATTACATGGACTCTATTTGGAAGGATATTGCGGAGGCGGAGGAAGAAATCACAGAGAATCCAATGTATCTTATCTTGAACCTTGCAAGGGTGTTGGCGTATACCCAAGAGGGTGCTGTCCTTTCCAAGAAAGAGGGCGGCGAGTGGGCGCTTAAATCTTTGCCGGAGACATATCATTGTTTGATAGAAGCTGCCTTGAGAGAGTACGCAGAGGGCGCGGACGTATCCTATGACATGAAACTGGCGAAAGACTATGCCAGAAATATGGTGGAACAAATCACAAGAGAAAAAGAAAATCTTAACAAATAAAGGAAATAAGAAGTGCTTGCAACTCTGCGGTTGACACATTGCAAGCCGCAGATAGTGTGCCAATGTTAGCTAGCGTTGAAAATAAGCGCTATTTATGGTAATATATATCTTGGATTATTGCGTAAAAACAATTCTAAAGCAGTGGAAGAATGTTCGCTTTGATATGCTCCCTAAAGAGTTAGTTGCTGGCGTAGGGAAGGACTGAGGGTAACATATCATGCTATCAGGAGCGAGTGAAAAAGGAGGGCCGCATATGTGTAGGAAAACATGGATGAAGCGAACAATATGTAGTATGCTTCTCGTGAGTTTGATCGGTATTATGATGACCAGCGGTTGCGGTAGTGCCACGGACGTGGGAGAGACAGAGGCAACTCCTATGGAGAATTCCGCGCAGAGCGACGAGTCAACCGCTTTAGAAGCTTCAAAGAGCGACATGGATCCTAATGGGGAGAATGCGGAAAACGAACACAGCCCTCTCTATATTTCTGAGAGTGTCGTGAAGAAAGACGGAAGCACTACGGCAAAAACGGATGTTGCTACCGACCTTCCGCTTCTTTCGAAGGTGGATACGTGGCCGGAGGAAGTGGTGGAAAGAAAGCCCTATGATACGGAGATGACTGGCCGTGTGGGAGGTTATTTCCTTATCCCCATGGACGGCGGTATTTACCGATATGATGATTATTCCTCTTCTAGTGAAGCTATGTCCGCTCAGGGAATCAGCTTAGCAACGGACGAGCTGATCTTCACCTGCACGGAGAAAGGAATCAGCGAGAATTATGATTATGATATCTACTCTCTAAAGGCATATCCAGATAAGGATTTGTTGCTTGCGAATTGTATTGGGTACAACAGCATTATTATTTCCTATGCGCCTGCCCAGGGGATACGGGATGGTGAATTGGAGGATGCGCAGGAGAATGACTTTGTCATTCGGAAAAATGGCAGCGTGATTAGCGGAAAGGAACTCTGGCAGGAGTTTTGCGGGAAGGTGGCACAGGGTCAGCCGGCAGTGGTGCGATTGGGATATTATTATACCTTGGAAAAGCGCAATATGTCTGAGGAACTCAGGGAAGCTGAGAAAGCGGACTTTCCATGTCTTTTCTTACAACAGCTATATTATGATGGCAGCAGTTTTACGCTCAGTCCTGTTCACAAGCTGGGAGAGGAATACGTGATTTATGAGAAGCCGCAGATTGACAGTCCGGAGAGAACGTATTCCCATCTCATGCATTATGCTGACGAAGCGGAAAATGCTTTTACGAGCTACACTGCTTATGATAAATATGTGTTGACAAATAATGATCAGGTGACATGGAAAGAATTGCAACAATCCGTGTTAAGTTCTGTTTCAGGTTATATTCAGCATCAAGAAGTATATGGTGAATATGTTTGGAAAGAAGGGATGGAACGATAAAACATCTTTCGGCATGGCGCGATCAATGAACTTTTGGCTTGGTGTGAAATTGGGGGGATTCGTAGAATGAAAAAGGTTCGAAAATCATATGTTGTTATCTGCATCATCATGGTGTTTTTACTTGCAAGCTGCTCCGAATCGAGCGGCAGTTTGCAAGGTCAAGAGACAGAAGCTAGTGGGGAAACGGAAGTTACCCAGCAAACAGAATCCGTTCAAGAAACAGAATCCAGTGGGGAGACCGATGGAGAATTGGCCTTTCTCCGTGACCAAATTGTGACCCCAATTATCTCGGTAAAACAAAATAACGGCGATAATATGTATATATGTGGTGCTTTTTGAATGATGGCTACCACGTCATATTGTAGAAGCCATAATCCCACCATAGAGTGGGAATAGTACCAACTTCCCGCGAACCCTTATAAATAAGGGCTCGCGGGATTTTTTTGCCATTTGGAGCGAATGCGGATTTGGAGAATTAGCAGATAAATGCACACTAGAAGTATGGAAACGAGTGGTTTCGGAGAGTTTTATTTGCTATAATTGATGGCAGACAGGGAAAATCAGGAATTTATCATGCTTCTCGAGGCACGAAAGGGCTACGCAAATGAAGATTGTCATATTAAATCAAATGTTGCAGCAATTCCATAAGGACAAAATTCTAGGCATCGCGAATACGATTGGCGCAAAGATATGCTTCGCAGAGTCAGAGAGTACGGTGCCGGAAGAATTTGCCGCACCAGACGTTGTATATGGTTTCGGAATGCATATCGCGAAGACGCAGAAGAACCTAAAATGGCTTTGCGTACCATCGGCGGGCGTGGATTATCTCATGAAGCCCGGCGTTTTCGCTAATGAAGAGTGTCTGCTTACGAATTCCTCAGGGGCATACGGAGTATCCATTTCTGAGCATATGATCGCAGTTTCACTCATGATGATGCGAAGGCTGACGGAGTTTCACGAAGAAGTGCTGAACATGCAGTGGGGAAAGCCTAGGGCGCAGTGTTCCCTTTGGGGAAGTCGCATTACCGTCCTTGGAACTGGCGACATTGGACAGTGTTTTGCGAAAAGGGCGAAGGCATTTGAACCGGAGCGGATCATTGGTGTTAACAGAAGTGGAACATGCGAGGATCCCGCATTTGACAAAGTGGTCAGCGTGGACGCTTTGGACGAGATTCTTCCTGAAACAGACCTGCTTGCCATGAGCTTGCCTGATACACCGCTGACCAGAGGAATCCTGACGCGCGAGAGGTTACGAGCACTTCCGCAATGGGCATTTATCGTGAATGTCGGCCGTGGGTCTGCCATTGACGAAGAGGCACTCGCTGATTGTCTCGAAGACGGGCATCTTGGCGGCGCGGCGCTGGATGTTTTCCAAACGGAGCCACTCCCCAAAGAGAGCAGATTGTGGAAGACCAAGGGGGTTCTCATTACGCCGCACGTCGCAGGAAATCTTACCTTAAAGCGCACACTTGATAAGAATGTTGACATGTTTTGTGAGGATCTCATCAACTTCGCGGAAGGGAAACCGCTGAAATATGCCGTAGACCGAAATAGGGGGTACTAAAAAGGAGCGACATGAAAGTTAAGGAATATTTGAAGAAAAACAGACGGCGCATCATGATGTCGCTTTGTGGCGTGATCATTTGTGCGGTGAGCGTGGGAGTGTTTAAGCTGGCAGCGTTAGGCGTGGATCCGTTCCAGTCATTTATGGCGGGTTTGGATGCACTGATTCCGATAGAATTTGGCACACTTTACGTGATCGTGAATGCAATTTTATTACTGTTTAGTCTGATTGTAGATAGACACAACATCGGCATTGCTACGTTTATTAACTTGTTCTTATTAGGCTACATCACGCAGTTTACTTTTGATCTCCTGCAGAAGTGGATCCCTGACCCATCTATGATTGTACGAATCCTATGTCTGACGATTGGAATCGTGGTGATCTGTTTTGGATCGGCGCTTTACATGACGGCAGATCTTGGCGTTTCTACCTATGATGCCGTTGCTATCGTCATGTCCTCGAAGTGGAAGCTTGGAAAGTTTAAATACGTTCGGATTTGCACAGACCTTGTATGCGTGGTGATCGGATGCATATTATTTGTAATGGCAGGGAACGCCATTGGGAAAATACCGACCATTGCTGGCATAGGAACCATCATTACGGCATTTTTCATGGGACCGTTGATTGATTTCTTTAATGAGAAATTTGCAAAGCCTTTGCTGGGAAAGTAGGAAAAATGCTGCAGATACCGACAAATCCTCTTTCTGGGAAAATGTTTAGAAAGAGGAAATTTTTGTTGACAAAATATATTTGAAACAATATAATATGATAAAAGATATAAAAACAAAAATTCAAAAAAGGAGGAAAAAGAATGATTTACGATTATGAAGTTACTACGGGAACGGGTGAGAAGCTTAGTCTGGCAGACTATAAGGGCAAGGTGATCCTGATTGTAAATACGGCCACCGGGTGTGGGTTTACGCCTCAGTATGCGCCTATTGAGCAGTTATACAAGGACTATCATGACAAGGGTTTGGAGGTTTTGGACATTCCCTGTAATCAGTTTGGCGGGCAGGCTCCCGGTTCTGACGAGGAGATTCATGAGTTTTGTACGCTTCACTACAATACGACGTTTCCTCAGATGAAGAAGTCTGACGTAAACGGTGAGAATGAGCTGCCTTTGTATACATACTTAAAATCTCAAAAAGGATTCGAGGGCTTCGAAGAGCATCAATATAAGGAGCTGCTTGAGAAAATGTTCGCCCAGGCCGATCCGGATTGGGATAAAAAGCCTGACATTAAGTGGAACTTTACCAAGTTCGTTGTCGACCGCACGGGTAACGTCGTAGCAAGATTTGAGCCTACGGCTGACGTGGCGAAGGTAGAAGAGTGCATCAAAGCGTTACTCTAAGAAAGGATTCGGGGAGACGTATGCGGTGACGCGCTTTAGAATGTCGGAGGCTTTATGAAAGAATTTTCGAAAGTACAAAAAATAATCAGCATCATGCTGAAGGTCATTGTTGTTCTGTCCGCGGCGACGGGTACTTTTTTGAGTGCCGATGCAGGAAGACGCTCCTTCATGGGAGGGAGTACGGTGTTTATGTATTTTACCATTCAGTCGAACATAGCCATCGCGCTCATCTGCGCCATCGGTATTTGTCTGTTTGCGAAAAATAAGCCTGTGGGCAATGCCTGGTATGTCGTAAAGTTTGTCGGCACCATATCCATTACCCTTACGGGTGTTGTCTTTGGGTTTGTGCTGGCGCCAACTCTTGGAGCGTATGCCTGGAATTTGCAGAACACTTTGACGCACCTCGTTGTTCCCGTGGCTGCCGTCATCGACTTTTTTGTAGTAGCGGCGAGCGTAGAGATAAAGCGCAAAAACGTGATTTACGTGATTATTCCTCCGATACTTTATGCAATCTATGCCGGAATCGGATACGTAAGAGGCTGGGAGTTTGCAGAAGGCATCAATTACCCATACTTTTTCCTAAACTGGGGGAGCCCTGCAGGAGCATTTGGCTTTAGCAGCGGGCTGCCGTTTATGGGTTCTGGGTGGTGGATTCTAGTCCTTTTGTTTTTCCTGCTGGGCGTCGGGCACATTTATCTTATCGTGGCAAATCTGATCCGAAAAAAGAAAGAGACAAAGGATGGGAAAAAAGCAGGAGAATAAAACTATAATCAGATTTGCCTGAAAGAGGCGGAAAGGTAAAAATACATGACAAAACTGTCAGAAATAATCAAAACAAGAAAAAGCGTTCGAACGTTTGACGGAAGGAGAATCAGCCAAGAGCACCGAAAGGAGCTTGAGGAGTATTCAAAATTAATCCGCAATCCCTTTGGAATACCGGTGCGATTCGTATTTTTGGATGCAAAGGAGTATGGACTGTCAAGTCCGGTTTTGGCTGGGGAAGAGCTGTACGTGGCAGGGATCACGGAGAAAAGACCTTATGCTGACGTCGCTTATGGTTATTCCTTTGAAAAGCTTGTTTTGCGTGCATGGTCATATGGCATAGGGACGACATGGATTGGTGGAACAATGAAGCGTGAACAGTTTGAGAAAGTCGCAGGCGTTGGAACCGATGAAATGATGCCATGCGTAAGCCCCCTGGGATATCCTGCGAACAAGAAATCCCTTAAGGAAAGCATGATGAGAAAAGGAATAGGTGCGGATAACCGGCTCTCCATAGATAAACTGTTTTTTGCGGACGAATGGGGTAAGACGCTGATTACGACTGATGAAATGAGCGACATTCTGGAAATGGTTCGCTGGTCACCATCCGCCGTCAACAGACAGCCCTGGAGGATTCTCTTTAAGGACGATGTCTGGCATTTTTATGAAAAGAAGGATAGAGGATACGAGAGCGACAAGACGGGAGATCTGCAAAAGATTGACGTCGGCATTGCACTGTGCCACTTTACGATGGGAGTTGAGGAGCTGGGGAAAAACGCGGTAGTGACAGTCAGCGATCCGGTCGTTGTGGTTCCTGACGACGTAACCTATGTGGCAAGCGTGAAGATATCCATCTGAACGATTTACCGTTTTAGGTGAATTCCCGATGGCGTCTTAGATATTCATTGATTTCCTTCTCGCTGAGCTGAAAGGTTTCTTTTAGGCCCTTCGAGATCACGTCATCATATGGTCCAAAAAGAGGAGCTCGTTCCATTTCCTCCATGTCGGGGACGCAGGTAAAGGAATAAGAAGGACATCCATCTGCGTCTCCCAAATACAGGAGACGACCATAATAGGTGCCAGGGAAAACAACCTGAGAGCCTTCGGATCTCAGACGGTCAAAGTCTATGGGAATTTCACAATCAGCGGGAAGTGAGTTTTCCTGACGCACCACGTCTAAAAACTGCTCCAGCGTGATCAGATATCTTCGTCCTAAGGTAATGTTGCATGCATTGACGTCAGCACCATCAGCAGCGCGCTTGCATTTCGCCCGGTTCATCCTTCGGGGATTAATGTATGCAACGCCAGAGCCAAACCATTTCTTGATCGGCGTACTGAAAAACAGCTCATGATCAATCGTGCATTTTTCTGACCGTAGTGGGAGGGAGGGATCCTTGGCTCCTCTTTCAGAAAGTTTATTTCCAGGAATTACGCCGCCTTTGATATAGCAAAGAAATCGTTCCTCTAATAGATTTGATCCATAACATACATACCATACCATATCAGTCATTGAGTTCTTGTCATCCAATGCGGGCATTTGTGCTTGGACTTTACCTTTCTCCCGACGTCTGTCGGGTGTTTCGGATTCCTTAGGATGAAAAGGCTGTTTTTTGTCCGATAGGAATCCATTTTGTCACAGCGTTCGCATGAGAATCAGAATGATCGTTACGATCAGCGAAATCGCTATTTCAATGCCGATGATCAGCTGATTGTCCGTTCCGAACGCAGTGAAGGTCGCCAGGATCGTCAGAAGAAAAACGATGCCGAAATCGACGAGTTCGTCCTTGATTCTGTCTAACCAGCTTCTCTTGATTTTGATCGAATCCAATATGTTAAGATTCAGCAAGTCTCTGTAATATTTATCCAGTCGTATGGTCTCCAGATCCGGCATCATGCGGAATATGGCATCGGAATCCGGATATCGTTCGTCCATGGAAAAGCAATTATTATCTGTATGTTCTCTTCCTCTGTGCTCCTTTTGGTATTGCTTGATCTGATTTTCTGAATCCGCATTATAACCATAGGCCGTGATCTTCTCTTCGACAAGATGATAGGAGCACTCGTACATCCACTCCAAATAAGCAACAATGCTTCTCAAATTCCGAATATAATCCTTACGCTGAAATCTTGCATCTTTTGGCGGTTTATTTATGCATTTTAGCAGCGCGATAAGATATTGTACGTCCTTTTTACCCTTGAGCGCATCGCAGTCAAGATACAACTCATTAACTTCTTCAAGGCTGAACCTCGAGCTGTTGTCCGAAGGGTCAATGAAGTACTTTTCAAGGATGGCATTCAGTTCGGCGTGACAATGGTTTTTCACATTGTCAAGCCAGTCTGAATCTTTTTCATAAACGACTTCGTCTACAAGGCGGTAAACATCACGACGAAAATCGGAACCACAGCATTGAAGCCACAATCCGTTGCCGTCGTTTGCATTCATGAGCTTTAAGGAATCGCTCGAAACACGGCAGATTTTCTTTTCCATGTCATTGAGTGAAGGGTAGTTAACTCTCATGTAAAGCGTCTGCCCAGGCTTAAAACACGCAAGCAGACGTTGGGAGAATGTGCGGTTCAAGGGACTGACCTTCACGCGGCCGTCTGTGGAATTAAATTCCATGCCAAGAGCGTCGCGAATGGTCTGATCCATTGCAACGCTGTCGTCATCCATTTCCTCATCCACCACAACTCTTCCAAAGGTGATCATGGTTCTGTATTCACCCTTCATCTCAGGATTCTTAAACAGCATTTCAATGACGGCATATTTTCCAAGTCCGATTTCCTTTTTCTTTCTGGAATTGACCACTACGATATAATCTAATCCAGCCTTGTTACGTTGCTTATAGTTTGTCCCGTGAACCTTCAGGGTGTTTTTACTGCTTTTTGCATACAGAACTTTACCATTTTTGGGGTCTGCCTTTGTTTTGCCCATACGATTTCTCCCTAAGTAGAATCAAGAGATTCATTCAATTTCTTCCACTTTTCTCTTTTATTTATAGCACATCTTTGCATAAAAAACAAGAAAGAGTGGCTGTCACGGCACCCAGCTAGTTCATTCCAAATGAATGTATTTCTTCTTGGCGTAGAGCGTGTTTATCTTAGCTTGGCAAATAAGATTATTTCTCATACGATGCAATTCTTCATAAACGCTAAAATGGCATGATGTATGGCAATTTATAAGTGGTTTGTTTAGAAACAATGCGCTATAATACGTGAACGGAAAAGGGATAAGACAAAGAAAGAAGAATAAGAAAGGCTATACGATGAATAAGAAAAAAACGATTGTCATAGATGAAAAAACACCGCTGCTTTTTCTGGCGGGCCCCATGTTTCTTGAACTTTTACTCAACACAATGCTAAACAATGTGGATACGCTGATGCTGAGTCATTATGATGAGTATGCGGTTGGTGCCGTTGGAAACGCCAACACCATCATGTTCATGATGAACATCCTGTTCAATGTCATAGCAACGGCAACGAGTGTTGTCGTTGCACAGTATCTTGGAGCCAAAATGTATGAAAAGATGAACATGATCTATACATTGGCATTTGTAGTAAATCTTGTCTTTGGCGTTGCACTCAGCGGGCTTTTTTGCAGGGCAAATCCGCTAATTATGGATTTCCTGCATGTTTCGCCTGAAATGCGTCCGTACTCCATGATTTATATCTATATTGTCGGAGGCGGAGGCTTTTTGACGGCAGTGTTTAATGTCATGGTGCAGATCCTTAGGTGCAATGGATACACCAAGATTGGAATGTGGGTTTCTCTGGCAATTAATCTGATCAACATCGGCGGTAATTATCTTTTCTTATATGGACCGCTTGCTTCGTTGAAGATGGGCGTTGCTGGCGTGGCAATCTCGACCGTTGCAGCTAGGGCGATTGCCTTGACGGCAGTCCTAATCTTCTTTTATGCGACGAAAACGGGTAAGCTATCGCTGCGCTTATTAAATCCCTTTCCCAAGGAACTATTGATAAAAATGATCAAGATTGGTTTGCCTACGGCGGGTGAGAACCTGACCTACAATCTCTATCAGACGACGCTGCTTTCTTTTATCAATGGGATGGGCAACGATGCAGTAAATGCGAGATCCTATTGTAATTCACTGATTTCCTTTGCAATGATCTTTTCCAACGCCTCCGCGATGGCAACGCAAATTATTACGGGGCATTTGGTAGGGGCCGGAAAAACGGATGAGGCATATAAAAGAGTGTTCAAAACGCTTGGCACTTCGATGCCCATAACAATCGCGCTGTCATGCATCAATGCTTATTTCTGTCAGTATACGTTACGGCTCTTTACGCAGAATCAAAATATCATTGCAATCGGACAGATGATCATGATTGTTGATATTTTTGTTGAGATCGGGCGTTGTCTTAATATGACCTTTGTCAGCAGCTTAAAGGCGGCCGGAGCCTATATCTTTCCATTTATCATGGGAATCCTAAGCAACTGGGGGCTTGGATTAACGACGGGTTATGTGGCCGGAGTTGCGCTTGGCTTTGGGGTAGCGGGGATTTTCGCTGGAACGGCCACCGATGAATGCATTCGCGGATTGATCGTCATGACCTACTGGTATAAAAAGAAATGGCTGGGGAAATCCGTGGTTGATAAGTAACTATGAGCATGGCGGATGCGGACTGCTCTCTAAGCTTCCCGCGAGTCCTTATAAAATAAGGGCTCGCGGGATTTTTTTGTCTTCATGAGTAAATTTTGAACCAAAGCATCTTGACGGTTAACGATCGTTATGCTAAAATGACTATCAGGTTAACGATGGTTAACAAATGAAAATGGAGGAGAGCATGGAGAAAAATACGAAGCAGAGATTGATGGAGGCAGCCATCGAGCTTTTTTCGACCAAGGGTTATGCGGGAACAGGCGTGGATGAAATTGCACAGCACATCGGCTTAAAGGGTCCGAATCTTTATAAGTACTACAAGGGGAAGGATGATTTGTTGGATGCAATCCGAGAACGAGCGGGTGAGGAATATGGAAAGGGTATGGGCGTGAATGCAAAGGCTTTGGAAAGCATTCACACACAAAAGGAGTTTAAGGCCTTCGTCATACAAAATGTTGAGTTTACGCTGAATAATGAAATGGCGAAAAGAATGCGAAGGATTTATACGATCGAGCAATATCGAAATGAAATGTTTGCTGAAATGGCAACCAAGTATCAGCTTATTGACTTAACGACATTTTATGAGCAGCTATTCAAAAAACTGATCAAGGAAGGAACCATGATCAAGGGGGATGCTAAGATTTATGCTCTGGAATTCGTTGCTCCGACAATGTTGATGATACAGCTCTGCGACAGAAATCCAGAGCAAAAGGAATATGCGATAAAAACGGTCAAAAAGCACATCAATGTGTTTATAGATAAGTATTTTATATAAAATAACTGCGAAGTTTCAGTTATTAATTATACGGTCGGATTTGCTTTTGTTTCCATCGTTGTGTTAGTGATCAACAGTATCCGAAAGAATAAAAAGAAAAAAGCGTAAAATAGGTATTGACCTTATAGTTCACTATAATGATATAACTTTCTCGAAAGGAGATAGCAATATGACAATCAAGGAATTTGCAAATTTGTGTGAATGTAATCCTCAGACGCTTCGATATTACGACAGCATTGATCTGCTAAAACCGGTTAACGTGGATCCGTGGACGGGATATCGACATTATGATGAGTCACAGGGTGAGACTTACGTAAAGATTAAGAATTTGCAGAAAGCAGGTTTCACAATCGATGAGATTAGAGAGCTCCTTGATCAGGATGATCGCGTAATCTATGATGCCTTTGAGAAAAAAGTGGAAGAGGCAGAAGCGAGACTTCGCGAAATTAAACTCATCCGCCAGTCATATCAGAGTGAAATGAGTACAATTCAGAGCAAGATAAATGCGTTTAAGGAAAGAATTTTAAGTGACGTAAAAAAATACGATCCAGCCGTGGAATTTGGCCTTAGCAACGAGGAGTATGAGAAGATCTTAAATCAAATTGCACAGTGTCTCGACACGGCGGCAGATTCTGCAGAAGACTTTCCTGCGCTTCAAGGAGAGGCAGGAAAAATTCCATCCGAGATTCTTAATAAGATTCCGTCGGATGTTCTGGATAAGATCTCTGACATGGAGAAAATGAAGCCCAAGATGCCAGATTATAGTAAGGATCCAAACTATCAGATGATCTACGAGAAGCATGGCTGGGAGAACGTCAAGGATTTCTTGGCTGATTTTGAGAAGCTGGAGCCTGGAAGTCACGTGTTGGATTTTCAGGTTGTGGAAGAAAAGTATGAGAATACGATTGCTTTTTCTGGAACACTCTTAAATCTGCTGCTCATGAGGAATCCAGGGATCAATAAAAGTCTTGTCTGCAACGTTGATCCGTCAAAAGATGGGCAGAATCACTTCAAATTGTATCGGAAACGCACAGAATAAAAAGGATATCCTGCGTGCCTTGTAAATAAAGGCGCGCAGGATTATTTTGCGTCAATAAAAAGATTTAAATATGGCACTTGGAAAATGGTAAACGGTGAAATATAATAAGAGTAGACATCATTGGCAATGGTTTAAGCCTAAGTAATTTTATAATACATGATTTGAGGAGAGCGCAGTGGAAACGATAACATTGATGGCACCGAATCAGGAATATGCTGAGGATATCTGGGCATTTAGGACAGAGATCCTAGAAAAGGATGCGGATAGTGAGGATCAGTTTGCAGGCTGTCTGTCATTAGATACCAGCGCTTCGGCAGAGGAATGGATCCAGATCTGCAGGCTTCGTAAAAGTGAGGAGACATGCAGGGAGGTCGGCACGAAAGTTCCGTCGGACATGTATCTTGCAATTCGACAAAGTGATAACCGTATTGTCGGAATCATTGACCTGCGGCATCATATCAATCATCCGATTCTTGGAACCTGGGGCGGACATTGCGGATATTCCGTGCGTCCCTCGGAACGCGGAAAGGGATATGCAAAAGAAATGCTGCGATTGAATATTCAAAATGCAAAGGCGTTGGGGATAGAGAAACTGCTTGTTACTTGTGACGCGGACAATATTGCAAGCGAGAAAACCATCCTTGGGAATGGCGGTGTCTTTGAAAGCACGATTCAGGTTGAAGGGACAGAAATGAAACGATATTGGATCACCGTAGCAAAATAGGAGACCACGGACAAAAACAGTTAAGAGAGGTTGTCGAAAAGATGCAGTTCGGAATGCCGACATTGGTTGAAAACCAGACCTTGCAGGAGAATGTCGATCTTTGCAGGCGCTTGGGACTTAAGTTTATAGAACTGAACATGAATTTTCCGGAATATCAGGTTGACAGGCTAGAACAGGTCGATGCTTTCATTGAACCAGCGGAGAAAGCAAGGATTTATTATACCATCCACCTAGATGAAAATCTAAATATCGCAGACTTCAATCCACTAGTCACGGATGCCTATCTGGAAACGGTCAGGCGCACCATCGAGGTCGCGAAAAAACTACTTCCTCTTCGCGATCGTTATGGAGATCCTAGCCAGCCGTTCACTCTGAATATGCATATGAATCATGGCATCTATATTACCTTGCCAGATCGCAGAGTTCAAATGTATGACAGAGATTTCGATACCTATATGGCTTCATTTACAAGATTTCGATCCTTGTGCGAGGAGTGGATTGGCGATAGCAACATTAGGATCGCCATTGAGAATACCGATGGGTTTCGCGAATATGAAAAGAAGGCCATTCGATATCTGCTGAAAAGCAAAAGGTTTGGTTTGACTTGGGATATTGGCCATTCGAAGGCTACGGGTGAGAAGGATGTTCCTTTTTTGCTAGAGCATCAAAACCACCTGATTCATTTTCATATTCATGACGGAAAGGAACAACCGCCCAAGGATCATTTAGCACTTGGCGACGGAGAGATTGATCTTAAGTCTAGGTTGGAGTTTGCAGAGAAAAGAAATGCACGCTGCGTATTGGAAACCAAGACGATTAAAGCGCTTGAGACATCTGTAGAGAGATTAAAACGATGAATCCGCAAGAAAACTATTAAATAGCATAAGGTAAAGCGGATCGTATTTCAAAGAACTGATGAGCGTAGCGTGAAGAAAGCTTTGTCCGACGAGCATTACGACGTCGTCATTGATAAGATCGCGTATTGTTCAAATGACATAAAGTATGTGACGGAGCGTTTCCTTCCCATGATCGCCGACAGGCCGTTTTCCGATGAACGGCTGAATGCCATACGCTGCATCCGAAACGCCTTGGGGCAAGGACAGGCTTCATCTGCGTCCTGCACAACTGGGGATCGAAACTGAACTACCATCCGCACCTGCAAAGGTTAAACAAATTCCGGTTTAACGTGATTTACTTTAGGCAGTTTTAAGGTATTGAATATGGAGATTTGAAATGAACAGTAATCATGAGGAATACATGAGAAGATGCTACGAATTAGCTATCAGCGCAGGTAAGAAGGGATTCGATACTTTCGGAGCCGTGCTAGTTTATGACAGGAAAATATTGGAAGAAGCGGAGAATACCGCCGACTTTAAGAATCATATATTCGGGCATGCAGAGTTTAACCTTGTACATAAATGTGCCAACAAGTATTCTGACGAGATAATGGAAAAAGCAGTTCTTTATACCAGCTGTGCACCCTGTGAGAGATGTCTCGGCGCTATCGCGTCACTTGGCGTACATAATGTGGTTTGTGGAGTATCGTACAAAGAATTCTGCAAATTACTTCCGTTTGATTATCAGGAGGTTGATCGCGAAGGACTTCTCAAGCAGCTTGGAATCACTATGAAGCTTACCGAATCGGTTCTTGAAGACGAAGGCATGCATGTTTTTGAATGGTGGGGCGGAGAATATCGTCCGTTAGAAGAATTGATAGCGGAGATGGACGAAGTGAAAAAGAACAACAGGGAAGGGAAAGTAAATAAATGAATTATCTTTTGAAGAATTCCTTTTCGTTGATGCGGATTTCAGTAAAAAGTGTTCTGACCTTGCTGCTAATCAAATGCGGATTAAGAATGAGATGAAAAACATGTTAACCCCGCCTGAGGGATATGAGAATGCCTTTAAGGCACTTGAAAATATGTATAACTCATATATTACATTTACCAATATTGTGTTGGACTGTAACGGAAGCCTAGAGTCCTTCTCAAATGATTTTGGTGAGGCTGACGAGGATCTGATTCAGAAATATCATTCAGCTGAATTGTATGTGAAGTGACGGTAATATAATGCAGCTGGTACCGTAGGGGCTTGGTTACTAAAATAGAATTGACTTGCGTTCACCTTCTCACTAAAGAGAAGGTGAATTACAAATATAAGTGGAAAGGATGTCCTTGTTATATGGACAAGATAAAGGTTTTATTTATCTGCCGCGGCAGGATTTAATGCCAAAGCAAAGAATGGCAGAAACAAGCCATTTGTGGGCAGAGTGGTATCTGATTTACACCCCGTTTACACCTTTTGAAGGTGGACTACCCGATGAATTAAAAAAGGATGGTATGAATAATGAATAATACTATAAAAACTGATGAAGCATATAATAATTGGATATGTTCACTTAAGAAAAGATATCGAAATAGCCAGATTAAAGCTGCATCATCTGTTAATCGGGAGATGCTGGTATTTTATTGGGAATTGGGACGAAATCTGGAGATTATCAAAACTTAATATGATTGGGGAACAGGCTTTTATAAGGCTGTTAGTGACGACATCAAGCGAGCATTGCCGGACGTAAAGTCATTTTCCCCAAGAAATCTTTTATATATGCACTAGTTCTATAGATTATATTCTGTTGAAACAATTACGCCACAAGTTGTGGCGCAAATGAATATTTTTATGATTCCGTGGGGACATCATCGATTTATCATTGATAAATGTAAAGATGATCGGAATAAAGCACTTTTTTATGTTGAAAAGACTTTAGAAAATAACTGGTCCCGAGCCGTGCTACAGAATTTTCTTGATACGAATCTATATGAGAGACAAGGGAAAGCAATCTCAAATTTTGAAAAAACATTACCTGCTCCGCAAAGTGATCTAGCACAGGAAATGACCAAAGATCCCTATAATTTGATTTCCTTACTATGACAGAGGGATATTATGAGAAAGAGCTTAAAGATGCCCTAATGAATAATATATCTCAGTTCCTGCTGGAACTTGGTACCGGATTTGCATTTGTAGGGCGAGAATAGAGCCTTTGAGCCGGGAGATATGGGGCAGATAGGTACATATGTAGCTGCTGTCGATGATATTCTGCGTAAAGAAGGTGATGCGCCTACAGTAGGGTTACTTGTATGTAAAAACAAGGATAATGTTCTGGCGCAGTATGCGGTAAACAGTTCCAATGCCCCTGTGGGTATATCAGAGTATGAATTGTCGGATCTTATGCCGGAGAATTTCAAAGGAACGTTGCCGTCTATCGAGGAAATAGAGCGAGAATTAAAATAGATAGTGGATAACTTGTTTCCGCGTGTCCAAATCATACCAGACGGTTCTGTTTTTGACACACGGGAAGTATGAAAATCCGACTTCAGAAAATATCTTTAGGAAACGTGTAGAAGTGTCAAAAAGACAAGGTAGTAAGACTGAGAAAACAAGACTAACTATAATAATACTAATCCTATCCTATCCGTAGTGTGTTGTAACTACACTACGGCAGATCGGATGGGATAAGGATGGTAAACAACGAGGATATCCGAAAGTAAAAGTAAGGGTGAAGAGGACACGATGGGCATTTTCGTGATGATTTGATAAATCAATAATGGTATTGAGATACATTATTAGCGGCTATCCTCTTATTGGGGGATAGCCATATTTTGTTGAATAGTTTTACATGGAATTTACAATTGTGTGATTTGTGTATTTACATTCACCGGATATAATGAAAAACAAAAAGGAGGCATGTAATGATTTACTGTGTAGAAGATGATGATAGTATTCGTGAATTAATGGTTTATACACTTCAGGCTTCTGGTTTTGAGGCTTGCGGCTTTCAGGATGCGGCAGCCTTTTGGGATATGATGAAAGCGAAAAAACCGGAGCTGGTGATTCTTGATATCATGTTGCTGGGAGAAGACGGTATCAGTATCTTAAAGAAGCTGAGAACATCTCCGGTTACGGAAGAAATACCGGTCATTATGGCTACTGCAAAGGGTAGTGAGTATGACACGGTGATCGGGCTGGATAGCGGAGCTGATGACTATCTTTCAAAACCTTTTGGGATGATGGAGATGGTATCCCGGATAAAAGCAGTATTAAGACGGAGTACACCGAAGAAAAAACAGAAACAGATACAGTGTGGAAGTATTGTAATTGATGAAGGGAAACATACGGTCACAGTTAATGACAGGTTTATTTCGCTTACTTTAAAGGAATATGAATTGCTGAAGCTTTTGGCTGAGAATACCGGACAGGTTTTTACACGGGATAATCTTCTGTCTTCTGTTTGGGGTGCTGACTTTGTTGGGGAGACCAGGACGGTAGATGTTCATATCGGAACACTGCGGACAAAGCTCGATGATTGTGGGGACATGATAAAGACTGTACGCGGGGTTGGCTATAAGATGGAAGGGCAGGGCGATGAATAAAAAAATATTTAATGCTATATGGATCGTCGCTATAGTTGTTTTTTTGGCTTCGCTTATATTTATTATGGGTGTTTCCTATAACTATTTTTCCGGGGTTCAGCTAAAGCAACTAAAGACTGAAGCTGAGCTGGCATCACAGGGAGTCTCCATGTCCAGATTGGATTATCTTAACAGTCTTGAAGCTAAGGATTATCGCATTACATGGATCGATGCAGATGGGACGGTTTTATTTGACAATGCGATTAATGCAAATGAGATGGAAAATCATATGGAGCGTGAAGAAATAAAAGAAGCCCTTGCTGATGGATATGGTGAGAGTGTGAGATATTCAAACACACTATCTGACAAGCAATTGTATTCGGCTATCAGGCTGTCAGATGGGTCTGTAATAAGGCTTTCGAGTGTTCAAATGGCGGTCTGGACACTGCTTATGGGATTTGCACAGCCAATCTGCTTTGTGATCCTGATTGCATTAGCTTTGTCATTTGTGCTGGCATCTAGGCTTACAAAACGAATACTGACTCCAATCAACAGTATTGATCCGGATGATCCGCTTCAGCATATAAATGAAGAAGAGTACAAGGAAATAGTACCGCTGCTTAGACGTATTCAGTTTCAAAACGAACAACTGAAGCGAGATCAGAAGGAGATAGAGAAGGCTGCATTGATCAGACAGGAGTTTACGGCTAATGTGTCGCATGAGTTAAAAACTCCGCTACATGCGATTTCAGGTTATGCTGAACTGCTTGAGAATGAAATGGTAAAAGAGGTGGATATTAAACCGTTTGCCGGGAAAATACGGGAAGAATCAACCAGAATGACAAAACTGGTAGAAGATATCATTGACCTGACCAGGCTCGATAATGGCGGAGTGGACATGAAATGGGAAAAGTGCGATATTTACCGTATTGCTGAAAATGCTATTGACAGTTTGGAGGTAGTAGCATCATCATTGGATGTGACTGTCAGTATTCAGGGATCGGATGCTCCAAGTCTAGGAGTGCCACAGCTGTTGTACAGTATCATATATAATCTTTGTGACAATGCGATAAAATATAATCACGCCGGTGGAAGCGTTGAGGTGACTGTACAGCCGAAAAAATATGAAACGATTATAATCGTTAAAGATACAGGTATTGGGATTTCTGAAGAAAGCCTAGAACGCATATTTGAACGGTTTTATCGCGTCGATAAAAGTCGGAGCAAGGAAGTTGGCGGCACCGGACTGGGGCTCTCTATTGTTAAGCATGCAGTTATGATTCACAACGGAAAGATTGAAGTAAAGAGTAAAGTAGGCGAAGGGACAGAAATGATTGTTTCCATACCAAATAAGCAGGAATAGGTATATATATGACATATCAAGAAATAAAGAACAACGATGAAATAAATACATATATCCGACAGGCAGATCAGTCACTTTCAGCACTTGGATATACTGAGCATAGTTTCGCCCATGTTACGCTTGTGGCTGAGAAAGCAGGATATATTCTGTCGACACTTGGATATCCGGACCGGATCGTAGAACTTGTAAAGATTGCTGGATATCTCCATGATATTGGCAATATTGTTAATCGTGTTGAACACAGCCAATCCGGTGCGATTATGGCTTTTCGAATTTTGGACCATTTAGGGTTTCCACCAAACGAAATAGGACAGATTATTACAGCAATTGGTAACCACGATGAAGGGACAGGCGTCCCGGTTAGTGAACTGGCTGCTGCACTAATCTTAGCTGACAAGAGCGATGTGAGACGCAATAGGGTAAGAAATCAAGATTCATCTGCATTTGATATACATGACAGAGTGAACTATTCCGTGACAAAATCCGAACTTAAAATCAATGAAGCACATACACTCATAATACTCAAACTTTCTGTTGATACGCATTACAGTTCAGTTATGGATTTCTTTGAAATATTCCTTCAACGTATGGTTTTATGTCGAAAGGCAGCTGAAAAAATTGGTCTGCAGTTCAAACTGATGATAAACGAACAACAGTTGATTTGATATAATCTCTTTGCAGGGGCTGTGGCTCCTGCTTTTTTGTTGCTGACATTACATGAATTTTACAAGAGATTGATAATGGATTTGATGTTCAGTTGCTACCATTCTTTTGAACGATATAAAGCAGAAGAACGGAGAGTATGTATGGACATTTTTAGTATCCTCAATCTGATAGGAGGCTTAAGCCTGTTCCTGTTTGGGATGTCGCTGATGGGGCAGGCACTGGAACGGCGTGCAGGAAACAGACTGAAGATTTTGTTGGGAAAATTGACAACTAACAGGATCACAGGACTTACGACGGGACTTGGTGTAACCGCTGTGATACAGAGTTCGTCAGCAACCACAGTCATGGTCGTTGGTTTCGTCAATTCCGGACTTATGACATTGCGCCAGGCGATCAATGTTATTATGGGGGCTAATGTCGGAACTACGGTAACGGCATGGATATTGAGTCTTTCGGGAATTAGTAGCAATAATGTTTTTGTGAAGCTTTTGAAGCCTTCATCTTTTACTCCGATTCTTGCTCTGATCGGAATCATTCTGTATATGTTTACAAAGGAATCCAAGAAGCGTGATACGGGAATGATTCTCTTGGGCTTTGCCACGCTGATGTTTGGAATGGAAGCTATGTCAGGGGCCGTATCAGGACTGCGGGATTTACCGGAATTCCAGAATTTGTTTGTTGCATTTACAAATCCAGTGCTTGGAGTATTGGCAGGAGCGATTCTGACAGCTATTATTCAGTCCAGTTCAGCCTCTGTCGGTATATTACAGGCTCTTGCATCAACCGGGGCAGTGACATACGGCGCAGCAATCCCGATTATCATGGGGCAGAATATAGGAACCTGTATTACAGCTATCATTTCTGCCATAGGAGCCAACAAAAATGCAAAGCGTGCAGCATTGGTACATCTGAGTTTCAATGTGATAGGAACAGTTGTCTGGTTGTCGATATTCTGCATAGTGAAGGCTGTGGCAGTTCCGGCTATCCTTGGAGAAGCAGCAAGCCTGATGGGCATAGCTGTTTGTCATTCGGTTTTTAATATCCTGTGCACATTGTTGATGCTTCCACTTGCAGGTATGCTTGAAAAAATGGTAAAAAAGTTGATCCCTGATGATGAAACGATTGAACAGACAGAAGAATTGGATACAAGGCTACTGGGAAGTCCGGCTCTTGCACTTGAAAGATGTGGTGAGGTGGTGGACAGGATGGCGAGGACAGCTGTTGGAGCTATGAAGGAAGCTTTAACTACGGTGTGTAAGTATGACGAAGAAAAGGCACTATACATCAGGGAAGCAGAAGAGAACACAGACCATTTGGAAGATATTCTCGGAACATATCTGATAAAGCTGACATCTACGCAACTTGGTGAAAATGAAAGCGCGAAAGCTACAGAATATATGAAGCTGATCGGTGATTATGAGCGCACTGCGGACCATGCGGTGAACATCCTCGAATCGGCTGAGGAATTGAAGGATAAAGAGATTGAATTCTCTGATCAGGCAAGGGAAGAATATAATCTGATAGCAAAGGCTGTTGAAGGAATAGTGGATCTATCTTATGTGGCACTAAAGAATGGTGATATGAAATCTGCTCAAAGGACGGAATCATTAGAGCAGGTTGTGGATGAACTTAAAGAGTCTTTGCGTACGAAACATATCCTGCGTTTACAGAAAGGGGAGTGTTCTGTGGAAGCCGGATTTGTATGGTCAGACTTGCTAACAAACCTCGAGAGGGTTGCAGATCATTGTTCTAATATTTCAGGATGTGTTCTTGATTCAGTTCTAAATACAATGAATATGCATCAAAATCAAAGATTACTTAGAACTGCCGGAGATGAATATATTGAGGAATTGCAGAGATTACGAAAAGAATACAAGTTATAAATTGATACGAAAAGTGATGTGATATAAATCTGTTTTTTCTTCGCAAGCAGTGCATTGCGATATCGCTTCGCAAATCGGCAAGCAATGTCTGTGTCCAGACAAATGCCTGCCGCGCTTGTTGGGGATAAACCCAAGCCCCGGGAACATCTGCATAAGCAGATGAGCTACGCGATTAATAATCGCTATTATATAACTTAGAGATTTATACGAAAAACGAAAAAGCTCTTGATATCTAGGAACATATGTTCTATATTTTTCAACAGAGATACGATGCCCCAAAATAAGAAAATAGATAAGTGCCATAAGCCGGAATCCTTGTGATTTGGGCTTTTTTATATTTTGGAAAGTTGATATAGATTCCGAAATAAAAAAACGGTGGACAAAAGGTACTCAAACAGGATACGAAAAATGATAAAGGTACTTTTCATCTGCCACGGCAAGATATGGGGCAGATGAGAGAAATGCCGTATTTAGGGCATTTTAGAGAGGACGAAGGCATGAATTACACCCTGTTTACACCTTTTGAAGGTGAACGCCCGACGGGGGTGTGGAATACAAATGCTAACTCAAAGAGGAATATGATCGAAGGAGAAGCCGTAAGTGACTTCTCCTTTTGCGATTGATAAAATAATGGGGATTTGCGCAAAATCTTAGTCCAAACGAACGGGGAATTGCGATGAAACAAATAATAAACGAACGGGGATTTGCGAGGATGATTCCTCTCCATTTTTGTTACGGGTTATATTTTCAAAGCATCAATCGATTGCATCAGGCCAGCCACCAAACTCTTCACCGGTTATTGCATTGATAAGCAGCGTGTAATTCTCTAGAACTTTACCGCAATCGTAACGGTACATGTAAGTCAGGACACACTCGTTACTCTTGGATAAATAATAATAATTTTGATTGAAGGCATAGAAGAAGTCCCTGTCATCACCTGACTTCTGCTTATATTTTTTGAGCGCTTCATCAGGACTCATCATGTCACCCGGATCGGCAAATGTCCTACAGGATAATACTTCCCTTCTTCCTTCACATATCGTTCCGTCCGTGAAGGCAATAACATCGAACCCCTTATTCATAATACAAATATCGTTTTTATAGATATAAAATCTGTACCACAGATAAGCACTCGGATCATCGTCCGATGTCTCGCCCAGCATAAACCTCATATCACTGTCAGGAAGAGATATGGTATCTTCCAGAAACTTGAGTGCCTCGTTCTGGTCCATGATAACTTCGTCTGATCTTCTGATTTCATGTGGACGGTTATTCGCCGTTTCAGTAATCGAATGACCATGGTTGATAACACCATTGTGTTCACCCCTCACAATAGGTGAGTTCATTGTCTCGTTCCGAGCACATCCGGTGATTAGTAAACCTATGATCAAAAAGATGCTCAGTATTTTCATATGTTCGTTTCCTCCTTCTGTGTATATAGACGGAAAAAGCATGAAAATGTTTCAGCCTTTTCCGTCTATATCTAAGAAAGTGAATCTAAGACACGAATACGTATTCCCTTTGCTTTTGGCAAGAATTATGTTAGAATACATGTTATATTACAGTCTGCAAATAAAAACATCAAATAATACGCAAAAATATGCTTGACTTTTTATTTGCAGACTGTAATATATTTCAGTTTATCAGACTAATAAAATAGGGGAGACTTGAACACGTGGAACTAAAGATTGATCCTAATGGAATATGGTATCATGGCTCGAACATGGTGTTTTCAGAATTGAGAGAAGGCAGTACCATCACTCAGTGGAAAGAACTTGCAGAGGCGTTTTCTCATCGACCGGACCGATTGAGTTATGATGACGACGGAACAATTTATCATAATGGAACGGAAAAAGGATACCTATACGTTATAGATGAACCTATTACGGTTGGCATTGACGTTTACCAGCATCCAAGAACCGTTATGGATGAAAATGCAGAGTTTTTGACGAAAAGACCAATAAAAGTAAAAATAATATGTGAACTGTAATTTGACAGGGGTAACGTGGAAAAAGTTGAAATCAATAATTATGAAGATTTGTTTCGGGTTCTTGATCGGTTAAACGAAAGTATTGACTGGGATACTTTTTATGCATAAAGAGTAATGAAAGCGCCGTTCCTTACAAACAATACGTTGCTGGATAAAATGATAACGGAATTTGTAAAAACACACAATGTCAAGGATGCCGTGGAATTTGGATGCGGAGAAGGCAGAAACGCAATCTATCTGGCAAAAAGGGGAATTGACGTAGTTGCCATAGACTCTTCTGACGTCGCAATTCGTAATGCGAAGGACAAATCAGAAGGTCTCAATAACGTGAGGTTTATTTGCAGCAATTTTCTGTCGGTCGATTTTGAAGACCGAAAGTATGATCTCGTAATAGACAGCGGAATGTTTCATCACTTGGCACCACACAGAAGATTGCAGTACAGAGAGCTCCTTAAGGAGATCTTAAAAGAGAACGGATACTTTGTATTGTTATGTTTTTCGGCTGATGAAGATGGAGCCGAAGAACTTGATGATTTAGAGTTTTATACGAAAAGGAATACGGGGGTATCCTTTTCGGAACAAAGGCTAAGGGGCTTTTTTGACTCCGATTTTGAAATCATTAGCATCAAAAAACGCGGACAGGAAATAACGGAAGAATACATAGACATCTCGTTATTGTATGGCCTTGTCATGAAGTTAAAATAGATTAGAAGGTACAGGCGGTTATAATCTGTTAAGGAAACTCGGATAAATGAAAAATAGAAATAATGTCGTTGTAACAATAGAAGAGATCAGAGAAATCATTGACAGGCGTAGTCTCGAATGTCAGATCAATGAGGGATTTGATGTTCAGAAAAACGAGCATTTTGCATACATTGAAGTTTTTCACGGAGATACTAAGCTGATGCTTGATCTTGCCTGCGAATATACGATCTATTTAGGAGATTGGCACGGACATTACTATACGGATGAAATACGTGATATGAAAGAATTCCGTCAGGTTCTGGAGGATCTTTTGGATAGCAAGATATGCTCGGTTGGCTGTTTTCGGGAGCGGAATGGTGCTGAGAACTGGTGCGGCTCATCTATCGAGTTCAGAGAGAATCTTGACCGGAATTACTTTCAAAGAAAGTATGGGGACGACAGGATCATCCGTTGTAAATTTTTCGATGAAACTTTGAATCGGGTATTTATGACGTGAGGAAATTATTTACGGTAGCACCTTATTTGCACCTAATTAACAAAGCATATCTATAAGGCTACAACACGGCAAATTTAAGACTGCTGTAAACATTTATCCGATGAAAGAGGTAATAAAATTTGAAGATTCTTATAGCAGAAGATGAAAGTGATTTAAGAATGCTGCTACGTGACCAGCTCTCAGGGGCAGGTCATGAAGTGATTGAGGCGGAAAACGGCATGCAGGCATTTCGGTTGTTTCAAAGCGAATCACCCGATATGGCTGTCTTGGATGTAATGATGCCGGTAATGGATGGCTTTTCTTTGCTTGCGCAGATTCGTGAGACATCCGATATGCCAGTTATTTTCCTGACGGCAAAAGGGGATGAGATTGATAAGGTTAGCGGATTGCGTCTCGGCGCAGATGATTATCTAGTGAAACCTTGGGGCAGGAGTGAACTCCTGGCCCGTATTGAGGTTCAAAAAAGGCATATAAAAAAGTTGGACAATGCTGAAATCGCGTTTGTTTCAGGAAATCTTTGGATGGATTTTGGTAACGGAGTGATCAAAAAAGCAGGTGAAGTCCTTAACCTGAATGCTAAGGAATATCATATCTTAAAGTTTTTTGCTGAAAACAAGGGAAAAGTATTTACGAAAAAGCAGATTTATCAAGAGGTTTGGCAGGATGAATTTGTTTATGACGATAACACGATCATGGTGCATATATCGCATCTCAGATCTAAAATAGACGACGATTCAAATCATCATATTGAGACACTGATCGGAATAGGATACGGGTTTAGCTGACCTTGCGGTGCCCATTCGCATGCGGCGGTGCCTAACAGAAAGGATGGTTATGCGTCACTAATGTTTATCACGTCATTATGGACTTAACTTTCAGAACACGATAGGAGCATTATGGATAATATCATTATCGAAAAATTTATAAGGAAACAGAAGGTTGCCTTTATCTGTTCCATAGATGAAAAAGGATTTCCAAACGTGAAAGCTATGCTGAAGCCGAGAAAGATGGATGGGTTGCATTATTTCTATTTTTCTACAAACACGTCTTCAATGAGGGTGAAACAGTACGTGAATAACCCGAATGCCTGCATATACTTTTATCATAAAGGTTGGATCAGATATGTCGGAGTTATGTTGAAAGGTAAAATGGAAGTACTTACTGATCAGGAAACCAAAAATATGATCTGGCGGAAAGGCGACACTATGTTTTATAAGGACGGTGTTACCGATCTGGATTATTGTGTATTAAAGTTTACCGCCGAAAGCGGAAGATACTATTGTGATTTGAAGACGGAAAGTTTCACAATCGAATAGCGGGTTATTGGGGATTGCTTAAAGCATTTGTTTTGATCCAGCGGGAGGAGGACATATGGTTAAGAGAGCAAAGGCAGAAGACGCAGAAATTCTTGCCGGATTGGCAATTCAAATGTGGGAGGATCACACTCTTGCAGAGTTGTGGACGAGTTTCGTGAAATAGTTGCAAAAGAAGATGCGGTCTGTTTTATAAAGTATGTTGACGACAAGCCGATTGCTTTTGCACAGGGACAGCTACGATATGACTATGTTGAAGGAACGGAGAGTTCTCTGGTCGGATATCTGGAAGGGATATTTGTTGCGGAGGAATATCGTAAAAGCGGATATGCGGCAGAACTTCTGGGAGAATGTGAAAAGTGGGCAAAAGAAAAAGGTTGCACTGAGTTCGCCAGCGACTGTGAGTTTGTTAATGAAGAAAGTTTGAAGTTTCATTTGGCATTAGGATTCGAAGAAGCAAACAGGATTATTTGCTTCAGGAAAGATTTATAGATACATATGCCAGAGTTCAAGAGGATAACAGATCTCAGAAAGGTAAATGGATCATGATCATCGGAGAAGTGTGTTTGCTGACAAATGACGAGCGGAAACATCAGAACCAAAACATTTGTCTGGCATTCCGCTGACATGCTGTAAAAAACATAAATATAGGCGTTGAAGGTGGATGCCCGACGGATTCTCTTAATGTTCTAGGATTTCCAAATTTTTATGGTCTCCAAAAGTTTTTCCTTTTCTTTTTTGTTTAGTTTATGAATTTCTGCAATCAGAGCGTTATCTAAGGAGCTGGTCTTGTAATCTGGTTCCAGATTACCGACTAGTTCATCTAAAGTGATTCCCATTAGTTTAGCATAATAGATTAGGATTCTTAGGGACATGGCCGTTCTGCCATTTTCAACATTGCTAATGTATCCCGGGGTGACATCCATTTCTGATGCAACTTGGCCTTGCGTGAGGCCAAGGTTTATTCTGTATGATTTTATTTTTTCACCGTAAATTTCATTCATGTCTGGTTTCCCTTCCGACTATGCTTATTGTAAACTAATTATACTATAGATATTGACAAATGGCAACAATACTATTAGTATATATAATATATTAAAAGAATATGACAAGGGGATTATAGTTGGAGGAAGATGGCGGACAATAAAATTCAGATTGGAAAAGATATCGTTGTTATTCCTGTTAATATGGAAAACAGGTCTATCGAAGATATCGCGAGAGAAGCGGCACTTAGGATCATTGAGGCAACGGATTCTATGGCAAAACAAAGGAAAATGGAGAAAAAAGAAAGGAGCCATTCGGATGAGTTATGATATTTATCTTACGGAAAGAGTATCTGGCGAAACCATAAAGCTCCCGATTAAACATGTGATGACAGGGGGAACCTTCTGTGCGAATTATAATACGAAGACAGGTACTTTTACGCCAGCAACCATCGAAGATGCATGGTTAAACATAACCTATAACTATAGTCGTTACTATTATGTGGCTACGGAAAATGATGACAGGTTTTATGGTGAAAAGGACTATGGCGACAGAGAATATGGCAACCTTGGAATAAGAGGCCTTTACGGGAAGACGGGTTTGGAGTCGATTGCCATGCTTAATGACATGATATCTAGCATAGAGTCGAAATATAAGAAGGACGGTGAATGGATCAATTCAAGGAGGAGAACGAATATATCTAAAGACAAGCATGGAAAAGAATGCCATCCCGTGGAATTACTTTTACACCATGAGGAAAAATATACAGAGGAGCAAGTTGAAATGGATGTATATGAAGGCCCTAACGAAGATTATTGGATTGGTACCGCGGCCAATGCCTTGAAACCACTGTACCAGTTGAAGGTGTATGCTGAATTAAGACCTGATGGGATTTGGACAGGTGACTGATCTGACTTTAGATTATGATTTGAAAGGGACGTCAATGATAAAAGAAATGAAACTGATACATATATGTGAAGTATGTGGCAAGACAAAGATCATGACCTCGGAGCAAGCGTTTGAAGAAGGCTGGGATTATCCGCCTAAAATGGGGGCGTTTGGAATTGTCTCGCCGCGGACCTGTGGAAATTGCGACATGCGATATACGCTTCGGATGGCAATTCAAACGGGAAGAATTAAGGGCATAGAGGATATGACTCCAGAGCAACGTATTGTTCTGAATAGAATAATAAATGAGCCTGCGAGCATACAACCATGAAATAGGGTAAATGAAAACAAAAGCAAAACAAAACGAACAAAACACATTACGAACACATTACGACACATTACGCGAATCTATTAGCAAAAGCACTTGACAAATACATCAATAATGATGTATCATAAAGGTGGGTTAGTTATTTGGAAATATATGATTATAAAACGATCGGTGGAAAAAATCTGATCTTAGAATACATAGAAAGCCTGTCAAAGTCGGAAAAACTGGAATTATATGATATCAGACATGAAATTAGAAAAAATGGACTAGATGCTTTTGAAAAGCTGGATACTAGGCAGTTACGGGGCAAGCTCTGGGAGATTAGGGTATGGCGGACAAGGATTATGTACATAATTATCGATAAAGATGGAGTGGCTTTTTTACACATATGTAAGAAACAAAAGGGAAAAGCTGAAAAGCAAGAGCTTGAAAAGGCCATTCAGAGAGCAAAGAATGAAGGACTGTTGGTATAGGAGGAATAAACAATGCTGGTAAAAAGCGATGGGTCAAAAGAAAAACAAATCATAGAAGAACTCATTCAGGATGACGAAAAACTGCGCAAGCAACATGAACTTTTTAAGGCTGAAATGGCGTTCAAGCAGGAACTGATCAATGCCAGAAAATCAAAAGCGCTAACGCAGAAAGACATAAGTCGTATGACGGGATTGTCACAGCAGGCAGTGAGCCGCATGGAAAAGGGTGCAAGCGGAACCATAGAGACGATTATTCGCTACCTGGATTCCATTGGATACTCGCTTGCAATAAAGAAAAAGGCGTAAAAAGCACTCACGAACGTGGGTGCTTTTATTTGCCACGGCAGGACGTCCTAAGAAGATTTATACTATCGCAGAACTTGGCCGGATAAGGCCAGAATTTTATGGGTGTGAAAGAAAAGAACTACTGTTTTACTACGAATCAGGAAAGAGGAAAGTGAGGTCTGTGGTTCGACTTATTTAACTTGACTTATAAAGCATCCAGAGTGATTAATGGGATGAATTAATGGTCAAGGAGATAGTCAAGATGGAAGAAACAAATACAAATAGAATAGAAGTACCAATAAAGGATGTGCTTTGGACGGGGGATGTTCAGCAAAAGCAAAACACTAATGCAATTTATGATTCTGGAAATTATACGGAAAAGTTTGAGAGGGACGTAATTGAGGCCAACAGAAGCATTGTTGTTTCCAGCCCGGGCATAAGAGCGGATAAACTTACTCGATTTATGGAAATCGTAAAACGAAGACAAGAAAGTGGAATAACAGTTACGATTATAACCACGGATCCAGACAACATAGCTGTGGGGGATGCAGCAGTATGTTGCGAATTGTTAAAGGCTATGGAAAATGGCGGGATTGAGGTCGTAACCAAAGAAGAGGTTCTGGAATGCTTTGCCGTAATCGATGATGAGCTTGTTTGGCATGGTGGAATGAACCTTCTCGGCAAAGTTGATGCGTGGGATAACTTGATGAGGATCAAGAGCATCGATATTGCAGCAGAACTTCTAGAAATGGCACTAGGAGAAAAAGGAAAAACATAACTCTTTTAAGAAAAAACTATTGGCGGAGCGATTGCCAATGAAGTGTAGGCTCTGAAAATTTACACCGTAGTTTACACCTTTTTCTTACTGAAATATGCGGTTTTATGCCAAGATATACCGTGAAAATGGAAATTCGAAATATGAAAGGATCCAAGAAGTACGGAGAATAAAGGTATGATAAAAGTGTTATTCATTTGCCACGGCAGTGGTTTAACAATGGGGCAAAAAAGCAAGTAAATAATGGGTTTCGGAGAGGTGAGAGGAAATTTTACCTAATGTTTACCTGATGTGAAGAGGATGCGTGCGGCATCCTTTTTTTATTGCGAAAAATTGTAAGTGCACTTCCAAAAAATAGGCATTGTAGTGAAGGAAAAGAAAAAGAGAAGGAAGTGATTTAATGCTGAAAAATTATCAGGAAGTGCTTGAGTATGCCTTTGACATTCTGAATATGACATATTTCGGAGGATCATTACCGCCCATTGTGATCTGCATTATGAGCAGTCCAAGAACAAACGGGCATTATACGGTAAACAGAGAGTGGAGAGTGGATCAAGACAGGTTACATGAGATAAACATTTCCGCGGAGCATTTGGATCGACCAATAGAGAATGTCATGGCTACATTATGTCATGAGATGGTACATTACTATTGCGCCTTAAACAGCATAGCGGACACTTGCCAAGGGGGAAGGTATCATAACAAAAGGTTTAAGGAAGAGGCGGAAAAGCGCGGTTTGAGAATTAGCTACGCGCAGGGAATAGGGTGGAGCGTTACGGAGCCTACGCAAGAATTTTGTATAGTGCTTTCGAAGCATGGAATAGTGAAACCGCTTGACATTAACAGGGATGGTTACATGGGATATGCCATGACTGTTGGGGGGCAAGACGGTAAGGCGGGAACAGGAATAAATGGTATAGGGACTCAAAGGAAAAAGGGCAGCACGCGGAAATACCAGTGCCCATCCTGCGGAAACAGTTTTCGGGCAACGAAGGACATAAATGTGATGTGCCTTGACTGCCAAAAGATTTTCATAAAGGTCTGAATTGCCAAATTGCCAAAAATCATGCCATTACAAAATGATGGGAGACGAGCGGAAGCACCAAAATAGGAATACCAAATTATGACAAGTTGTGCAAAGAAACGGAGAAAGCGAAAGGATAATGGAAGCTTTTGAAAAGCAAGGAAATACAAGGGAAAACAAAGATATACAACGAAAAATCAAAGTGCTCATGATTTGCCACGGCAATATTTGTAGATCACCTATTTCTGAATTCGTCTTAAAGGATATGGTGGAGAAGCGGGGCATTCAGGATCAATTTGAGATTGCCTCAGCGGCGACGAGCACGGAGGAGATCTGGGGCGGGCGCGGGAACCCGGTCTATCCGCCGGCGCAGGCGGTGCTGAGGGATCATGGGATCGGGGAAACGGCGTTTACGGATTTCAGTAATAAGAGGGCGCGTCAGGTGACGCGGGCGGACTATGCCCATTATGACTATCTGCTGTGCGCGGATGCGGCCAATATCAGGAATACCATGCGGATCACGGGGCCGGATACGGAAGGGAAGATCAGGCTCCTTTTGGATTTCACGGAAAGGCCGGGGCGGAGCATTGCGGATCCCTGGTATACGGACCGTTTTGATGAAACCTACCGGGACGTGGTGGAGGGATGCACGGCATTTCTTGAGGTGCTCAGACAACGGGGCGAGATTAAAGCATGATGATAAAATGATGGCATTTTTAGGCTCGTTGGCAGGGTGGCTGGGAAAGATTTCGGCATGGCGCACTTGATTTTTAGAGCGGTAACATATAAAATGGGTAAGAAATAAAAGTGTCCGATGGCACTAAAGAAGGATCGGAAGTTAAATGAACGAGAAGACAAATTTTACGCAAGGGCGGATTGTGATGCCGCTTTTGCGTTTTGCTTTGCCTGTGATGTTTGCGCTGTTTTTGCAGGCGATGTATGGTGCGGTGGATCTGTTTGTGGTGGGGAAGTTTGCAACGCCGGAGGACGTATCGGCGGTGTCGACGGGTTCCATGATCATGATGACGTTGGCAAATATTGTGACGAGCCTGTCCATGGGGACCACGGTGTATTTTGGTCAGCAGATCGGCATGGGAAAGTCAAAGAAGGGCGGAGAGATCATCGGTGCCAGCATTGCGCTTTTTGCAACGCTGGGGATCATTATGTCGGTGCTGATCCCGGTGTTTGCATCGAGGATTGCGACCATTATGCAGGCGCCTGCAGATGCCTTTGGCGAAACGGTGGCGTACGTGCGGATCTGCGGCGGTGGCATGATCGCCATTATCGCTTATAATCTGATCGGTGCCATTTTCCGGGGCATGGGGGATTCGAAGACGCCGCTTCTTGCCGTGGGAATTGCTTGTGTTGCCAATATTGTCGGAGACCTGATTTTGATCGCAGGCATGGGGCTTGGCGCTGCAGGGGCGGCCATTGCAACGGTGGCGGCGCAGGTGATCAGCGTTGTCTGTTGTATTCTTGTGGTGTCGAAAAAGAAATTTGAGTTTGAGTTTCGGCGCAGCATGATCAGGTTCCATAAGGAAATCATCGGGCGGGTTCTTAAACTTGGGATTCCCATTGCCCTGCAGGATTTTCTTGTGGGGATTTCGTTTTTGGTGATCCAGGCGATTGTAAATACCCTTGGCGTTACGGCGTCGGCGGGCGTGGGCGTAGCGGAGAAGGTGTGCGGCTTTATCATGCTGGTGCCCTCGGCATTTATGCAGTCCATTTCTGCCTTTGTGGCGCAGAATGTGGGTGCAGGAAAGATGGACAGGGCGTACAAGGCTTTGCGGAGTGCCATTTTGGTGTCCTTTGCCTTTGGATTTAGCATGTTCGTGTTGGCGTTTTTCCGAGGGGATCTGCTGACGGGGCTGTTTGCAAAGGATCAGGACGTGATTCTTGCGGGCGCGGAGTATTTAAAGTCTTACGCCATTGACTGTCTGCTGACTTGCTTTTTGTTCTGTTTTATCGGGTTTTACAATGGCTGTGGCAATACGACCTTTGTCATGGTACAGGGGATCATTGGAGCGTTCTGTGTAAGGATTCCGGTGTGCTTTTTGATGAGCAGGTTGGAGCCGGTAAAGCTGTTTCACATCGGTCTGGCGACGCCTTGTTCCACGCTGGTGCAGATTCTGCTGTGTTTCTCGTTCCTGGCATGGCTTTCGCGAAGAAAACCGGGGAAATCCGGAGAGATGAATGAGACGGGAAAGTGGTAGTAGGGATGACGATTCCGGTGTAAGACAGGCACGTCCATAGCCCTCAAAAAAGGTTGACAGGAAACCTGCCCTAAGGTTAGGATGAAAGAGTAGTTTTTTTTCGCGTGAGGAAGGGAAACATGAAAAAGATTGGCATTTTGGAAGATGACGAAGCGATGGGGAAGGAGCTTCAGTATTATCTGGAGTCTAACGGATATGAGGCACGGTGGATCGAGCCCGCAGAGTATACTGGGAAGAAGGCGGAGGAGCTGGTAAAGCTGCTTCTTGATGAGAATTTGTATCTTTTGCTTTTAGACGTGGGCCTTCCAGGAATCAACGGATTGCATGTATGCAAGGAATTCCGGAAGGTGTCTGAATGCCCGGTGATCATGATTACAAGTAAGAATGATGATCTGACGGAGCTGATGGCAATCAACAACGGTGCGGATGATTTTGTGGCAAAGCCTTTTAATCCGCAGATTTTGATCGCACACATGGAATCGGTGCTGAAGCGTACCTATAAGGCGGCTGCGGTTTCTGATGAGATGCACGTGGTCCAGGAGATTGAGGCCGGCGGCGAGAAGCGGCGGCAGGAGTTTACGCTGGAGCTTTCCAGGGGACGCGTGGTTGCGGGTTCTTCCGTGGAGCTTTCCAAAAATGAACTGCAGATTCTGAAGATCCTTGTAAAGAATCAGGGAAACATTGTGTCACGCGATGACATTATGAATGAGTTGTGGGACAATTGTATGTTTGTGGATGACAACACGCTGACGGTGAACATGACGCGTCTTAAGGGAAAGCTGGAGGAAATCGGAATCACCGGGGCCATTGTGACAAAGCGTGGCATGGGATATCAGCTGCAGTAAGGCGCGGCATAAGAAAATGATTGTGGGAAGACGTTGGCCGCAACGAGGATCCAAGGCACAAGTAAAGCATCGAGGATGGATGGATGACGTACGGAAATTATTTGAGGGAGCATGGCATTTGGACGGCGCTTTATCTTTTCCTTCTGGTTACCATCGAGCTTTTTCTGCTAACCATGGCGGGGGGAAGCTTTTTGATGGGATATGTGTTCCTTGCCCTGACGGGGTGCTTTTTTGGCGGGACTTATTTTGAATATCACCGCATGAAACAGTATTTTGAGGAGCTTGAGGGCGCCATGTCCATCTTGAAGGAAAAGTATCTGTTTTACGAGATGATCGAGAAGCAGGAGACGCAGGAAGAGAATGTCGTAAAGGAGCTCTTTTATCAGGTGGAGACCAGTACGCTGGCGGAGTTTGAGAGTTTAAAGAAGAATTCGGAAGATTATCGGGATTTTGTGGAGACCTGGGTGCATGAGATTAAGATTCCCATTGCGGTGATCAAGATGATTCTGGCGAACCACAAGGAGGCGGATTTTGGGCTTTCCGGTGAGGTGGACCGGATGGAGCGGTATGTGGAGCAGGCACTGTTTTACGCCAGGAGCTCTGCAGTATCGAAGGATTATCTGGTAGGTCTCATGAATCTGCAAAAAATTGTGCAGCAGACCATTCTTTCCTATCGAAGACAGCTGCGGGAGATCAATGCAAGGATTGACTTGCATGATCTGGAGCAGGAGGTTTACAGCGACGGAAAGTGGGTGCAGTTTATGCTGGGGCAGGTTGTTGGTAACAGTATTAAGTATGCGCCAGAGAAGGATGTGGACGGCTGCGGGCTTGTTTTGGAGATTTATGCGACGAATACGGCGAATGCCATCCAGCTCCATGTTAGGGATAATGGCGTAGGCATTAAGGCAAATGAGGTGGACCGGGTATTTGACAAGGGCTTTACGGGCCATAACGGACGGAGTGGCGTGAAGTCCACGGGGATTGGGTTGTACCTTTGCAAGAAGCTTTGCGATAAGCTAGGGCACGGGATTACGCTGACATCCAGGGAGGGCGAGGGAACGGAGGTTATCTTTGTGTTCCCAAAATCCGGCATGACAAAGGTAATGGAATGATGATGTCTTCAAAGGTGCATGACGATGAAGGCGAAATATGGGCGGTGACTGGGCATTGGCAAAAGGTTCATCGCTCTTTTTTTGCGTAGCCACGGCGGCGGAGCAAGGCATGCCTTTCCTAATCTTACAAAACCGTAAGGTTTCAGTAAGGAAGATGCATGGAAAACCTTGATCGGTGAAGTTATAATTGGTATGTCAAGACAACGTGGTAAGAGGGCAGCCGTACGTGTCAGGTAAAGGATGGTTAGTCTGAAAAAAGGAAGGTAAACATTGTGGCTAAGGTATTGGAAGTATCAAATGTACAAAAGTATTATGGCTCGAAAGGAAATTTGACGAAGGCTCTGGATGACGTCTCTTTTTCCGTGGAGGGAGGAGAATTTGTTGGCATCATGGGCGCCAGTGGAAGCGGCAAGACGACACTGCTGAACTGTGTATCCACCATCGACGTGGTCAGCACCGGAAAGATTCTGGTGGACGGCAGGGACGTAACCTTGCTTCGTGGGGAGGCGCTGAATGCCTTCCGGCGGGATGAACTGGGATTTGTATTTCAGGATTTTAATCTGCTGGATACCATGACGGCCTTTGAAAACATTGCGCTGGCGCTGTCGATTCAGAAGGTCCCGGCAAAAGAGATTAAGGAGAAGGTGGAGAAGATCGCGGCGAAGCTTGGAATTACGGAGGTGCTGGAAAAGTATCCCTATCAAATGTCAGGTGGACAAAAGCAGCGCGTGGCCTGCGCCAGAGCCGTTGTGACGGATCCGAAGCTGATTTTGGCAGATGAGCCCACGGGCGCGCTGGATTCGAAGTCGTCCCGCATGCTGCTTGAAAGCCTCCTGACCTTAAATCATGAGCTGGGCTCCACCATTATGATGGTTACGCACGATGCCCTCAGCGCCAGCTACTCCTCCCGTATCCTTTTCATCAAGGACGGTAAGCTGTTTACGGAGCTTCGGCGAGAAGAGAAGGAGGATCGTAAGGACTTCTTTAATCGCATTATTCAGGTTCAATCTCTTCTTGGCGGAGATGCAGATGAGATGGCATAATGACAGGGGATTCAGCTATTCGAGAAGGTGGTGCGGGATGAATACGTGGAAATTAGCTTTTACAAACATGAAAAAGAGCGTCAGCGATTACGTGGTGTATTTTATTACCTTGATCCTTGGTGTTGCGATTTTTTATATTTTTAATGCCATCGGTGACCAGGCATTGGTAAACGACCTGACGGATTCCGGTTATGAGGTGATCAAGATGATGACCTCGCTGCTTACGGGAGCGTCCATTGGCGTGGCGTTTGTCTTGGGATTTTTAATCATCTATGCAAATAATTTTCTGATCCGCAGAAGGAAAAAGGAATTTGGCATCTATCTCCTCCTTGGCATGGGTAAGAGGCAGGTGTCGAAAATCTTATTCTGCGAAACGGTGATCGCGGGCCTGATCTCTTTGGGCATCGGACTATGTGTTGGCATTCTGGGTTCCCAGTTCCTGTCATTTCTTGTGGGTAATTTCTTTGATGCAGACCTGAGCAATTATCAGTTTCGTTTTTCCCTCGCGGCAACGGGTAAGACCATGATTTCCTTTATCGTCATGAATCTGGTGGTTCTTATTTTTCACGCCGGGGCGATTACAAAGTACCGCCTGGTGGATCTTCTTTCCGCCGGGAAGAAGCCGGAGACCAACATTGTCAGTGGCTCCGTAGTCAATTTGGTATTATTTATTCTCTCCGCGGTAGCTCTTGGATATGCATATTACCGCGTGGGCTTTTGTTCAGACCAGATCGTATTCAAGGAAATGATCAGGCTGATTTTGATTGGCATTGTGGCAAACATGGTGCTGTTCCGGTCGCTGGCCGGGTTCCTCATGGAAGTGGTAAGGCGCTTTAAGGGATTTTATTTCCGGAAATTGAATGCCTTTGTGCTGCGGCAGTTTTGCAGCGGTCTTCGCAGTTCCTCCATCACGATGGGGATCATTTGTCTGATGCTTTTTGCAACCATTCTTTCCTTTGTCATCGGATTTTCCATGGCAAATCAGTTCCAGGGGAGCGCAAGGGAAAAGACGCCGGTGGATTTCAGCATTCAAAGAGATGACGGCGTGAAGGTGTCGCAGTATTTGGAACAGGTGGGGCATCCCATGGCTGATTGGGCAAAACCAGGTTACGTGGAGGTTCCCGTCTATGCGCATCAGGGGCTTGCTTTTGAGGAGACTATGGGAGGCTTTATCAAGGAGCTGAAGGAGCAATTCCCGTTGGCCATCTTTTGGGGTTATCCTGCACAGTTCATTTCCGTCTCTGATTATAATCAGCTGATGCGGATGTACGGCCAGGAGGAGGCTGAGCTTTCCGGGGATGAGTACCTTGCCGTATGCTCTTATGATATGTTTGCCTCTGCCCGCGATAAAGCCATGCAGGATGGCCTTGAGATTCCCGTTGGCAGTCATGTGTTAAAGCCTGCTTCCACGCAGTGTCTGAATCATTTCCTGATGATGTCGGGAATCAGCATGGATACGGGAACCCTTATTGTATCGGATGAGGTTGCTTCGAGGGCCGTGGAGGAAGGAATTTTCGTTCCCGCCAATTATATTGCGGCTGGTGACTATCAGGCGAAGGGAAAACAGGAACGAAGGGAACTGGATAACATGCTAAACAAGCTGGTTTACGGAGGAGATTTGACGGAATATGCCATGAATATTGCGGATCACCACATGATGGTGGGAACGAAAATCGGCATCCGTGAATCCAATAATGGCTTGGCAATGATGGTTACGTTCCTGGTGACTTATGTGGGCGTGGTGTTCCTTCTTTCGAGCGCGGCAATTTTGTCCCTGAAGGCTTTATCGGAGTCCGTCGATTCTCAGGGAAGGTATGACGTCTTAAAGAAGCTTGGATGTGGCAAGGCGACATTGCATCATGCACTCTTTGCTCAGATTGGAATCTTTTTCCTGCTTCCCATGTGCATTGCGGCGGTGCATTCCATCTTTGGCGTGCGCTTTGCAAAGTCCTCCCTGCAGGCACTCCTTTCCATTGACGCAGGCTATGGCATTCTGGTAACAAGCATTGTAATGGTGTTACTATACGGTGGATACATGCTGGCGGCTATCAAGAGCAGTCAGAGGATTGTAAAAATTTGAAGATGTTGGACGTAAGCCCGGCCCTTTTGGACCGGGCTTTTATTTTTTCCTTGCATATCCAAGGGGAATCCTTTATAATCAAAAATTGGATTAGTGGACGGTGGGATTCCGTTATTTTGAATGAACAACTAGGAGGAAAATCATGATCGAATTACTGCAGGGCGGTGCGTATTTGATTAACGGCACCGAGATCATTGCTGAAACGCCTGAGGCTTCCGCGGCCATCATGGCAAAGACCGGAAAGGAAATCTCTAAGGCAGAGGCAGCGAAGAATACCATCGCTTATGGCATTTTGGAGAGTCATAACACCTCTGGCAACATGGAGAAGTTAAAGATTCGTTTTGACAAGCTGACCAGCCATGACATTACGTTCGTTGGCATTATTCAGACGGCAAGAGCTTCAGGACTGCAGAAGTTCCCGATGCCCTATGTTCTGACCAACTGCCATAACTCTCTTTGTGCAGTAGGTGGTACGATCAATGAGGATGACCACATGTTTGGTCTTTCCTGCGCTAAGAAGTACGGTGGTGTGTATGTTCCCCCTCATCAGGCAGTCATCCATCAGTTTGCAAGAGAGATGCTTGCAGGCGGTGGAAGAATGATTCTGGGCAGTGATTCTCATACACGTTATGGCGCACTGGGAACCATGGCAATGGGCGAGGGTGGTCCTGAGCTGGTAAAGCAGCTCCTGAATCAGACCTACGACATTAACATGCCTGGCGTTGTTGGCGTATACATGACTGGCGCACCCGTGAAGGGCGTTGGTCCTCAGGACGTGGCACTTGCAATCATTGGTGCCGTGTTCAAGAATGGTTATGTTAAGAATAAGGTGATGGAGTTTGTGGGACCTGGCGTATCCAGCCTGTCCGCTGACTTCCGTATTGGCATCGACGTTATGACGACGGAGACGACCTGTCTGTCCTCTATCTGGAAGACGGATGATCAGATCAAGGAGTTTTATGACATTCACGGCCGCAGCGAGGATTATAAGGAATTAAATCCTGGCGAGGTGGCATACTATGACGGCATGATCATGCTTGATCTTTCCAAGATCCGTCCCATGATCGCAATGCCCTTCCATCCCAGCAACACCTATACCATTGAAGAGCTGAACGCAAACCTTCTCGACATCCTTGATGAGACCGAGAAGAGAGCATTGGTAAGCTTGGATGGTGCCGTTGATTACCATCTGAAGGATAAGGTAAAGAACGGTAAGTTCATCGTTGATCAGGGTATTATCGCAGGCTGTGCCGGCGGCGGATTTGAGAATATCTGTGCGGCAGCTGACATCTTAAAGGGTCAGTACATTGGCGCAGATGAGTTTACCTTAAGCGTATATCCTGCATCCATGCCCGTATACATGGAGCTGATTAGAAATGGCTGCGCGGCAACGATCTTAGAGACAGGTGCCATCATGAAGACGGCATTTTGCGGACCTTGCTTTGGCGCAGGAGATACGCCTGCTAACAATGCATTTAGTATTCGTCATTCCACCAGAAACTTCCCGAACAGAGAGGGAAGCAAGCTCCAGAACGGTCAGATTTCTTCCGTAGCCTTGATGGATGCAAGATCCATCGCTGCAACGGCTGCAAACAAGGGCGTGCTGACGCCTGCAACCGACTTCGACGGCGAGTTTGGCAAGTACAAGTATCACTTTGATTCCAAGATTTACGCAAACCGCGTATTTGATTCCAAGGGCGTGGCAGATTCCAATGCTGAGATCCATTTCGGTCCCAACATTAAGGACTGGCCTGCAATGGGCGCGCTGCCTGAGAACCTCGTGCTTCGCGTTGTCAGCGAGATCCATGATCCCGTTACGACGACCGATGAGCTGATCCCTTCGGGTGAGACCTCTTCCTATCGTTCCAATCCTTTGGGACTGGCTGAGTTTACCTTGAGCCGTAAGGATCCCGCATACGTGGGCCTTGCAAAGGACATCCAGAAGGCTGAGAAGGCAAGAATGGCTGGCGAGCATCCCTGCCAGGCACATCCCGACGTAAAGCCTGTGATGAATGCCGTAAAGACGCAGTTTGCTGATGCAAACCATGAGAACACTGGTTTTGGTTCCACGATCTTTGCCGTGAAGCCTGGTGATGGCTCCGCAAGAGAGCAGGCGGCTTCCTGCCAGAAGGTGCTTGGCGGATGGGCAAATATCGCGAATGAATATGCTACAAAGCGTTATCGCTCCAACCTGATCAACTGGGGTATGCTTCCTTTCCTGATTCAGGAGGGCGAGCTTCCCTTCAAGAACCTTGATTATCTCTTCATTCCTGGCATCAAGAAGGCCGTGGAGGAGAAGACGGAAGTGATCAAGGCATATAAGGTAGATGTGGCATCTGGAAAGCTGGGAGAGGCATTTGACCTTCGTCTTGGTGAGCTGACCGATGAGGAGCGTCAGATCATTCTGAAGGGTTGTCTCATCAACTACAATCGCGTATAGAACGATTGGGCGTTGCAAATTGTATGGCATACGCAGAAAGGATAAAAGATGCTTTTTAATGCAAAGATAGAAAATCCCATGTTAATTGGTGCCATCGAGATCATGAAACAGGATCAGAGGCAGGATCCCAAGAAGCGGGAGACCGTTTTGGAGGAGATTCTAAAGGCATCCTTCCTTTGTCCAGCGACTGTTTCCGTTCCGCCGCTGCAGGGAGAGGACGGACAGCCCTATCTCCCGGATGACTGTGAGGTTCAGCAGAAGATGGTTCGTGATAAAGAGGGTCGCCCGCTGCTCTTGGCATTTACCAGTCAGGAGGAGATGGACAAGTGGCTTGGGCAAAGAGCCATTCGTGATTTCGTTTACGGCTTTGGCATGAGCTTTCTCGAATATGCAGACCTGATGCTGCAAAAGCTCCCAGATGGTTCGAGAGGACCTGCACAGGGATTTGTCATTGATCCCTATGGCTGTAATCTCGTAGTGGATCGCGACATGGTTGCAAACATCATGCTGCGCCTGTTAAAACGAGGATAATCCTTATAATGTAAAAAACGAAAACCTGAGGCGTTTGTTTTAATGTCCATAAGTTAAGTGTTACAATACCTCGAGGGGAAGGTTTGGATCATCTTTCTGGGTTTCAAGACTACCAGAAAGATGATCCAAACCTAGCCCCGAGTCATTTGAAAAATCTTAACGCAAGGACATTGGGAAACGCCTCGGTTTTTTTGTATAAAATCCTTTTTTGCGGCAATACTAGATGGCAAAGACAAAAACCACAGCATGCCGAAAGAAAGGAAGATGGAGATGAAAAAGGATAATCGAAATAACAATGCAAGAAGAGAGAGATTTATTATGATCTCAACTTCAGCCTTGGTATTGACGGCGCTCACCGTAACGGGAGCGTATGTCAGAACGCATAACCGAAATGCATTGGATAATGGCTATACGATTGATTTTGCAGCGCTGGAGGATCGGGCGGACGAGAAGCTCAAGGAGATCGCATTGAACTCTGGAAAGGGGCGTACGAACCTTCAGGGAGACGCGAAGGAAGAGATGGAATTGCCCTTGGAGGCGGGATCAGATGAAATCAAGATCCCGGGATTAACCGAAAAGAATAATGGGATTTCCAGCGCAGATCAAAGCAGCAGCAAGGGAATGAGTGACGGTGCAGGAACGCAGGGGAGCAGTAAGGCGAGCGCGGGAAAGCAGACGAGTGAAAAGACAGGTATTGGATCCCAGGGGAGCGGCAAAACGACTGCAGGGGTAACAGATACAAGTAAGCAAGGAAATTCAAAGACTGTCGTAAGCAAGACGGAGACGGGAAGCATAAGCATTGACGTGGCAGAGAATAGTCCTTCGGGCATAGAACAGACGGCAAGTAGTAATGGCACCCTAAATCAGGTGGAGGATATTCCTGTCACGGCAACGGTTTCTGAGGAGCTTCATTTCGCGCCTGAGACGATGATAAAGCCAGTCAGCGGCGAGACGGTGATTCCCTATAGCATGGAGCATGGCGTTTATTTTGCAACCTTGGATCAGTATAAATGTAGTCCTGCCGTGGTCTATGGTGCGAGTCTGGGAGAAGCAGTTAGTGCCTGCGCGGCGGGCAGGGTCATCAACGTACACAACGATGCCGAGCTGGGACATGTCGTGGTACTGGATTTAGGCGATGGCTATCAGGCGATTTATGGACAGGTGGATAATATTACGGTTCCCATTGGAGCAAAGATTGATGCAGGCGCGCAGCTGGCGACTATTGCGGAGCCTACAAAGTATTATAGTGTTGAGGGAAGCAATCTTTATTTTCAGTTGAAGAAGGATGGAGAAAGCATCGATCCCAGCCAGTTTTTTGAATAAGGGCTTCTTTTCTTGCATAAGATGAACAAACTGAAAAACAGGCTGGAAAATATGAGAGAACAGAAAAAGCACAAAAGGAGTATAAGGGCATGGATCGGATGCTTTGTCATGCTATTTGCGGTGTTTGCATTGGCGGGCTGCCTGAAGGAGGATGCCCAAAAGGTAAGAGATTTGGAGTCCGTGATTGTGTCGGAGGAAGCGCTGCCGACGGAGCTTAAGACAATTATTGACGGAAAGAAGGAGAAGCCCTTTCAGCTGACCTATTCTGACAAGGAATACCTCTATATCTGTATTGGCTATGGGAAGCAGGAGACGGGAGGCTACAGCATTGTGCTGAATGACCTTTACCTCACGGAGACGGAGGTGCGCGTGGATACGACGCTGCTAGGACCAGAGCTTTCGGATCAGGCAAAGAAAACGGCTACTTACCCGTATCTCGTCATTCGGACGGAACTGGTAGAGCAGCCGGTGGTCTTTCGATAAGCATTTAGGAACGCAGAACCATTACTTCTTAGAGGGGTGGATGCGATCCGCATATTTTTCCTTGAGCTCAAAATAGTTTTCGGAAATGATGTTTTGGAAGTAGGAGCCGATGTTCTTTTTGGTCTCCTTGTCCAAATCCTTTAGGTAGATCGGTTTGCCATAGCGGATAATGACGGTGGCAGGCTTGATCTTGGGAAGATGATCTTCAAACAGGGCGGCGGTGTTTACGAGGGTAATGGGTACCACGGGAACGCCGCTTTTTTCTGCAATCTTAAAGCTGCCGTCATGGAAGGGCAGGAAGGTATCTGGCTCGTGATTTCTGGTTCCCTCAGGGAAGATGCAGATGGAGATGCCGTGCTTTGCCTTGTCGATGGCCGTCAGGATCGTCTTGATGCCTTCCTTGACATTTTCGCGGTCCAGGAAAAGACAGTGCAGGTTCTGCATCCAGCGGCGAAGCAATATCCATTTCCACATTTCCTTTTTAGCAATGTAACCTGTGGGGCGAGGCACGCGAACATAGGTTAAAAGAATGTCGAAATAGCTTCTATGGTTTGCAATGTAAACAACGGCGGTATCCTTGGGGACATTTTCTTCGCCCTCCACGATGACCTTTGCACCTGCATAAAAGAGGCAAGCATTGAAGCCACATTTTACCAAAAACAGACTGGAGCGATCCTTCCACTCAGGCTTGAATTTTCCGATAATCCATTCCACGAGGAGCATGGGGATGTTGATAATACAAAATAGGATAACGCAGAGCGCAACTAAAATAAAACGAATCATGAACCTTAAAACCTCCAGAATTCTTTCCTAGCAAGTATAACACGTGGACTTTAAAAAGTATAGTAAAAGAAATTGTTTCGGGCTATGCCATTTTTGATAATTATTCATGCCTTGGCATCTGTTGCGACATGATAATAAATGTGGTAGAATTGTCTGAGAAACATGACCTAAGGGCACATTTTGAGAATCAGCCTGTGCGCAGGCTGAAAACGACTGTGATAAGGGGGAGAAAAATGGAGGCTGTTAGGGTGGTACACCCAATCGCTCCTGTATTCGATCGGGATTCCAAGGTTTTGATTTTGGGAAGCTTCCCATCCGTGAAATCCAGGGAGGCGGGATTCTTTTACGGGCATCCGCAAAATCGTTACTGGAAGGTGCTGGCGGCGGTTTTTGGCGAGAAGGTACCCTCGTCGATAGAGGAAAAGAAAGCATTTTTATTGCGAAATCATATAGCGGCATGGGACGTCATCCAGTCTTGTGACATTGTGGGTTCGTCAGATTCCAGTATCAAGAATGTCGTGGCAAATGATCTGGAGGAGATCTTGAAAAAGAGTCAGGTGATGCAGATTTTTGTCAATGGAAAGACGGCGGAAAAGATGTATTTGAAATACACAAAGCCAAAGCTTGGAAGGGATTGCATTTGCCTTCCGTCGACGAGTCCCGCGAACGCCGCATGGAGCGTAGAAAAGCTAGTGGAGGCATGGAAAGTTGTGAAGGATGCCATGACATAAGAAGGGGAGTAAATATACGCGAGGATAACAGAAAGAAAGTAAATATAGACAAGAGAGTAAATACAGAAAGAGAGTAAAAACGGAAAGAGAGAAGGATACAAATATGCTGTGGATTAAGAATGGTTATGTGATGGATCCGAAATCTGGAGTGGAAGGCAAGAAGGACCTTCTGATCGAAGATGGAAAAATTCTGAAGATCGTGGAGCTTGGAAACGAAATGGAGATTGCACATGAAAATGTGATGAATGCTACGGAGGCATGTGCGTCATCAAAAGAAAAAGAGTGTCAGGTGATAGATGCGGAAGGACTGATTGTTGCGCCTGGACTTGTCGACGTGCACGTACATTTTCGTGAGCCTGGCTTTACCTACAAGGAGGATATTCAAAGTGGCGCAAGGGCGGCGGCGAAGGGTGGTTTTACGACCGTTGTTTTGATGGCAAACACGAAGCCTGCTAACGATAATACTGAAACCTTGGCTGAGGTTTTGGAGAAGGGGAAACAGACGGGCGTACATGTGCTGTCCTGTGTCAACGTGACGAAGGGCATGAAGGGAGAGGAAATCGTTCCCATGGAGGAACTGGCTGAGGCTGGTGCCGTGGGCTTTACGGATGATGGCGTGCCGATCCTTAAGGAGGAGCTTGTGCGAAATGCCATGAAGCGCGCAGCTGCCATTGGGATGCCCGTGAGCTTCCATGAGGAGGATCCGAAATATATTGAAAATAATGGCGTAAACCGCGGAAAGGCCAGTGAATATTATGGAATCGGCGGTTCCTCGAGGGATGCTGAGATTACGCTTTCTGCGCGCGACATTGAGATCGCGAAGGAAACAGGGGCTGACATTGACATTCAGCACATCAGCACGAAGGAGGCCGTGGAGCTGGTGCGTAAGGCGCGGGCAGCAGGCTATGCTAACGTGCATGCAGAGGCAACGCCGCATCATTTCACGCTGACGGAGGAGGCTGCCATTAAGTATGGCACGAATGCAAAGATGAACCCGCCGCTCCGAGAGGAGGCGGATCGTTTGGCCATCATTCAAGGTCTGAAGGATGGAACGATTGAGATGATTGCAACCGATCATGCGCCGCATTCTGCGGAGGAAAAGGCGCGTCCGATTACGCAGGCACCGAGCGGCATCATAGGCCTAGAGACCGCTCTTGCACTTGGCATTACGGAGCTGGTGGACAAGGAGTATCTTTCCATGATGGAGCTGCTGGAGCGCATGAGCGCGGGACCTGCGAGGGTGTACCATCTGAATGCAGGGTATCTTGCAGAGGGTGGTCCTGCGGATCTTATTTTGATCGATCGGGAAGCAGAGATGATTCCTGGCAATTACGCATCGAAGGCAAGTAACACGCCATTCACGGGGTGGAAGCTGAAGGGTAGGGTAAAGACTACCATTTGCGATGGTAAGGTGGTTTATCAGGATGTAGGGCCTTTATGTGAGTAAGGCGTTGAAGGAGAAGGGATGAAGAAAGAAGGGTATTATTCCAGTGGCAGCTTTGCCGCGAAAGCGCACGTGACGAAAAAGACCCTGCGGTATTATGATGAGCATGGGTTTTTGAAGCCTTCTTTGGTGAATGAAAATGGTGCTAGATTTTATACGGAGCAGGACTTCCAAAAGATGCAGCAGATTCAAATGCTAAAGTATCTAGGCTTTTCCTTGGAGGACATTCGCGAGATGACCATGAAGGAAGCCAAGGACGAGTCGCTGGTTCCTACGCTTCGATTCCAGACGGAGCTTTTGGAGGAGCGCATCGAGCAGATGAAGCTGGTACGAGAGGGGCTTTTACAGACAACGGAGCTCTTGCAAAAGGGTGAAGCAGTGGACTGGGGAAAGCTCATGGAAGCAACGAGCGTTACCAGCCTTGAGCAGAGCTTAAAGCAGCAGTATTTAAATAGCTCCAACATTGGCACTAGGATCAGCCTGCACGCGAAATATGCTGCGAATAAGCAGGGTTGGTTCCCTTGGATCTTTGAGCAGTGCGAGCTGGAACATAAACGGTCAAAGAGCGTCATGCAGGTGCTGGAGATTGGCTGCGGCAATGGCAGCTTTTGGCTGGAAAACTGGGATAAGATCCCAGAGAAGATTTCCGTCACGCTGTCTGATCAATCCGAAGGGATGCTGCGTGAGGCTAAGAAGGCGCTGCTTAGCAAAAACGCCGGGAAGGCGGACAAACGCTTTACGTTTGACGTAATCGATTTCCATGAGATCCCGCGGGAGGATGCCAAGTATGATCTTGTGATCGCGAATCATGTCTTGTTTTATGCAAAGGATTTTGAAAAGGCCTTGAGCGAGATCAGAAGGGTGCTAAAGCCTGGCGGACGGCTTATCTGCAGTACCTACGGCACGGCACACATGAAGGAGATCAGTGAGCTGGCAACGCAGTTTGATGACCGCATTGTGCTTGCGGCGCAAAATCTTTATGAGATCTTTGGCAAGGAAAATGGTGCAAAGATTTTGAACCCTTATTTTGATCGCGTTACCTGGCGACAGTATGAGGATCATTTGCTCGTGACAGATGCAGAGGATTTGGTCGATTATATTATTTCCTGCCATGGCAATCAAAATCGCTATATCGTGAATGATTATAAGGCATTTCGTCAGTTTGTGGAGGGCAAGCAGCGAAAGGGCTTTTATGTGACGAAGGACGCCGGTCTGTTTGTGGCGACAAAGTAACGATCTTGAAGGATGGGAGAAGATGGAATTCTCTTGAGCCAAAAAAGTTTGTGCTTTTTTGGCTCTTATTACATGATATGTTTTTATAAATCGAATGAACCTTTTTCTGTTCGGGACCGTCTAATACTATGAAGCCGGTTTCAAGAAGCAATTTATTTAAGCGAAATGTAGCATTTTTTGCGAAGCGAATTTATTTAGAAAGGAGGTGACGACGTGACGGAATTTGAAATGCTCTTAGGGCAGGTAAAAAAGAGCGTGGAGTACTTTGTGAAATGCAAGGTCTCACCGCTTGAGGATGCACAGGACGTGCTGCAGGAGAGCTATCTGACGGCGTATCAAAGATTTGATCAACTGAAGGATAGAAACGCATTTAAGGCGTGGATCCTGAGCATTGCGAGAAATAAGTGCAATGATTATTTTCGGCGGAAGGCAGCAGTGCTGGAGATTCCTTTGGAGACTGCGGAGGAATACTCTGCGGATGACGGAAGAATGGGTATCGCGGAAGTTCTTGCGGTTCGTGATCATTTGGAGAGAATGGCGGATAAGGATAAAGAGATTCTGTATCTTTACTTTTGGAAGCAAATGCCGCAGGAGGAGATCGCCAAGAGGCTGAATGTTCCGGTGGGAACGGTCAAGAGCAGACTCTATGTTGCAAAGCAGAAATTCAAGGAGAGCTATGAGGGAAGTAGGCGTGACGGTAAGAAAACACTTGAAAATGAAGCATTGAGATTACGCCAGAAACGTGAAAATCAAGAGTCCGCACGAAGTCGCTGGGATAGAACAATGGAGGGAGCTAATATGAAGAGATTACCAGAATATATGCCAAAATATGAGATTACTGCGAGAACGGAGGAACCGTTTGCAGTGAAATGGGAAGAATTGATGGGCTGGTTTTTGGTGCCAAGGCTCGGAGAGGAGTTATCTTGGGGCATGTACGATCAGCCATCGGGAAAGTGTGATCATGTCTATGACATGAAGGTGACGGGGCGTGCGAAGGTCCATGGCATTGAAGGTGTGGAGCTGACGGCGAGGGAGGCCTCCTACTCGGACAAGAAGGAGGTCATTGAGAGAACCTTCGTGGCACAATTGACGGATACGCATTGCCGCTATTTGGCAACGATTAGAAACGATAATGGCGTAAGGAATTTTATTACCTTTTTGGACGGTGAGGAATTCATGCAATGTTGGGGCTTTGGTGAGGATAATTGTGGTAACGAGACCAACCTTGCACCGAAGGGTGACATCAAAAGAGAAGGCAATGTAATCACGACGGCAAAGAAGAATTTCCTACTGGATATCGTAGGACGTTATGATGTCACCATCTGTGGGAAAACCTATGACACGGTTTGTGTAATGGACGTGCAGACCTATAATAATGGCGTGGTGTCGGAGCAGTTTTTAGACAAGAATGGTCGCACGATCCTTTGGAGGCGCTTTAACAAAAACGATTGGCATGTAAAGCATTATGGCGGGAAGCTATGGAGTGAGCAACTGCCGAAGAATGATCAGTTGATCGTGGACGGCGAAACCTATGTGCAGTGGTATGACTGCATCACGGATTACATTTTGTAATGAATGGATGAAATGATACAGCTTAAGAAATTTACTCTATACAATTTTGGTATCACGTGTTACTATCATCTCGTAGGCAAAGAGGTCTGACAAAAGATCTCTTTGCCTTTTCTTTTTTGGAGGTGAAGACAGGCATGAAAAATCATCTGATTCAGGTTGTTACGGTTGCTCCAAGGCTCATGGTTGGAAATGTATCCTATAACACAGAGCAAATCATTTCCTTGATCAAAGAGCTTCCTGAGGCGGGACTGATCGTGTTTCCCGAGCTTTCTGTTACAGGCTATACCTGCGCGGATTTATTTCTCAGCGATCTGTTGTTAAATGAGGCAGAGCGTGCATTGCTGCGGATTGCAAACGCAACGGAAGGCTTTGGCGGAACCGTGGTTGTTGGAGTTCCGATCCGTTTTGAAAATCATTTATATAATTGCGGCGCAGTTCTTTCGCAGGGCAGAATACAGGCGCTGATTCCTAAGAGCTATTTGCCGAATTATTCGGAATTTTATGAGTGCCGATGGTTTGCGTCAGGCAAGGAGTTCAAGGGGCTAAGCCTTTTGATTGGCGAAGCAGTGGTTCCTTTTGGGACGGATCTTCTTGCCGAGGATCCTACGACGGGAGCGGTGCTTGGCGTGGAGCTTTGCGAGGATCTTTGGGTGCCTGACAAGCCAAGCACGCACGCGGCCATGGCAGGGGCAAACATCATCGCAAATCCTTCTGCGTCTGATGAACTGATCGGCAAGGAGGAATACCGCAGAAACCTTGTCGCGCAGCAAAGCGGCGCTTGTTATTGTGCGTATGCATATGCAGCTGCGGGGACCAGTGAGAGCAGTACTGATCTTGTGTTTTCAGGGCATTGCCTCATCGCACAAAACGGAAGTATCTTTGCGGAGGACATTTTCCCGCAGGAGACAAAGGCGGTAAAGGCATTGATTGACCTTGGCTGTATTATGCATGATAGAAGGCATCAGAATACCTTTGAGAACGGGCAAAGGTCAGAATATCGCAGGGTTACTGTTAGCATGCAGGCCATTGGTGCAAATGAAGCTGGCATCGAGGAAATGGCCGAAATCTTGAAGAAGCAGGAATACCCAATTGCCAGGAATCCCTTTGTTCCGCACGATGATGATGCGAGGGATGCGCGCTGTCGCAGAATTCTGCAGATTCAGGCGAATGGGTTGGCTACGAGAGTTCGTGCAACGGGCATTCATAATCTTGTCATAGGAATCTCCGGAGGCTTGGATTCCACGCTGGCGCTTTTGGTATGTGCCGAGGCAAAGAAGCTCGTGCCAGAGATAAGAGTCATTGCTTATACCATGCCCAACGAGGGAAATACCTCTAAATTGACACATGACAATGCGGACCGACTGATGGAGCTTCTTGCAGATGAGGCGCATGAGGCACCGATCAGGGAGGGCGTTGAGCTTCATCTGTCACAGCTTAGGTCTAAGAAGGGATATCAGGGAGAGGGCGACATCACTTACGAAAATGCGCAGGCGAGGATGAGGACTTATATTTTGATGGATGCGGCCAATATGAAGAACGGACTGGTCGTGGGCACGGGTGATCTGTCAGAGTTGGCGCTCGGTTGGTGTACCTACAACGGAGACCACATGTCCATGTATGCCGTCAATGCATCCGTGCCGAAAACCTTAGTGAAATTTATCTGTAGGGCCTATGCGGATTACTGCGGAAATGACGAGCTTAAGGAGGTTCTTCTTTCCATCTGTGACACACCGATTTCGCCGGAGCTGACACCGAGTGAGGATGGAAAGATCGCACAAAAGACAGAGGAGAAGATTGGAAAATATGATCTCAATGATTTCTTCCTGTTTTATACCCTGCGGTATGGCTTCGAACCATCGCGGGCAGCAGCCTATGCGCTCAGGGCATATCCTGAGCTTTCGGGAGGAGAAGTGCGCGAGGCAGCTAAGAATTTCTATCGTCGCTTTTTTACACAGCAGTTTAAGAGAAGTTGCCTGCCGGATGGACCGAAGGTAGGTTCCGTCACACTTTCACCGAGGGGAGA
>SVFO01000023.1 GCA_015056795.1 Lachnospiraceae bacterium
GCAAAATGGCATCCATCCTGTTCACGCCTTCCGTGATTCTTCCGGAGAGGATCACCATCTGCATCATGCTTTCCATCGGCTCCTTCAATCCCGTTCCTACAAGCAAGAACAATAAAGCTATGGGAAGATACCCAACATAACTATCTGCTCGTAGCAGAAGCCACGTGCTCGATGGTAAGAGAAATAAAAGCTGAGCGCCGAAAAATGCATAGTAGGCTGCCATAGGCCATGCGTTAGCCCTCGCCGTTTTGTCAACTGCATTCACAAAGCGGTCTATGTCCCCCTCGTATCTCTTAAAAGCACTGAGAGAACGATTAAAGATCTTTATAACAGACATTCCATGGATATACTGCACAATGGTCCCCTGCATGGCCTCCTGACTGTCATGCATTTCCGTCTGAAGAGCCGCTTTATCCGGGCGCATTAGACACATGATCAGCAAAACAATGGAGATCACCATGGGTAACAATGTAATCAGCGCGAGTCGCCAATCCATAACAAATAAATAGATCATCGTAAAAACTGGCGTTGCAACCGCAGCCGCAATATCGCAAAGATGATGTGCAATAAAGATTTCTACCTGTTCCGTATCATCTGAGAGAATCTTCTTGATGCCTCCCTGCGTTTTATTCGTGAAATACCCTGATGGTAGCCTTCCCAGCTTATCCATCAATTGAATGCGGAGCTCATAGATCACATCGTAAGCAGCCGTATGTGCAAGTGCCGAGGAACCATACGCGCATACACCATAGATTAGTGCTGCACCAAGGGTTAAGAGTACAAATACCTTAATCCTGTTTTGATTCATCCCCTCTATGCTTCCATAGGATGCAAGCAGGGTTACTATAATCCCATAGATTGTAAAATACGGAACCAGCTTCGCCGCAGACGACAGTACGGACAACGCGCATGCCGACATTAGCTTATTCTTTTTCCTTCCCGCCAGCTCAAGCAGCCTAGCGAATCCCTTTTTCTCCTTCTTTTTCTCCACTTGTGCCTCCATAGTTAGTTTCATCTAACTCTTTGTTTAATTTTTTGTCGCAAGTATTTTTGTCACACTTGCGACATTTCATTGTGTATGATATACTTTGTCCATGGATTTGTCAATGCATTTTAAGAAACGCTACAAAACCGATCATTTGTGACGTGAGGGAGGAAGTTTTTATGAACGGTAGGCCAAATAAAGCCCAGAATGCCTTTATCAACGCGCTTCTTCAACTGATGAAGGAAAAAGCATTTGATCAGATTTCCATATCGGAGTTGTCTGAAAATGCACAGTACGATCGCAGAACCTTCTATCGCTATTTCCAATCCAAAAGCGACATACTGTATTTATACTGCGCCTCGTTACTCCAAGAAATGGCGCTGGACATGAAAAAGGAACCCTTGACTCCTCAGTCAGGATTCCTCTCCTATTTTAGCTTTTGGTATAAACACCGGGATTTTCTTTTATTGCTCGAAAAGCAACGTCTTTTGTATTATCTTGGTGAAAAGCAAGATCAGCTTCTCTACGAGCACGTTGGCACCATTGTTCATGAAGATCTCCCCAAGGATCTTGCGTTAGTTTCGGAGTTCTCTCTCTATGCGTATTACTTTACCTTAGGCGGATTATGGCAAGCATTGGCCCTTTGGATCCGCACTGGCATGAAACAAACACCTGCACAGCTGACGCAACATATCCTGGATAGCTTTACCGAGATGCAGAAAATGATCTGTCAATAGCCCAAGCTTATTACCCTTTTTTACGCTTCTTGTACCCGCAATCACAGTAAGGGCCTCCTGAAGCGAGAGTGTACTCTCTCACAAACGTCGACGCTCCGCCAAGATCGCTCATAACATAGTCCAAATGGCACATGGCTGGAACAAGATCAAAGAATCCGTATTCTTTCATCAGCGTACAGATTCCACAGGTAAAGAATCTCGCTTCATATCCGCTTCCATCCTCATAAGGGATATACTTCATCGTCCATGAGTATGGGTTGCGGTCGCCTGCCTTTAACGCAGCAGTTGCCTTCTGTGCTGCTATATCCTTTTCTGAAAACTTTGTTTTTCCGGCTTTTCTGCAAAACATTTTCGTCGAAGGCATTGTCATGGCCCGCTCATAGAATATCGTCAGTTGCTCAACGGTTGGTCTCTGTTCCATCTTCAGCAAAAAAGCGATCAAAAGCGCACAATTTACGATATTCGTCTTAAACCGATCTCCCTTTTCAAATTCAGGCAATTTCTCAATAATCTTCCGATATTCCGGTTTCGCCTGCTTTGTGATCTTTACTGCCACATTTTCACTTATTCCGAGGTCCGAAACCAAATGATCGTGAAAAGACTTTTTATAAAGCATCCACATAGCCGCCGGCATACCTGCATATTTCATGTTTTTCCTCCATCCTTGCGCCATTTGGGTAACTCAATACATATTTAATAACCTTCTTTGACTGATTGCATAAAAAATCCCCAATATGTCGGATTAATCTTCTACCAGCATGCACATCATGCGGATTGCGTTACGACCCTCTCGTAAGAAACTGCAAAGCGCCCAATCATGACACATGGGCAATTTCTTCTCCCAGAAAGGGACACCCTTCCTCCGCAACGAACTCAAGTAATCATAAACCAGCGGATAAAAGAGTTCATGCTCGCCATAGAAGAAATACATTGGCGGGAAGCCCTCGTAATCGATGTATTCCGGGCTAATGTCAGGGCTATCTAACGGTACGTTCCTGCACCAATTCGTCGCTATCACGTCATTCATTTCAACTGTCAGGATTGGATCATATGGTTCCATCGCCAGCCGAATATTTCTAGTCTTCCCGTTTTCCAGTCCGCAAGCAGGCGAGATCACCAAAAGCTTTCTCGGCTTCTCTTTCAAGCGATAGGTTAGACTTAGGATCAAATTGGCTCCGGCGCTGTCGCCCATGAATACGATGTCCTTGGGATCATGGTTCTTTAAAAGAGCGGCATATACCTTTTCCAGCCAGCGAAGTGCGTCACGAACATTGTACTTTGGAGCCAGCGGATACGCTGCAATATACACGTCCGCTCCAGTTCCTTTTGCAATTCTGGCTGCCGTATCATAATGCAGGATGGTTGCACTTTCCATCCCTCCTCCGCCTGGCAAAAACAGAACGATTCGCTTCGTCTGTTTCTTTCTGCGGTAATAATGAATCCTGTGAATCCAGAATCCTCGAAACTTTTTGCTCCTTGTTCGAAGGCCATTTCGGTTCAAAAAACTAGGTACCTTTTCAGCCTTTGAAGGATCCTCTCCTTCCCCCATGCGAAAGAACTCTATCCCGCCTCCTGGCAGTCGATTCATTAAAAAAACCGCTTTCTCCAAGCAATTATATAGAATCATTTTTTTCTCCCTCTTTTTGCATGAAACAAAACCATGTGATAAAGATAATAATTCCTCCGAGGCTCATGTTGGAACAACCCAAACCGTTCAGGAACGCAGACGTTCCTAGATTGCCAATCATGTTGATCAAAATCTTCAGCGTTAATGGATTGAGTATCCACATCCAGCTGGGTAGATAGGTTTTTCTTCTGACGATCAATAGAATCATCGTTATGACACAGAGAAGATAAAATGCAAAAAACACGATTACGGAAGGAATGACATAGCCTCCCTGTTCCTCCAAAACGGTCTTTAATAGGTCGTCTGTTCCGCATTCTAAATCCTTCTTAATCCCTGTTAGGAGATAACAACAGATGACATGAATTGCGCCGCCAAGCGCGCCAAATCCATATAAAGAGAGTTTGTACAATCTAGCCGTCCTCGTCTCTTTATCCCTTAGGCTTAAGAAAAGTGCATAAAAGCCTAGTACAGATAGAGGAATCCCAATGAAGCCGAAGAATGCGCCCAAACCAATTCTCGTATAAGAGACACGCGTCGCGATCATTACAAATTTATCTAATGCGCCGCTTCCAGCGCCCGTGGAATCTACTCCCAGAAGCAGGCAATCGCCAATCATGGTCAAAATGCCCCCAATGATTCCCCAGATCAGATACTTCTTTTCCTTCTGTTTCATCTGAAATCTTCGCCTCCGTCGCTATCTGGCCTTAATATACTTGATCATTCTTCGATACCCCGGCATTGCATCCTTCACAAATGGCATAATTGCATAGCAATGATACATGCCAGGTGCGATCTCCATAGTGACATGAACACCATATTCTTCTAGTCGCTTTTTAATGGAATGTGCAGCCGCAGTAAATACTTCGTCCCCACCAAAGCTTAAATACACATCCTTAAGGCCCGAATAATTGCCCAATTGCAAGGATTCCATGTAGTCCGCAACCTTCTTGCCCCCCGTCATGCCTTCCCATACAGAAAGTGTCGCCTTTTGACTCATGATTACGTCAGTCTTATCCAGCTTTGCAGCTTTGCGTTTTTCTTCATCCGAAATCAGCAAGGAGCCTGGGGAACCCGCATATACCTTTCCTGGCATGGGCAAGCCTTCTCCCCTGTCATTGATATACGAGATCATGCCAAGTGCAAGATTTGCGCCGCTTGAGCCGCCAAGGAAACATATATTATCTGCATCGTATCTCTCTAAAAGCTTTTTGTAAAGTGCATAAATCATCTCATAGACATCCAGTAGCGTGTTCCCCGTATGCACCAGCGGATAATAGGGAAGCACAAAATCCATCCCCGTCTTCTTGGAAAGCTCTAAAACTTCTTTCGCCTGCTTTGGCTTAGGATACTTCAGCATTCCCCCGCCAACCAGATAAATACATACTCTATCGTTTTTCTTTTTATGCAGGTACCATAGGCAAGTAGAGCCAAGCACCTTCTCTTCTTTGATGCCAATCTGTTCATCGTACATCTTTGGGATGACAACTCCCTTATAGGCTTTTCGAAACAGCTTTTGTGCCTTCTCCGGTGGTAGTTCCATAACTCTCTGCAATTTAAGAAGCTTACACAATCCCAACAATACCGAGTATTTCAATGACCTCTTCATTGCTTTCTTGCTCCTTTAGCGATACTTACTGAAACAATGTACAAATCCATGCCGCCAGCGCACATGCCGCTGGGAATATTACCAAAAGCTTAAGTAGCTGACTTTTGATATTGTACCCGTATTTTCTGTTTGTATATACTGGCGTCACTTCCGGAGTAAAGGTTTGAAAAAAGTGGAATTTACAAAGCAGAAAATAATCAAAGAAAATCATATCGTAGATCTTATATGTCGTAAAAATGAAAATAAATCTAAAAAAGAACTGCCAGAACGTAAAGTCACTTCTGAAGCCATCCCAAATGGAGATTACACCGATTCCCAAAATCATGACCATACTCATGATCATCAAGGTCCAGCCTACCTTACGAGCTCCATAAAACTCCTCCTGCTTTCTGTCTATCACAAGTTCCAATGCCTCCTTGGGTGCAGAAGAAAAGAGCTTCTTATCCTTGATAAACACAACCGCTGAAATAAGCATAATCGTGATGCACGCACAGAAAGTGATTGCCAGAAATAACGTTAACAACATTTTTCATCCTCCTCGGTTTACCGCATCATACAATGATGCCTTTATAGTTTTTCGCAGTCTCAGACTGGTCAGAAACATACCAATAGTCGCAGGAATCCGCTCCTGTCGCAACGGTATGCGTACGAATCAGTTTAGCATGCATCAGTTTAGCGTAGGTATGATCCAGAGCACACATATGCGGCATCAAATCCATATAGCCATATTTTGCCGCATAATCTGCAATTGGACATCCTACCAAAGTAAATGCAAAACCTTCTGAGGACTCGTTAGGGTCAACAATCATTCCCCAGGTTTCAAGCCACTCACCTTTTGCCCGCTTCTTTTCTACCAACTGCGCGTATTTACGATAGCTCTTATACAATGCATTACGGAGTATGGAAAGCACTCCTTTTTTGTTAATGTTCATAAGCCCACTTAACCATTGCAGACTATTATATAAATCTGCAATGATTTCATCGATCGCTTCTCCCGACATACGATGATCCGTTGCCTCGTAGTAGGAAAGAAATAGGAGAAACATCTCCAAATTACTTGCCAGAGAATTTTCCTTTCCGCCGATATTCGGAGCCTTTGCTACAAGCTTCGGAAAAATCTGCTCCGCTCTTTTTATGATTGACTTTTCTTCACCTGGAAAATGCTTTCGCAGATACTTCTTGATTGCTTTTTTAACCAGTTTTTCTAACATCAAACTCTCCATTCTGCCATAGTATCTAATATGATTTGCAAGGTTTCTTCCCTAGCCTGCTGACATTCTTTCGGGAAGTTTTTCTCCCTCGGGAGCATGTTATTGTTTACGGGAAAATATCCTAGATTATGGCTTCCGATTTCTGAGTTCACATGTCGAAATCCATGCTCGAAACCATTTCTCTCCAGCCTTTTGATCAAGAGCTCCGCATCCCTTTTTGCCGGAACTGACTCATCATGGGTGGAAGTCAACAAAAGAATTTCGCCATGTATTCTTTCAACCGGAATTTCATTTTCTTCTGTACCCTTCTTATCCCATTCATCAAAAAAGTAGAGAAGTCGCACTTGCCGCTCCCTGATACATCTTTTGAGAAAATCGGAAAACAGCTTGCCTTTTTTTACATAAGGAAAATCTTGTCCTTTGTAAGAGACCATCGCCTTACATGGATCATCCTGCGGTTTCCCTGTCCCTTGCATCACATGTCCAAAAGAAGATGCAGCGATCACTAAACTAATGTCAGGAACAACACTCGCCGCCAGAAGAGCCATCCCAGCCCCCTTTGAGTTACCGTAAATACCGATCCGCTGATATCCGCGCTTTTTCATTTCATTGCAGGCAATCTCAAATTGTTCCAATGGGATCGCCCTCATATCTTTCTTCTGACCTTCTCCGCCATAGTATGACATTGCAAGGGAAGAATATCCTTTTTCCACAAAAAGCTTTGCATATTTTTCTGGCAGTTCAAGTCCCTTTAGGCCTTGAATGACGATAATCAAGCGATCATCCTGATTATCCGCGTCATATAACACACCTTCAAACCCATTCTGAAGATATTTGTATTCCGTTTTAACCATTTTTCTTTCCATCGCTTTATCGAAATAGCATAAAGATTCCAGCAGTTATCATGCACAAAATTGGATAGGTAACAATTCTAATAATCTGATTCTTGTTATTAAACCCTCGATCCTTCCATCCTTCACATTCTGCCGTCTCTGGATAAAGCTTCTTGAAATATCCGATAGTCAAAACTAACCATTGATCCTGAACAAGGATATCAAAGGCCTTCATGACATAGAGAAAAACAACAAATCTTAAAGTCATTTGCCAAAAGCCAAATCCGCTTTTTAATCCGTCAATGCCTAGATAGATCATTCCACCAAACATCGCGATCAGAAATATGGCCAGAAGGAGATGTGCCATCATTTGCTTCCCCTTCGGTGGCTCAGGATGATTTGCTGCAGCCAGTCTTACGTCCTCTGGCAAAAAGCGCAGTACAATGGAAGGCTTTGCCATGGGGCTAGCGATCACGATCACAAGTATTTCAATTATGCACAGTATCAGTGCTATCAGAATTGTCTTTAACATCTTCTTTCTCCTCAAACAAACACGTCAGAACAAAAAGAACAATCCCAGAAACATAAATGCATTCGCTATGTTTCCCTTGGCAGGAATCTTTGTTAATGCCAAGGCCAAAAATGCAGGAAAGGTATTAAAAACACATGCCCATCTAGGCAACTCCGTTTGTCCAGTAATAACCAGGATGAAAAAGAGAACCGCAAATACTAGCAAGCCTAGATATGCAATAGCCGCAGCGGAAGTTCTTTTGAAAAAAAGAACAACTGCGTTCAGCGCTTCCTCCGTCCTCCCAAGTTTCACAAAAAACCATTCTACGGCACCGCAGAGAACATGGTGTGCCGAGATCAATACCGTAAAGAATAGCGACGCGATTAGCATGGCATAGCCAGCCGTCGGCATCGTCTCTGCGATCCTAAGGCTTACGCCCACATATCCAATGCTTGCCATGAAAAGTGCTGCAATACCGACAAGCATTGCTAGCTCCAACTGTTTCATTGGCATATTTGCAAAAACTTTCCGCATCTTTTCCGGATCCTTCACGTCAGAAAACTCAAATCTCCCGTCTTTTGTATACGCCATCATGCAGTCTGTAATGCCGCAGATCGCATGCCCCAAAAAAGCAATTGCCAATGCTGCCTTTAACATTGTTCCCGTCTCCTATGCCATTCAATCAGTGTAGTTCACCGTTATATGCCCTCTCAATGAGCGAAACCAATCTTTGCGGATTCTTGTGTACCAATTCTGCATGTCCCGTGTTCTTGAACATCTTGTGTGTGAATCGAATTCCTTTGCGCAGAAGTTTGTGTACCTTTCGCGCGGCGCCTCTCTCCGCACTGCCATGAAAGACATAGGAAGCAGTTTTGTTAAAGCTCTCAAATTTGTAGCGATATCCGATTTCCGAGATGACGCTATTTTCTATGGATTTATGGCTCACCTGCGTATAGAGCGATTCTCTGATTGACTCCCTGGTCCTCCCCAGCGCTTTGGCAAGAAATCCTTGATGCTTTGTGAGAACGGAATAAATCAATGCTGAATATCCTTTTACGTAAAGCTTCTCAAAGCATTTGAATCGAAATGTCGGCATCGGCATAATTGTGTAACCATCTGCAATGAACGTATGCACTCTGACTCTGTCATCCATTAAAATCTCATTGCCAACCATCCCTCCAAGCGAAATTCCGTATAGCACGTCAAGTTTGCCACCAAGCACTTTTACAATAAAATCAACCGCCATGCGTGCTTCTTCCACGACAGAGCAAAAAACGCCGTCCGGTTCATCTCTGTTAAAGCCATCATAAGCCTGTACGATGACATGAAATTGTTTACTGGCCTCTTCAACAAACGGCAAGAGGCCTGGATGCCACTTGGCGAGATATCCGCACTCGATCATCAATGACTTTCCATTCTCTTTTCCATATTCGAAAAATTTCATACTTCCTCCGTGCCCGCATTGCAGTCCCATTCCTCAAGGAATTTTAGAATCCTTTGAAAGCAGTCTTGTCTTGCTTCTTCACATTCTTTCGGATATTTTTTCTCTGCTGGCAGGAGATTTTGAAATGCCCATCTTGCATACCCCGTCATCTCATCCAGTCCGTCAGCGAGTGCATGACTGGCTTTTTCGTAAATATGTGTTTCCATTCGATATGGGTAATTCGCCTCTTGTAACGCCTTCATCATCCTTGGTACTGCAACGTCAGAAGGCCAAGCATCATCATCCTTTGCAGCGAGGAAAAGCACGTCCGCATGCATGTTCTCAACTCTGATCCGTGATTCCTCCGTTAAAGGATTGTGGTCATATCCGTACCGCATAAATCTCCTTAATCCATAACGCTTATCTTTCATCGCGCCATAAAAGACCGTGAGCAGCCCTTGATCAATCAATGTCCAAGGAGAATAGGGAACATCCTTGCCATGCCATGTATAGACCGATTTATGCAATCGCTTGAAGTTATTTGTTGTCCCCTCCATCACATAGTCAAAAGGCACTACAGGGATTATGCAACTGATTTCAGGAATTAGGGACGCCGCGAGAAGTGTATATCCCGCCCCCGTGGAGACAGAAGTCATCGCAATACCTTGTATTTTCTTCTCTTCCTTTAACCACTTTACAGCCTTCTCCACATAATCCACGGGAACAGAAACCAATTCCTTCGAAAGTCCTTTCCAACCATAAAACCCAAGAACAAGGACAGTGTAACCCGCCTTGCGCAGGAATCTGCTCATGGATACGCTTGTCTTCTCGTCACATGATGCGCCACCAGCAGCAATGACCGCTTTTTCTGGGTGTATGCGCCCTGGATAGTAGATACCAACAAATCCATTTTGTTCCAAAGTGCATCTTTCCATCTCTGACATCCGCCGTATCCCTCTTCGCCAATTTATTTCTTAAGTTCCATTTTAAAATCGCAGAGACCATTGCCTGCGCCAATCGTCTTTGTCCTCGAAAACTTTAGCCCAGGCAGGTTACCATAGGTATATTCGTCATTCTTACAAAATAAAATATTGATTTCAGGACATCCCATCTCTGTCAGATACTTGTTATAAGGACACGCCGTAATATCCATGCGAAAGCATCCTTTTTCCTTTGGATAAAACACATTCTGAAATCCGCAGGTATTGCCAAACATCTTGTGGCTCATAGTGTCCCACATGCCTAGGAAGAATTTCCGAAACCACATATGCTTGCACATTTTCGCAAGACTGGCTCCCATCTTTTTCGATTTTTCCGCCATCTTTTTTTCCATCACGTCAAATGCCAAGAATTCATCTTTTTCTTTCATGGCGAGATAGATGGCTCCCGCCGGGAAAATAAAGGAATCCGTGTGTGACCTAACGCCTTTGGGCAGATCCGTATGCTCTGCATATGCCTTATAGAGCCTTTTATGTGCGTCCCGCCAAATCTTTTCCGCTTCGTCCGAAGGCATTCTTTGCCTGAGTTCTTTCAAAAACATCTCCTTACTCTTCATCGTTTTCGAGGTTTTCTTTTTCAACTTCTCATCTATGTAATCCGTCATCACATTATTCCTCCAATAGTTAGCTGTTACTAACCATTTGATATATTATCACTAATAGAACTAAAAATCAATCCCTATTACAAAGAGCCTGCGAATCACTATTCTTTCAATAAATTCTCCGTAAGCTCAATGGTCTTTTTCCTCATATAATGGAGCTGTGCTTCACTCATGGTTTGGTGCATGTAGGAGTGACAATAATTCTCCATGATGCCAATCGCAAGATAAAGGTTTTCCAAGGCATTCGGTTTTTTCTGAATCTCCATAGGCAGTGCCTGAAAAACCTCGCCAATGGCCCTTTTTGTAAAGATTTCATATAGTCTTCCCACGTCAGGGTCGCTATGGCGAAGGCCTTCTAGCTCTTCATGTATATCGCGGTATTCTATATGGATTCTTTCGAAAGCGATGAGCGCTTTTTCCAAGTCCTCGCCGAATATATCCGTAGCTTTTACGCCTGCCATTTCTCCGATCTTTGAAAAACCAAGTTCCAAAGCCATAAGCAACAGCTCTTTTTTGTTCTGAAAGTATCGATATGCAACGCCGGTAGACACTCCCGCATGTTCTGCGATCTCATCAACAGTTGCCTTATGATACCCCTTTTTTGCATAAATTTCTAACGCGGCCTGAAGAATTTTCTCACGCGTTTCAAAAGCTCTCTTTTGAACGATCTCCTTGTTTGTTGCTCTCTGCTTCATAGTCACCCCTATCTTCTTTCTTTGAGAACAAATGGTCTAAACAAATCTGGACCCATGATCTTCACTTTTGCTTCATCTGCAACCGTTTCCAGTCTCCTGATTTCCTCATCCGTCAGCTTTACTCGCACCGCTTCAGCCAAATCTTTTACCTGCTCAGGTTTTCTGCAACCGCACATAGGAATCACCCCTTTTGCAGCACAATATGCCATTGCAATCTGCGGAACCTTTGCGTCTCGCCTCTTCGCCACCTTGATCATGGTCTTATACAATGGCGTAAGCTTTTTTACTTTTCTGTTGAAAAAGAATTTCATGGGTGATTTTTTTCGAAGCCTTGGATCCGTCAAAAGGCCTTCCTCCAAAACAGCCCACCCCCAAAACAATATGCCATTTTCCTTACACCAATCTAGCAGTCCATTCTTTTCCCAGTCTCTGCAGATCAGACTATAATGGTTTTGTACGCCATAAAGCGGAATCCCGTATTTATCCAAAACGGCCTTGGATCTTTTACATTCCTCCAAGGTAAAATTTGAAACGCCGACATGTTTGATCTTTCCCTCTTGATACAATGACGCAATTTCTGCCAAATGTGCCTCGATGTCTGTCGGAAGATGCAGCCAGTATACCTCAACATAAGACCTTTTGAAATCTTTTAAATCTTTCTCCAAGGATTTGCGAACGCACTCCTTTTTGTAATGCGTGAATGGCGTATATTTGGCCGAGAGCAGAATGTCAGCGGTTCCGAACTCTCCAATCATTTTTTGAGCCTTTCCAAGCCCATAGTCTCTTGCAAGATCATAGAGACAAATATCCTGTCTTTTTGCCTCTTTCATGGCCTCTAAAATGACTTCATCCGTAACATAACTGCCTCTTAACGCTTTCCCGTAAAGCTTTCCTCCCCAGGAATTCGTGCCAATTACTGCCGCAGGGTTTAATATATCCATCTTTATCATCCTTCCATAAAATGAGATATCTCTCGTTTTTATAAATTTAGCACACGCCGGCCTGCTTTACAACGTCCGTTAATGGTCATTTTTTCTCAGCTAAAGAAATGAATCCGCAAAAAAAGGCTATGAGAACACCTTAGCAAGTGTTCCCATAGCCTTGTGGCTCCTGTTTAATGATAAGTATTATTTTCCAGAAAGCATGATGTTATTTAGTACGCCCTCCAAGTATTCTTGCTTTCCAGAGATGGGTGTCTTTACGCTCTTCATCTGCGCGGCTCTGTCCGCCAGCTCTGCCAACGTTGTTTCACCACGGCGAATCTTCTGTCCCAGCTCCGTTTCAAAGCTTTCATACTTCTTCTTAACAAAGCCTTCCATGCGACCATCTTCGATGATCTCAGCCGCCTTCAAAAGACCAAAGGCAAAGGAATCCATTCCAAGGATGAATGCATGGAACATGTCATCATACGTGTTGCTGGGTCTGCGGTTCTTGGAGTCGAAATTGATTCCTACCGGCAGTCCTCCATTCTTCACGATCTCATACATGGCGAGGGTCGTGTCATAGACATTGCTCGGGAAGCAATCCGTGTCCCATCCAAGCATCACGTCGCCTTGGTTTGCGTCTATTGAGCCCAGCATGTCATTGATACGGCTGATGCGAAGCTCATGCTGGAAGGTGTGCCCTGCAAGCGTTGCGTGATTCGCTTCAATATTCATCTTGAAATCCTTGTCAAGTCCATACTGTCTTAAGAATCCGATCGCTGTTGCAGCATCATAATCATACTGATGCTTCATGGGCTCCTTGGGCTTGGGCTCGATCAGGAACGTACCTTCAAATCCTATGCTGCGTCCATAATCTCTGGCCATCCTCATCAGATTCGCAATGTTCTCCTGTTCCAGCTTTACTTCCGTATTCAGAAGAGTCTCGTAGCCTTCGCGGCCACCCCAGAATACGTATCCGCGTCCGCCAAGCTTTACCGTCATTTCAATCGCTTTCTTCACCTGCGCCGCTGCAAAGCAATAGACATCAACGTCATTTGTACTTCCTGCGCCATTCATGAATCTAGGATTGGAAAACATATTGGCCGTACCCCAAAGGCACTTGATGTTTGTTCCTTTTGTCTTTTCAAGAATATAGTCAGTGATCTCATCCAGTCTTGCGTTTGTTTCATTAATGTCATCTGCCTCAGGAACGAGATCAACGTCGTGGAAGCAATAATACTCAATGCCCAGCTTCTGCATAAACTCAATGGCTGCATCAACTTTTGCCTTGGCATGCTCCATGGTTCCTTCCGTTGTGCTCCCAAATCTTTTATCAATGGTACCGCGTCCAAACATATCAACGCCATTTGCTCCCAGATTGTGCCACCAGGCCATGGCAAAAGGAAGATGTTCTTTCATCTTTTTCCCTAATACCATTTTCTCAGGATCATAATACTTAAACGAGAATGGATTCTTGCTTTCCGGTCCCTCATATTTGATCACCGGAATGTTTTCAAAAATTTCGCTCATTGTTCTAATGTCTCCTTCCATTTTTTACGACCTTCCCGATCGGAGGGTACCCCTCCCTCCGATCAGTTGGTCAACACAAGAATTGAAGTTAGAATTATCTAATTCTTCTTGAGCATACTGGAAGGAGGTAAAATTTGCAAGCCTTATACTGCAACAATTTATCAACAACGCTGAAGTGATAAGCTTTCTCATTTTTCGGATTGACCATAGTTTTCCAATCCTTTATACTTCTCGCTAGGTTAGCTACTTTTAACCATAATCAAATCATGTCATAAGGCATTCAGAAAGGAGTTATTATTATGGATAGGGTTTATGTTGTCTATTGGTCACAGTCGGGTAATACGCAGGCTATGGCAGAGGCTGTAGGAAAAGGAGCTTCCGATGCCGGAAAGGAAGCAAATGTCTTATTTGTCAGCGACGCTTCCGTAAATGACCTTGCAGGTGTGAAGGGCTTTGCTCTTGGATGTCCCGCAATGGGTGCAGAAGTTTTGGAAGAGGATGAAATGGAACCTTTTGTCAGTTCAGTAGAGGGCATTGCGAATGGTAAGACCATCGTATTGTTTGGTTCCTATGGATGGGGTGACGGAGAGTGGATGAGAGAATGGGTTGATCGCATAAAGGTTGCTGGCGCAACCGTTCTTGGTGGTGAAGATGCAATCTGCTCTGGTTTCCCTGGCGATGATTGTCTTGCAACATGCGAATCACTTGGCAAGCAGCTCGCTGCTCTTTAACTTCAGGTGTTCCGTCATGCTCGAACAGCAGATCATAGAAAACTGTGCCCCAACTCTTGCAGCGCTGAAAACTGGAAATCTTTTTTCCTGCCCCTGTAGTATCGCGGAAGATTTGGTCCTTGAACTCCAAAAGCTCAATGAAAGCTTAAATCCCAAAGGTGTTTTTCTTGAAATGCTTTCCTGTCGCGAAGGACGCGCACTAATCTATGCTTATCGTCCAGATCGACTATGGAGAGATTTGTCGACAGAACGCGTGCAAAAGCTTCTATCGGCCTATGGGTATACTTTTTCATCTGTGGCAACTTGTTTGGGGAGGTTAAAGGCTAGGCTTTATCAGTGTCCTTGTTTTCCACATGAAATCGGCGTTTTCCTTGGGTATCCCATTGACGACGTCATCGGCTTCATTCGTCATGGCGGAAGAAATTGTAAGTTCTGCGGTTTGTGGAAAGTCTACTGTAACGAAACACAAGCGCAAAAAACCTTTGCTGCCTTCAGGAAATGCTCCGCCGTCTATGCTCGAGTTTTCGCTGAAGGAAGAAGCATTATACAAATGACCGTGGCAACCTAATGGCTGCCACGGTCATTTCATTGCAAGTATATCGTTTGTTCCTTATTTTTTACATTCTGCATACGCCAGCGGAATTGTGGACGGAAGTTGTTTTGCTCCCGTAACCTTAAATCCATTCTCTTCTAGAAATGCCAAGTACCCATCCATGCTCCATTTTGCCTTGAATTCCACGCCCGCCGCTGAAAGCATTTTGCTAAATACTTCGCTGGCCTTCTTTTGATTGTCATGAACAAAGTTCGGCGCGATCAAGATGCCATCTGGTCGAAGGACACGCTGAATCTCCCGTAAAACTCTTTCTGGATTCGGAATCACATGCAATGCATTGGCGATGATCACCACGTCAAAGCTTTCGTCCGCATACGGCAAGTACTGCGCGTTTGCCCATTCAAACTTCAAATTTTTCGGAACCATCTCTCTTCTTGCCACGGCAAGCATCTTATCCGAGAAATCTGTTGCGATCATGCTCTTCGCTTCATCAGCCACCTGTTTTGCGATCACGCCTGGACCAGTTGCAATTTCCAGTACTTCCTTGTCCCTTACAACCTTTCGGATTCGCCGATACATGGCTTCGTATGTTTTCTTATTTCCCGGCGTTCCCGTCACGAAATGACTGTACACAGGTGCAAAACGATCCCAGATATTCTTGTCTTGTTCTTTGAGAATCCGTGCATCCGCGAGCACTGTTTCACTTTTCCATTCCTTCGGAAGGTTTTCCGGCTCATAGATCAAACTATATAGTTCCACGCCATCCGCGAAATGCTGCGTCGTAACACACTTCATTCCAACATGTTCATACTTGTCCTTCTTTAACACGGCATCCGTATCCAGAACAACCGGAAGCGCATGCTTTCGCCCTTCCTCAAATGCAATCTCTAGGAGCTTGCGCATATACCCTTGGCCCTGATATGCCTTAGTAACAACCACCATACCCACATAAATGTGCGGAATCTTCAGCTTCGTCAAAATCGCTCCGTAGCTTTTTCCGGCATGAAAGATTCCTTTAGCCATTTTGCACGCATGACCCCAGTTCAAAAAGCCGGGGATAGTGCGGACGATCTCCGCACCTGCGCCCAGATCTGTTTTTTCTCCTGACTTCTTAAACGCGATGAACGCCTCATGTCTTTCACTTGTGGAGTATAGCATTCGATTCTTGATCGACATGCGTACATACGCGCAGATGTAGTCGCTCACAGCCTGTCGATCCTTTCCCAAATAACTCATGCCCCACTCCGCATTTGCATATTCGAAATCAGCAAACGCATCGCCTATGGCCCGTATTTCTTCTTCCTTCAGCGTATTGATCTTGACTGCCATTTGTTATCCTCTCCGTTCATCAGAATGGATCTCCGTCATTTCACATCCCGAAATTCAATTTTCACAATGCGCATGTTTACCATACTGTCACAGAACTTGATCATGCATTTATGCAAAAAACCCACTTTGTCGTAGATATCCCTGTAGCCACGCATATAGCTTTTCGACGAGACTCTGGCGAAGTCTCCGCTCCAGCCCTCAAGCTCTGATGGGTTCTCCAGCGAAAAGAATGCCGCCACATCCTTAATTCCTGCTTCCTTTAGCCAAGTCTTTGTCATCATCCTGGCACCGCGCTGATTACAGGAATCAAATACCAGCGCGGCACCGGGGAAACGCTTTGCCAACTTGCAAAATAGCGTTCTTACGTCTTCAGTTTTAAAGTAATAGAATACGCCTGTAGCATAAAATATTGCGCCTGCATTTGCATCAATCTCGTCCATCCAAGTATCATCGTTTAGATTATATCCAAGATTCTTTTCCCGATCGCCTGCCGGCAGCAACTCATTGCGAACTGCGATCACGTCAGGCATATCAATATTGTAACCCTTGCAGGTCCCATTATCACATTTTTGGAAAGTATCATCCAGCCCGCAGCCAAGGTTCACGACGGCAGCATTTGGACATTTCTTTAGATAAGCCTTTACTTCACAGGCAATGTCGTACTGGCGCTGCGCCACCTCGAGCGCACCGAATAAGCCCACGCCCGACTCCATGCGTTTGCCTTTTTTCGCGAAATCATAGTCCAGCATGTTACAGATTCGTTCCGCCTCCGGATCCTGAAACAGATCCGGGAAGCGGTCTGAACAAACCTTTCTGCCGTAGAGTGGAATGATCAGCGTCTCTTGTACCGTATTCTTTTCAATATGATATTTTTTCATGTTCAGTCCCTTCTCAGCTTCCAAGCATCGCAAGAATCGTTGGATTTTTTACCTTTTGACCACTTCCCACATGTCTCCCATATGAAGGAGATCTCCACTCGGCATACACCCCGAGCAGCCACCCTTGCCATTGCCATGCCCTTCTCCGCCACAGCCGCTACAGCCTTTGCAAGAGCTTGCTGTCATAGAGATGCGCCGGATCACTCCGATCATCTCCAAATACTCCACCTTTCTGCGGACATCCTCAGAGGAGGTATTGAGCTCCATCGCAAGCTGCACGATAGTTCTGGCATGTCCGTCTTCCAGTAATTTCAATAATTCATCCATGGCCAACCTCACCAGATCAGCATACCTACATGATATGCAATGCATGCCAAAATCAGAGCAGTTACGGTATAATATAATGCGATCTTGGCCGTCCACTTTGCGGAATGAATCTCCTGGTAAGTCGCAGCCAAGGCAACAACGCAGGGAAGGTTAAAGGTAATGGCAAAGATAAACGCAAGCGCTTCGGGGCGACTCACGTTCGCCAAAAGGATCTCATTTAAGTTTGCTGCCGCTCCACCGCCGCTCATGGCCTGGGAGAAGGCTGCGCCGTAATCGCTTCCCGTATACAATGCGCTGATCACGCCAACGGCACCCTCTTTACCAACGGAAGAAGCGATAAATGCCAGAAAGAGCTGCCAAGGCAGTCCCACCAGCTTTGTCACCGGCTCAATCGCAATACCAATGCGATACAAAATACTGCTGCCATTACCATTTCCACTGTAACTAAGCAGCCAGAAGATCACGCAAACCAAAAGCACCACTTTAATCACACGAAGGAAAGTATCCTTTGTGCGTCCAAATACGTAACGAAGAAGTGCACCCCACTTAGGTTTATGGTAAGGAGGCAGCTCCATGATCATGCCATAACGATCCTTCGTTTTTACCAATTTCGCGCCAAAAATCTTTGCGGTGATCCACATGTGTAACAGCATTACAAGTAAAAGTGCTACGATGATCAGCGGTGCGCCCGCTCCAAAGAATACGGTAGAAAGCATTGGTATAATGGCCCAAGCCGCGCCGCAGGGAACCGCCCAAGCAAGTGCGATAGTAAGTACCTTCTGCCCCCAGTTGTCGATGACTCTCGCACCAGCAGCACCGCCCATGGTACAGCCAAAGCTTACCAGAAAAGGCATCACTGATTTACCCTGCAATCCCAGTTTGCCCATCGTATTATCAAACACATAGGAAATACGCGCCATAACGCCAACTTCCTCGAGCATACCAAATACCAACGTTACGCCAAACACAAATCCCAGCATCTTAATCACGTAACTCAAGGACTGAATGCATACGTCACAAATGAGCCCCATCACAAAGGCAGGACATCCCGCATTGGCTAGTGCCGTAGCTACAACGCCCTTCAAAGCGTCCACGCCCATGCCGACGCCCATTACGGGCAGCGCCGGAATAAAGGACGCAATCAAGCCCAAAATGACCGTCAGTACAACTGCTGGCTTACCCCAAAAACGATGCGTAAAAATTCGATCAAGCTTACCAAGGGATACGGAGGTCTTACTGCTGCTTACTGCGCCATCCAGCACCGAATCGATCCAAGCAAATTTGCATTCACCCGTAGCGATTGCGCCCTTTCCACTTCCTGCAAGACTCTTAAGTTTTCCCATTACTTCATCTGGCAAGTTGTTCGTCAGCTTCGCCGTAACAACAGGGTCATTCTCAATTGCCTTTGCAGCAAGCCACGTGGAAGAATAACCAGGAATCAAATTGTCAGGAATCAGGCTCTTAATTTCCTGATAGCCATCAATTTTATGATACGCCTCTTCCAATGCGGATGCATCGATTGTTTTACCACTGCTTATTGCTTTTTCCAACGCCGTATAAAAGGGTTCATAGGACTTGGTATCCGTAGCGGAGAACAAAATGACGGGAACACCAAGCTTCTTTTCCAAAGCCTTTGCATCAATCTTCTTTCCCTGCTCTTTTGCAACGTCGCTCATGTTCAAAACCAGAAAGCAAGGGACTGTAATGCCAACGTAATCCGCCGTCATGAATAAGCTCCTTTCCAACTGGGAGCTGTCTGCCAAAATACAAACTACGTCTGCTTTGCCAGAGGAAATAAAATCTCTTGTGATCACTTCCTCATCAGAGTTAGCCGAAAGGCTATAGGAGCCAGGGAGGTCTGCCAATGCGTACTCTTTGCCATCATGGGTAAAAGTACCTTCCTTCTTCTCGACCGTTTTACCAGGCCAGTTGCCTACATGCTGATGAAGTCCCGTCAATGCATTAAAAAGCGTCGATTTTCCCGAGTTGGGTTGTCCCAAAAGGGCAATTGTCGTTAATTTACTCACCTTTATGCCTCCTTCACTTCGATCCCGTTACATTCATTTCTGTTCAGCGCAATCATAGTATCGCGCGAATACACAAGTACGGGTCTGTTTTTGTCATTCTTGATCACCTTGACCGTACGTCCCGGTGTCAGGCCGATCGAAGTGATTCTGCCGATAAAACGGCTGTCGCCTTCCAATCCTGCAACTATGGCAGTTTGGTTTTCTTTAAGTTCACTTAGTTTCACTGCTTTTCTCCTCCTCATACTCCATTAACGTATAACCAGCCGCATCAACGATCTTTGCGAGTTCCTGTCTGTTGACGCTCCGCTTATAACTCAGTTTTACTTGTTTCGCTCCGAGATTGACATGGGCCAACGCTTCTCCCGTTTGATGAAAAGCATTTTCCACGCGTCTGGCACAATTACCACAGGTCATTCCTTCTACCTTTATTACATAATGAAATGGATAATGTGACTGATCTGCATCTGCGGCTCGAACGCGTTCCACAGGTGCTTCTTTCTCACCGCAACAGGAAGCCCCGTGACGAATCTTTCTGATAACAAAACCGATCAAGCCTACTAACAGGATGACCGCTAGTGACCCGATCACCAACTTCATTCGTTTCACCCCTTTTGTTTTTAGCCTTTAGCAGTTAGCCTTTTCTAACCTTGTAAATTATATAAAACTTTCTACTATAATGGCAATACGATTATTGATCATTTTTTCTCATAAAAACCTAGGGCGAATTTCTTGACATTTTTGTCTTAATGTGGCACCTTATAAATGACCGTTTTGAATTTTGGTCATTTATTAGAAAGGAGTGATTTCATGCCAGTCATTTTTACGGAAGAACAACGGGATGATTTAAAACGAACGCTCAAAGAAAATGCCCTTAATTCTTTTGAGACAAAAGGCGTGCAGAAAACAACCGTGGCTGAACTCGCAAAAAGCGTCGGCATCGCCAAAGGAACATTCTACAATTTTTATGAATCAAAAGGGGCGCTAACAGCCGATATACTTGAAGATTTCGATAAGATTTCTGTCACGGAATTGCGCTCCTATCTTGAAAAAGAAGGGCGCATTCCGATCGAAAAAATGTTCGAAATCTATCAAAATGCCTTTCGTCCAGAATCAGCCTTTTCCTTCCATTTCACCCCTGATGATATCGAATGGTTAAAAGAAACCGAGGAAACAAAACACTATTTCTCTCCGGAATACGGCATCAAAACAGCCAAATTGATTCTTGGTTACGTGGACGGGATTCGTTCCGACATTGATTATGCCTATGTTGTCAATATTGCAAAACTGATCAATCTCATGATTGAAAATCGAAGTTCGATGTGTGAAAGCGCGTTTGACCAGAATCTCCATTCGCTAATGGAATTGATGCTGACATATCTAAAGGCCTAGGAGGAAATGCCAAGATGTTTATCGAAATGGAACACATAAGAAAAGAATATGGCAACGGAGAAAACAAACTCTATGCCTTAAACGACGCATCGCTTTCGCTGGAAAAGGGCGAATTCTGCGTCATTCTGGGACCATCTGGTTCTGGGAAAAGTACCCTGCTAAACATCCTTGGAGGTCTAGACAGCGCGGATGGTGGAAAGCTTATCATTGATGGAAAAGAACTGACAAAGCTTACAAAGAAAGAACTTGCCAAGTATAGACGAGAGCAAGTCGGCATTGTCTTCCAGACCTATAATTTGATTGGCGAATTAACCGTAAGGGAAAATGTGAAGGTGGTATCGGACATCTCTGCTACGCCCTTAGATGCAGACAAATTGCTGGATGAATTGGGCCTTGGCAAGCACAAAACCCACTTTCCATCAGAGCTTTCTGGCGGTCAACAGCAACGCTGCGCCATTGCAAGGGCTGTTGTAAAAAATCCAAGCCTGCTGCTTTGCGATGAGCCTACGGGAGCACTGGATTCCTCTTCTTCGCGTGATGTCTTAGAGCTCTTGCAGGAAGTCAATGAGAAGTATGGTACTACTGTCGTTCTGATCACGCACAATGAAGCGATAGCCGAAATGGCCGATCGCATCGTTCGTATTCGCGACGGTAAAATCACGGAAAACAAGGTTGGGCCCAAGAAACCGGTAAAGGAGCTGGTATTCTAATGACACTCAATAAAAAGCTACTGCGTAGCACTCGAAAAAACCTATCTTTCTATCTGACAGCCTCTCTGCTGACCGCTCTGACAATCATGTTATGGGTTGGCGCTTTCACGGTCAGCGAGACAATGACTGATACTTATAATGCCCTTTTTGAGAAATCTTGCCTTGAAGATGCCTGCTTTACAACAGCAAAAGAAATCCCACCCGAATGTATCTCTAGCCTTGAAGAAAACTATAAGATCATACTCGAAAAGCAGACTTACAATACGCTCTCGAATGGCAATACAAAGCTTCGCGTGTTTTCTAACACGGAAAAGCTTGATCTGGTTCAGGTCAGCGTTGGAAATAGCATCTCGAAAGAGGATGACGCACTCATAACCTATCAATATGCAATCGCGAATGGAGTCTCGATAGGAGATTCCTTGGAACTTTTCGGAAAGGCATTTCATGTCTGCGGTTATTGTTTGAAGCCAGACTATGCTTCCATGTACGCCGAATTCACCGATACCTTCCCTGACGGTAAAAAATTCGGCGTTGCCGTCATTTCTAGGCGTGCAATGGAAGAACTTGCTGACTGCTCTTTCTTCTATTCCGTGAAATATCTAGATGCTTTGAAAAGCATTGCTTTCAGAAAATATGTCTATGAAACCTACGGGACCATGCAATATGTCGGTTACAACGATAATCCACGAACCGGCGCACTTCTAGCTTCTGCGAACGATCTGAAAGCGGAGTTTTCCGTTTACAGCCCTATCATCATGCTCATTGTGGTTGTCGTGACTGCCATGGTGCTTAGTAGAACCGTGCGACGCGAAAGCAAAAGCATTGGAACGCTCATGGCCCTTGGTTACGAGAAGAAAGAACTGATATGGCATTACGCAGCCTATGCTCTGATTCCTTCCATTGTCGGTGATATCCTTGGGGCGATAGGTTGCATACCGTTTGCAAAGCTGTTTTGCCTTTATATGTTTGAATTTGCAGAGCATATTAAGTATTCCTTATGTGTATCCGCCACCATTCTCATCGTAGCTTTATTACTTCCACCCATCACCTATTGCCTTACCGCTTTGATCGTGATCAACAGATGCATGAAAACAGATGTAGTGAAGCTCTTGCGCGGCGAGGGGAAGGGCAAAATATCTCGTGCCCTGCGAGAAGGTAAGCTCCGTTTCCAGTGGCTCTATCAGATTCGTACGATCCTAGCCAATAAAGGGCGTAGCCTGACACTGCTTGTTGGCATTGCCGCCGCAACCATGGCTGTCATGGTGAGCGGTCTGTATCAACATGCCTATGATGATTTCTTAAATAATAAAGTGCCTAAAGCGATGCTTGGCGGACAATATGAATATGGTTTTACGGACTTTCAAAGCGAGAACCCTTATGGCGATTATGCCATCTTTGACATCAGCATGGGCGTGAAGAATTCGAGCAATCTGTTTAATCTGATCGGTTACGAAGAAGGGTGCGAGCTCATGGAAGCTGAGACTCTTTCTGGCAATCCCATGACTTATGGCGGCTACTACATGACGAGTGCCGCCGCAAAGCTATTCGACATCCAGAAAGGCGATTCCTTCAGCTTTTACAATCAACTCTCCATGGAGGAAACCACCATTACGGTCACTGACATCATAAAAAACGACGTCCTCTCGCTTGTTGTTACAAGCAAGGCGAACGTCGCTCAAATTCTTCATCGTGATGAAAAGGAGTACAATGTCATCATTAGTAAGGAATCCCTAAATATCCCTGCCGAGCTTTTGAGCAAAAATGCATCTCTTGACGACTACCGCAGCAGTACGGAGAATGCTTTCCGCATTGCGACCATTGTGCTCTATATCGTCAAAGTCATCGGCGTGTTGATCTGCATTCTCGTTGTCGGCATGCTGGCCGGAATGATCATAGAGGAGAACCGTCGTAGCATATCTCTGCTAGAAGTGTTAGGGTATAAAGGCGGCGAAATTCGCCGTCTAATCCTCTCTTCCAATCACCTAATCGTTCCCTTCGGTTTTCTCACAGGCATGCCTCTCGGTATTGCACTTTCAAAAATGATCGCAAACGCCAATGCCGAGACAAGCGGCATGTTCATGACGATTGAATTGACTATTTCAGGTTTTCTGTCTGGCATATTCTTTGTTGGTATCACCTATACTCTTTCAATGCTACTTGCCGGAAGAAAATTGCGTAAAGTTGACATGGTTGAGTGCCTCAAGGAGGACAGGGAGTAGCTTGTGCTACTTCCTGACTCCATGCCAGTTTTTTGCGGCTACACTATCCTCAGAAACGATCCAGTAATCGCAAACTTCTCCTCCCGTCGCCAGCGTATACTCACGAAGCAGCTTGCCATGGCAGGCCTCCGTTAGCATATGATCCAATTCACAGCAGACTGGTAGCACCTCCAAATATCCATATTTTCTGGCGAAACTGTTGATCGGACATCTGGTAAAGTGATAATAACTGCCCTCTTGATGCTTTGTTTCATCAAAATTGAAATCCCAGGTTTTGTCCTTATATTGTGGATGTGCATCTACCCACGCCTGCATTCGATGGTACTTCTCTTTGGCATGTTCTATGCCCTCTGGCGTTCGCAGGTCACTCTTCCCGATAAACTTCCGAAAAGGTGTTTCTGTCAAAAGTCTTTTCACAACCGTTCGGTAGCTTTCCGTATCGATCTCACCATCCGCTGCCTTCCAAATCGCCATGAGAACAAAGGCCATGTAAATATTCGCAGCCATCGGATTGTCAGCGCCAATGTCATCTACCTTGGACAGCATGTCTCGATAGATTGCCGGTGCTTTTTTTAGTGCTTTTTTCGTTACGGCACCGCCGTATTGCTCTATCATGATTTTCTTCATGAAAATCGGAAACAAGGTTATAAATGTCCCCTTATATTTCATCATGTTTCTGCACCCCTTCTTAACTCCTGTTTACATACTACGCAATCTTCCAAGAAACTGCTTCCTTTCTCTCTGAGACAAAATTCTTGTAAATACCGTCTTCTGTCATCAGTTCATCATGGGTTCCCTGCTGTGCAATATGACCGCTTGAAATAACTAGAATCTGGTCTGCTTTTCTGACGGTCTTGAGTCTGTGCGCGATCATAATGATGGTCTTATTTCTGGTCAGTTCTTCAATGGCCTTCGTCAGTTCTGCTTCGTTCTCAGGGTCTACGTTTGCGGTTGCCTCATCTAAAATAATGATCGGTGCATCCTTCATGATGGCACGTGCAATGGAGATTCTCTGCTTTTCGCCTCCGGAGAGGGAAGCACCGCCCTCCCCTATGATTGTGTCATACCCGTTCGGAAGGCTCATGATAAAGTCATGGCATCTCGCCTTCTTTGCCGCTTCCATCACGCGCTCCATGGAGGCGTTCGGCTCGCCAAATCGAATGTTATTCGCGATGGTATCCTCGAACAAATAAACTCTTTGGAACACAAAACTAAAGTTCTTCATCAAACTGTCGAAGCTGTATTCCTTGACGTTTTTTCCTCCAAGCAATACCTCTCCGCTCTGCACGTCCCAGAATCTCGCCATGAGATTTGCAAGCGTTGTCTTGCCGCCGCCGGAGGGACCAACGATCGCAGTCGTGGTTTTTGCCGGAATCTTTAACGAAATGTTATCAATGATCTTTCGATCCTCATAGGCAAATGATACGTTTTTCAATTCAATATCCATGGCTGCCGGCGTAGCGTCAGATCCATCTATGTCCATGGGAGGAAGCGCCAACACTTCGTTTGCCTGATCTACGACGATCTTTACCGTTCTCATCAGTGCAGAAAAACCACCCATCAGATCCAGACTCTCATATACCATAAAGGAGGAGATGATCAGTAAAATCGTATAAAGCAGTGACAATGTTCCATTTAGGTAAAAACAGATGGATGCAATACAGATCAAGACGCCGGTGAGCTTTGTTGTAATTCCCTGCAGGCACATAAAAGGAATGACCGCATATTCCAAGGTTGTATCAGATGCCTGCTTTTCGCTAATGGCTCCTTCGAGCTTTCTCGCCGTTTTGTCCGTCAGGTTAAAGTTCTTTACCTCAGCAATTCCTTGTACATACTCAATCACTGCCGTTACAAGGCTTTCATCTGCGCGTGCTTTTCTGGGGGCTACGGGAATGGTTGCCTTTTGCATCATCGTGTTAAAGAACGAAAAGATCAGAATACCTACCAGAAGAATCAATGCGATACGCCAGTCAAAGAACAGGAAGCATAAGAAAATCACGCTCGTCGTCACAATCCCCTGAGTTGTCATCATAACGACCAGAGTTGCCACGTCGGCAAGCTGTTCCATGGTATTGGTTGTGATATTCGTGATGCGGCCAAGGCTGTTCGCATTAAAGAATCCCATGGGGAGGTAGCGTAAATGTTCAGCAATCTCAACACGCTTTGCGCTGCAAGTATTGTAGCCTCCCTCGCATTGCAGCATGGTTGTTTTCAGGCCAACCAATATCTGTCCCAACACGGAGATTCCCATGATTAAAAGGGAACCCCACACATTTTTCATGGACATGTTGTCGTCCAGTATACCTTGCAGGATTACGGCGATCGCCGGGATACGCATCATGGAAAACATTGCTTTTAAAATACCTAGTCCGAGTGCAAGATAAAGCTTGTTTCTGTTTTCTTTATTGCAAAAATCAAAGTATAATTTCAGCGTTTTAAACATTATGCCACCTCCGAATCCTTTACGGATACATGTGCTTCCCACATGTCACGATAGAGCTGCGAACTTTGTAAGAGTTGCCCCTGTGTTCCCGTTGCTTCCACGTTGCCATCCTTGATCACGATAATTTGATCTGCGGAAGTAATTGTTGAGAGTCTGTGTGCAATCACGATCAATGTCTTTCCCTTCACGAGCTTGGCAACGCTTCGTTGCACCAAAGCTTCATTTTCGGGATCCGTATAGGCCGTCGCTTCGTCTAAGATCACAACGGGTGCATTCTTTAACATTGCTCTTGCAATACTAATTCTCTGCCGTTCACCGCCCGATAAATGACCGCCTGCACCTCCGGCAATCGTATCATACCCCTTCTCCAGCCTCATGATAAAATCATGACAGCCACAGGCTTTGGCTGCATTCATCACTTCTTCATCCGTTGCGCCAGGTCGACCCATGCGGATGTTTTCCATGACCGTCTCGTCAAACAGATAATTGTCCTGAGAGACATAGGCTATATATTTATTATACTGTTCCAGCGGAATCTCTCGAATGTCAACGCCGCCATAAGTTATGGAGCCGCCATCCACGTCCCAGAAGGAAGCAATCAGTTTAGCGATGGTCGATTTACCGGAACCCGAGGGACCAACCAGTGCATTGACGGTACCTTCTTGTATCTTTAGATTGATGCCGTGCAACACCTCCTGATCCTTGTATCCGAAGTGCACGTCATGGAATTCAATGGTGCTGCTCAAAGGCTTTTTCGTCATTTCCGAGGGCCTGTTCATCTCTCTCTTTTCCAGGATTGCCGTTGCTTCAGCGATGATGGAACCCATCTTGGACACATTGTCAACATGTCCTGCGATGATCATGAAGGGTGATACCAATCCAAGAGACAAAATGATGAGGAGCAGTGCCGTCGGGCCATCGACTCTTCCCGTCAAATAAAACCACCCCGTAAAAGGAAGGAGGCCCAGGAGCTGTGCTGGCAATAGTGCCATGGCGATATTCTGCCAGACGTTACAGCGTCTCATCCACTCCACGAAACAGTCCGCGCCTTCCTTCGCGGCGATCTTGAACTTTTCATAAGAGGATCTTGTTTTTCCAAAGGCTTTAATCACTTCGATACCATTGATGTACTCTACCGCCGTATCATTTAATGCCTTCGTTTTGTCAATGGTATTCTGAAAGCTCTCCGTGGCTCCCACCATCATAAGGCTGTAGAAGATCATTCCCACGGGAACACTGATCAATGCAAGGAGCGTTAATCTCCAGTCAACACGGAACATGATCACGAGAATGCCAAAGGGTACAATGGCGTTAGAGATCACTTCTGGTACAATGTGTGCAAGCGTTGTTTCGATGGAATCCACGCGCTCCACAATAATGTTCTTATAGGAACCTGACGCCTCGTCCAGCACGTCACCAAGCGGCATGACGCTCAGCTTCTTTGTCAGTCTTCTACGAATTTCTGCGAGCACGCCAAAGGTGGCCTTATGGGACAGCGTTGTGGAAATCGTATGGAAAATCTTATTTACCAGCCAGCAAACCGAAATCAAACCGCATTGCACCAAATAGAAGCGCAGGTCCTTCTCCCCATCAATCAAGGCCCTTACAATCTTTGCGATAAACCAGTACGGCAAAAATCCTGCACTGACGCTGATGATTGCCATGATGACGCTTGTTAGATAAGCGCTCTTGTTCATTCCGGCGAACTCTAAGATCCAGCTTAACGTTCCCCGTTTCTTTTCTTTTTGTTTCATTTTCCCTCTCCCTTTCCTATTGCAAAATATTTTTTGAAATCCATTTGAATTATTCATCCTTCGTCAGTCATAAGCCCGTCGGTAGTTAGATGCTTCTAACCCATGCTTATAAAGAACATAACTGCCATTTTTGTTATGTTTCTTTTAGCAGTTACGTCTTTAGATCAGTCAGTCCAAAAATAGCTTCTTCCAACCTGCCGTATTATAGGCATCCAAATGCCTCGCATAAAGCAGTGCATCCTTCTTGCTGAAATCATGTTCCACCGTAAGGAAAATCGCATTGATGCTTGTCGTCACGAATAGATGCAGCTCTTTTTTCGGAACTCGATTTACCCTGATGCCAAGCTTTTTTAATTTTCTCATGTACTTTATGGTCGATTCCTCTTCCAGAAGAACTAATTCATGAGTGAAATTTTCAAACCTTGTTCCCTGTGATTTACAAATGAGTAATTTAAAGGCCTGATAATGCTCATATATATAATGAATGGTCCAAACTGTCTCCTCATTTTCATCCCAGGCTTCTTCATGAAACGAATTCTCCATGATGCCAATGTCTTGATCTGCGATCTGAAAAAAGGTCTTTTTTAGCCCCTCATAGGCAGGTTCCACCAATGCAGCGAACATTTCTTCTTTACTTGGGAAATGCTTATACAGGCCCGATGCGCTCATGTTGCAAGCATCAGCAATTCTACGCATGGACGCATCCATGAATCCATACTTTAGGAATTCCTCGTATGCGGCCGCAACGATCTTCTCATGATTTTCCGTCTTATCCCTTGGCATGTTTCTCTCCTTTTTCGACATAATAAAAGCGAACAGCGTACGCTAACAACACGGTTAGAATACACTGTTCGCTTATCCTTGTCAATCCCCATTCATTTGAAATTCCATGATCTGAGAATCTTTATCAACTTGTTCCAAAGCCGCTTCTCTTTTATTCTCTGTTTTTCAACACCTCTGTCTGGCTTACACGATTTAACTTTCGCATCAAAATGAAATTGATCACTTCATAGCTCAGAAGAATGCCGCCGAAGATCATGGCGTAATGTAACAGACTAAATTCCATGTGCAAGGCGCATGCCGCATTCGCTACAAACACGGGAAAGAGTTTATCAATGATCGCTTTTGCAACGGGCACGCTGATCAGTGCGCCTACGATAATGACCGCCCGATTTCCATCCAAGTATAGTTTTTTGATCTCTCTCGGACGATATCCAAATACCTTGAGCAGCGAGATACCCGTCGATGCCCTGTCAATCATCACCGTCAGCATCAGATACATGACAATACAAAAGATCGCAATGGAGGCGCCGATCAAAAGGACAAACAACCCCTGCATCAGTTCCAGGAAGATCTTGGAGGAACGATCAATATCCTCTTTGGTCGTTACGGAGTAAATTCTACCCTCTTCGATATCAAGCTTTTCCAAAGAAAGAACTGCGTTGTAATAATCATCATCCTCACCGAACAATTCCCGCATGTCATCGATGTTCATGAATACCGTCAAGCCTGCGGAATACGGTACGACCTCATCTACAGTAAAAGCATAGTCGATATCCTCCGCCGTGTCGGAGAGCACGAGCTTTTCGCCCTTACCAACATGATAACGCTTTGCAACGGCATCCGAGCAAATGATCTTATTCTTTCCTCTCGTCGTCTTGACATTGTAGTAGGGATTGTCGTCATCGATCCCCATGACTGCCACGTCAAGCACATAGCCATACTGTTCCTTCTTCAGCGTCTTCATAAAGCACGCTTCGCCGCCCTCAGGCGCTTCCTTCGTTGGGTACTTATAGAGGTAAAGGTAATTGTATTTTGTGTCCTCACTATTCAGCCGTCCAGCCGTTTCACAAAGCACATAGGTATCCATTCCCAGCATAAATACCAACAGTGAGATCAACATTCCAACAACTACCGTTACCGCGCTTCTCCGCTCTCGAAGGAGCTGACGAATGCGATATTTACTGATGAAGCCCAGCTTTCCAAGATTGACGTCCTTTCCCTTGCTCGCAGATTGCTCGTTGCGGAGTAGGGAAAGCGCTGTTCTGGATAGCGCTTTATTGATCACAAGAAAGTTGACGATCACGGAAACCACGGGGGGCATAACAACTGTGTAAATAATCAGATAAGTCGGAACCACCATCTCAAAATAGGGAATGGAAAAATATTGATAGCTGTCAGCCATCTGCATCTCGCTGCCATACTTTCCAATGCCTAGCAACGCACCTGTGATACCGCCAAGGAAGCAAACGACCGTCGGAAGCGTGACTTAATGAATCAATAACTCTTTCTTTCTAACCCCAAGCGAGTAAAGTGCTCCAATTACGCTACTCTCGCTCTGGATCTGATGGATCACAAATACGGAGAGTACATAAGTAAACAGTACCATGATCACCACACCGGCAAAGAGACCTACGTAACGGTCAATAAACACATCGCCAGAGGCACCTCCGATACGATTGTTATCTGTTTTCAGCATAAATGAAGTAATATTCTCCGGCCCTTTGTCGAAAAACTGATCGATGAGATCATCTGTTTTTTCTTTTAACTCCTTTATACCATCATATAATTCCGTTGTTCCATCATATAATTCATTTGCGCCATCGACCAAATCACCAGCACCGCCAACCAAATCGTTTGTACCATCTGAAAGCTTTTCTGCTCCCTCATATACCTCGTCAATGCCTTCCTTTAGACTGCCAGTTCCTTCATCTGCCTTTGCTACTCCCTTGGCAAACATGGTAACTGCTCCATAGAGGTCTCCTTGTCCTCCCGTCATTTGACCGATCTGTGCCGCAAACTGCTCTCCCGTCTTTTTAAGTTCACCAGTACCATCTTTGAGCTCTGTCGCACCTTCTTTTAAGGTTTTTAGGCCATCTTCCAGTTCTACAACACCATCCTTAAGCTCAGAGGTTCCATCTTTCAGCTCCACAGCGCCATCACGAAGCTCTTTTGCGCCATTGCAAAGCTCTTTCGATCCATCGAATAATTCATTGATTCCATCTACAAGTTCATCCTTTTTTCCGTAGGAATCTTTTAGAAGCTCTTGGTAATACGGATCGTCCACGCTGTCATAATCAAACGGGAAGTCCTTGATCATCTGCTTTAACTCTGCCGAGTCCATGCCTCCGAGCAGAAAAGCATAGGTAAGTTCCTCGCTACTGCCAGACTTTTTGAGGTGATCGTAGCTTTCCTTTGTCACAAAGGCAGTGCCAAATGCGCTACTGTCAATGACCATGTCTGCAAGCTTACGATAGGGGGCGTCATAATCCACGCTGCTGCCAACGCCGACCACCTGGTAAGCATCTCCGCAAATGGAGACGCTATCGCCAACCTTGATCCCTTTCTCGCTACAATAACGCTTCTCCAAAACAATTTCGGATGAGCCAGAGGCCAATCTTCCTTCGTCCAATGTATATAAGTCGATTTTTTCTCTGTTTTCAAAAACCTGTAATACGGAACCATCCTCCATCGTGATCTCAAAGTGAAAGTGTGGTTCTAAGGTTACGCCCTTTTCTTCCATAGCCTTTATCTGTCCGTCCGTAAAGGGCATAAATACCGTGACTTGTCCGTCCTCCAGTTTGCTCCTTTCTTGATTCTTCTCCGTTCCCTGAATGATTCTCTCGGACGCATCCACAATGGAGAAAACAACAAACAGGCTAAACGTGATCAGCAAATACAAGGAAAGATATCGAAATAAGTTTTTCTTCAATTCTCGCGGGAATCTTTTCAACAACACCTTTTTCATCACAGATCCTCCAATTCCCTGGCAGGTACTCTGACCTCATTCTCGTATTCCTTTTTCACTAGTCCATCCTTTAGATAGATCACCTTGTGCACCATGTTCTTGATGGAATTGTTGTGTGTCACGATGACCATGGTGGTTTGATACTTTTGATTGACCTCTTCAAGCAAGGCTAAAATATCCCGCGAGGTATTAGAATCCAGCGCACCAGTCGGCTCATCGCAAAGAAGCAGCTTCGGATTTTTGATCAGTGCTCTCGCGATTGCACAGCGTTGCTGCTGGCCGCCTGACAGCTGGGAAGGGAATTTGTTTTGATGCTCCGTGAGTCCAAGCACATCCAACAGTTCATCCATGTTTAACGGGTCATTCGTTAAGTACTCGCAGACCTGAATGTTTTCCTTTACGGTAAGATTCGGAACCAGATTGTAGAACTGAAAAATAAAACCCAGCTTTGCTCTTCGATACTCGGAAAGAGCTTTGTTTTTCATGCCAAAGATTTCCGTTCCATCCACGATGATCGACCCGCTATCCATGACGTCCAGTCCCCCGATACAATTTAGAAGTGTTGACTTGCCGGAACCTGACGTTCCCTGGATCACACACATCTGCCCCTTTTCCACAAAGGTATTCACTCCCTTTAATACTTGAACAAAGCTCCCTCCTTCACCATAACTTTTCTTGACATTCTTGATCTCTAAATACATATTGTCCTCCCTTTTTGTTTTCGTAATGATTCGATCATTACATAACATTGTTATGTGTTTGTTATTTTTTTACCGCCGACATTGTATGTTTCAAAATGATCTACAAAATCGGCGGTGTATCCTTTACCTTTCTGCGGGCAAAAGCGCCAGCTCTGCCCATCCTCTTACCAGATAATTCATGATGCTTCCCATGCGTTCCTTCGCTTTCTCAATGTCCTTTTCATGCTTGATCACGTGTACAAAGGCATCTACCGTAACATGTGACATCCAATGCGTCATGAAGGGATCCAACCGGAAGCCTGGCGCCAACTCGATCATGGTGAGAGAATTCTTTTCTGCTAGCTGAACAAACGCATCCAAGATGCTTTCCAATTCTCCTTCCTTGGATCCCGACAGCAGCAATTGAAAGCTATCATAATGCTCATAAATATAATCAAGGAACATGTCCGAGACATCCTTGTGATCTACCAAGCATTCTTCAATCTGTTGAATGTCCTTCATGGCCTCGCGATCCTCCATAAAGTGCTTAAGGATCATTTCTTGAAGCTCTTTCACCGGACCGTCAACAATCGCATGATACAAATCCTCTTTTCCATCAAAGAAAAAATAGAGTGCTCCCGTCGTCATTCCGGCTTTTGCGCAAATGCCCCGCAGGGATGCTTTGTTATACCCTTTCTCTAAAAATTCCTTTTTGGCGGCCTCAATGAGAAGTCCTCTCTTTTCATAATCCGTCAATTCTTTTTTCATATTCTTCATAAAAAATCTCCGCGGATAAATAACAGGGTTATGTAACGATGTTATTTAACCACGGAGATTCTACTTTGTCAAGCATATATGATCAAAAATCATCTTATTGATCAAATCCTATCAGAAATATATCCGTCTTATCGACCCTGCCGGCCATCCCATCCATACGCTGTCTACTCCTTATCCTTCACCGTCTCAACGATGTCCCACTTTTTCATGGCCCGCATGGAAAGGACGTGGCTCAGCGTAATATAAGCCAGCACAACGCCCGCCGTCAAAAGGTAAATGGAGAAATCCCCCACAAAGGGATAGGTCCTGCTGTTCGTCTCCAGCTGGTCCAGCACAAATCTAATGGCAATCACGCCTACCGGAAAACCGATCAGGCAGGCAAATGCAAAATACGGCACCGCCTGAAAGAACAGCCGCAGGGATAATTCCGTGTGCTGTCGTCCCAGGGTTCTTAGCATGCACAGTTCTTTTTTCTGCTCCTGTAAATTCGTCCGAAACGTGCTAATGACTATGACAAGTCCAATCATCACGGAAAATAAAATGACGATCAGTGCACAGGTTCCAAAGGGAGCGATCATCTTCTGCAGGGCTTGATAATTCTTTCTTTTGTAGGCCGTATACAGGAAACTCTCATCCTGCGTCAAATACTCCATGAGAGCAGTTTCGTCCTCTTCCCTTACGTTACAGATCACAGAATAAAGCTTCGCCTCACCGATCCTCTGTTCCGTCTCATGGGAGATCACCTGATACTGATTCTCGCTCTGTCTGGATATTGCCGTAACCTTCAGCGTCGCTCCATCCAGCGAAACTTCGTCGCCAACGGAAGCACCTATTTTTCTTGCAACTTTTTGATTGATGAGAATGCCGTCCACGGGAACGGAAAGCTGCTTCCCGCGATCATCATAGCTTCTGATGAGCTTTGCATCTCTTTGTACGGCCTTAACGGTTGTCTTGACACTGTCAGACTTTCCTGCCATGTTCATCAAATAGTAGCTAACCTTCTCCAGGTTTTTCGCATATCCCGTCTGCTCCAGGCCAGCCAACCACTCGTCGTCAGGCTCCTCCGTTAGAAAAATCTCGCAATCGTACAGAATACGCTCCTCAAAGAGCTCCTCCAAAATCCTATCCTTCGTGGCATTGAAGGAGAAGGCCATAAAGATGAGCATGACGGATCCGGAAAGGCAAATCACGGAGAATACAAAACGCAGCTTATTTCTCAGCAGGGAGAAAATGCTATATTTAACAAAAGGAGAGAGCCACCCCAGCAGTCTCCCAAGTCCCTCGGAAAAAAATACCTTGGACGGGGTCGGGCGCAGCATGGCCTCAGACGGCCGGATGCCACTGATATATAAGGCGCTCCCGACGGTTGCAAGCTGTCCCACAATAAGTGTCAGCGCCACGGCAATCCATAGTCTTGGAAGATCCAGCGCATAGTGCATGAAATGCAAATGGAAAAAGCCCCGGAAATAGTCTCCGATATAACGCATCACGCAATATCCGATCACCATTCCGAGCACGATGGCTCCGATCATGGCAATCGCATTGGCAACGCAAAAGTATGCCGTGACGTTCCCCTTCGAGTATCCCAAGGCGCGCAAGATGCCGATCTCACGGCGACACTGGCGAATCAGTTGCGACATAAACAAAAAGCACACGATCAAGGAAACCGCAAAGAAGAATAGCGGCAGGTAATGCGAAATACTCATCATCGGTTTTACGTTTATGTCCATGACTCTGTGAACGTCAGACCGTTCATAGGTGTAGCTGTCCTTGACTTCAAGATCGTCAAGTGCCTGAATTGCCATGGCTAGCACCTGCTCCGGATCAGCATCCGGGGAAAGCTTTAGAAGCAGCTGGTTACAAAACTCATCATAGCCCTTCCACTCGTCCAGCTCCTCCCTTGCCCTTTCGAGTTCCTTTTGAACCTCTGCAAAGTCCTGCAGTGCGGTCGCCCACTGCTTTTCCAGCTCCCTGCTGCCTTCCCAAAGCTCCTCCTGTGCATCAGAATACTGCTGCTTTCCGTTCGTGACCTCCTGATCGATTTCCTGAATGCCATCCTTCATCTTCTTGGAAGCATCCGTAATCTGACGGCGTCCATCCTTCAGCTGCTTTAAGCCATCGTCAATTTGCCTTTGATAATCCGTGAGCTCTTCCTTCTGCTTCAGAAACAGATTTTCTCCGTCCTGAATCTGTCGGTCGTATCCGCCAAGCTCCGTATATCCATCCTGAATGGCCGCCAGGGCAGCCATAAGCTTTGCAATTCCATCTTCCAGCTGGATCCTTAAAGTCTCTAATTCCTCTTCGCCGGCAGTCAGCTTCGCCAGGAGTGCTTCCATGTTGGCCTGCTCCGTGATCATTTGCTCCAAGCCAAGCAACAGTTCATCATACTTTTTTTCAGCATCCGTCAGGGCATCGCTGAGCTTTAAGATTTCATCATCCACGTTCTGCAACAAACCGTCAAACAAGACGTCTGCAAGCCAGATGGTCATCTGATATTGGTCCAAAATCTCCTGCACCTTAGCAACCAGTTGTTGCCGAAGCTCTTCGATCCCTTCCGGCTCCGTCTGCGCCTCCAGATAGGCAACAAGCTGTCCCTGAAAGAATTGCAGAACCGGCTTGTAGGTCTTTGCGGTACTGATCAGCTTTGAGATCTGGTCCTCCGTGATGCCATAGCCTGCAAGCTGATCGATGACGTCCTGCTGCATGGTCATGATCTCCGCCATGAGAAGCCCCAGGTCCTCCATCGCACACAGCTGCGAATTCCACTCCGTGATCTTCGTCCGGAACTGCTCCAGGCCATTGACCACAAGGTCGGAATCCGTAATCATGGAGGTCAGCTGGTCTACCGCAATGCCGGCCCATTCATAGAGATCCATCTGCTGTACGCCCTTGATCAAGAGATCTGCCATCACAAAATAGCCATGGATTCGCGAAAGCAGTTCTTTGCTCTGGCGCAGTGTTTCGATCATGTCTGCCAGCACTGCCAAAGCCGCCTCAATACTCTTCTCCTGGCCCGTCAGCTTCTTTAATTCCTGTTCAAGCAACGTTTTTGCAGAGATAAGAAGCTCCTTTTGTGCTGCCAGCTCCGTCTCTTTTCCCTTGACGGTTTCTAAGTTTTCTTGCAGCTCCCGTAATTGACTCTCCAGAGAACTTTTAAGCGCATCCAGCTCCGCGTGCTTTGCAGTCAATGCGTTCTTTTGCTCCTCCAGGAGCTTGCGCGCGTTTTCGAGTTCCTTCCACTTTTCATCTAAGAGCTTTTGCTTTTCAAGGAGCTCTGCTTCCCCGTCATCGATTTCAGATGACTTTTCCTTTAGTTCTGCTAGCTTATTTAGCAGGTCCTCCTTCGCAGAGGCAGCCTCCTTTAGCTTTTCCTCGAGCTCTGCGCTCCTGTCCGCAAGCTCCGTCTTTGCCGTTTCAAGCTCCGATGCGGCGCGGTCATGCTCTTTCTCGGCCTCCCGGCGCTTTTCCTCAAACTCCTGATTCTTTTGCTCCAATTCTTCGCTTGCATCCGTGATCTCCGGGTTCTCAATCCCTGCCAGCACGGAGCGCGGCACATACATAAAGCCCACGTCAGAGCTGACAACCTCCATACCGTTTAGCTGGCGGGATCCCAGCATTTCCGGTCTGGAGATAATGCCTTCGACAATGCATTCCCGCGTTATGTCAGCAAGCTGCACCGTGACAAGGTCTCCCGCATGAAAATCATTATCCTCCGCAAACCCGACCTCTAACAGAACGGAATCCCTGCCCTCGGGATCGATCTGTTCCCAATAATAGGTCTTCTGAAACTCCCCCGGATCGTAGCTCATCGCCTGAACGGACAGATAACTCCCATCCTTACCAAAGAGCGTCAGATTCCCGACCAATCTGGCATCCACGGCCTCTATGCCGGGGACGGCCGCAATCTTCTCCATCACGTCCCTGGTCGTCACAACCGTAGTAATGACCGCGTCGGGATACTCCATCACCGAAACATATTCGTCCAAGCTATTTTTGAGCGAAAGGGTACCACTCGCCATGCCGGACATCAGTCCGCAGCCCAAAGAAGAGACCAAAAGCATCGCGATGAATAATCTTCCATATTTTTTTCCAATCGCCCGAAGCAAGCTTTTTCTCATGCCTTACCATTCAATCCTTTCTGCGGAAATCGGGGAAGCATTCTCCTTGATGGAAAGAATATGTCCATCCCTCATGGTGATCACCCGATCTCCCATCTCGGCGATTTCCTTTGTGTGCGTTACGATGACCACTGTCTTTTTATGCTCTCGCGCCAGCTTCTCCAACAGGATCAAAATCTTCTTACCCGTCTCTGAATCCAGCGCTCCTGTCGGTTCATCGCAAAGAAGCAGGTTCGCGCTTCCTGCCAAGGCTCTCGCAATTGCCACGCGCTGTTGTTCCCCGCCCGAAAGCTGAGAGGGGTACTTGTTTTTCTTGTCAGAAAGCCCCATGAGCTCCAGCATGTGCTCCACGATCTTGGGATCCTCTCTGACATCTGCCGTCAATGCAACATTTTCCGACACCGTCAGTTCCCCAATCAAATGAAAGGCCTGAAACACGAAACCAACGCTATTTTTACGATATTTTGTGAGTTCGCGATCATTTAGATGACTAATTTCCTTTCCGCGGAACCAAACGCTTCCCTGATCTGGCTGATCCATCCCGCCAAGCATGTTGAGGAGCGTAGATTTTCCAGAACCACTGCTGCCCAAAATGACCAGAAGCTCACCCTCATAAATATCTAGGTTAATGCCGTTTAAAGCCCGCACGGCACTTTCCTTGCTGCCATATGTTTTTACCAAATCTCGAACCTCTAAGATTTTCTCCATGGTTGTTCCCTTCTTCGCCATATTTTTTAAATTCCCTGGCGATTTTTGGAAGAATGCCTAACATTTTTGAGCAATTTCCCTAGCGCTTTTCTTCATGTTTTTTCTTTATGTGTTTCATCCACAGATACAAACCCCAAAGCAAATGAAACGCCGCGATCGTAACTGCGCTGTAGATGACCACTCGCAGCAGGTAATTTCCCGGTATCAATGGCAGGTTCAGCTTGAGATAAAAATAATTGGCCTCCTCAAAGGACAAGTTGACTATGGAGGCCGGAATTGTCATGGCAAGCATTCCTGCATAGGCCAGCCAAAGGTGCCAATATTTTGGTCGCTTTTGGTGCACTGTCATGGCGTAATAGGTCGCGTAAATCGGGAGCAGATGTTCCAGCCAGAACTGGTAATAACGAAAATAGGTCGGACCCGTGCGAGAAATGACAATGGGTGAGGCAATGGCGATCACCGCACCAAAAAAGGTAATATAATAATTGAGCCCAAACAAGGTGTCATTCAGTGAAATAATCATGAAAGCACAGCAAATTAGTCCCCATTGACACAGCTGCATCGGCAGCTTCGTCATGAGCGTATGATTTCCGTATTCATCACCCACGTAAAGAACACGCCAAAAATAGGACATTTCCGCCATCAGCATCACAAAGGATAAAATATATCGAAACCGCGCTTCATACTTCCACTCGCGAAAGCGATCACGCTTTAACGTCGTGAGAATCATTGCCAAAACTAGTAGTACGATGGGGAAAAAATGCCAGAAGCCGAAGATCTGGAAATCTCCCTCTTCTCCATAGCCAAAAAAACCTTCGCTGTAAAATTTATATATCATTGGTAGCTCTCTTTCTTTTTTCGACAATAATACAGATTATAACATTTATTATAAACAAATAGTCCTGCCATGTCAAAAGAAAGCGCTTTACAAAAAAGGCTTCACAAAAAAGCTTTATAAGAAAGCTTTATAAGAGAAAGCGGAAATTTTGGGGATTCCGTCATTGACTTCGCGCGCTGCGGAACTTATACTTGAAATTGTACTTGACAAATCTGTTCAGAAGGGAATACTCATGAATCCACTAAGCGCATTGGCACAAAAGAAATTGTTTTTATTTGATATCGACGGTACGATTGCCGTTGGAGACACGCTCTATGAGGGTAGCGCCGAGCTCCTTGCCTATATTGACCGCATCGGCGGAAAGGCTTTTTATATTACAAATAATTCAACGAAGAGTGGGGCGGATTATGTCAAGAAATTTAAGAATGCCTATCATTTGGAGACGACAGAGGAACAATTTGTCACCTCAGGCTATATGACATTGCGTTTTCTGCTTCGTCATTATGCCGACCGAACCATCTATTGTATGGGTACGCGCTCCTTTATCGACGAGCTGCGCCGCCATGGTCTGACGGTGACGGAAAAATGTCAGCCTGACATTGCCTGCGTTATCGTAGCCTATGACAGCGAGCTGTCATACGAAAAGCTCTGCGAGACAAGTAAGGTTCTGCTCACCATGGACATACCATATTATGCGACAAATCCAGATCTGCGCTGCCCCATTGACTTCGGCTTTATCCCTGACTGCGGCGCAATGTGTGACATGCTGGCTGCGACCACAGACAAGCATCCGACCTATCTTGGAAAGCCCAGCAAGAAGGTCGTGGATCTTTGCCTGCAGCTCTCCGGCTTTACAAAGGAGGAAACCTTGGTCGTCGGCGACAGGCTTTATACGGACATTGCCTGCGGCATCAACGGCGGCGTTGACACCTGCGTTCTTTTTTCCGGGGAGGCAAAGATAAAGAACTTAAAGGATACGCCTTACAAGCCCACCTATGCCTTCGATACCGTGAAGGATTTATATCTTGCGTGCGAGACCGCCCGCGGGCAGGCCTGATATGCCTTAGACCGCTTACAAAACATCTGACGATAGATAGGCAGAATGCCTAGGAACAGGGTGTTGGAACATACTGTAGAACATAAAAAAGCCCGTGACTTCTCACGAGCTTTTTTGTTGCGATGACTCCTTAGTCATGTATGGATTTTTCTACTACGCCGAAGCCTAATGGATAAGGCCCCGTGTGAACGCTAATGGTTGCTCCGATCTGATAGAGCTTAATCTCTTCCTTGAGGTCAAGATTTGCCGCCCTAAGCGCCTCATACGCACGCTCACGAAAGGCCTTTGCCTCCTCCATGTCATATCCAAATCCGATGCAGACCGTAAACTTGTCTGCGGAGATAGACTGCTCCTTCAAATATGTCACCAAAAGCTCAATCGCCTTTTGCGTCGTTCCCTTTCTGCTGCGCCCAATGCCCGAGGGGAAAATTTCCCCCTGCTTTAACGTAATGACGGGGCGAATACCCAGAATGCTTCCCGCTACGCCCGCTACCTTACCAATTCTTCCGCCGTGCTTTAAGTACTCCATGTCCCCGACGGTAAAGAAAATCCTTCCCGTATCCCGAATCTCCTCCAGTCTTGCAATGGCCCTGTCATAGTCCCAACCAGCATCGCGAATGCGAACGGCCTCCAAGGTATAAATTCCCTGCAAAACCGTATTGATTCTGGAATCAATAACATGGATTTTAGCCTCCGGATATTCCTCCAAAACCAGCTCCTTAGCGCTTAATGCGGACTGCATGGAACCACTAAATTTCGTCGTAATGCAGATACAGATGACGGGCATGCCAGCCTGTGCATATGGCGTAAATGCCTCAACAAAATCATGTACGGAGGGCATGGAAGACTTCGGATACACCTTTGGATGATCCACCATCTCCTGATAAAAATCACGAATGCCGATTTCGACAATCTCCTTCTTGTAAGTCTTATCATCAAATGATACGTAAAACGGTACCACCGTAAGATTCTTTTCCTGCGTAAGCTCTACGGGCAGATCACAGGATCCATCCGTCACAATGTGAAATAACTCGCTCATGGCATGGCCCTCTCTGGATCAATTTTTTCAAAGCAATCTTTTAAAACTACTTAGTTTTCAGTTCCTTCGAAAGTATACCATGTATTTTCAAAAGACACAAGACATAGTTTTCAATACTACGCTATTTTTTTGAAATTTCCTTGATTTTTCAATCCATGGTGATATAATAATTCTCAGATCCCGAAGCGAGGGCGAGGGATGTGCCGAAGGGCAAGCAAAAAAATCTATAAAATGTATTTTCATGGAAGCATAGCTCAGCCGGGATGAGCGTTCGCCTCACACGCGAAAGGTCAGGGGTTCGAGCCCCCTTGCTTCCATTTTTCATTTCTACCGAATACTTTGATACGAAAATATACCCCAGGCAGTCACTTCTCCCACGATAGGTAAGAGAAGGAAACCTGGGGTATGATTTTAGGTTCGTAGTTTACTCCGACAGGAAAAGCTTTACCCTGCCCTGAATCGCGTCTATCACCTGCTCTAAGCTCTTTTGCCCCTCAAAATATGCCCAGGTCTCCTCACCGACGATCTGCTGCACCTGCGAGTTTCCTGCCGGTGCCTTCCTGGCATTCGCAAGTATTTCCCGAAAGACGTCCACGCTCTCCTGATCTACCAAATGCTCCGAATACATGGTGTGGAGCACTTCGCCATTTTCATCCAAAACATCCTCATGGTCCTGTCCGCACAGAGCCAGTTCCCTCTCGATAATCTTTTCATTGACATTTCGGTTCGACCAAAACTGCGATGCAACATAGCCAGGTTTTACGGGATCCTGCGACAGGCAAAACTCCAAAAATGTCCAAGCACCCTCCTGCTTCTTTGAGGTCGCCGCGATGGAAAGCTCCGTGGTACCCGTAATTACCGTCCGCGGCTTTCCGTCTGAGCTGGGATACCCCATGACCACGAGCTCTCCACGCTCCTGCCTTTCCCTCGGATAGCTCCCCAGGAAATAAGAATCAAACAGCTCTATGTTGAAGGGTCGATCCTCCGTAGAAGCCTGTGCTTCCTTGTCCTGACATTCCTTCATGTACTGCAATAGCTCGCGAAATTCCTCGCTGTCAAAATAAGCCTCCTTCTTTTCAGCATCCCAAAAATAATCCAGCGGATCCCTGTAGAGACAATACATCCGAAAGAGAAAGAACATTCGAAACGGCCTGTATTCCTCATGATCCTGAAGATATTGAATCATCTCATGATAGGTCCATCCAGGCTCACCCTTCCACTGGGATGCAGGTACAAGCAATGTCTCCATCTGAAACTGATAGGGGATGGTATAGAGCAAGTCCCCGCAGGAACCATACTGAAGGATCTCAGGATAAAAATCCTCTTCACTCAGTGCGCTGCTCTCCTGCAAAAAAGTCCGCAAATCTGCCAAATAACCCTGCGAGGCAAGATCCTCCGACAGGCGATTGAGGTTTGCATGGCAAATCAGGTCGGGAGGATTGTTGCTCAGTAGATCGGCACTCATGCGCGTCATCGCATCTTCAAAATCTCCCGCGTCACTCGCATACGCCTTGATGCTCACATGCCATACATCCTGCGATTGATTGTATTCCGTAACCAATTTTTGAAGATTGCCATCGCTGTTCATCGACACAATGGCCACCGTCAGTTCGTTCTTCCTCGGCAGCTCCTCCTCGCTTTTCCAGCGAATCCTGACATAGGACTGATCCTCATAGCTATTCGCGTAAATGTCGCCCTGCTCATCCCTCCAAATCATAAATATGGAAGACCCCATAAGTCCCACGTCCGTCCAAGGGAACAGCTGATAAAAGGTTTGATCTGCATAGGAATAGCGGAAGGCCGCCTCCGCCGTATAAAAGTAAAGATTCTCCGCGTCGCTCCCCTGTGCAAAGATGCCGCGCACGTCGCCTGGAAGCTGCGAAAGCTCCTCTCCCAGCTCCCTCTTTTCCGCATCCAGCTTACAAATGCTTAGGTGCGAGCCCATTTCACCCGTTCTTAAAAGCGCATAGAATCCGCCGCCAACCTCCTCAAAGCTGCTGCCCTTTCCATCAATCTTTCCCAGAAGCTCTCCCGACGGGTTCCATACCTCCAGCACATCTTCCGTATTCACGCGGGAAACATAAACGTAGCCCTGCCATAGGAACATGCTTCGCATGTCACTAAAATCCCAGGCATCCTTAGCCTGAAGCATTTCCATTAGTGCCGCGTCATCATCTGACATTTTCTCAGCGTCATCCGCGCCTGCTGCCGTTTTATCCCCGTCGTTCCAAATCCTGCCATCTGCATCCGCGAACCAAGAATTTCCGTCAGCATCCATAAACCAAGGATTTCCATCCGCATCCACACCCCAGAGGCTCCCGCTCTGCGTAACGCTCCGCAGATACCCAGCATTTTCAGGAACAGAAAATTTCACGGGCTCCGCCACATACGCACCATCTTCATGCTCTGCCTTGATCACAACCTTCCCATTCCCAACTATCTGCACAGAGCTGTTTTCTACCTTTGCCCCTTTCGTCTCACTGTCAACATCCCTATGCATCCCGCATCCCGCTATTCCCAAACATAAGAACAGCAATGCAGCCAATAACATGAGTGAATCCTTTTTCCATATATTTCTGCAATTCAAACTCGTCAAATGCTTCTCCCCCCTTGCTGGTCTTTTCCTACTGATCTTTTCCTACTGGTCTCATCTTAATTAACCACCGTTTCGCCCAGCAGCTTTAGCCCCTCATAAACTGATACCATCTCAAGTAGCTATTTCCCCATGAAAATCACGTGCACATAAAGCTCCTGTTAGCGAATTCCTTTTTTCACCTTCTGCATGGGTTCCCTTGTTTTCTCGCTAGCTTTCTTTAACAATGCATCAAAATCAATCGTATAAAGCAATCTTGCATAATACTCCTCAGCAAACAGCATTGCGTCACAGACTTCTGGATACTTTAATGACAGTGCCGGAGAAGGAAGAATCCACTCCGCATAATATTTCTTTTTCTCCTCTGTGGTTGCAAAACATCTCAGCATGTCCCCTGGTTTTCTTTTCGTTACAAGTCCGGTATCCAAGCCGCTAATGAGCTGACGTAAATAGCTGCACCTAAGATCGCCGCCTTGCTCCAACGCCTCCTTGCCGTAAAGCAAAAGCTTCGCATAAGAAGCATCCGTATGCAATAGCTCTAAGAACTGAAAAGCCTCCTGCTTATTTGGCGAAGCTGCTAAAATGCCCGTCTGACAGTTGAATCTCGGCACGGCATAGCCCTTCCACGTATAGGTGTAGAAATCCTCGGGATGATTCCCATCTCCAATATTCGTTCCTGGAAAACTACGGGAAAGCGCGAAGTCCCAATCAGAAACATTTGACTGAACAACCTGCTCCTGATACTCATTTAAGATCCGCATCCACCGAACACAATTCTCCTCCTCCAGTGGATTGACCACCTCTCCGTCTTCCGTCAAAAGAACCCCCATGTAATAGGAATACCCAAAGGTCTCCGCAAACTGATAATCCGAACAGCTACTCAAAAGCTTCTTCCCCTCCGCAAAGTATTGCTCGAGGGAAAACAAATCACCGTAAAAGGCATCCGCCTCCTCCTTCGTAAAGGAAGACTTTCGCAAATAAAGCGTCAGCCCAGCATCCTGCGCAACCTCGTTTGGAAAAAAGTAAATCTTATTCTGATAGGATGCACAGCTCCATAGCACCTCTGGTATCTGATCATAATAGACGCTATTCTTCAAATATGCATCCAGCGGCTCATATTTTCCTGCGCGAATGGCGCCCTCCACATAATGCTCTCCCCGCGAATAAAACCCCGTAAATGCGATGTCAGCGCCACTCTGAAAAAGCTTTTCCTGATAGGAACGATCATCCGAATCCGTACCATCCGTCGTCTCAATTGCCAGAAACTGAATGCCAAAGGAATAGCCGTCCTCTTTTAATTTCTTGTTAATCTCCCGCACGGTGGCTCTGGAAATCTCTTCCACGCCAAAGGATTGATATGCCCACTTTATGGTGACATAAGGCTTATTCTCCGTCTCCTTTGCGTCACCCTCTGCATCCAAAGCACCATTCCCCATGCTCTCCTTATCGTTATTGCTCTTTTCCATGGGGATGTCGCCTTCCTTTCCTGCAAGCAGCGTATGCGCATCCACATACCATACCTCCTCTGCCTGCAGACTGTCAGCATCTTGTTGTCCCTGCTGTTCCCCACCAGCCTTTCCATCTTTACCTAATGCCATCTTCCATGCAAAGAATCCCCCTCCAAGTACAAGGCACATGCACGCCGCCAAGGCAGCCAAAGTCTTCCAAGAAGAGGGTCTTTTTTTATATTCCAGTGCTTCGTCAAGATACCGATCGGAAATCTTGTCCATACCATTCCATAGCTTTCCTGGCTCCTTCATAACTGGAATCCCTCCTTCTCCAAGTATTTCTTCAGCTTTTCTCGAAGTCTCAAAAGTCTGACTGCCACACTGTTTTCCCGCATGGAAAGCTCCTTAGCAATCATCTCCACAGACTCTGCAAACCAATACCGTTTCACGAATAGCACCCTGTTTTTCTGATCCAAGCCATCCAGGAATCGTTCGATGGTCTCCGTTAATTCCTTTTCCGTCCAAGCATCCTCCACCGTCTTTGCCGAAGGAAAGCTACCCTCCAGCTCTTCCAGCTCCTCTAGCGATTGTTCCAATGATGCACTACGCTTCTTTGCCTTCTTAGCCCGCAATCGATTGATGGCAATATTCTTTGTAATTCTGCAGACAAAAGAAGACAATGGATCTGGCCTTGCAGGCGGAATGGCATTCCAAGCGCCAAGGCATGCGTCATTCACGCATTCCTTGGCATCCTCCGCATCCTGCAAAAGGCCATACGCCACCCTTTGCATTAAGCCTCCATATTTCCTTGTCAGCTGCGCGATGGCATCCTCGGATCTTTGAAAAAACAGATCCACAATCTCCCTGTCTTCCATGGCGTCCTCACGTTAATCCCATACATAAACGCGTTTTATGCATGACCTTGAGTAGCGATAAAACCCTCTTACTATATCTCTAACCATCTATGAAAAAATATTACGTCCCCTTCTTGATTTTCTACCAAATAGTTTTCTACCAAATTCAAGGCAAGGACATGCCCTTCTCCAATAAATCTTCCAAATGCGTATATACAAAGAACACGGAAATCAGTTGTCGCCTCATTCCGTGTTCCAAGCTGTTATTCGTATTTTATATAGATTTATCCTTTAGTCTTCTTGGAATACATAGTCCTTTCCAGGAAGGACTGCATTCAGAAGAATACCAACCAATGCACCAACTGCAAGACCAGACAGGTTGATGGTGATGCTGCCTGCAGGGATCACGATGGCACCTGCTGCGCTGTACTTGATACCAATGGAAAGTACCAGGATCAATGCTGCGATAATAACATTGCGGCTCTTGGAGAAGTCACACTTTGCTTCTACAACGTTACGAACGCCGACTGCAGAAATCATACCATACAGTACCAGGGATACGCCGCCAACGGTTGCGGAAGGCATGCTGCCGATGATGGCTGCAAACTTCGGGCAGAAGGAGAACAGAATTGCAAACCATGCAGCCAGACGAATTACCAGGGGATCAAATACCTTCGTCAAGGTAAGCACGCCCGTGTTCTCGCCATAGGTCGTGTTTGCAGGAGCACCAAAGAGTGCTGCCAAGCTGGTTGCAAGACCATCGCCAAGCAGAGTTCTGTGAAGACCAGGATCCTTGATGAAGTTCTTTCCAACCGTCGAGGAAATTGCGGAAATGTCACCGATATGCTCCACGATCGTTGCAAGCGCGATGGGAACAATCGTAATGATGGAAGTAATCAAAAGGGAGGTATTGCCATCCTTAAATGCCCAGAAGGCAGTTCTCTCAAAATGAATGGGAAGGCCAACCCAAGCGGCATCAATCACTTCCGTGAAGTCTACCTGACCCGTTACAACCGCTACCAGGTAAGAACCGATAACACCCATGATGATCGGTACGATTCTAACCATGCCCTTGCCCCAGATATTACAAGCAACAATCAATGCGATGGCTACCAGCGCGATCTGCCAGTTCGTGGAACAGCTGTCGATGGCTGACTGGGAAAGCGTAAGACCGATGGCAATAATGATGGGACCCGTTACAATGGGCGGGAAGAATTTCATAACCTTTCCGCTTCCAAAAACCTTAATCAATCCAGCTAACAGAAGATACAGAAGGCCTGCGCACGCAACGCCGACACAGGCATAGGGCAATAATTCTTTTTCGCCATTCGGCGCAATTGCAAAATATCCAGGCAGGAAAGCGAAGGAAGATCCAAGGAATGCCGGAACCTTTCTCTTTGTCAAAAGATGGAATAGCAGCGTGCCGAGACCTGCACACAGCAGCGTCGTGGACACGTCAAGTCCTGTCAGCATGGGAACCAAAATCGTTGCTCCAAACATGGCAAACATGTGCTGTAAGCCAAGCATGGTAACCTTCGGTACACCTAATGACTTTGCGTCATAAATGCCATCCACTACCACAGTCGTACTTTGTTTCTGATCTGAAGAATTTTTCTTCTTACTCATTCCTTTTTCCTCCCCCGTGATCCTCTTCATATGTCTTTGGTGCCACACACCCTTTATCACTTTAGCACGCTTTCCAAGGCATCGTCAAGCCTAATATGCCACCTTTCCAAAGCTTTTTTCTAAACTCATGGCAGTGCGTGTGTTTTCAAAAATTCCGTCCACAGGGGGACATATTTAGCCTTCAGATGAATGCCATCCGTGGTATAGGTTGGATTCATTCCACTGCTTTCATCCGTGATCGCCTCGTTGATGTCCAGATAGAAAACGGTAACGCCGTCTGCGAGCGTCTGCAGCGCCTGATTACGCTCCAGAATCCCCTGATTGGTCACGAAATCGCCCTTCTCTGCACGCTTTTGGGTGACAAGCATGATGCTTTGAATAATGATCTTGGCATCCGGCTGAAGCTCATGAATGCGCTGGATCACCTCACCATAGGTTTCCGCAAAGCGCTGCGTCGTCCCGATGTCCAGCTCGTTAATGCCTGTCATTAAATAGATTTTGCCAAATTGCCGTTGACCCAAAGCCTCCTCAACAGTTATCTTTTTCATCTGCCCAGGAACCTCAACATATTTTGCCGTCAAAATCCGATAGATATTGAGACCCTCATAAGCGTAGAAGGTCGCATGCTCCTGCAAATTTCCATAATCGCGCAGTCCGACAATTCGGGAATCACCGATAAATAATGCATCATCAAAATAGCTTTCATCAACGGTCTGCCAAAGAATCTCGGTCATATCCTGACCATCCATTCCCTGTCCATTTGCTCCGTCGCCAACCGAATCGCCTGAGCCGTCGCCCAAGGGATCCTCAGGATCTCCGCCGGGCCCGTTAGAGGGATCCTCTTTCTCCGCGTCAATGTCTTTTCCCAGGGACCCGCGGTATTCCGCCCACATTTCAGCCCACGACTTCTCTCCCTCTGGCAGCGTCCCCTCCATGCCAAGGAACGCCCGTACCTCATAGACGACCCTATGGATGGGCTTTTCGTACAAATCCCACCGCTTCGTCACTATGAAAAAGGCGATGCCAAAAAGGAGCAAAAGGAAGAGAATTTCATATCGTTTGAAAAAGTTTTCCTTTTTGCCTTCCATTCTATTTCCTCACTAAAAACTCAAATATAAAAAGGGATTGCTTCCTGCTGCCAAAATTTTCCAGACACAGAGCCAAAATAACGCCGCCAGCAGAACGCTCATCCATAGCCTCTTTTTCCACTTTTCAAAAACTGCTTCCACGATGCCCGTACAGCAAACCATTCCTGAAAGCAAAATGATCAAGTGTCTCTTTAAGCAAATCAGATAGTCCATGGGATTTCCATTGATTGGATCCCCGACGCCAAACATTCTCAGCAAATAGGCCTGCAATTCATGAATGTCCGTGATGGCAAACAGCATCCATGAAATTGGAATCACGAACCAAAGCCAAAGGTGCGGCAACACCTTCAGCCTCTTTACAAAACGCATGCGGTCAAAGAATCGCTCCAGGATAATGCAAAGCCAGAGAAAAACTCCCCAGAGGAAGAAATTGGCACTCACGCCATGCCAAAAGCCCGTCAGCAGCCAAACTGCCAATAGATTCAAGATGGTCCGACCCTCGCCGAGTCTATTTCCGCCGAGATGGAAATAGACATATTTGCGAAACCACAGTCCCATGGTAATATGCCAGCGCCTGTAAAAGTCACGCACGGATCGCGCCAGATAAGGCAGGTGAAAATTCTCCGGCAGCTCGAAGCCCGTCATTTTTCCAAGTCCCACGGCCATCAGGGAATAGCCGTAAAAGTTAAAATACAGCATCATGGAGTATCCAACGGCACCAAGCCAGGCATAGCGCCAGGTAACGCTCTCATATCCCGTCTTGCCGACCTCTGCCCATAGAATGCTAATACGGTCCGCTAGAAGCGTTTTTAGGGAAAGGCCCAGAATAAATACCTTGATGCCCTCTGTAAACCTTTCTGCGCCGATCCTGCGGTCCCTGAGCGCCTCTCTGAGACTAGCGTAGGGTGTGATCGGTCCAGAAACAAGCTTGGGGAACATGCCGAGATAAGTGACAAATCGAATCAGACTCTGCTCTGCGGGAATCTCTCCTGCATGCACGTCGATCAGATAGGAAAGTACCTGAAAGGTATAAAAACTAAGACCCAGCGGAAGCCCGGTCGTCCATAGCTTAAAATGACATAAGACTGCCAAATTAGCGATGACAGCCAACAGATAAATCACGTCTTTCCTTTTCTTTTTTGTTTCCTCGACCGCTTTGCCTCTTGGATCCAAGCATTTCCCCAGCAGAAAATTCGCTATCATGGAGACCGGCAAAAGTAAGGCATACTTCCATTCTCCCTGCAAATAAAAGAGATAGCTGCCCGCGATCAATGTCACGTTTTTAAGCGACTTTGGAGTAATCAGATAAATCAGGAAAAAGACGGGAAGAAAATATAGTAAAAAAGCAAGACTGCTAAATTCCAAAACTTCACGTCCTATTCATATAAAATCCATTCAACAACTACAATGTGGAGGTCATTACATATTGTCTAGTATCTCATGAGTGGTAATTACCTAAACCAAACGCAATCGAGCCGAGGAATGCCCTACTCGATTGTCGCGCTGGCCGTCAAATGGTTGCTCGTGCAAGCGCGATTCTCGCTTGACGGCCTTATCGCGTAAAACAAAAGGACGACCCCACGCCGACAAATCAATCGTCACCGGAATCGTCCCTCCCAAGGCTACCCCTGAAACTACTCTTACTCGTCCAATTTCTGAATCAAGTCATACATATCGTCAGCGGAATTAAAATTCTCAGCAGTTATAAGCTCTGCGGGAATCGTCACGCCAAATTGATCTTCAATTTCAGAAACAATAGAATCTAAGTCATAGGAATCCAAAATTTTATCATCAACGAGTCTGTCTTCAGTCTCGAAATCTACGTCGGGAAATAAGCCAGTCAGAATCTCTAATAAATCGTCCATTTCTTTTATCTCACTTTCGCCTGATATTGCAAAACTCAATATAATACATTTTCCCTGACTCGTCAATACCATTTTTCACTTTTCCGCAGTCATTTGTTTAAGCCCCAAAAATCCTTTGATCATGGGCCAACACAAGCCTTGCCACCCTTGTCACACCGTTACAATACTGCGATATGTTGCAAGTCGTTCCTCAAACTGTTGATAAAAGTCCTCGTCTGCATCATATGGCGTCAAAAAGAAGGTTTTCAGCAGAAACATGTTTAGGTTTTTGCCAAAGGCTTCGTCCTTGTTCTCCTGCTGTAGGCTTTCTGCCTGCTTCTGGATCTGATGCCAGGTTAAAACATACTGCTCATACTTAGGGAGCTCTGGCACGTCAAGCCACTTACTGACCTTAACCTTTGCCTTCGGGTGGTCACACTCACTCTTTTGCAGGAAATAGCGAAAACCATCCCCCTCATAGTAGCGTCCTAGCGGGAACAAGCGACAAAGTCCTGGGCGATACGCATGAATCGTACACCAGCCTTTTTCATCCAGAAAGGGACACTTCTCCTCTGCTTGATCCATGCTTTTACTACTGTCTGTACCATCCCCCTTAACTCGCTCTTCCTTTTGCGCCATAATGTCATTGGATGCCGATTTTTCCCCCTGTTTCATGGTATCTACAGGCTGCATCTTCAAATGCGGCACAATGACGCTGTCCACGACGCGGAGCGCAATCTTCCCTTCTGCAAGGAGCGTCTGTGCATCCTTCCCTAAGCCCTTTTGAAAGCGCCAAATGTCGTAAGGATCCAGCAGAATCGTATCTCCCATCTCATGACAGCATCTCGAGCAACCCTGACAGCCAAGGCAATCCGCCTTCACCATGTCATTTGCCGTATATAATTTTCCGTCGGAGATCTCCTCCAAACTGACATATCGTCTCATCATCCGCCCTCGCATTCTTCCAATTCCTCTATGGAAACATTTTACTCGCTTTCCTCACTTTCGTCCATATCTTTTAAGAATCTCCCTTTTTACAAATGGTATTTCTAAATCTATATACTTTAAACTGTCATGTTCTTTACTTTTCCCTGTTTTCATTATCAAAATCTAATGATTCAGTTTGATGGAGCAACGATATTAGATATCTTCTTTAATTTTGTTGTCCTTTTCTCCTTACTCGTTTCGATGGAACAGCAAAATCGGAATTTTTCTTCATTATCGTTGTCCTTTTCTCCCCATTCACTATGAAAAAACAACGAAATCAAGAATACTCTGCAATATCGTTGTTTTGTCCTGAATTCAATAGTTTTTCTCGACAAGCACCACTTTTTATAATAATTTACAGACACATAAGTGTGAAAAGTATGTGAAAAGTCATATGATTAGTAAAAAACTCCGTACAAGTCAAACCTGCACGGAGTTTTGTAAACTACTGTTTTGTTGCATGGATGCTTATGGCATCCATCATGTCAGCGATTCTTACTTTGCAGCAAGCTCAGCCTTCAGCTTCTCGGTCAGGGCAGGAACGATCTTGTTCAGGTCGCCTACGATGCCGTAGTCAGCTACGTCAAAGATAGGAGCGCTCTCATCCTTGTTGATAGCGATGATGATGTCGGACTCCTCCATACCAGCCAAGTGCTGGATGGCACCAGAGATACCGATTGCAAAGTAAACGTTAGGACGAACGGTCTTACCAGTCTGACCAACCTGCAGATCCTTGGGCTTCCAGCCAGCATCTACAACTGCACGAGAGCAGCTAACGGTTGCGCCAAGAACAGCTGCGAGATCATCAAGAATCTTGAAGTTCTCTGCGCTGCCAACTCCACGACCACCGGATACCAGGATCTTTGCGTCCATGATGTCAACGGTGTCAGATACAGCCTTAACAACCTTCAGAATCTCAACATACTTGTTGTCAGGAGTAAAGCCAGGATTGAACTCGATTACGTTTGCCTTAGCACCAGCAACCTTTGCACGCTTCTGCATAACGCCAGGACGTACGGTAGCCATCTGAGGACGGAAGTCAGGACAAGCGATCGTTGCGATGGTGTTACCGCCGAATGCAGGACGGGTCATCAGCAGCTGATTGTGCTTCTGCTCCTTGCCAGGGATGGGGTTGATGGGGAAGTCGCCGATCTCCAGCTGGGTGCAGTCTGCGGTCAGACCAGTGTGGATTCTAGCGGATACGCGAGGACCCAGGTCACGGCCGATTGCGGTTGCGCCAACCAGGAAGATCTCAGGCTTAAACTCATTGATTACGGATGCCAGAGCATGAGCATAAGGCTCAGTTCTGTATTCCTTCAGCTCGGGATCGTCAACTACGATCACCTTGTCTGCGCCGTACTCAGCCAGCTCATCAGCAAGGCCCTTTACGTCGCTACCAACCAATACAGCAGTTACCTCAGCGCCAAGAGCCTCAGCAAGATCTTTACCCTTGCCAATGAGCTCGAAGGCAATACTGTTCAGTACGTTGTCTACCTGCTGCGCGAAGACATATACGCCCTTATATTCCTCTAAATTCATTTTTTTATCCTCCAAATATTGTTTCATTGAGTTAATGATAATTCCGAATTGCACCGCTGCTTTGCAGCTTCCGCAATTCTAACAATATTCGTCATCCGCTAATTTGCAAGCAAATTGCTGCTGACTCATATTGTTTTTGTTTTCAAGGCATTGCAGCAGCTTTTGTGCAAGCACAAGCTGCTTTATGCTTTGAAAACTGATTATCATTAGATGACATGTCTTACTTTCAGCTTTTCAACAATGTAGTCAACGGATTCGGTTACATCCTTGTTGATCTTCTCGCCCTGGCCCTTACGAACCTTATCGGAAGCCTTTGCGATCTGGGTAGGTGATCCCTTCAGACCAAGGTTGGAATCCTCAACGTCTACCAGGTTAGCACGGCCCCATACGGTCAGCTCTGCATCACATGCATCAAAGATTCCGCCGGGAGTCATGTAACGAGGAGGATTCAGCTCTGCCAATGCAGTGATCAGGCAAGGCATCTTAGCCTTTAATACGTGATAACGATCATCGAACTGACGCTCAACGATTACGGAATCTCCGTCGATCTCGATCTTCTGTGCATAGGAGATTACGGGGATACCAAGATGCTCGGAAATCTGAGGACCAACCTGAGCGGTATCACCGTCGATTGCCTGACGGCCGGTGATGATCAGGTCGTAATCCAGATTACGGATGGCACCTGCCAGCGTTTGGGAGGTAGCCCAGGTATCAGCGCCGCCGAGTACTCTGTCGGTTACAAGGATTCCCTTGTCAGCACCCATGGCCATAGCCTCGCGAAGCACGTCCTCAGCCTTGGGAAGACCCATGGTGATAACGGTAACCTCTGCGCCGTACTGATCCTTTAATCTCAGAGCAGCCTCAAGACCTGCCTTGTCATCGGGGTTCATAATAGTCATCATCGCAGCTCTGTCCAGAGTACCGTCGGGATTGAACTTAACGCCGCCCTTGGTATCAGGAACCTGCTTAATACAAACAACGATCTTCATTGTATTTTCACTCCTTATAATTTTGATTTATTATGGTTTCTCAGCTTGCCGACTTATTTCAGCAGATTTGCGGAGATGACCATTCTCTGAACTTCGCTGGTGCCCTCGTAGATCTCAGTGATCTTTGCGTCACGCATCATGCGCTCTACTTCATACTCTCTGGTGTAACCATAACCACCGTGCAGCTGAACTGCCTTCGTGGTAACTTCCATTGCCATCTCTGCAGCATACAGCTTAGCCATAGCAGCCTCTACGCTGTAAGAGGTCTTGTGATCCCTGGTGTACTGATCCTTCGTGGTTGCAGCCTTGTAAACCATGAACTGAGCAGCCTGAGCCTTGGTAGCCATGTCAGCCAGCTGGAACTGGGTGTTCTGGAAGGAACCGATGGCCTTGCCAAACTGCTTTCTCTCCTTAACGTAAGCGATGGTTCTCTCAAGAGCGCCCTCGCCAATACCCAGAGCCTGTGCAGCGATACCGATACGACCACCATCCAGGGTATGCATTGCGATGTTGAAGCCCTTGCCCTGCTGTCCCAGCATGTTTGCCTTAGGGATGCGGCAGTCGGTGAAGATCAGCTCGTAAGTGGAGGATCCGCGGATACCCATCTTCTTCTCCTTCGTACCGAAGGTGAAGCCAGGAGTGCCTTTCTCAACGATGAACGCGGAGATCTCCTTCAGCATCTTGCCGCGCTTCTCAACCATGCCGGTAACTGCGAAAATCACGTAAACGTCTGCTTCCTTACCATTGGTGATGAAGATCTTGGATCCGTTCAGAACCCACTCGTCGCCATCCAGAACGGCCTTGGTCTGCTGACCCTGTGCATCGGTACCGGCGCCGGGCTCGGTAAGACCGAATGCACCGATCTTTCTTCCTGCTGCAAGGTCAGGCAGGTACTTCTGCTTCTGCTCTTCCGTACCATAGGTAAGGATGGGATCGCAGCAGAGGGAGGTGTGTGCGGAAACGATAACGCCCGTGGTGCCACAAACCTTGGACAGCTCCTCTACGCACATAGCGTAGGTCAGGATGTCACAGCCCTGTCCGCCGTACTCCTTGGGAATGGGAATACCCATAAAACCAGCCTTTGCCATCTTCTCAACGGTTACGCGAGGGAACTCCTCGGTCTCGTCTACCTCGATTGCAAGAGGCTTTACTTCTTTCTCGGCAAACTCTCTGAACAGAGTGCGTGCCATTTCATGCTTTTTGCTCAAAGTGAAATCCATGATTTCTTTCCTCCATTATCTATTTATCTACCCTCATTCAAGCCTTCCCCTCGAGGGGAAGGTGGCGCGCAGCGCCGGATGAGGTGTATTTATTCTGCTTTATTACTGAGCGTCAACGGGAGTCTTGGTTCTGTCTGCATTGTATACATAGAAGCCCTTGCCGCTCTTTACGCCGAGGTTGCCGCCGCGAACCATCTTGCGGATCAGAGGACATGCACGATACTTGCTGTCGCCAGTCTCCTTGTAGAGAACGTCCATGATTGCAAGGCAGATGTCAAGACCTACGAAATCGCCAAGCTCCAGGGGTCCCATAGGATGATTTGCACCAAGCTTCATAGCTGCGTCGATGCCTGCTACGTCAGATACGCCTTCCATCTTAATGAAAGCTGCCTCATTGATCATAGGGATCAGGATGCGGTTAACTACGAAACCAGCTGCCTCGTTTACCTGAACTGCGGTCTTGCCGATCTCTTCAGAGATCTTCTTGATGCAGTCAACGGTCTCCTGAGGAGTGTTAACACCAGCGATAACTTCAACCAGCTTCATTCTGTCAGCGGGATTGAAGAAGTGCATGCCGATCATGGGTCTGGTCAGGCCGTTTCCGATCTCGGTGATGGAAAGGCTGGAGGTGTTGGAAGCGAATACACACTCAGGCTTGCAGATCTTGTCCAGCTCGCCAAAGGTGGTCTTCTTAACGGTCATATCCTCGAAAGCTGCCTCAACAATCAGATCGCAGTCTGCGCAGAGATCTTCCTTCAGGCCAGGGGTGATCTTCGCAAGAATGGCGTCAACTGCCTCCTGGGTGAGCTTTCCTTTCTCAACGAGCTTTGCGTAACCCTTAGCGATCTTATCCTTACCGCCCTGAGCCCACTCCTGCTTGATGTCGCAAAGAGCTACTTCATAACCGTCAACCTGAGCAAAAGCCTTTGCAATGCCCTGTCCCATGGTACCGGCACCAATAATACCTACCTTCATTGAAAATTCCTCCTTATAATAATTTAATTAATTTCCTTTAAAGCCTTCCCCTCCAAGGGGAAGGTGTCAGGCGAAGCCTGACGGATGAGGTGTTACTTGTTCTGGAAAGGAGCCTTTACCTTCTCCTTATTCTTGTCCAGGAAGAACGCCATGCCATACTTCTGATCCTCAGTCTCGAAGCAGTCACCAAACAGCTTCTCCTCGATCACGATGGCATCATCCATCTTCGCGTCAAGACCTTCGTTAATAGCCTTCTTGCAGTTACGAACGGCAATGGGAGCATTCTTTGCGATGGTTGCTGCCATCTTCTCAGCAGCTGCCATCAGAACTTCCTTTGCACTCTTTACTACGTTACCCTCAGCGTCAACCTCTGCCTCAAATACTTCGTTTACGAGGCCGATGCGATATGCTTCGGGAGCCTTAATGTTACGAGCGGTGTAGATCAGCTGCTTTGCCATGCCGGGACTTACCAGACGGGCAAGTCTCTGCGTACCACCGAAGCCAGGCGTAATGCCAAGGCCAACCTCAGGCTGTCCAAATACGGCATTTGCGGAGCAAAGTCTGATGTCACAGCTCATGGAAATCTCACAACCGCCGCCCAATGCGAAGCCATTCACGGCTGCGATCACGGGGATGGGGAAGGTCTCCAGCTTTCTGAATACGTCGTTACCCTTCTTGCCGAAAGCCTCGCCCTCAGCCTTGGTCAGGGTGCTCATCTCTCCGATGTCAGCGCCTGCCACGAAGGACTTCTCGCCTGCGCCGGTAAGCACCAGTGCGCGAACCGTGCTCAGATCAACGGCGTCCAAGGTCGCGTCCAGTTCATCCAGCACCTGGGAATTCAGTGCGTTCAAAGCGCGCTCACGATTGATGGTGATTACCGCATAAGCGCCTTTTTGCTCATAAAGAACGTAATCCATGTTTTCCTCTTTCCGGCAGGTGTCTTGCCGACACTGCCTTTTTTGATATATGTTTACTATCTCTTTACGCATCAAAGAGAATACCCCCGACGGAAGCATTCTCTTGACGTTTCGCCCTTAGGATTCTCTTCTTCGAGATTCATTTCGTCCCGCGTCAGATCCTCACTCCGGCATTTAGTCTTCAATTTTAACGATGGTAGCACAACCCATGCCGCCGCCGATGCAAAGCGTAGCCAGACCAGTCTTGGCACCCTTTGCCTGCATCTCATGAAGCAGGGTAACCAGGATACGGCATCCGGAAGCTCCTACGGGATGTCCAAGAGCGATTGCGCCGCCGTTAGGATTCAACTGCTTGTCAACGTCGATGCCAAGATCCTTGCCAACTGCTACGGACTGTGCAGCGAACGCCTCGTTTGCCTCGATGATGTCGAAATCCTCGATCTTCATGCCGGTCTTTGCCATTACCTTCTTGGTAGCGGCAACGGGACCGATACCCATAACCTCGGGACGAACGCCTGCAAGAGCGCCTGCAACAAAGGTAGCCATGGGCTTAACGCCAAGCTCCTTCGCCTTCTCCTCGCTCATTACAACGATGGCTGCGGCACCATCGTTGATGCCGGAAGCATTACCTGCGGTAACAAATCCGCCGGGGTTGATGGGACGAAGCTTTGCAAGACCTTCCATGGTGGATCCGGGACGGGGACCCTCGTCAACCTTGAACTCGATAACCTCTTTCTTCTTCTTTACGGTAACGGGAACGATCTCCTTGTCGAAAGCACCTGCCTTCTGCGCTGCTTCGCACTTCTGCTGGGACTTCAGGGCGAACTCATCGATCTCTTCCCTGGTCAGCCCCCACTCTTCGCAGATGTTGTCAGCGGTCTTGATCATGTGATAATCATTGAATGCATCCCAAAGAGCATCCTTGATCATGGTATCAACGAGGGTACCATTGTTCATTCTATATCCGAAACGTGCCTGAGGAATTGCATAGGGAGCCATGGACATATTCTCCATACCACCTGCTACAACGATGTCGGCATCACCTGCCATGATCATCTGTGCTGCCTGGTTTACGCAGTTTAAGCCCGATCCGCAAACCACGTTCATGGTAACGGCGGGAACCTCATTGGGAAGGCCTGCCTTGATGGAAGCCTGACGAGCCACGTTCTGACCAAGACCTGCCTGGATTACGCAACCCATGTAAACCTGATCAACCTGCTCCGGCTTAACGCCTGCACGGTTCAAAGCCTCCTTGATAACGATTGCGCCCAGCTCTGCTGCGGGAGTCGTGCTGAGTGTTCCGCCCATGGTACCGATGGCGGTACGACAAGCGCCGGCTAAAACTACTTTTCTTGCCATTTGTTTTTCCTCCATGTTTTCTTTTTACTTTTTTTCGCTCGATTACGGCTTTTTTTGCCTAAATCTCACATAGTTTTGATGATTGTTATTTTTTTATCATTCGAGTCTTCCTCATTGTAACATAGTCATCTCTCTTTTGCAATGACTTTATCGTGAAATTTTTGTGAAGCTTTTTAAAAGAAAAAGGGCAGCCATTTTGACTGCCCTTCCTTAATAACAAAATCCATCAAACCACTAGATTTTTCTTATACTTCTGGCTCGATCAATCCGTAGGTGTCTCCCTTTCTCTTGTACACCACGTTCACCTGATCCGTCTCTGCATTGCAGAATACGTAGAAGCTGTGCCCTAAGAGCTCCATCTGGATGCAGGCATCCTCGGGATACATGGGCTTAATGTCAAATTTCTTCGTACGGACGATCTTGATCTCCTCGTCATCCGCATAATCGTTGTCAACGTATGCCTGACTGAAATCGCCGCCCGACTGATGCTTGTCAACGATTTTATTCTTATATTTCTTAAGCTGTCTCTCGATGATTTCCTCAACCAGGTCAATGGACACGTACATGTCGTTGCTTACCTGCTCGGAGCGAATAATATTGCCCTTCACGGGAATGGTAACCTCAATCTTCTGGCGCTCCTTCTCTACGCTGAGCGTTACGTGAACCTCCGTGTTGGGGTTAAAATACTTGTCCAGCTTACCGATCTTATCTTCTACTGCCGCTCTTAATCCGGGAGTTACTTCAATATTTCTGCCTACGATTACAAATTTCATATGATCATCCCTTCCGTCTTTTTTTCAATTACGAAACCGCTGCGCGGCTCCTCTCCGCCCTAAAATAGGTTCCTTAGTAATTGTATAAGCATTATACCATGAATTACCATTGTTTTGCAACAATTTCTAAAATATTTTACATATTTTTGAATTCAAATCTGTCAACGAAAATCGGGGCTTTTTTACAGATTTCGACAAATTTGTTAAATTTCAACAAAACATTTGTTCTTTCCAAAAAACTGATTTCCCTGTCATTTTTGGGTCTAAAACCTGTGGATAACGTGCATAACTTAGTGTATAAATCGTCATCCCATAAAAAACGCAACTTTTCAACGTGGATAACTCTAATCAAAAAAGCATATACTTTTTATCTAAATTCCGTTTCTCCGAAGAAAATTGTCTATTTTATACAGTTACCTTTTTGTCAACCCCTAAATGGCAGAAAAAAATATTTAGAAAACTTTTGGAAACTGTTGTTCAACTTTTGTTGCGCTTGCCAACAACCATCACAGTCATGACATTTTAGTACCGGTACCGGCTTCGTCATTCTTACGTTGACACCATTCTCGTCATTTGTTCCTCGTAACGTATGCTCCCGCACTGGTTGCCGCATTTGCTCCATCCGCCACGGCCGTCACGACCTGACGAATGGGTTTCTTTCTGACGTCGCCAGCAGCGAATATTCCGGAAACGCTCGTTGCGCAGGTTTCGTCTGCAACGACATATCCAGCAGGATCCATCTCCACCAGTCCCTTCACAAGCTCACTGTCCGGATGAATGCCAACCGCAATAAATACGCCGTTGACCGGAACGTCCTTCCTCTCACCAGTCTTAACGTCCTCCAAAATCAGCTTCTCTACATTGCTTTCTCCGCAGATTTCCTTAACGACATGGCTGTACAGGATTTCGACGTTCTCCTTCGCCATCAGCTCATCCTGCAGCACCTTGGTTCCGCGAAGCTCATCCCTTCTGTGAATCAGATAAACCTTCGCGCTCGTCCTAGCCAGATAAATGGCATCCTCCAGTGCCACGTCACCGCCGCCTACCACGGCAACGACCTTCTTACGGAAAAATGCGCCGTCACAGGTTGCACAATAGGAAACTCCCATGCCGGAAAGCTTTGCTTCCCCCGGAACGCCAAGAAGCGCATGGTGTGCGCCGGTTGCAAGAATGACACTTTTCGTCTCCAGCTCCTCCTTGTCCGTCCGAACAATCTTCTTGTCGCCAAGATCCTTGATTTCCAGTACCTCTGCATCCATAAAGGGCACTTCCAGCTTGTCCGCGTGCTCGCGGAATTTCATGCCCATGTCAAAGCCATTGATCCCGGGAAGTCCAAGGTAATTGTCCACCTCATAGGTGTTCAAAATCTGTCCCCCGCTCATGGGGCTCTTCTCAAGCACCACGAGGTTTAGGCCTGCCCTCTTAGCATAGACCGAAGCCGATAATCCTGCTGCCCCAGAGCCAATAATAATCACGTCATACATAGTTTCTTCCTCCTTCTGTCTTTCAATGATGTTTTGGTTGAATATAAACCGTCGTATAGGTTAAATAATCTGATGAAAAATCCAGATCATATAGCAACTCATGATCACGGTATATCATGATCTGATGGTGCCTCATGTCAATCTGATAGTTCTCCGCCTCAATCCGTCTCAGCCCCTCGCCATGGGACAAAAATGCATCCACCTTCAAGACATGCTTCGAGCAAAAACGATCTGGCGATAATTCAAGCTCCTTCATTTTGCCATTTTTCCGTACGCCGCGCCTAATTTTATGAAAGGCAATGCCCTCCGTGACAATCACTTCACTGCTGCGCAAAAGCAAGGTTTCAAACAAAAGCACTAAGCCCACTGCAAACAGGGAAGCAAGAATCATCCCTACCAGAATCACCAAACATGTCGAAGCCTTAGTGGACGGCATCCCATCCAAGTGAAGCATCGCCTTTATGGCGTTGGTGATGACCGAAGCAATACATATGGCAATCGTTGGGTATATAAGGAACATATCCCCAAGGGCTGCATCCGTGTCACACAGATCCATCCATGCATCCAGCATCAAATAGCCGAAGGACAATAGCCCAATGACAACACCTGCGACCAAATAATTCTTACACAGTTCCAGATTCTGATTGGCTATAGAGAACACCAATAAGGCAACAGCCCCTATAAAAAAGCACAATCGGATCGCATGGATGGTCTTTGCAAACAGTTTTCCCTTTCCCTCAAACCTGCCCACGACGAGTGCCAAAAGGAAGCCAAGAATTCTCATATATTTTCTCCTGCACAACCTTCCGAAAAACCATATGGTCTTCCCTAGAAATTTGTGTTAGAATGATTTCGGATGTAGATATACTTACCAAAATTTATTCACTTACCATTAGCGGAGGTTTACGATCATGGAATCAAGGAACTTAGGCCCTATTTTTTCCAATCCTTCCCGTCCCGTCTGCCTGATCACAGGCGCGTCACGCGGGATCGGCAAGGCCATTGCCAAAGTCTTTGCAAAGGCTGGTTATGACCTCATACTCACTTGTTCCAAGACACTTCCCGAGCTAGAAGCCTTCGCGCGCGAGCTTGAAACACCCTCTCAAGAACAGGCGGCAGCCTCGCTTGAAAGCGAAACCTTCTCACAGAATTCGGTTGCCCCTTCCAAAAAGCCTCATGGAATCCACTGTCAGGCCTTTCAGGTCGACGCCGGAGATCCCGTGCAGGTAGAAGCCTTGTTCCAAAAGCTTACCCGCCTTGACGTTCTTGTGAACAACGCAGGCATTTCTTACGTGGGTCTGCTTCATGAAATGACCCCCGACGAGTGGCGAAAGGTTCTCTCCACGAACCTGGACTCCTGCTTTTATGCCTGTAAATACGCGATCCCCCTCATGCTAAAAAATCATTCCGGAAGGATCATCAACATTTCCTCCGTCTGGGGTAACGTCGGTGCTTCGACCGAGGTCGCATATTCTGCATCCAAGGGCGGCATCAACGCCTTCACCAAGGCGCTTGCGAAGGAGCTTGCTCCCAGCAACATTCAGGTCAATGCCATCTCCTGCGGCGTCATCGACACCTCCATGAACGCCTGCTTCTCTGAGGAAGACATGGAAGCCCTCGTGGCAGAAATCCCTGCCGACCGCATCGGCTCACCCGACGAAGTCGCAGCCCTCGCCCTACAGCTTGCAACCGCTCCCACCTACCTCACCGGTCAAATCATTACCCTCGACGGTGCTTGGACTTAGGCAGCGTATTCTGACGTCTTAGTACCGATGCGCTGCACCCGGAGCGCGAGCGTGCCTGAGGAGACCAACCTGACTAGCTCCGAGCCTTTAACGCTTGTTGCTCCGTCTCCAGATTTTCCTCTCCTCCGCTTCCTTGATGAGCATGTCTCGAAACTCTGGATGTGCGATGGAGATCAGCATCTCGGCGCGCTCCCAGGTCGAGCGTCCCTCCAAATTAATCACGCCATATTCCGTCGCCAAGAAGTACACCTGACTTCGCGGCGACGTGATAATATCTCCGTTAAACTGCGGCAGAATTCGTGAATGCTTCACGCCATATCGATCTGTATGCACGGAGCTCATACAGATAAATGCCTTGCCGCCCTTTGATGCCGATGCACCAATCAGGAAATCCAGCTGTCCGCCAGTACCACTGATCTGCCGCTTTCCCGTGCTCTCCGCTGCCACCTGCCCATACAGATCCACGGCCACACAGGCATTGATCGACACCATATTATCAATCTGTGCAATGACATACGGACGATTTACATACTCCAGCGGATACGCCGCAACGCCCGGATTGTCATCCAACCACTCATACAATTCATTCGACCCGATGGCGCATCCAAACACGCCCTTCCCGCGGTCAATACTCTTAAACTTATTCGTCAGCTTCCCCGCCTTATAAAGCTCATAAAAGGCATCCGAGCAAAGCTCCGTGTGCATGGCAAGGTCGCGAATGTCCGATTGCGCAATACACTCACCGACCGCATTCGGAAGGCTCCCGATACCGAGCTGCAATGTTGCACCATCGACAATATATGGAATCACGAGCTCCGCAATCTTCCTGTCCACGGGACGCGGCGGCAAGGGCTTCGCATCCTCAAACGGCGCATGCTCCCCCTCCACGACAAAGTCCACCTCGGAAATATGAATGCACTCATCATATCCCCCGCGGATTTTTGGCATATACTCATTGACCTCCACGATGACGATGTCCGCGTCTCGACAGATCGGTCCAGCAACGCCAGTGTTTACGGAGAAGTTGAAATACCCATGCTTGTCCATGGGAGAAACGCTCACCATGACAACATTGACATCGAGAAAGAACTCATAGTATGCCGCATTGTTGTGGAACACCATGGGAATATAATAGCATTTCCCCTCATCACACAGACCGCGCTCATAGGACGAACAATGCCAGCTGTGATACGTAAAATGCTCCTGTGTCGGATCGCATTCCGCGACCTCAATGGGCCCTTGAATCAGGTTTCCTCGTATCTTGACATCGTGCAGCTCATCACGTCTTGCAGCCAGTGCACGGTCAAGCAACACGGGCATGCCGAGCGAGCTGGTATAATCAATCCAGTCCCCGTCCTTGACCACCTTCACCGCTTCCTCCGGCGTCCGTAATTTGCTTCTATATTCTCCCCAAAAATCCAATGCCATACCATACCCCCAATCAATACTCCTGTCCGTCTCGTCCTGCTTGGTTCCGTGCGTCCTGCCATTGCTTCCGAGATAGGTTTTCTCATCAGAAATTGGTTGCAGCTATCTCTGTCTTTCTTCATAATTTTACCACATATCATATCATGCGTCAACGCAAGTTCCCAAACACTGCCCTGCTGCCAATTATGTTTTGCCCACTTTATTTTAGGTCAAAAAAAGAATCGGTTTCCCGATTCTTTTCGCAAATGAGGTCTTGCACTATGTCTCTGCTAAATTTCCATTGGCAAAGCATCCTTATTTTCGTGTTCTTCATGTATGAAGTGAACATGTTTGTTTTTTCTCAGGAGCTCTTGCCAGTTTTCGACAAGCTCAATCTCTCTCGTAAACTTTAGACCACTACGATGAATGCTTACGTCAACGATCCTTACGTGTCCCGCAAATCCTCGCCAATAAAATCCAGGAAGATTTGTACCAAGATATTTTTCAATAATTTCATTGAATCTAATCTCTGGATACCAATCGGTATCATACCACTTAAAGACTCCTTTATTCGGCGCAGTCATGTCATCGCCCATACAAAAGCTATCTCGCGTTAGTGTTATTTTTCTCTCTTCACACATAATTTTGTCCTCCAATTTAAATCGCTTCGCGGTGTTTTAGCTCCATTCCAATCGGTTCCATATAGCGATGAAAATTTCGCCTCAAATTCAGCGTCGCAATTTTCATCGGTCACCTCATTTCATTTCGCTTAATGAAATCGCTTCACTTAATTTCTTTGCTTCTCAATACATATTGAATGATATCATAATGGTCAAAGGCCATCCGATCTCTGTCGATGGAGGAAATGTCCACCCACCTCGCATACAAGGCATCGCTGTTTGCGATGGGCTTTACCAGCTTCTCGTCCAGCTCCAGCAGGTACGCTACGCTAATGATCCATCCTCGGGGATCCCTGTCCTTTGTGGAGGTGACCTTCACCAAATCCTTCGGCGTCACCTTTGCAAACACGCTGGTCTCCTCCATGAGCTCCCGCGTTGCCGCAAATTCCAGCGTGTCATCGGTGGGCTTGTAAAAGCCTCCCGGAAGCGCCAGGCGGTTGACAAAGGGATGATCCGCACGATTGATCAGCAGAAGCTTCGTATGGTCTTTATTCAATACCATAAGGTCCACTGCCACGGAAGGTGCATCAAATGCCTTTCGGTCATATTTCTCTAAGAAGATATCCTCGCCCTTCTTATCGTTCAGCCAGCGTTCCGATAATAGGAACATCTCCTGAATGCTTCTCTCGCTATAGAACAGTGGGATGATTCCATAGAGATGTGCCGCGCCATAGTCCGTCAGCATGAAGGTGTCCTCATCCACAAATTCCATCAGCTGATTCTCCTTCAGGAATCGGATCTGCCGATACCAAACATCGCGGAAATCCTCGCCGAAGCGCTTCTGATAGGCCTTCATTGAGATGAACCCAAAGTAGAACATAACGGAAATGGCCTTTGCCCGAACCTCGCTGATCGGCATGTCAGCAATGTCATTGATCGGAAGTCGTCCCTCATCAATCGCTTTAAAATACTTCTCCAGCTTATGATCAGCGCAGCCTAGGTTGTAGGCCAGATAATTTCCGACAAAGGATTGTGCGCCAAGTCCGAAGCCCACATACGAGGTCACGTTGACCACGCGCCTTGTCAGGTAGGAGGAGGTTCCAAGATCCCCAGGGATGCGGCTAAAGGTATTCTTTCCGTTGTTGGCAACATAACCCGCCTCCTTCAAGAGACGATAGGCGATGTCATATTGACGGTTAACCTTATATAGCGTCACGCCCTGAGATTCTGGCTCCAGCTTCGTTCCCTTATAGCGGTTCCGATACAGCGTGATGAACTCCGGATTCATGGCGATGGTATACTTGATCGTGTTCGCAAAGTCCTCATCTGACTGATTTAAGAAGCCATACATCAGGTCAATATTCAACCTGTCAAACCCAGCCCTTCGAATATTGCCCACCGCCTTCTCGTAAATGAATTCCGAGCCCTCGCGACCAAGCGATTCCAAAAGCTTTGGAGACACTGTCTGGAAGCCCATGGAGATGCGATTGTAGCCAAGCTCTCGGATCGCCTTGATCTTCTCAGGATCATTTGCAGCAATCACGGGGGTCGTCTCCACGCTGAGATACATGCCCTCCTGTAGGTTGAACCTACGAATAGACTCCGTAATCCTCCGCAGATTTTCAACGGACAAGTAAGAAGGGGTACCGCCGCCAAGATCATACCCAACAATGGGTTTCTCCTTAATGAGCTCGCGATACATTTCAATTTCCTTCAGGAGGTACTCCACATAGGTGTCGGGATCACTCTCCTTCGGCTGCTCCATGACCACATACTCACAAAACTTGCATCTGGACTGGCAGAACGGAACATGAACGTAAAGACAAAGCTCATCCTGCGCCTCAATATTCTTTTTTACGACTTCATACACATCCTGTGAGTCATGCACCTCATACTGTGTCAGAGAGTTCGGCCGCAGCGGATATGCCGTGTTGCAATAATGATGAAACTGAATTCCCCGATCAAAAATCTCTTTGCATTTCATACTGTTCTCCTTTCCGCCGCCAGTCCTAACTGCGACTCGCTATCTTCTCTTTTCTTATATTTTTTCTATTTATTATTTCTTTTATTTCTTCTTTATCTCTTTTATTCTTTCTTTTATATTCTCACCTCACCACTTCCGTTTCTCTCCATTGTATTACCTCTCCATTTCGTTTTCATTTACTTATTATCATATTGATTTTATCTATTTGAATCATACTATCATTTTGATAATATGTCAAGTAGATTTTCTATTTTTGTATTTATATTTTCGTGAAACAAATTGGCGTTTATCTGGATGATTACAGATGCATAAATCGGGGTTTGGTGAGATGCTTTATTCTGTAAATCAGGGTTTGACGAGATGCTTTTTTACGTAAATAGGCGTTTGGCAAAGTCATAGCGGCTTACTTTATTAGAGTTTTGCGCAATCGATCCTTTTATTATTGTTAGATGGAAGGGTTCGGAGTTGAAAGCATCGAAACCCGTGTAGACATGGTCATTTGATGCTTTCGTTGGTTGAACGCCCCCCAAAAGCAACAAAGGTGAAGTAACTGGAGATCATTGTTGCATTCTCTGGTTGAGCAAACCCCATAATGCAACATAGGTGAAGTAAACAGGAAATATTGTTGCATTCTCT
>SVFO01000024.1 GCA_015056795.1 Lachnospiraceae bacterium
TAGAATCAATCCTTGGAAGGATGAAAACGGCATCCTCTATATTGGAATAGAGCGCTTTTTACTTGATGAGAATGCAATAGATATGTAGTTTGACTTTTTTATTTTGTTGTCAAATGTCTATAATTATGTTAATATGTGCGTTGGGTATTAGCGAGTTTATGGAGAATAAAAATGTCAGATACAAAAGTGGAAGTGCAACAGGAAAATAAGATGGGCGTACAGCCCATCCAGAAATTGTTATTGACGATGTCGATTCCCATGATGTTATCCATGTTGGTGCAGGCCCTGTACAACATCGTGGACAGCGTGTTTGTTTCGAGAATCAGTGACGTCAATGATTACGCGCTGCGTGCCGTTTCCCTCGCCTTCCCGATTCAGAGCCTGATGATTTCCTTTGCAGGCGGTACTGCGGTCGGCATGAATGCTTTTATTTCTAAGTCATTGGGAGAAAAGGAATTTCAAAAGGCAAACGATACGGCGGCAAATGGCGTGTTTCTGGAAGTGATGAGTTATGTGGCCTTTTTCTTTGTCGGCCTTTTTTTCAGCCGTCCGTTTTTCCAAAGTCAGTCCCCGATTCCTGAGGTACAGGAATATGGCGTAACCTATCTTTCCATCTGCTGTATGGCCGGGATTGGCATCTTCATGCAATTTACCTTTGAACGCATGCTGCAGAGCACGGGAAAGACGCATTATACCATGTTTACGCAGCTTGGCGGGGCCATCACCAACCTGATTTTTGATCCACTCCTCATTTTTGGACTTGGCCCCTTCCCGAAGCTGGGCGTGGCCGGTGCGGCCATTGCAACAGTCATGGGTCAGTGGGTGGCCGGTGGTCTCGCAATCTTTTTCCACGTAAAATTCAATCGTGAAGTCATCATTTCCTTCAAGAGCTTTCGCCTGCAGTCGGCCTTGATCAAAAAGATTTATGCCGTTGGTGCACCCTCCATTGTCATGATGTCCATCGGTTCCGTCATGACCTATGGTTTGAACCTGATTCTTGAGGCCTTTGGTGCGGCACAGACTGTGTTTGGCATATATTTTAAGCTACAGAGCTTCATTTTCATGCCGATCTTTGGACTGAATAATGGAATGGTGCCCATCATCGCCTACAACTTTGGTGCCAAAAAGCGGGAGAGAGTACTAAAAACCTTAAAGACGGCCATCGCGTATGCCATGGTGATCATGACCTTGGGCGTTCTTGCCATGGAATTCTTTCCAGAGCAGCTCATGGGATTCTTTAATCCGACGCCTGAGCTGCTGGCGCAGGGTGTTCCCGCCCTTCGAACCATATGTTTGAGCTTTTTGCTTGCTGGTCCCTGCATCATTACGGGCTCCATGTTCCAGGCGCTTGGCAAGGGAACCTACAGCATGATCGTCTCCATTGCAAGACAGCTCCTTGTCCTGCTTCCGGCGGCGTATCTGCTTTCCTTGAGCGGTAACGTGAACCTCATCTGGTGGGCCTTTCCCATTGCCGAGTTCATGAGCGTGGCCGTGACGACCTTCTTCTTTTTCAGGATCGATAAAAAGATTATCTCTCGCATCGGAGAGGAAAGCTGAGTAAAAAGGAAATATGCAAAATAAAAACTCCTTGGATTACAAGGAGTTTTTTTATGCGGGTAACAGGACTTGAACCTGCACGGGGTTACCACCAGAACCTAAATCTGGCGCGTCTGCCAATTCCGCCATACCCGCTGACTGTCGCATTGCACTAGCCAGACGACTTTTTTATTATATCCATACCCTGTCACAAAGTCAAGCCCTAAACGCCATAAGCCAGCACATAAACGCCATAAGCCAGCACATAAACGCCATGGGCCAGCATGGAAATATCCATGACGGCATGGTTAGAGAGGGGATTTGCGGTATTTACTAAGCTCCCGCCCATGGAGGAGGGAAAGAGGCTTAGCGGCTTTGAGGCGTTCTCCCTTTCGCGCGAGGATTTATTCAATCTGGAAGTTTTCTGAGACAAGGAGCGAAAAAGGGATTGTGTCTGCACGAAAAGAATGGTACGATAACCCTATGAGGATTTGTTCGAAAAATACTTTTAATAAAAAGTGATGAAAAGGAGGCAGTAGTATGGCGACAATTATTGGCGAGAATTTACCAAACATTCCTTGGGAGGACAGACCGGAGGGATGCAAGGACATTGTATGGCGTTATAGTGGAAATCCGATTGTAGAGAGGGATCAAATCCCTGGCTCTAACAGTATTTTTAACTCTGCCGTAGTGGCGAAGGATGGCGCGTTTGTCGGCATCTTCCGTAGCGACAACACGGCCATGGAACAGCATCTCTTTCTTGGAAAGAGCAGCGACGCAATTCATTGGGACATTGAGTCGGAGCCGCTGCCGTTATATGGCAAGGATGACAAGCAGTGCGGCGTGGCATGCGGTTATGATCCGCGCGTTTGCTGGATTGAGGACAGATATTACGTGACCTGGTGCAATTCCTTCCATGGCCCTACGATTGGCGTGGCGTATTCCTTTGACTTTAAGAAGTTTTATCAGCTTGAGAATGCGTTCCTTCCCTTCAACAGGAACGGCGTCATGTTCCCGAAAAAGATCGGCGGAAAGTTCCTGATGCTTTCGAGGCCGAGTGACAATGGACATACGCCTTTTGGCGACATGTTCCTTTCCCAGAGCCCTGACATGGAGCATTGGGGCTATCATCGTTATGTCATGCAGGCACAGGGCTGGGCATGGACGAAGGTTGGCGCTGGCCCCATCCCGATTCTGACAAAGGAAGGTTGGCTTTTGATTTTCCATGGCGTTGGAACGACCTGTAATGGCATGATTTATTCCATGGGCGCAGCCATCTTGGACGAGGAGGAGCCCTGGAAGGTGAAATACCGCTGCAAGCCTTATATTTTCCATCCGACGGCGCTTTATGAGTGCGTGGGCGACGTGCCGAACGTAACCTTCCCCTGCGCGACGCTGACGGATGCCGCGACAGGCAGGATTGCGATTTATTATGGTGCGGCAGATACCGTGGTGGGCCTTGCCTTCACACAGGTGGACGAATTGCTTGAATTTATCAAGAAAAATGCGTGCTAACCCATGAAAAAACTGGATTTTAAGTATGTCAAGCAGAGAATTCGCGATTTATGTGAATTAGATGATTATTTGAAGTTCCTGTATGATGACAAAAAGCGGCAGGAGGCGGAGTTGGAGGAAGAGTGCTCCAGGGTATTGGGGCTGAAGGCTTTGGATGCCCTGGAGCATGTTTCCGTGGAGGAACTCAAGAATTCCAAGGCAGGGATTCGCGTTGCCGTTTTGCAGGAGGCAGGGTATGACAACCTGCTTCAGCTGGCGAAGCTGAAGGACTGGGAGCTTGTTGCAATTGACGGGATTGGTGAGAAGCAGGCACAGGCGATCCGAAACGTGATCGCGGAGTTCTTAAACTCCATGGCAAAGCATGTTCATGTTAGATTTTCTTTAGAGAAGACGGAGGACGGCGACATTCCGAACGCCGGGCTTTTGCTTGCCATCGCGAGGTTGAAGAAATGTGACTTTATTCGCGGGGAAGCGGATGGCCTGGAGGAGGTATTGGATGCCAACCTTGTCAATGCGATGGAGCATATCGAGATTAAGAATGGCTTGCATTGGCTTGTTTCGTCAAAGGATGCCAAGGAGCGCACGGTCAAGGCGGCGCAGGATTTAGAGAGCTTTATGCTCGGTAAGGATTGCTCCCGTGCAAAGGCGTACGTTCAGCTCTATCAGGAGATGAAGAACCTGACGATGGAGGAGGCGCTGGAATTCTATCAGGCGGAGAGTGCCGACTTTTATGCCATTTTGGAGAAGTATGGAGGGGCGGCGAAGGAGAATCCGCTGATTTACAGCAGTATCCCCGCGCAGCTGGCTGCAGCCATTGATGAGTCACCAATTGACCTTAGCTACTTTAAGGGGAATCTGAGAGCCTATCAGCTGTTTGGCGCAAAGTATATTCTATTTGAGCGCCGAGTCCTTCTTGGAGATGAGATGGGTCTGGGCAAGACGGTGCAGGCGATTGCCGCCATGTGTGACGTTTATGCGCAGGACCCACTCAGTCGTTTTCTTGTCATTTGTCCTGCTTCCGTTTTGATTAACTGGTGCAGGGAAATTAAGAAGTTTAGTGCCATGGAGGCGTGGCTCCTTCATGGCGCCTTTTTGGAAGAAAATTTTGATGCATGGCGGACGAAGGGCGGCGTTGCCGTCACGAATTTCGAGACCATGGAGAAGATTGTCCGTGACATCGACAAAAAGCTTCGCATCGCCATGCTGGTCATTGACGAGGCGCATTATATCAAGAATCCCGATGCGCGGAGGACGCAGAACGTGCGCGCGCTAAATGAGGAATCCGATCGTATCTTGATGATGACGGGTACGCCCCTGGAGAACCGTGTGGAGGAGATGTGTTCGCTGATCGAGTTCCTTCGTCCTGACATGGTGGAGGAGGTTCGTAAGAATGCCTTTATGAGTCACGTGCCACAGTTCCGTGAGCTTTTGGCTCCAGTATATTTACGTCGCCAGCGAGAGCAGGTGCTGGAGGAACTGCCGCCCATCGAGGAGATGCGTGAGTGGTGCGCGCTGACGGACATGGATCGCGTATATTATGCGCAGGCAGTGACGGAGAAGAACTTTAATGTCATGCGCCGTGTTTCCTTTTTGCAGGGCGATTTGGAGACTTCCTCCAAGGCGCTACGGCTATTGGAGATCTGTAAGGATGCGAAGGAGGATGGCAGAAAGGTAATTATTTATTCTTTCTTTCGTGAGACGATTGATAAGGTGCAGCAGCTGCTTGGTGAGGAGTGCATTGGCGTGATTACGGGCAGCACGGAGATCCCTGCAAGGCAGGGCATGATCGATAAGCTAAAGGATGCTCCGGCTGGAAGCGTTTTGGTATGCCAGATTCAGGCAGGCGGAACGGGCTTGAACATCCAGGTGGCAAGTGTTGTAATTTTCTGCGAGCCGCAGATTAAACCATCTCTGACCAATCAGGCCATTTCTCGTGTCTATCGCATGGGACAGGTGCGTAATGTGCTGATTTATCATCTGCTGTGTGAGAATACCGTGGATGAAGCCATGGTGATGATGCTGGAGCGAAAGCAGCAGGAGTTTGATGCCTACGCAGATGAATCCGCGCTGGCAAATGCGCTGGATGAGCTTGTGGACAAGGATTGGATCCAAAAGCTGATCGAGGCGGAAAACGAAAAATATGGTGAGGGATCGGACGAAGCCGATGCGAGCGTCATTACCATGGAGAAAGCTGACCTTGACAAGGAAGGATAAACATGTTATCGTACAATTAGTTAAGAGGGAGTAGTTGTAACCGTGCAATCAACATACCCCGACGCTCTGAATCCAGTTTGGATGGTACCCGTCGTGGTTGCACGCTTCATCGACATACGACGAAGAACAAGACTTTTAGCACTATATTAGTGCTGAGAGTCTTTTTCATTTCTTATGGCAACGGGTGCCAAAGGCAGCCGGATTTTGTGAGTTAGAGAGGAAGAAATTATGCAATTAGCAATCAATATTGGTTTGTTGGTGTTAGGCTTTGTTTTGCTCATGAAGGGCGCGGATTGGTTCGTTGACGGTGCGGCTTCCATCGCGGACAGACTTGGAATTCCGCAGCTGGTCATTGGACTTACCATTGTTGCCATGGGAACCTCCCTGCCGGAGGCGGCAGTCAGTATTTCTGCAGCAATGAAGGGGAGTGCGGCAATTACGATTGGAAACGTGCTGGGAAGTAATATTTTGAACGTGCTTGTGATCCTTGGTCTTACCTCCGTGATCTGCGTCATTCCCGTCCAAAAATCGACGGTGCGTTATGAGATTCCGTTTACCATTCTGGTTACGGTCGTGATGGCTGCGCTTGGTCTTATGGATCATGTCGTAAATCGTCTGGAAGGCGGTATTCTCTGGGCCTTCATGATCTTATATCTTCTGTATCTTCTGAAGATGGCAAAGAACGGCAATGCTTCGGAGGAAGAGGAGACGGATAAAAAGAAGAAGCCCATTTGGCTGCTGATTCTTATGATTATCGTCGGCGCGGTCATGATTGTCAAGGGCAGTGATTTCACCGTTGATGCGGCTTCGGCCATTGCGGCTTCGTTTGGCATGGAGGAGCGCTTTATCGGACTTACCATTGTGGCCCTGGGCACGTCTCTGCCCGAGCTGGTGACCAGCGTAACGGCCGGAATCAAGGGAAAGCCGGACATTGCCGTGGGAAACATTGTTGGAAGCAATATTTTCAACATTCTTTTTGTCGCAGGTACGACGGCGCTGATTACCCCCGTGACCTATGCTTCGAACTTCTTCATAGACAGCGTCGCTGCAATCGCTTCGGCGGTGCTTCTGTTCCTGTGCGTGGTGAAAAACCATAGGCTTGGACGACTTGGCGGTTTCCTGATGCTGATTGCATATACTGGCTATTTCGTATATCTTTTACAACCGAGTTTCTTGCAGGAGCTTCTTTGAAGTTAGCCAAAATCGGCAGGCCCGACTTGCAAATTGAACCATAAAGTGATATAATAGGCATGGATTTTGTACATATTCCATGCCTATTATTTTTTGCATAAAGGGGTTGGCATGAAAAAGCTGATTTTGAGGGCATATTGCCTGATAGGAATCCTGTTTTTATTCTTGTTTTTATATGGTCTTTTCAATCTTCGTCTAAGCGTCCAAAGGAAAATGGATCTGACGGGATATGGGGAGATTACGGAGTATGTCACGTCCACGGTGAAGGATGAAACGGCACCACTGGGCGAAAAAACCGTACTCTCTTTTCGACTGAAGGATGTTCGGTCAGATTATAATACGTTATTATTTTTGACGGCCCATCAAAACGTGACCGTCTATTTGGGTTCTGACATTATTTATCAGATGGAGCCCAAGGACGGTATTTTTATGCCGAAGAGCCCTGGCGTTGTCTACAATGAAGTGGTATTTCGTAACGAAGACAATGGACGAACCATCAAGATAGAGCTGATGCCAGTTTATGAAGGCGTGAATGACATTCCTGAGATGATGTTAGGAAATGGGTATCAGATTTTCAAGGTCATTCTTTTCTCTAATTTACCGATTTTGTCGCTTTGCGCCGTAATCATTTTTATTGGCATTATGCAGATTGTTGCAGCGCTTGCCAATGGTAAGCAGGAAGAGAACATGTCGATTGCGCTGACGCATTCAACCTTTACCATAATCATTGGCATATGGAAGGTGTTGGACAGCGATTTCATGGCGCTTTTCGCCAAGGATCTTCCCGTGCTGACAATTCTTCCGTTCATTATAGTGATGTTTTTGCCACTTATGATCATGAAGGTGATTTTTGATGTGCTGAGCACCTATAAATCAACTGCGTGGATTTGGCCCGAAGTCGTTACGCTTATAGGAATTTGTGCCTGCTTCATCATGCAGTTTTTTGGAATCGCAGATTTCCGCGAGACATATTATGTTCCTGTGATTTGCCTTGGCATTTGCTTTTTCTGCGCCATCATTGGTATCATTCAATACATCAAGGAGAATGGCTTTGACAACGATGCGAAGGCAGGTTTGGCTTGCATATTTTTAGGAATTTTGTGGACGGGACTCGACATTTATACATTCATGGCGACAAGCGGCATTACGCGCTTCCCGATCAGCATGTTCCTATTCCTGCTTTTCCTTCTGTTCCTGATTTTTAGGAGAATGCAGATTTCCAGACAGGGTATGGAGGTTGGAATGCAGGCCAGACAGTATAAGAAGCTGGCATATCATGATGCGCTGACGGGCTTTTATAATCGCGCGGCTTATGTCGATTTCCTGGCTAGCAGTGAGTTTGATCTGAAAAAGTGTATTTTGGTCGCATTTGACCTTAACAATCTGAAAAAGTGCAATGATCTGTTGGGGCATGACAAGGGTGACATTTACATCAAGGAAGCCGCTAAGATCATCATGGATTGCTTTGGTGAGCGCGGAAGATGCTATCGTCTCGGAGGAGATGAGTTTGGTGCGATTCTGCTGGATGATACCATGGAGGATTGCAAAAAGCGTTCCAAGAGGATGCAGGATCGCGTGGCAGAGTTTAACAAGAACAGCCCTGATATTCATATGGGCATTGCCTGTGGTTTCGCAATGTTTGATGCCGAAGAGGATGCGGACGTACATGCGACCATCCGCAGGGCTGATAAGATGATGTATGAAGAAAAGTTCCGAATGAAGCAGCAGGGAGCGTAGTTGGGGGAGAAGTCATATGGAAAAGGTGATTCAAAGAACCTATATAGTAATATGCCTTGCCCTGCTTGTGCTGCTTGGATATTATTTCCTGCAGTATCGGGTCAACATCGCAACACAAAAGCCGAAGATGGGGAAAGAGCTGTTAAATCCCGTGGCAAGCGATGCAAAGCAGGCGGATGAGGACCTGATTTCAGGAGAGGGCTGGACAGGAAGGATTCACATTGACGGCGTGACGGGGAAATATTGTCACCTCATGTTTTATACCATTCACCAGACCGTTGAGATTTACCACGGGGCGGTTCGCGTATATTCCATGGTGCCGTCCCCGAAGAATGCATTTGCAAAGACGCCTGGGTGCGTTTGGAATGACGTTTTACTAACCGAGGACATGAATGGTGTAGATCTCTATGTGATTTTGACGCCAGTATACCAGGACAAATCCTACGGACTGCCAGAGTTTTATTTGGGAGAAAAGGGAAGCATCGTTTTGGAGATGCTTAGTCAAGAGCTATTTACCGTCATTGTCAGCCTGATTTTGATCATCATTGGTTCGATCATGTGTTGGTATGTTTTTTTCAACCGTAAGAATTCGGAGGTGGACAAGGACTTAACTCTGCTGGGCGTATTACAGTCCTTGGTTGGATTGTGGCGTGTTTCGGATACGGCGCTTGCGAAGATGCTGTTCCATGGTTTGCCGATTTTCTCATTGCTGCCATATATGGCAATGATGCTGGCGGTGATTCCGTTCGTGCTGTTCCTAAAGGATCTTTATACGACGCGAGATAATAAGATTTGGTATATTCCTTGCTGGGCGAGCATTGGCTTGATGGGTCTGGCGCTGTTTTTGCAGTTCTTTAATTTGGCAGATTTTCGGCAGATCCTGATATTGATTCTTTTGACGCTCGGGTTTGCCATCCTGACCATCCTTTACATGACCGCGAAGGAGTGGAAGAGAAACGGCTGGAACGCCAAGCTGCGGAGAAACCTGCTGGGCATGATGGTGGTTGTGCTGGGCGTCTGCATGGATGTGGGAACCTATCATTTTAGCCACGGCAAATATGTGACCTCCTTCGTTATTTTAGGATTTTTACTGTATGCCATTGCCCTTGGCGTTACTCTGTTTAGGGAGTCTGGTGCGCTGATTGTTGCGGGCAAGGGTGCACATAGCATGGAGATGCTTGCATATCATGATAAATTGACGGGAACCTATAATCGTGCGGCCTTTATCGTAGATACGGATCCCTATGCAGTAGATCCGGAAAATTATGCCGTGGTTGTATTGGACCTGAACAATCTGAAATATTGTAATGACCATCTGGGACATGAGATGGGAGACAAATATATCTGTGACAGTGCAGAGATTATCCGCAATACGTTTGGAACCATCGGAAGCGTCTATCGCATGGGCGGAGACGAGTTCTATTGTCTGATTCCCAAGGGCGGTAAGGCGGCTTGCAGGGAGCAGCTGCTCAACATGGAAAAAATGGTGGAGGAATATAATAAAAAGAGTGAAGTCATCAAGATCGGCATCGCTTGTGGATATGCGAGATATGACAACCGCATTGATTTTGACCTGAATGCGACGGCAAAGCGTGCAGATCAGCTGATGTATCAAAATAAAGAGGAAATGAAAAAACATTAAGCTTTAGGAGGATGGATCTATCATGAGAAAACAGGGCATTTTAATGCCGATCTCCAGCCTGCCGTCAGAGTACGGCATCGGTACCTTTGGCAAGGAGAGCTATGCATTTGTTGATTTTTTGAAAAAGGCAGGCCAGAAGCTGTGGCAGATTTTGCCGCTCGGGCCTACTGGCTATGGCGCATCTCCTTATCAGGCCTTTTCGACGTTCGCAGGAAATCCGTATTTCATTGATCTGGAGACCTTGATCAAGGAAGGCTTTTTGACGAAGGAGGAGTGTGATGCCGTCGATTTCGGCGACCATCCCAATTATATTGATTATGGAAAGCTCTATAACGGACGCTTTCCCCTGTTCAAGAAGGCATGGGAGAGAGCGATTAAGAAGGGCTTAGAGACGCAGAAGGATTATGTGGAATTCATCAAAAAGAATTCCTTCTGGCTGGATGATTATGCCATGTTTATGGCTCTGAAGGATGCCTTCCCGGGCAAGGGCTTTATGGATTGGGAGGAGGGCCTTCGTCTTCGCAAGCCCCTGACGATGGCACAGTATCAAAGACAGCTGGCTGATGAGATTCGCTGCTACAAGTTCCAACAATATGAGTTCAGCAAGCAATGGAAGGCCTTGAAGCTCTACGCAAACCGTGCGGGAATCGAAATCATTGGTGATATTCCTATCTATGTTGCATCTGACAGTGCGGATGTTTGGTCGCATCCCGAGCTGTTCCAGATTGATGAGGATGGAAGACCGATCGGTGTTGCAGGCTGCCCGCCTGATGCCTTTTCCGCAACAGGTCAGCTCTGGGGAAATCCTTTGTATCGCTGGGAGTTTCATAAGGTGACCAACTATGCTTGGTGGTATCAGCGCCTGAATTATTGCTACAATCTGTATGACATTGTCCGCTTAGATCATTTCCGCGGCTTTGATGAGTATTGGTTTGTTCCTTATGGAGCAGAGACGGCTGCTGGCGGTCATTGGGAAAAGGGCCCTGGCGCAGAGCTGTTTGAGGTTCTGACGAGGAAGATGGCAGACAGAAGCAATAAGGGAACGGGTAGAAGAGGTAAGCTCGCAGATAAGAAGGTTATTGCAGAGGATTTGGGTGTTCTGACGGAGGGCGTGTTCCGCCTGCTGGAGGAGACGGGATATCCTGGTATGAAGATTCTGCAGTTTGCATTTGACGAGGGACCTGACGGCGAGGGCATGTACCTGCCTTACAACTATGAGAGAAATTGCGTCGTTTACACGGGTACGCATGACAATGAGACAACGCTTGGATGGATCCGCAACAGAAGTAAGGAGCAGAATGCCTTCCTGATGGATTATCTGAATTGCACGGAGGATAAGGAACTGCTCTGGGCGATGATTCGCGCGGCCATTTCCAGCGTGGCAGACACAGCTATCATTCCCTTGCAGGATTATCTCGAGCTTGGCAACGAGGCGAGAATCAATATGCCTTCCACGCTTGGTGATAACTGGAAGTGGCGAATGAGCAAGGGTGACTGCACGGAAGAGCTGGCTCAGAAGATCTATAATTTGACAAGAACCTTCGGAAGACTGAAGGATCATTAAAACAAAAAGCCCCTGCCTTCGCGGCAGGGGTTATTATTGAGAGAACAGAACGAGAACCGATGATGCTTATGACGTCGGGAGGTTGCTGGGCAACATCATTGCCATGTAGGAATTATGATACTCCTTACAATAGGTGACGTCATCTAAGAACCAATCTGGCGGAACGAAGGCCTCTGCGGCATCCTTGCTGCCAAACTCTACCTCCGCGATGATGAGGTCGGTGAAATCGCCCTCGAAGACGTCGATCTCGATCGTCAGGGTGTAGTCAGCGGGAGGCTTCGGAAAACCATCCTTGAAGCCAGGATTCTTTAAGGGAATCAGATAACGCTTCTTGGAGATAACATGTCCATCGGCCTTAGCGCGAAGATGATAATAAGCCTCCTCCGTCAGGTCGAGATTGTACTCCTCACGCGTCATCATACCCTTACCCTTATAGGTCATGTAATAATCGTCATCCTCCTTGCGGACGCGAACTACGGGATCCACGCAAAGATAGGCCTGCTCAATGTGATGGCAGGGGTAGGATTCTAGATTGTCAGGAAGTCTTTTCAGTAAAAATTTGCGTTCTATTTCCACGACGTTAGTCCCTTTCTGTATGCTTAAGAAGTAGTGTGAAAAGTAGATCACTACATCTGTTCTTAGTATAACATAAAAATAATGGCCTGAATAGTCATAATGAAAAAATTATTCAGTTGTTTACGTAGAAATAGATGCACGATAGGATGTTTGGAAGTGCAATTTTTTTCCTTTCATTGGAAACTGCTTTATGTTATGATGCTATCAGGGCTTGCGTGAAAAAGACAGTTCGCGACAGCTTTAGAGCCTTTTACGACAAACTTTGTCTGGAAAATGCGGAGGGTGTTATGATTGGCTCGGAACTGGGAAACTTAACAAAATAGTTTTAAGGAAAGAGGAAAAGGTTATGCTAAACGTATCTCACGTAACAAAGAAGTATGGTAAATTACTGGCATGCAACGACGTGGATTTTCATTTGGATCCCGGAAGCGTTACGGTTCTTTTGGGACCGAACGGCGCGGGAAAGAGTACCATCATGAAATCCATCATTGGATTTTTGAAATATGAGGGACAGATTACCGTTGGTGGTTTTCCGAATAAGACAACGGATGCCAGAAAGCTTTTGGGTTATATTCCTGAGATGCCGGCTCTGTATCCGAATTTGACGGTTTCTGAGCATTTGGAATTCCTGGCAAGAGCCTATCGCATGACGAATTATAGGGAGAAGGCCGATGCGCTGCTGGAGCGGTTTGAGCTTTCTGATAAAAAGAAAAAGTTTGGCGATGAGCTTTCCAAGGGCATGCAGCAGAAGCTGAATCTCTGCCTGGGACTTTTGACGGAGCCGAAGATGGTGCTTTTGGATGAGCCCATGATTGGTCTGGATCCGCATGCAATCAAGCAGTTAAAGGACATGTTTGAGGAAATGAGAAATGATGGAAAGACGCTCCTTGTCAGCACGCACATTATCGACAGCGTGGACATGCTTTGGGACAGGGCGCTGATCATGCAGGCAGGCCAGATCAAGGCGAACGTGACCAGAGAAGAAATGGAAAGAGATGGCCGTACGCTGGAGCAGCTCTTCTTCGACGTGACGGAGGGCGTAAAGCAGGAAGACATGCAGCATACGGAAGCTGAAAAGCCCGGAAAGGAGTGATCGGTATGAGGATGTTTTTGTACTATGCCGTACATTCCTTTTGGAATCAGCTGAAAAAGCTATTTAAGTCTTGGGTGATTGCGTTTATCCTGATCTGTTTTGTGGTTGGTGCAGGTATTGGAATTCTTGCAGTCACCATTTCGAATCTGGCTGAGCAGAAGCAGGCAGAAACGGAAATCACGGAGCAGATGGAACAGACGGAAGAGGATGAGGACGAGCAGGAAGAGAAACCAGAATCTGCGTTTCAGGTCATGATTCGCGACGAAATTGGATATGCTAGCTTTATCGAACTTATTGCTGGCGGATTGGTGATCCTTATCTTGGCGCTTTCCATTGTCAATGCAGATAAAAATGCAGGAAAGATTTTCCTGCCAGCGGATGTCAATCTCTTATTCCCATCGCCGCTAAAACCGCAGTCAGTCATGATGTTTCGTATTGCAAATCAGCTGGGGCAGATGCTGATCCTTGGTCTTTATCTGATGTTCCAATTGCCGAACCTTGTCATAAACCTTGGATTGAACATTTGGGCAGCGTTGGCGCTCATCGTAGCATTTTGTATTTTGAATTTCTTCTCCACGTTATTCCAGCTTTTATTCTATTTGCTGGGAAATGTTTCCTTTACGGTGAAGAAGATGCTGCGTCCCGTATTGGTGACGGGTCTTGCAATTGTTGCAGGTCTCTTCTTTATGTACCAGAGGACGAGTGGCCTTGCAATGCCAGTAGCCGCTGCGAGATTCTTTAATGCAAAGGGAACGCAGTATATTCCTTTCTGGGGCTGGCTGAAGGGCTTTTGCCGTGCGGCAGTGGATCAAAACTTGGGCGCAGCCATGCTGTATTTAGGCTTGATCGTGGTCGGAGCCGCTGTAATGATCTATGTGATCTGGAGCCTGAAGGTAGACTTTTATGAGGATGCCATGGCGAAATCCGAGGAGGTTGCAGAGCTGCTGGAGGCTGCGAGAACTCAGAACAACGGGTTTATGATGAAGAGAAAGAAGGATCGCAGTGAGAAGCTGAAAAGAGATGGCTTGCAGAAGGGGTGTGGAGCGAATGTTTTCTTTTTCAAAAACATGTACAATCGTTTCCGCTTTGCTCATTTTGGCATCTTCACGAAGACTATGGAATTTTACCTTCTGACGGCGGTTGCCGTAGGATTGGTTTGCAGACTTTCCCTTCAGACAAATAATGTACTGCTTTTGGTTGCGGTATTTGCAGGTCTGTGCTTTTATCGCTCTCTCGGGAATCCGCTGGAGGCAGACACGAAGATGTCCTATTTCGTAATGATCCCTGAGAACACATGGGCGAAGCTGTTTTATTCCCTGCTCGCAGGACTTGTGAATACGGCGCTGGACATGGTAGTGCCGATGATTGTTGGAGCGCTGATCATGGGCGCAAATCCCCTGGTTGCCGTTGCTTGGATCTTTGCCATTTTGTCCATTGATTTATATTCGACGATTGTTGGTGCCTTTATCAACCTGTCCCTGCCCGCAAATGCAGGTCTTACCATCAAGCAGTTTGTGCAGGTCATGTTTGTATATTTTGGTATTCTGCCTGACGTTTTGGTATTGGCAGTCGGCGGGGCGCTTGGTCATATCTACTTAGGCGCGGCAGCAGCATTTCTGATCAATTTGGCATTGGGCTTCCTGTTCTTCGTGCTGGCATCCATGTGTCTGGAGCCTCACGGCGGAACCCGACCTGTAAGATCAACGTCATTTAACTAAGGGCTTGGCAAGAACTCGGGGGCAAAAGACCTTTTGACCCCAACATCATGATATAGAATTAGAATGAAAAAGAAGGGAGAAGGGTATGAGTAAGATCGGTATTTTCTTTGCGGAGGGTTTTGAGGAGATTGAAGCATTGACTGTCGTTGACATATGCAGAAGATGCAATATCGAGGTCGAGATGGTATCGGCCTATGGAGAAAAGCAGGTGCTTGGGTCGCATGATATTTTGGTTGGCGTGGACAAGGGCATCGAAGAAGCCGATTTTTCCTCCTATGACATGATTGTTCTGCCTGGCGGCGGAAAGGGTACGCAGGGCTTGGAAGCATGTGTACCGCTGATGGAAAAGGTGGATGAGTTTTATAATACGGGGAAATACATTGCGGCGATCTGTGCAGCGCCTAGTATTTTCGGACATCGCGGCATCTTAAAGGGGCGCAGGGCTTGTAGCTATCCTACCTTTGAAAGTCACTTAGAGGGCGCAACCGTCACGGCGGGTCCCGTAGAAGTCGACGGAAAGGTGATTACCTCCCGCGGCATGGGTACCTCCATCGATTTTGCTCTGGCCATCGCAGAGGTGTTCTGTGGCAAGGAGGCAGCGCGTGACATGGCGGCGAAGGTTGTATATAACGGTCCGTTTAAGGCATGAACTAACATGAAAAAGTCGCTTTGGTCATGAAATAGGTCTTGTTTTAAGAAGGCAAAGCTGGTAAGGAGAATTAGAACATGAAGGAAAGTATGAAATGCACGGAGGAGCTGCTCCACTTTATTGAGGATAGTCCTAGCTGCTATCACGCGATTGCAAAGGCAGGAGAGATTTATCGGGAGCAGGGCTTCGTGGAGCTGGATGAAAAGAAGGCATGGAAGCTTTCTTGGGGCAAAAGCTATTTTGTCACGAGAAATGATTCCTCGCTAATCGCCTTTCGCCTCCCTGAGAAAAAGGAAAAGGTGAAGGGATATCACATGGCGGCGGCGCATTGCGACTCACCTACGTTCAAGGTGAAGGAGCATCCAGAGCGTAAGGGAGAGCTTTATGTCACTCTGAACGTGGAACGATATGGCGGCATGATTCATTCCAGTTGGCTGGACCGTCCTCTTTCCGTGGCAGGGCGCATCGCCATCGAGGATGCCAAAACGGGAGAGATCAAGACAAAGCTGGTCAACATAGATCGGGATCTTCTGGTGATTCCGAATTTGGCGATCCACATGAATCGCGACGTCAATAAGGGCATGGAGTATCATCCTCAGACGGATCTGCAGCCCCTGTTTTCAGAAAAGGATGCGTCCTCCTTCCTAGAGGTTGTGGCGAAGGCAGCAGGCGTAAAACCTGACGCAATTTTGGGACATGACCTGTTCCTGTATGTCAGAGATTCTGGAAGGATCTTCGGTGCGGAGAAGGAGTTTGTCCTTTCACCGAAGCTAGATGATTTACAGTGTGTTTATGCTTTGACGGAAGCGCATGCTAAGACGCCCGTAGGTTCCTATGTGACCATGAACGCCATCTTTGACAACGAGGAGGTCGGAAGCGGTTCAAATCAGGGAGCAGACTCGACCTTCCTGCAGGACGTGCTTCTTCGTATGGGAGAGAGTCTTGATATTTCTCCTGCAAAGCAGAGGGAGTGGATTGCGGCAGGCTTTCTGATTTCCGCGGATAACGCACATGCAGTGCATCCAAACCATCCAGAGAAGGCAGATCCGACAAATCATCCCACCTTGAATGGCGGCCCAGTGCTGAAATTCAATGGCACGCAGAAATACACGACGGACGGCGTAACGGGAGCAAGGTTCAAGAGCCTGTGTAAGAAGGCGGGTGTTCCCTGTCAGACCTTCGTGAATCATTCCGACGTTCCTGGCGGCAGTACGCTGGGTAATATTTCGACCTCTCACGTATCCATTCCCAGCGCTGACATTGGCCTTCCGCAGCTGGCCATGCATTCGGCCGTGGAAACTGGAGGCACAAAAGACACGCTGATGGCGATAAAAGTCATGAAGGAGTATTTTTCAGAATAATTCAAAAAACATAGAAAATATATGCAAATCGGAGCAATATTTCATACTGCTCCGATTTTTTTGTGCGATATTAACAAAACAAGGAAACGAATATTGTAAAAAGAGTTTCTTGTAACATGGAAACTCTTTTGCTATAATGATAGTAAAGAAACCATGATATAATAAACCGTTTCCACATGCTAATACAATTCACCCTCAGAAAAATGATGTTTGAGGAAACAAAAATGGGAAGGCTGAAGGAAGGCTTGTTGGCAGGTGGAAACGAAACAGCACCAGAATAAAGGAGGAAAAACAAATGAATGCAGAACTGAGAAACATGATCTTAAATGGAACCATGGAAGTGTTTAATCAAAAGGGTCTGAAGTTTACCATGGATGACATCGCAAAGCAGCTGAGCATCAGTAAGAAGACGATTTATAAGGTGTTTGACGATAAGGAGAAAATGTTCCTGGAGATGGTGGACTATCTCTTTGATCAGATCAAAGCCAGCGAGGAAGAGGTCATGAAGGATAAGTCCTTAACGACCCTGGAGAAGATTCGAAAGATTCTTGGCGTGATGCCGGAAAGCTATCGTGACATTGATCTTCATAAGCTATATGAGCTCAAGGAAAAGTATCCCAACACCTATCAGCGCGTCGAGGAACGCCTCGAGACTGGTTGGGAGAATACCTTGCAGCTGTTGGAGCAGGGCATTCGCGAGGGCGTGATCAGACCTTTGCCTCTGTGCCTTGTTAAGATGATGCTGGAAGCAAGCTTAGAGCAGTTCTTTCAGAGAGATATTTTGATTGTAAATAATTTAAGCTATGGCGAAGCGCTGGACAATGTTGTGGACATTCTAGTGAATGGTATCGCGGTTCGCTAGGAGGAATGCATGGGGATTAGGGTTTATTTAGATGATCAATGGGGATTTACCGAGCAGTTTTCGGACGAGTTGACAAGGGAAAATTTCAAGGGTGCTTTGCAGGAGGTCAGGTTGCCCCATACCTGTGTGGAGACACCGTTGCATTATTTTGATGAAAGCATTTATCAGATGGTGAGTGGCTATCGAAGAATGTTGCATGCTCCTAAGGAGTGGGAGGGGAAGCGTATCCGCCTGACCTTTGACGGCGTTGCGCATGCCTGTCGCGTTTTCTTAAACGGTGAGCAGGTGGGAGAGCATCACTGCGGCTATACGGCTTTTAGCGTCGAGCTTACGGAAAAGCTGCGACTGGGAGAGGACAATGTTCTTGCCGTGGAGGTGGACAGCCGTGAGAGCTTGAATGTTCCGCCCTTTGGCTATGTGATTGATTACATGACCTTCGGCGGCATTTATCGCGATGTGTATCTTGACGTCTTTGAGGAGGCGTATCTGGAGGATGTCTTTGTTTCTACGGTGCAGATGACGGGACATCGCGTGCGGAGCCGCATCAAGGTCAATTCCTTAAGGCTTCAGAAAAATAAGGAGGCTGAGACTCCCGTACAGTATGTCCTAAAGCAGTTTTTGCGGAAAAAGGACGAGGGAGAATATGTCCTTTTGGGAGAGCAGAAGCTTTCCTCTGACATGGATCCCGAGAAGGCAGCAAAGCGCGCCAGCAGATTTACGGATGAAACGGGGCTTTTCGGAGCCATGGACTTCGCCGTGGATGGCAGAGAAGACTTGGGTGAAATCGAGCATTGGGACGTGGATCATCCGGCCTTATATCAGATAAAGACGCAGCTCTATGATGGCCAGAGACTACTTGATGAGCGTGTGGACGTCTTTGGATTCCGCGCCGTAAAATTTCGGACGGACGGATTCTATCTCAATGGAAGGAAACTCAAGCTTCGCGGCCTGAACCGTCATCAGAGCTATCCTTATATCGGTTACGCTGCACCGAAATCACTGCAGGTCAATGATGCAGACATCTTAAAGCATGAGCTTGGCGTCAATGCCGTGCGAACCTCCCATTATCCGCAGAGTCACTATTTCCTGGATAGATGCGATGAGCTGGGCCTTCTCGTGTTTACGGAAATGCCTGGCTGGCAGCATATTGGTGATGCTGCCTGGAAGGAGCAGGCAATCCAAAATACAAGGGACATGATTTTGCAGTATCGGAATCATCCGTCCATCATGATTTGGGGCGTTCGCATCAACGAATCCGTGGATGATGACGAGTTCTATGAGAGAACGAATGCAGAGGCGCACAGACTTGATCCCACGAGGCAGACAGGCGGCGTGCGTGCCATCAAGAAGAGCCATCTGTTAGAGGATGTCTACACCTATAACGAATTTGTACATGAGGGCGACAACAAGGGTTGTGAGCCCAAGAAGAACGTGACAAGTGACATGTCGAAGCCGTATCTCATCACGGAACACAATGGTCACATGTTCCCGACCAAGAGCTATGATTGCGAGGATAAGCGCGTGGAGCATGCACTTCGTCACGCAAACGTGTTAGAGGCCGTCGGGGAGCAGGATGACATTGCAGGATGCTTTGGCTGGTGCATGTTTGACTACAATACGCACAAGGATTTTGGCAGCGGCGACCGCATTTGTTATCATGGCGTAATGGATGCCTTCCGCAATCCAAAGCTCGCTGCAGCAGTTTATCAAAGCCAGCAGGATGAGACGCCCGTGCTGGTGCCGAGCTCCTCCATGGACATTGGAGAGCATCCTGGCGGGAATCGTGGCCTGATTTATCTGTTTACCAATGCGGATTCCGTCAAGATGTATAAGAATGGCGAGTTTATTCGGGAATATCGCAAGGAGGAAAGCCCTTATCCTAATTTGCCTCACGGGCCGTTAGTGCTGGATGATTTCATTGGTGACGTGCTGGAGACAAAGGAGGGCATGAAGCCGAGTCAGGCAAAGGGCGTAAAGAAGCTGCTGAATACCGTGGCGCGCGTTGGACTGAACAAGCTTCCGCTGGATGCCAAGCTGACGGCGGCGAAGCTGATTGCCGTGGATCGCATGAATTTTGATCAGGCAGCAGTGCTCTACAATAAGTATGTGGGTGATTGGGGCGGCACCTCCACGGCATATCGATTTGACGCCATCAAGGATGGCAAGGTCGTCAAAAGCGTGGAAAAGCAGCCCATGCATGGCATGCAGCTATGCTGCAAGGCAGATCATCTTGAGCTTACGGAGGATCAGACCTATGATATGGCGGCCATCCGCATTGAGATGCAGGATGAATTTGGAAATCTGCTCAGCTTTTGCAACGATCCCGTGATTTTGGAGGCCCAGGGTGAAATTGAGCTGGTGGGACCGTCTGTAGTGTCTCTACAGGGCGGCATGACGGGCACCTATGTCAGAACGACGGGCAAGAGCGGAAGCGGAAAGCTACTTGTGAAGGCACAGGGATGTAAGGACGTGGAGATTTGTTTTCACGTCATGGTATAAAAAATTTATGTTAGGAATCAATTAAGTGGTTTCCGTGAGGAAACCGAATGGGAGAAAGAGAGGAAGAAGCATGAGACTTTCATGGAAGGAAAAAGCATCTTACGGTTTGGGAGCAGTTGGTAAGGACATGGTATACATGCTCTCGGCCAGCTATGTGCTCTATTATTTCCAGGATGTGCTTGGAGTGAGCGCCGTTGCCATGGGTATGATTCTGTTGGCAGCGAGAGTGTTTGACGCATTCAACGATCCCATCATGGGTGTCATCGTTGCAAAAACCAATACTAAGTGGGGAAAGTTTCGTCCTTGGCTGATGATCGGAACGCTGACAAACGCAGCAATCCTGTTTCTCATGTTCGCGGCACCTCCTGCACTTGATGGAGCGGGAATGATTGCCTACGCAGCGATTACCTACATCCTTTGGGGCGTCACCTACACCATGATGGACATTCCCTATTGGTCCATGATTCCTGCCTTCACCAGAACGGGAAGAGAGCGTGAGGGACTGACGACTCTGGCGCGTTCCTGTGCAGGCGTTGGCTCCGCATTGGTAACGATTTTCACGATGATGATCGTTCATGCCATTGGCGGAAACGACGAGCGGGTAGGCTTTCGGTGGTATGCGTTGATTATTGCTGTTTTGTTTGTGGCTTTCATCACGATTACCTGCCTTGCCATTAAGGAGAAATCTACGGTAGACATGCAGTCTCCCTCCGTGGGGCAAATGTTTAAGGCACTGGTTACGAACGATCAGGCAATGGTAATTGTAATCGCCATCGTTCTAATTAACACCTCGATTTACGTGACTTCGAATCTGGTCATCTATTTCTTTAAGTATGATTTCGGCGGCACAGGCTGGTACAATAGCTATACGCTCTTTAACATGTTTGGCGGAGCAATTCAGATTCTGGCCATGATGGTGGCGTACCCCATGCTGCGCAGAAAATATACGAACATCAAGATCTTTTATATCACGCTGAGTAGTGCCATCATTGGTTATGTCGTATTGTTTGCCATTGCATTCATCAACATGTCCAATGTATATATTTTGTTCATTCCCGCCTTCTTTATCTTTGCAGCGAATGGTGTTCTGCAGGTGCTGACGACTATTTTCCTTGCGAATACGGTGGATTATGGCGAGCTGAAAAATGGAAGACGTGATGAATCCGTGATCTTCTCCATGCAGACCTTTGTCGTGAAGCTGGCATCTGGTATTGCAGCCTTTGTCGCTTCCCTTTGCCTGTCGATCAACAACTTGTCCAAGCAGGATACGACGGAGGCAGAGCAGGTCATTGACTTTGCTAAGGATGTTAGCCAGAGCGCAAAGCTGGGACTTCGCATGACCATGACCATCCTGCCTGTCATTGGACTCTTCATCGCAATTGCAATCTTCGCAAAGAAGTTTATCCTTACCGAGGAGAAGGTGCAGGAGATCGCCGAGCAGCTTCATAAGTAGGGTAGGGCAATGGCATTTAGTTTGGAATTCGGCTAACTCGGGGCCTGTGTTTGAAAGTCCCTATCAGGCACGCTCGCGCTATGGGTCCATGGCGTGCCCTTTGGCACGTCCCTCACTGCGTTCGGGATCGCAAGCAGAGCTTGCGACATGGTAGCGGTACTAAGGCGCCAAAAGACGTCGCCTAAGTACCGACGCTTGGGACACATGCCTGAAAGGGACTATTCAAACAGCCCCTCGAGATAGAAAGAAAGTCTAAACTAAATGCCATTTTATTATGGTCGATAAGTGAGAGGAAAGAAAATGATTAGAGAACAGAATCAATGCTTTGAATTGTCAACACGTGATACATCATATGTTTTTCGGGTGCGGGGGAATGGGCTGTTAGAGCATGTATACTATGGGGAGAGAATAGATTTGCTTGGCGAAGAGCGGCTTGCGGAGGGGCAGGTGGAGGCGCTGGCGGAGAAGCAGGTGTTTGCGCCTGGAAATGCGTTGTGCTATGACCAAGAGGACAAGAGCTTTTCACCAGAGTATTGTGGCCTGGAGTGTTCGGCCCTAGGTAAGGGTGACATGCGGGAGCCGATGGTGGAGGTTGTCGCAAGGGATGGCGTGAGAACGCTGGATTTCGTGTATGACAGTCATGAAATCAGCACGGGAAAGAAGGCGTTTGTCACGCTCCCTGGATCATATGACGAATCAGATCAGGTACAGCAGCTAAAGGTTGTTTTGAAGGACAAATGGCAGCAGCTGACCTTGGAATTGTATTATTGGGTGTATGAGGATTGTAACGTGATTACGCGAAGTGCGGTGCTCCAAAATGATGGAGATGGCAGCGTAACGGTGGAGCGGCTCATGAGTCTGCTGGTGGATCTGGACGAGGATGACTGGGCCGTGCGAAGCTTTACGGGAGCGTGGGCGCGAGAGATGCATGGTAATCGCATTTCGCTTACTGGCGGAAAATATGTGCTTTCGTCGATGACGGGAACCTCCTCAAACCGGGTCAATCCCTTCTTCTTTTTGGAGAAGGAGGAGACGAGTGAGGACTATGGCACCTGCGTTGGCTTTAATCTAATCTACAGTGGAAATCATTATGAGGCGATTGAAGTCAGCCCGTTTGGAAAGACGAGGGTGGTCAGCGGAATACAGCCTTGCGGGTTCTCCTGGCAGCTGGCAGCTGGAGAGCGCCTGGAGGCACCGGAAGCGGTCATGACCTATTCCAATGTAGGTCGCAATGGCATGAGCAAAAACCTGCATGCTTTTGTGCGTGAACATATTGTTCGCGGAAACTGGAAGAAGAAAGAGAGGCCAATTCTCCTAAATAGCTGGGAGGCCTCCTATTTTGATTTTAACGAGGCAAAGCTGTTAAAGCTTGCGGAGGCAGCAAAGAGTGTTGGAATCGAGCTGTTTGTCATGGATGACGGATGGTTCGGAAAACGGGATGATGACACCTCTTCCCTGGGTGATTGGACGGAGAATAAGAAAAAGCTGCCAAACGGTCTGCAGGGCTTGGTGAAAAAGGTCAACGCCTTGGGATTGGATTTTGGAATTTGGGTGGAGCCTGAGATGGTGAACGTCGACAGCGAGCTGTACCGTGCACATCCAGAATGGGTGATGGAGATCCCGGACAAGGCTCACAGTGAAGGGAGAAATCAACGGGTACTGGATCTGAGTAACCCTGAGGTGCAGCAGTATGTCATTGATGAGATGAAGCGCGTTTTTTCCTCCGCAAACATTGCGTATGTCAAGTGGGACATGAACCGTGTGTTCAGCGACGTCTACTCGCAGGCACTTCCTAAGGAGCAGCAGGGAGAGGTGTCTCATAGGTATCAGATGGGGCTCTATCACTGTATGAAGGAGCTGACGCAGGCCTTCCCTGAGATTTTGTTCGAAGGCTGCGCTTCGGGTGGCAATCGATTTGATCTTGGCATTTTGTGTTACTTCCCGCAGATATGGGCGAGCGACAATACGGATGCGATGTGCCGCGCGGAGCTTCAGAACAGCTATAGCTATGGATATCCGCAGTCCGTGATGGGCGCGCACGTATCCTCCTGCCCGAATCATCAAACCCTTCGCGTGACGCCTTTGGATACGCGTTTTGCAGTGGCAGCTTTTGGCGTTCTGGGCTATGAGTGCAACTTATGCGATGCCAAGAAAGAGGATCTGGAGACCATCAAGGCACAGATTGAGCTCTATAAGAATTGGAGAAGCGTTCTTCAATTTGGACAATGGATTCGCGGAAAAAGCTTTGTGGGCAGCAGGCAGGAACGGGGCGGCGTGAGCAATCTCTGGGACGGCGCTGGCAATTTACAGGAGTGGTACTGTATTTCCGAGGATCAGTCAAGGGAAGTGATCGCGTTACTGCAACGCTTTGTCATCCCGAATAATCATTCCCATCGCATCCGTGCCAAGGCGTTGGATCCCAATAAAATTTATCGCTTTACCAATCGCGAAATGAAGCATAATATCAAGAGCTTTGGTGACCTTGTCAATACGCAGGCACCGATTCATATCAAGCAGGATTCCCTGCTGCACAATGTTGTGGCGAAATTCGTGAAGCTGGATGGGGAGACGGAGAATTATCTGCTTCGTGGCGACATGCTTATGCATGGCGGTGTCCATTTGAGGCAGCCCTACGGCGGCACGGGCTTTAACGATCAGGTACGTTATTTCCCTGATTACGGCGCCAGACTGTATTTCGTGGAAGAGGAAACGAAGGCGGCTTGTTTGCCTATTCCAGAAGCAGATGCAAAGGGAAAAATGACCACCAGCGTAGATTAAGACGTATTTCTGGAACATAGAAGGCATATACTTTGATAAGCCTAGCATTAGGGGAATTGTATTGTCCCAAAAGTTAGAAAATCAACTGAATCTCGCCCTAGTGACGCCCGAATCCGTCAGGGAGCAGACGGAAGACTTGAATGTTGGATTTGATTCGCAGATGAGGACCTGGGAGCTTATCATAAAGTATAACGGCAACCCTGATGACCTAACTGCTTCTTTTAAACGGATTGGAACAGGAATCGAGTTGGAGCCTTTAATTGCAGGATATGCCATTTTGACGGTTCCCGAGGCATATGTGGAAGAGGCATGTGCGCATCCGCAAATTGAATATGTGGAAAAGCCTAAGAACTTTTATTATGTTCAGGAGGGTCCCTCAGCTCGCGCTTGTATTGCAGGCGTGACTGCACGGGATCCTTTTTTGAGTGGAAGGGGAGTTTTGATGGCAGTGATTGACAGCGGAATCACCTATCAGCGGCGTGAGTTTCGAAGGGAGGACGGAACAACGCGCATTCGTTTTTTCTGGGATCAGACGCTGCGACAGGAGAGTGGTCTGCCAGGACCGCCGGAGGGCTTTCAGGAGGGTGTGGAGTTTACGGAGGATTGGATCAATGAAGCCCTGCGAGCGGAGACGGAACAGGAGCGCTTTGAATTGCTTCCCTCCATTGACGTTAGCGGTCATGGAACGGCCGTGGCGGGAATTGCGGCAGCATCGAGAACCGATCAATATCAGGGCGTTGCACCTGGGGCAGATCTATTAATTGTAAAGCTAGGTGGGAATAACGGAGCCCTGGCAGGGTATTCTAAGACGACAGAGATTCTGCGTGCCGTGACCTATTGCATTCGCAAGGGAAGGGAGCTGGGGGAACCGATTGTCATTAACCTAAGCTTTGGAAATACCTACGGGGCACATGACGGGAGCTCCCTTTTAGAACGATTCTTAGATAATGCGGCGGAGATCGGGCGCACGGTGATCTGCGTGGGAAGCGGAAACGAAGGGAATGCTGCGGGACATGTCGCAGGAACGCTCACGGGACGAAAATCCATAGACTTAACCATGGCAGGATTTGAGAGGAGTCTTAGCGTGCAGCTTTGGAAGCAATATAGTGATGCATTTCGGGTTTCCCTGCGTGCTCCTGGCGGAAGCACCGTCAGCCTTATGCCCGAGAGACAGGATGCGTCGGGAGGAGGATATACCCTACGCGTAGAGAATGTTAAAATCCTAGTCTATTTCGGAGAACCAACGCCCTATTCTGCGGCGCAGGAGATTTATTTGGAATTTCTTCCCGTGCGGGAGGGAGAGTATTTACCAGAGGGAATCTGGCGTTTTATTCTAGAACCAGTCAAAATTGTGACGGGACAATATTTTTTCTATTTACCCTCCGCCGTGACGAGGAGCCGCGGAACAGGCTTTTTAGAGCCAACGCCAGAAGCAACGCTGACCATTCCCTCCACGGCGGCAAAGGTGGTCACTGTGGGGGCATATGACGCTTCCTTTGATGCCTATGCGGATTTTTCAGGGCGTGGGTATGACGTGGATGCGCCTCTTGGAACGAGAGTGGGTCTTGGAAGCGTGAAACCTGACGTGGTGGCACCTGGCGTAAATGTTCTGGCGCCAGATCCCTTTGGAGGCTACGGACTTTATACGGGAACCTCCTTTAGCACGCCCATTGTCAGCGGTAGTGCGGCGCTTCTCATGGAGTGGGGAATTGTAAGGGGAAATGATCCCTACCTCTACGGAGAGAAAATCAAGGCGTATCTGCGAGGAGGGGCCCAGCTGATTCGAGGAGAAAATAGTTATCCTAACGAAAAGGTTGGATTTGGGGCAGCCTGTGTTTTGGACAGTATTCCAGAATAAATTTATGACTTGACAAATGACGGAAAAGTGATATAGTTCTAAATGCGAATGAATTGCATTTAGAATCATGCTGGTCATGAAAAACAGGAGAGCAGATGAAGCGTTACGGCGAGAACTGGAAAAGAATATGTGCAATGCTTCTTGCAACGGCTGTGTTCGGCTGCGTTCTTTTCATGCTGTTTTTTATGGCAAATGAGGTGAAGCATGATTGCTCTGGCGAGGATTGTGAGATTTGTTTTTGTCTGGAGATCTGTGAGGAATTAGTTTCTACGCTCAAGCTAGATGGCTTGCAAAATGCTTTTGTTTGCATGGTTTTGGCCTTGCTTTTGTCGATGGCGGCATTGGCTTCTCGTCAAGCCGTAGTTGGCACGTTAATCACGAAAAAAGTGCGTCTCAATAATTGATTTCGTAGTGCTTTTCTGTATGAATTCTAGTATTTCCCAAACTTAAATCAAAAATGAATATGGAGAGAACGGAGGTATTGTCAAATGAAAAAATATTTGGCACTCTTTTTGGTTGTTATTTTGATGTCCGTAAATCTTTGCGCATGTGGCAAGCAGGTGGAGGCAAAGGGAACGAATGCGGCAGACGCAAAGCAGGAAGGCTCTGGTAAAAAACTGGATATCGTGACTACGATTTTTCCAGAATACGATTGGGTATGTAATTTGGTAGGCGGAAGTGAAGGCGCAAGCATCACGATGCTACTAGACAATAGCGTAGATCTTCACAGCTATCAACCAACGGTGAATGATATCATGAAGATTTCCAAATGTGACCTTTTCATCTATGTCGGCGGTGAGTCGGATGAATGGGTAGACGATGTTTTAAAGCAGGCAACAAATAAGAACATGAAGGTGGTTAATCTTTTGGAGGCGCTCGGTGATGCCGTGAAAGCAGAAGAGATCGTGGAAGGCATGGAACATGAGCATGACCATGACCACGAAGACGGAGACCATGATCATGAAGACGGAGACGATCATGACCACGAGGATGGAGACCATGATCATGAGGAAGATGATGATCACGACCATGAAGACGGAGACCATGATCACGACCACGAGCATGAGGAAGAAATGGACGAGCACGTATGGCTCTCCTTGAAAAATGCTTCCGTGCTATGCAATGAGATTACGAATGCACTTTGCGAACTTGATCCCGCAAACAAGGATGTATATCGTGCAAACCTGGATGGCTATCAAACAAAGCTTTCTGCCTTGGATCAGGAATATGCGAAGGCTGCGCAGAATGCTACTTATAAGACGTTACTATTTGGTGACAGATTCCCCTTCCGTTATATGGTGGATGATTATGGCTTTAGCTATTATGCAGCCTTTGCAGGATGCTCAGCAGAGTCAGAAGCCAGCTTTGAGACGATTACCTTCCTTGCAGGAAAGCTGGACGAATTACAGCTGCCCGCCATTATGACCATCGAGGGGAAGAACCACAAAATTGCTGAGACGATTCGCTCGGCGTCAAAGTCAAAGAATCAGGAGATTTTAACCTTGGATTCCATGCAGGCGACAACCTCTCAGGACGTGAAAAACGGAGCTAGTTATCTTAAGATAATGACGGACAATCTCGAGGTCTTGAAAAAAGCCATTCAATAACATGGCAGACACGGAAAGGACGAAATATGAGCCTGATTACGGTAAAGGATTTAGCGGTAGGATATGACGGTCAGATCATTGATAGGAATATTAACTTCTCAGTAAATAAGGGAGATTATCTTTGTATTTTAGGGGAGAATGGTTCTGGAAAGACTACATTGATGAAAACCTTGCTTCACCTGCAAAAGCCTTTAGGTGGGGAGATTTTCCTGCAGGATGGTCTGACGAGTAATGAAATTGGCTATCTTCCGCAGCAGACGGTGATCCAAAAGGATTTTCCTGCTTCCGTTCAGGAGATCGTTCTTTCCGGGTGCCTTGGAAGGCGTGGATGGCATCCCTTTTACGGGAAGGAAGACAAAGCATTGGCAGAGAAAAACATGGAGCGGATGGGGATCACGCAGCTTGCAAAGCGAAGCTATCGCGAGCTTTCTGGCGGACAGCAGCAGAGAGTGTTGCTCGCCAGGGCCCTCTGTGCCACGCAAAAGGTCTTGGTGCTGGATGAGCCCGTGACGGGACTGGATCCCAATGCAACCATGGAAATGTATGAATTGATTCAGAAGCTGAATCAGGAGGGCGTTGCCATTCTCATGATTTCGCATGATGTTGAGGTTGCCGTGCAATATGCGAGTCACGTATTACATTTGGGTACCCCTTCCTTCTACGGTAGCAGAGAGGCATATCTGGAAAGTGAACTAGGAAAGCTGTTTGTCGCACGAGGGAAGAAGGAAGTGCCCGCGGAAGCGGAGAAAGGAGGCAATCATGCTTGAGACCTTACTGACCTATCTGAAATTTCCACTGGTACAACATGCATTGATTGTCGGTGTCCTGATTGCCCTTTGTTCCTCGCTTCTTGGCGTGACATTAGTGCTAAAAAGATTCTCCTATATCGGTGACGGATTGTCGCACGTGGCCTTTGGGGCCATGACGATCGCGGCAGTGCTGAAGATGACCAATGACATGCTGCTGATCCTGCCATTTACCGTTCTCAGTGCCATTATTCTGCTTCGGACGGGGCAGAATACAAAGATCAAGGGAGATGCGGCAATCGCCATGATTTCCGTTGGGGCGCTTGCCTTTGGATACCTGATCATGAACATTTTCTCAACCTCGTCGAACCTGGCGGGCGACGTATGTAGCACCTTGTTTGGATCAACATCCATCTTGACCTTGACGGACGAGGAGGTCTGGATCTGTATTGGCTTGTCTGTCGCGGTGGTTTTGATTTTTATTCTGTTTTACCATCGGATTTTTGCAGTCACCTTTGATGAGAGCTTTGCTAAGGCGACTGGCATGAGGGTCGAGGCATATAGGCTTTTGATTGCCACGATTATAGCAGTTATCATTGTTTTAGCCATGAATCTTGTGGGATCCCTTTTAATTTCAGCGCTCGTGATTTTTCCAGCGCTGTCTGCAATGAGGATGTTTGGTAACTTTAAGGCGGTGACGATCTGTTCTGCCATACTTTCGGTCAGCTGTGCACTTTTGGGAATTCTCATTTCCATATTGGCGGGAACGCCCGTGGGGTCCACCATAGTGGCAGTAGATGTTGTCGCTTTTGTGATATCATGTGTCGTAGGAAAGATCATGGGAGGAATAAAGAGATGAGAAAATGGATGCGAGGCTGTTTGATTCTGACAATGGCAGTTGTTTTAGCAGGCTGCGGAGAGGGCGAGGAGAAAAGAAATGTCCAATCGACCTCAAACGTAAAGGACATTCTAAATGGGCAGATGTCTGAAAATGCTGAAAAGCTGAAAAAGGAGAATGGTCAGGCGGCGCAGGAAAAAACGCAGACTAGCGAAGTCAACGCGAATGCCACAACGAGCGCGGAGCAAACAGAGGTGGCGTCTAAGGAGCCATCAAAAACATCTGGGCAGGAAGTGACACAAGGCACGGCTGACGTGGATTTGACAACCCTGTCCAGTACCTTGGTTTATTCTGAAGTCTACAACATGATGGTGAGCCCCGACGAATATGTGGGCAAGACCATAAAAATGCAGGGAAGCTTTCAATACTTCCGAGATGAAATGACTGGTAACGAGTATTTTTCCTGCCTGATCAAGGACGCAACGGCATGCTGCGCGCAGGGAATTGAATTCGTACTGGCGGGAGATTATGTGTATCCCAATGACTATCCTGAAATCAACTCCGAAATCACGGTATATGGCATCTTTGATACCTATGTGGAAGGAGAGTATATGTATTGCACGCTCAGAAACGCGCAGCTTCTTACTTCAGGAAAGCAGACGCAGGGGTGATGGTTACCCTACAGTTGGTGTCAAATGATGATGGGACCTTATGACAACAGGTTTTTGACGATGGCGATGACGGCTTTCCGCATGTAATCCTGATCCAGTTCTTCGATAACAGGGTTCATACAGGCGTGACAATAATCCTCAATAAGATCTAAGGCAATTCTTGTCTTTTCAGCGGCATGCTCAGGCTTGCCGCATTTTTTTATGTAAAGCGCCGTGATGGAAAGATAGGTTTTCTGCCAAAAGGCATCAATCTTCGTAGCAATTTCAGCATCACTGTGATAGAGCGATTCCAGCTCCTCATGAATGACCCAAAACTTTTTATGATAGTTTAGCAGAAAATCAAAGACCGCGTTTAAGAATTCATCAAAGTCCGTGGGCGTTGACTCTGCATATTTCTCCGTAAAGCCTTGATACATGGCATTCGCACGGTTATCAAGGGCCACGAGGAGAATATCCTTCTTGTCCTTGAAATAATGATAGACAATGCCCGTAGAAAGCCCTGCAGCCTTTGCAATGTCATCCGTTGTCACGTTGTGATATCCTTTTTGCAAAATCAGCATGGAACCGACCTCCAGAATCTTGTTCCTCGTCTCGATGGAACGCTTTTGTTTCGGTTCATTGATTGCTTTTTCTTTTTTCTCACTTCTCGCCATACTTACCCCATTCTTTGGTTTACGAATCAAACAGACTGGCTATGTTTTTGCATGCCATGTTTTTCATAAGAGCATAAAAGTATTAGACAGCTTAATATCATTAAAGCATATTGTGAGGTTAGTTTGCAATGCTTTCTTATAAAATTGAGAAAAATCTCAAATTTATACGATTAAAAAGTTGAGAAATTGTTCAACTTTCACAAAGTTGAGAAAAGTCTCAATTTATGAGTTGACAAGAAATGCAGCCGGAATTAAAATGTAGTCAAGTAAGAGACAACTAACTAGTTGGCCAGATTTGCTATGAACAAGAAGGAAACTTAAGAGTTATAAGAATCGTAAGTATCAAAGAAAAAGAGGAAGGGAGAACTGTTATGAGAGATAGAAGTAATCATAAGAAAATTGTAGAATTCAAGGATGTCATGAAAAAATATGGCCAGGGTGAGGGCGAGCAGCTGGCGAATGATCATGTCAGCTTTACGATTGACGAAGGTGAGTTTGTCGTGATCCTTGGTCAGTCAGGAGCAGGAAAATCGACTGTGCTGAATATGCTGGGCGGCATGGACGTGCCGACCTCGGGGACGGTGGAGGTGGCAGAAGAGATGGTCTCCTCCATGAATGACAAGCAGCTATCCAAATATCGTGCAGATGTCGTCGGGTTTATCTTCCAGTTTTATAACCTACTGCCTTCTCTGACGGCCTACGAGAATGTTGCTCTGGTGAAAAACATTGTAAAGAACGCGGGGGATCCAGAGGAGATGCTAAAGTCCGTAGGTTTGGAAAAGCATCGAAATAAGTTCCCGACGCAAATGTCTGGCGGCGAGCAACAGCGTGTTTCCATTGCAAGAGCGCTTGCGAAAAATCCGAAGATTATTCTGGGAGACGAGCCGACGGGGGCGCTGGATTCCGAGACAGGTATCATTGTGCTGGAGCTCTTGCAGAAGCTCTGCTGGGAGCAGCAGAAGACCGTCATTCTGGTAACACATAATGCAGATATTGCAAAGTGTGCTGACAAGGTGATTCGCATGAAGAACGGGAAGGTCAGGGAAATTCGCCTGAATGAAAATCCCGTTCCTGTAAGAGAAGTAGAGTGGTAATGCCATGTCAAGGCCGGGAAAGGAAGGAACGGAAGCAATGAGATTTCGAAGAATGAGAAGGGAGGAACGCCGCCATGTTATCTAGAAAAATGAGAAGAGAAATTCTGAGAAACTTTGGACAGTTCCTCTCGATTTTTATTTTGGCCATGCTGGCAGTCATGCTGTTTGCCTGCATGAAGGCAAGCAATGTCAGCGCATATCATAAGCAAAGGGACATGTATCGCGTGACCAACACGGCAGACGGTTGGATTTACGGAGAGGGCTTCAGCGAAGAGGCGCTGGAGAAGATCAGGTCTCTAAAGGACGTAAAGGATGCGCAGCGCCGCATGCACGTGACCGCAAATGCGAAGGAGCATGATCAGGCGCAGCTGGAAGTGTATTTGATGGAAGAAGCGATCGTCTCAAAGCCATTTTATATTTCGGGTGCGGAGTTTGATCTCTCCCGTGAGAATGCAATCTGGATGTCAGAAAGCTTTGCAAATGCCTGGGATCTTAAGGTAGGCGATTCCTTTACCTTTGTCTATCGCGGCATTGAGATGACGAAGGAGATTGCAGGACTGATTGTGGCACCAGAGTATCAGTACATGAAGGCGGATAAGGATCTCGACGTGGTGGTCAAGAACATCAGTGTGATCTATATGGCATACCGCGAATTTCCTGTGAAGGATTATGTGAAAAGCCTGATCGACAAGGGGGATTTGACGCTGGAGGATGTGGCAGGGCATTCCGAATTTGTTCGGGAAAAGCTGGAAGCCATGGAAAAGCTAGGCATAGCACGGGAGAGCATCACAAAGGAGCAATTGAGCAAGCTTGTGGATGAGATTTCTGAGGAAAAGCTTCGTCAAATGCTTCCGTATATTGAAATAATATTTACAACTAGTGGCAGGGACGTAAAGTCGATGGAGCAGGAGATTTCGGATGCCTTAAATGGTGATTACGCGGTTCTCTGTGACAGGAATGACATTGCGGGAATCAAGGTGATGGCGGATGAGCTTTCGCAGCATGATCAGTTTGCCGTGAGCTTCCCTACCGTATTTATTGCCATCGCGCTTCTCGTGATTATGACAAGCATGAATCGTATGATCTCGCAGCAGAGGACGCAAATTGGAACACTGCGCGCCCTTGGTATGAGGAGAAGCAAGATTATTTTACACTACCTGAGCTATAGCTTTTGGGTGTCATTTCTGGGTGCCATTGTGGGACTCTTCCTTGGAACCTATGTTATGGGAGATTTTATCGCAAAGGTATTTCGTGCATGGTATTATATTCCAGGCTGGTCCGTTGAGATGGACGGAAGCTTTCTTGTTGTGGTGGTACTCATTGTATTGGCCTGTACGGGGGCAACCTATTTAAGCTGTCGTAAGGTGATGGAGGTGCGTCCTGCGGAGAGTCTGAGACCTGCAGCACCCAAGGCCGGAAAGAAGATCCTGTGTGAGAGCCTTCCCTTTTGGAATCGACTAGGCTTTAACATACAATATAACCTGCGTGACATTTCTCGAGGAAAGCTTCGTGCGTTGATGGGCGTACTTGGGACGGCAGCAGGAATGATGATGATGGTTGCGGCATTTTCGTCGCTGACGACCATTCAAAACGCCTCCGACTGGACCTTTGAAAAGCTCCAGAATTTCAAGACACAGATTGATTTCGACGGAGACGTGACGCTGGAGAGGGCACAGGAGCTTCGGGAGCAGGTGGACGGCGAACTGATTCAAACCGCTGCCGTAGAATTTGCCGTAAAGGAACATGCAAAATCTACGGAGAGAAAATCAACAATCTTGATCGTCACGGAAGGGAAAAACCTGTTCCGACTGACGGATGAAAAGCAAAGACTGACAGAGCTCGCACCAGGCACCATAGCCATCACCAAGAAGCTGGCTGAGGAATTTGACCTAAAGGCTGGTGACACCATTTATTGGCATCTCTATGAAAAGAATGACTGGTATGAGGCAAAGGTAGGTTTGATCAACAGAAATCCCAGCATGCAGGGGATTACCATGCTGCGTGAGGACTATGAAAAGACGGGAGCAACCTATCTGCCAACCGTATTGTATTCTAAGGATGCTGATCCAAATGCGGATGTTAGGAACGCTCAGGGTGTTTTGGCAGTCCATGATGATGCGGACCTGCGCGAAAGCTTTGACGTCATGATGCAGATGATTTACCTGGTGCTTGGCGTGTTTATGATTTTTGCAATGGTGCTTCCCGTTGTCGTTCTTTACAACAGCGGAAACCTGTCCTTTAACGAAAGACTCAAGGAATTTGCAACGCTGAAGGTATTGGGCTTTCAGACAGGGGCAATCAGGAGACTGCTGTCGCTTCAAAACCTCTGGCTGTCCGTCATCGGCATTGTTCTCGGGGCACCCTTTGGAACGAAGCTATTGCAGTTCATGTTTGATTCCAACGGGGACAGCATGGATTATCAGGTCATGGCAGGAGCCTTTGAATACCTTGTTTCAGGGGCGTTTGTACTAGTGATCTCCTTATTGGTTGGTTTCCTGTTCCAGAAGAAGATTCGTCGCCTGGACATGGTAGAGACCTTGAAGGGAATCGAATAAATTTATGTGAAATGAAAAAAACATATTGACAATTTAAAGCGACAGAGTTATGATTCATTTCAAGTGAGGAGCAATTGAGCTTCTCGAAAATTGAATAGCGGACGAAACCGAGGAAGTGGAGATAAAAACGGTAAATGCGCTTACAGAGAGACCGGATGCTGAGAAAGGTTGGAAATGCAGGCTGTTAAATGGACCACGGAGGGCGCTTAGAAATGAGGAATGCGAGTGCGGACTTCAAAGTATGGGGCGACGTTAGGCATGCGTAAATTGCACAGGATATGTTAGTATCCGATAAGAGCACTTCCCTAAAGGAAAGTGAATCAAGGTGGCACCGCGGGAGAAATATAACCCGTCCTTGACAGTATCTAGATGATATTGTCAAGGACTTTTTTTAGCGAGGAAAAAGAAACAAGCGACCGCGAAGCGGGCATTTGTTTCTTACCGAGCGTAAACGAAACAAAAAAGAAAGCCGCATAGCGGCGGGTCTGTGAAGCAGACGTTTTTTGTGAGTTCGTAAACGAAATAAAAACGTGTAGTCGCGAAGCGACGGCATCTGCGAAGCAGATGGTTTTTATGAGTTAACATGTAAAAATACCATTAAAGGGAGGTAACAACATGAAGGTGAATCGGACTTTGGAGGAATGTAAACAACTGGCACAGTCAGGCGACTACGGAGTAATTCCCCTTGCCACGGAGCTCTATGGGGATGCAAAGACACCCATCGAGATTCTGCGTATCTTAAAGAGGGTAAGTCGTCATGTCTATCTTTTAGAGAGTGCGGATTCAGAAAAGCGATGGAGCCGATACTCCTTCCTGGGATATGATCCCCTGTTGGAGCTCTCCTGCAGAAATGGTGTGACAACGATTAAGACGGCACTGACAAAGCAGACGGAGACCAAGGATGTTCGCAGCTGTATCCGAGAGATCATGAAGGAGAATGCAAGCCCCGTGCTTACGGAGCTTCCGGCCTTTACGGGAGGTCTTGTTGGATATTTCTCCTATGACTACATCAAGTACGCTGAGCCGACACTGAAGCTGGACGCGAAGGATGAGGAAGGCTTCTCTGATGTGAACCTGATGCTCTTCCATAAGGTCATTGCCTTTGATCACTTCCGTCAGAAAATCATTCTTATCACGAATATCAAGACGGATGACATTGAGATCAATTATAATAAGGCGTTGCTGGATCTGGAAGCAACCAAGCGACTGATCACGGAGGGTGAGCGAGCAGCGCAGAATCCCTTGAAATTAAAGTCTGAGTTTCGTGCATTGTTCGATGAGGATGCTTATTGCGAGATGGTGGAAAAGGGCAAGCATTACATCAAGGAGGGCGACATCTTCCAGGTGGTACTTTCCAATCGATTTGAGGCAGATATGGAAGGTAGCCTCTTAGATGCCTACAGAGTGCTTCGCACGAAGAATCCTTCCCCCTACATGTTCTACTTCTCAGGCACGGATGGAGAGTTCACGGGAGCAAGCCCTGAGACCCTGGTGAAGCTGGAAAATGGAAAAGCCTTTACCTATCCGCTGGCAGGAACCAGAAGACGCGGTACAACCACGGAAGAGGATTTGGCTTTGGAGAAGGAGCTTCTTGCAGATGAGAAGGAACGCGCAGAGCACAACATGCTGGTAGACCTTGGAAGAAATGACATTGGAAAGATCAGTAAGATCGGTACTGTTCAGGTAGAAAAGTACATGGGAATCGAGAGATATTCTCACGTGATGCACATTGGTTCCACTGTCAGCGGACAGCTTGCGGAGGGCAGGGATGCACTGGACTGCGTAGATGCAATTCTTCCGGCAGGAACCCTTTCCGGAGCTCCAAAGCTTCGTGCCTGCGAGATCATCAATGAGCTAGAGAATAACAAGAGAGGCATTTACGGCGGCGCCATTGGTTACATTTCCTTCACGGGAAATCTTGACACCTGCATCGGTATCAGACTTGCATTCTCAAAGAATGGAAAGGTCTTTATCAGATCGGGAGCTGGCATTGTCGCAGACAGTGTTCCTGAGAAGGAATATCAGGAATGCCTGCAAAAGGCCGCAGCAGTCAGGGAAGCAATTCAAGAGGCATGTGAAGAGATGTAAGAAGGACGGAGGTAGTTACGATGATTTTATTAATTGACAATTATGATAGCTTTTCCTATAACGTATTTCAAATGGTAGGCACCCTGGAGCCTAACATTAAGGTCATTAGAAATGACGAAATGACGGTTGAAGAGATTGAAGCACTTGCACCGGATCACATTATTATTTCTCCTGGTCCTGGGAGACCGGAGGACGCAGGAATCTGCAAGCAGGTGATTACACATTTCACGGGAAGGATTCCGATCCTTGGCATCTGCCTTGGACATCAGGCCATCTGTCAGGCGTTCGGTGCAACAGTTACCTATGCAAAGCAGCTGATGCATGGAAAGCAGAGCGTTGCCAAGATTGATACGACGAGCAAGCTCTTTCAGGGAATGCATTCTGAAATGACGGTGGGGCGTTATCATTCTCTCGCAGCGGAGAAGGATACCTTGCCAGACTGCCTGAAGGTGATTGCAACGACTGCTGACGGTGAGGTGATGGCAGTAGAGCATGTAAGCGCACCAACCTATGGCGTGCAATTCCATCCAGAATCCATTCTGACGCCGGAAGGCTATCGGATCTTAGAGAACTTTTTAGGAAAAGGAAATGCGGAGAATAAAGCAGAGGCGGCAGCACCCAAAAAGGAATCCGATAAGATCAAGGAAGCAATTATTAAGCTGAGCAAAAAAGAAGACATTGGATATGAGATGGCAAAGGCTGTCATGAACGAGATCATGGATGGCGTAACCTCAGAGGTACAAAAGAGTGCTTACTTGACCGCACTTTCCATGAAGGGTGAGACCATCGAGGAGATTACGGGAAGCGCTGAGGCTATGCGTGATCACAGCTTAAAGCTTCATGCAGACAGACCGACGCTGGAGATCGTTGGAACTGGCGGAGACAATGCAAACTCCTTTAACATTTCTACGACCTCTGCCATGGTCATTGCGGCAGCCGGCGTACCCGTAACGAAGCATGGCAACCGCGCGGCAAGCTCCAAATCTGGCGCGGCAGATTGCCTGGAGGCACTTGGCGCAAACATTACGATAGAGCCGGAAAAGAGCATTGAGGTACTCAATGAGGCAGGCATTTGCTTCCTGTTTGCACAGAAATATCACAGCGCCATGAAGTATGTCGGACCCATCCGTAAGGAGCTGGGAATCCGTACGATCTTTAACATTTTAGGACCTCTGACCAATCCGGCATGCCCTTCCATGATCGTCCTTGGCGTATATGATGAGAGCCTGTTGGAGCCCCTTGCCAAGGTGCTTTCCAATCTTGGAATTCAGAGAGGACTGGTAGTATTTGGCAGAGAAAAGCTGGATGAGATTTCTGCAGTTGGCGAGACGGCAATCTGTGAAATTGATCACGGCACGTTTAAGAAATATGTAATTACTCCAGAAGATATGGGCTTAGAGCATTGTGGACAAAAGGATCTGCTTGGCGGAACGCCTGCGGAGAATGCAGAGATTACCAAGGCAGTGCTTTGCGGTGCTGAAAAGGGTGGCAAGAGAACTGCCGTACTGATGAATGCAGGTGCCGCATTGTATGTAGCAGGAAAGGCTAACTCCCTCAAAGAAGGCGTAGAACTCGCGGCAAAGACCATCGACGATGGCGATGCTTATAAGAAGATGGAAGAGTTTGTTGCCTTGACAAATAAGTAGGATTAGGGATTAGGTGAAAGAATATGACGATACTTGATGAGATAGCAGGGAAGACGCGAGAGCGAATTGAAGTGCAAAAGAGACATGTGCCTGAGCAGGAGCTAAAGGCCATCGTGCGTGAGATTCTGGCGAGGGAAAAGGAAGAAAAAAGATGCGGAGGCACTGCTTTTGAGGAGGCACTGGCGAAGGAGGGGATGAGCTTTATCTGTGAGGTAAAGAAGGCATCACCCTCGAAGGGAACGATCGCAAAGGAATTTCCTTATCTGGAAATTGCAAAGGAATATGTGAAGGCTGGTGCAAGTGCCATGTCGATCCTGACGGAGCCGTTTTATTTCCAGGGGAGCGATGATTACCTTCGTGAGATTCGCCGTGAGGTGAGCATCCCAATTCTGCGCAAGGATTTTACGGTAGATGCCTACATGCTGTATCAGGCGAAGGAGATGGGCGCGAATGCGGTGCTTCTCATCTGTGCATTACTGTCGGACATGGAGCTTTCCGAATATCTTGGACTTGCGAAGGAGCTTGGACTTGCGGCTTTAGTGGAGGCACATGACGCGCAGGAGGTCGAGATGGCGCTTCGATCTGATGCGAGAATCATTGGAGTCAACAATCGTAACCTAAAGGATTTTACGGTAGACATTCAAAACTCCGTAAGACTTCGCGAGCTGGTACCGAGGGATCGCCTGTTTGTTTCAGAGAGTGGCATGAAGACGCGAGAGGACATCGCAAGACTGGAGCAGGGCGGCGTGAACGCAGTGCTGATCGGTGAGACATTAATGAGAAGTCCTGATAAGAAGAAAATGTTGGATGAGCTTGCGGGGCGAAGCTATGAAAATTAAAATTTGTGGACTAAGAAGACCGGAGGATGTTTCCTTTGCCAATGAGGTCAGGCCAGACTATGTTGGGTTTATTCTGACGGGAGGCTTTCGCAGGAGCATCACGAAGGAGACTGCAAGGGAGTTAAGGAGTTTGCTGGCTCCGGAGATCAAGTCGGTTGGCGTGTTTGTCAATGAACCAGTAGAAAGAATCATAGAATTCCTTGAGGAAGGTATCATTGATATCGCACAGCTTCATGGTCAGGAAAGCGAAGAGGATATTGTTTATCTCAAGGCCGTGACTGGGAAGCCGGTGATCAAGGTTATTAAGTTTGTACAACCTAAAGAAGCGGCAATCGACGACCCAGATCGAGAAACAGAAAGTCAAGAAGTATTTGAGGAAGCAAATAAGAAGGTAAAGGTCATGAACCGATATGCCGTGGAAGCCTGGTTAGATTCTGCAGCGGATTATCTTCTTTTTGACAGCGGCACGGGGACAGGCAAGACCTTTGATTGGAGCGTGCTGACGGAGGTTTTGGCAGATTATGGCGGAACGCTCCCGAAGGAGTTTTTCTTGGCGGGAGGTATCAGCGCAGAGAATATCGATGAGGCATGGCAGATGGTGCAGCCCTACGCCGTTGACTTGAGCAGCAGCGTGGAAACGGATGGCGCGAAGGATTTCGAAAAAATGAAGCTTGCAGTTTCAATTGTAAGAGAGAAAGGAAAAAGAGATGAGTAAGGGCAGATATGGAATTCATGGCGGTCAATACATTTCAGAGACCTTGATGAATGAATTGATTCGATTGGAAGAGGCGTATGAGCATTATAAGAAGGATCCAGAGTTCAATGCAGAGCTACAAAAGCTCTTTAATGAGTATGCAGGCCGTCCTTCCCTGTTATATTATGCAGACAAGATGACAAAGGATCTCGGAGGTGCGAAGATCTACTTGAAGCGTGAGGACTTGAATCACACGGGATCTCATAAGATTAACAATGTCCTTGGGCAGGCACTTCTCGCAAAGAAGATGGGCAAGACGAGACTGATTGCGGAGACCGGTGCAGGCCAGCATGGTGTTGCAACGGCGACGGCGGCAGCACTTCTTGGCATGGAATGTGAGATCTTCATGGGCAAGGAAGATACGGACCGTCAGGCACTGAACGTCTATCGTATGGAGCTTCTTGGAGCAAAGGTGCATCCCGTGACCAGTGGAACGATGACTTTGAAGGATGCCGTAAATGAGACGATGCGCGAGTGGACAAACCGCGTGAATGATACGCATTACTGCCTGGGTTCCGTGATGGGCCCTCATCCCTTCCCCATGATCGTGCGTGATTTCCAGAGTGTCATCAGCAAGGAGATGAAGGAGCAGATCCTGAAGGCAGAGGGCAAGCTTCCGGCAGCAGTCATCGCCTGCGTTGGCGGCGGCAGCAACGCCATGGGCGCATTCTACAACTTCATTGAGGACAAGGAGGTTAAGCTCATCGGCTGTGAGGCAGCAGGAAAGGGCGTAGATACGGCGCTCACGGCAGCTACCATTGCAACGGGAAGCCTTGGCATCTTCCATGGCATGAAATCCTATTTCTGCCAGGACGAGTATGGTCAGATTGCTCCCGTGTACTCCATTTCCGCAGGCTTGGATTATCCTGGAATTGGACCTGAGCATGCTTATCTGCATGATATTGGACGTGCACAGTATGTGCCCGTAACGGATGACGAGGCCGTAGATGCCTTTGAATATTTGGCACGCACGGAGGGCATTATTTGCGCCATTGAGAGCGCTCATGCCGTGGCACATGCGCTGAAGATCGCAAAGGACTTCGGCAAGGACGACAGCATTATCATCAATATTTCAGGAAGAGGCGACAAGGACGTGGCAGCCATCGCAAGATACAGGGGGGTGGATATTCATGACTAATAAAATTCACAAAGCGTTTGAGAATAGTAACGGAAAGGCATTCATTGCCTTCCTGACCGCAGGCGATCCTGATGCGGACAGCACCGTAAAATATGTACTAGAGATGGAAAAGGCAGGCGCAGACCTGATCGAGATCGGCATTCCCTTTTCCGATCCCACGGCGGAGGGTGTTGTCATTCAGGATGCTAACATCCGTGCGTTAAAGAATGGTATGACTACGGATGGCGCGTTTGAAATCGTGCGTCGCATCCGTGAGGTGAGCCAAATCCCGCTGTGCTTTATGACCTATTGCAATCCTGTATTCCATTATGGATATGACAGGTTCTTCACGAGATGTGAGGAGCTTGGCGTGGATGGCATCATCATCCCTGATCTTCCCTATGAGGAGAAGGCAGAGATGGAGGAGCCCGCGAATGCACATGGCGTTGCCGTGATTTCCATGATTGCACCGACCTCTGAGGCGCGCATTCAGACCACGGCAAAGGAAGCAAAAGGATTTATCTATGTTGTAAGCTCCATGGGTGTAACCGGCGTTAGAAGCGAGATCAAGACAGACCTGAAATCCATCGTGGAGAGCATCCGCGAGGTGACTGACGTACCTTGTGCGATCGGCTTCGGCATCAGTACTCCTGAACAGGCAAAGAAGATGGCGGCAATCTCTGACGGTAGCATCGTCGGCAGTGCCATCGTAAAGATTATTGCCGCAAAGGGAGCAAATGCAGCAGAGGACCTGTTTAATTACGTAAAAAGCATGAAGGATGCCGTGAAAGAAGCGTAAAATATAGATTCTAAAATTTTTATAAACGACTTGTATCTGCTTTGAGGAAGTGCTATACTTTCCTCAAAGCAGATTTTCTTTTGGCTTCATGCCGTCTTATTCAAATCTTTTTTCAGAAAATCTTTGCTTTCCCTTATTATTTTGATATTGACAAGGTATTATTATTTATTATAAAATGCAACTAGAAAGTAGTTGCAATAAGGAGCGCAAAAATGAGCAGACTAGATAAAGCTAAAGAAAGACTACTTTCTCGTCCAAAGGATTATACATATTCGGAAGCGAAGTTTTTATTGTCTCAACTTGGGTTTGAAGAGTTTCAAAAAGGTAAGACCTCTGGCTCAAGAGTAAAGTTTTACAGAGAAAAAGATCAGCGTATTATATTACTGCATAAACCCCATCCCGGGGATGAGATGAGTATTGGAGCAATAAAGGCATTAGCAGGTTGTTTGGAAGAAATGGGGGAATTAAAATGAAGAATATCTTGGAATATAAAGGATATTATACAAAAGTTGAATTTGATGCGGATTCTAAAGCTTTAAGAGGCAAAATTGAGGGAATCAATGATTATGTTGATTTTGAGGCAAAAGATATTATGCATGTAGAGAAAGAATTTCATTCAGCAGTAGATGATTATCTTGCTTTTTGTAAGGAGGTTGGAAAAGAGCCTGAGAAGGAATATAAAGGAACCTTCAATGTTCGCATTTCACCAGAGTTACACAAAAAACTAGCTTATTCTGCATTTAAGGATGGATGTTCTCTGAACGCTGAGGTCGAAAAGGCAATTTCAATCTTTGTTAATCATGTGTATGCTAACTATTGATAAAAAACAGTATGAAAACAATTGGAGGAGGGCGTTCAATGCCGTGTCGTTGGAGCTCTCCTCATAATTTTATACAGAATCCGCCTCATAAGTAGTTAAAATGAATCTCATAAAAGGTGTTAATACACCTGTGGAAAGGAGATTCGGAATATGGAAAAGGCTTATGGATATGCCAGAGTCAGTACGAAGGAGCAAAATGAGCTAAGGCAGCTGGCTGCACTACGCCACTAAATAATATAAAAAGTGTCCGAAAAGGTATACCTTTTCGGACACTTTTTCTTTTTACAAGATCTAGTGTATTCTATCACACATTCCACAAAAATTCTATCAAATGGGATGAATATAAGTTTTTTGAAAAAAAGATTGACAAATGCGAGAGGAAAGCGTATTATTTCATGCAGAAAGACAAAGGCGTCTGAGAATCTGTGTTCTCGGACGCTTTTTCGTTTCATTTATACTAGTTTTAGGGCAAGGGCGCCAATGGTGATAGTACCAGCGGGGCTTTTTTCGTTTTAAATGTTGATTTAGGGAGGATTTACCATGGAAGGACAAATGGAACTGATTAGGGAGAAGGGACTGTATGATTCGCAGTTTGAGCATGATAATTGCGGTATCGGTGCCATCATTGACGTCAAGGGAAGAGTGAGCCATCAGCTGGTGGCAGATGCGCTTTCCATCGTGGAGAATCTGGAGCACCGCGCCGGTAAGGATGCGGAAGGAAAGACTGGTGACGGTGTTGGTATTTTAACGCAGATCCCTCACAAGTTTTTTGTAAAAAAATTAAAGGAGCAGGGCATTGCCTTACCTGGAAGACGCGGCTATGGCGTCGGAACTTTCTTCTTCCCACAGGGAGAGCTGGAGCGCAGACAGGCAAAGTCCTTGTTTGAAATTATCGTTAGAAAAGCTGGCCTGAAGATCCTTGGTTGGAGAGACGTTGAGACCGTACCTGACGTGCTTGGTACGCGTGCGAGAGAGTGTATGCCATGGATCAGTCAGGTGTTTATTGCGCGTCCTGATGAGGCAAAGACCGATCTGGAATTTGACCGTAAGCTCTATGTCATCAGAAGAGAATTTGAGCAGAGCAGCGTCAGCACCTATATTCCTTCCCTGTCATGTCGTACCATCGTTTACAAGGGCATGTTCCTGGTAGGACAGCTTCGCACCTTCTTTAAGGATTTACAGGATACGGATTATGAATCCGCGATTGCCATGGTGCATTCGCGCTTTTCAACAAATACGACGCCTAGCTGGAATCGTGCGCATCCTAACCGCCTGATGGTGCATAATGGTGAAATCAATACGATTAAGGGCAATGCAGATAAGATGCTGGCACGCGAGGAGACCATGCATACCTCCGTATTTTCACGTGAGGATGAGACGAGTGTCTTCCCCGTGATTTCCCAGAGTGGCTCTGACTCTGCAATGCTGGATAATACCTTGGAGTTCCTGATGATGAGCGGCATGGAGCTGCCTCTTGCAGCCATGATCGCAATTCCGGAGCCCTGGCAGCATAATGACACGATCTCTCAGGAAGAGCGTGACTTTTATCAGTATTATGCAACGATGATGGAGCCTTGGGATGGCCCTGCATCCATCCTGTTCTCGGATGGTGACGTCATGGGTGCTATTTTGGACAGAAACGGTCTTCGTCCTTCGAGATATTATGTCATGGATGATGGTCGCCTGATCCTGAGCTCTGAGGTTGGCGTGTTGCCGCTGGAGGAGAAGCATGTTCTGAAGAAGGAGCGTCTCCATCCCGGCAAGATGCTTTTGGTAGATACGATTGCTGGCAAGATTTATGAGGATGAGGAAATCAAGGCGAAATATGCACATAAGGAGCCTTATGGTGAGTGGCTGGACAGCAATCTGTTAGAGCTTCATGACGTGAAGATTCCGAACCTTCGCGTGCCCTCCTACGATAAGACAGAGCGTGCACGCCTGCAAAAGGCCTTTGGTTATACCTACGAGAACTATCATGATTCCATTCGTACAATGGCATTAAATGGTTCTGAGCAGATCGGTGCGATGGGCGTGGATACGCCAATTGCTGCACTGTCAAAAAAGCATCAGCCGCTGTTCTATTATTTCAAGCAGCTCTTCGCGCAGGTAACGAATCCGCCGATCGACGCTGAACGTGAAAAGATCGTAACGGCAGGTACGGTTTATCTTGGCAAGAACGGTAATCTGTTGCAGGAGAAGCCCGAAAACTGTCATGTTTTGAAAATCAACAATCCGATTCTTTCGGATCTTGACCTTTTGAAGATTGAGCATCTGAAGAAGGAAGGCTTCCATGTTGCGAAGGTGTCCATCCTTTTCTACAAGGGTACGCCCATGAAGCAGGTGTTGAAGCACTTATATGTTGAGGTTGATAAGGCATATCAGGAGGGTGCGACCATTCTGATTCTTTCGGACAGAGGCGTGGATGAAAACCATGTGGCAATTCCTTCCCTGCTTGCCGTTTCCGCAGTTCATACGCATCTCGTTGAGACGAAGAAATGTACGGCAATCTCCTTGATTCTGGAGTCCGGTGAGCCGAGAGAGGTGCATCATTTCGCAACGCTGCTGGGCTATGGTGCTTCCGCAGTGAACCCTTATCTTGCGCATGCAACGATTGGTGAGCTGGTGGAGGAAGGCCTTCTGGAGAAGGACTTCTACGCGGCAGTGGAGGACTATGACAAGGCAGTATTGCAGGGTATCGTAAAGATCGCGTCGAAGATGGGTATTTCCACGATCCAGTCCTATCAGGGCAGCAAAATTTTCGAGGCTATTGGTATTTCTGAGAGCGTTACGAATAAGTATTTCCCTGGCACGGTAAGCCGCGTTGGCGGTATCACGCTAGAGGACATCGGCAAGACCGTGGACAGTCAGCATAGCTTGGCATTTGATCCCCTGGGACTGTCCGTCAACCTGGAACTGACGGCAGCTGGCAGACATAAATCCAGAAGTCAGGGCGAGAATCACAGATATAATCCGCAGACGATTCATATGCTGCAGCTCTCCACGAGGGACGGCAATTATGATAAGTTTGTAGAATACACCAAGATGGCAGATGCCGAGGAGACGGGATATCTTCGTAGCCTCATGGACTTCAAGTTCCCTGCAGAGGGCGTTCCCATTGAGGAGGTAGAGAGCGAGGAGACAATCGTAACGCGCTTTAAAACGGGTGCAATGTCCTATGGTTCTATTTCAGAGGAAGCACATACGGCGCTTGCCATTGCCATGAATCATCTTCACGGCAAGTCCAACAGTGGTGAGGGCGGTGAGAGCGATGAGAGAATTGCCTCCGCTGGCACGGCAAATGACAGAAGCTCTGCCATCAAGCAGGTGGCAAGCGGACGCTTTGGCGTAACGAGCCAGTATTTGGTAAGTGCAAAAGAGCTGCAGATCAAGATGGCACAGGGCGCAAAGCCTGGTGAGGGCGGCCATCTTCCTGGTAAAAAGGTGTACCCTTGGATTGCAAAGACGAGACATTCCACGCCTGGCGTGAGTTTGATTTCTCCTCCGCCTCATCATGACATTTATTCCATTGAGGATTTGGCTCAGCTCATTTATGATTTGAAAAATGCAAATAAGAACGCGAGAATCTCCGTAAAGCTGGTTTCGGAGGCTGGTGTTGGTACCGTTGCAGCAGGTGTTGCAAAGGCTGGCGCAGAGGTGGTTTTGGTATCTGGCTATGATGGCGGTACTGGTGCTGCTCCCTTAAGCTCCATTCATAACGCGGGACTTCCTTGGGAGCTTGGTCTTGCAGAGGCGCATCAGACCTTGGTTGCAAACGGACTTCGTAATCAGGTTGTTCTGGAGACCGATGGTAAGCTGATGACTGGCCGTGACGTGGCAATCGCTGCGATTCTCGGCGCAGAGGAATTTGGTTTTGCAACGGCTCCCCTTGTGACGCTGGGCTGCGTCATGATGAGAGTATGTCATCAGGATACCTGCCCCATGGGTATTGCAACGCAGAATCCTGAGCTCAGAAAGCGCTTTGCAGGCAAGCCAGAATATGTTGAGAATTTCATGAGATTTATCGCGAGACAGGTTCGCGAATACATGGCAAAGCTTGGTATACGAAGGCTCAGTGAGCTGGTAGGGCGCACGGATCTTTTGGTACCGAAATTTGATGGCAAGAAGGGATTAGAGGGTGTTGTTTCCGCAGAGGATAAGATTGATCTCGAGAGAATTTTGATGGATATGTCTGGCGTGAGCCGCGAGGAGCAGACCTTCCATGCGGAAAAGCGTTATGATTTCAAGCTGGAACAGACGAAGGATGAAAGTGTTCTGTTGTCCTCAAAGGCCATTCAGACGGCCCTGAAAAAGGGAACGCCTTGCGAATTGTCCCTCAAGATTAAGAATGTCGACAGAACCTTTGGTACGCTTCTTGGCGCTGAGATTACGAGAAAGCATCCGCAGGGACTTCCTGAGGACACCATTGTTGTAGATTGCCTTGGAGCAGGCGGACAGAGCTTTGGTGCATTCCTGCCAAAGGGTCTTACCCTGAAGCTGACAGGTGATGGCAACGATTATTTTGGTAAGGGTCTGTCTGGCGGTAAGCTGATTGTGAAGGCACCTGAGGATGCCAAGTATGATCCTTCTGAAAATATTATCATCGGTAACGTTGCACTGTATGGTGCAACCTCTGGTGAAGCATATATTGCAGGTATGGCAGGTGAGCGTTTCTGCATTCGTAACTCTGGCGTAACGGCAGTTGCAGAGGGCGTCGGTGAGCATGGATGTGAATACATGACTGGTGGACGCGTTGTCATTCTTGGACCGACAGGAAAGAACTTTGCAGCTGGTATGAGCGGCGGCGTGGCCTATGTTCTGGATGAGGGCAACAAGCTGTATCGGAACCTCAACAAGCAGCTCGTGAACATGGAGAGCGTTGACAATAAGGCAGATCGCGAGGAGCTTCACAGAATTTTGGAGAAGCATGTCGAAGCGACGGGTTCGAAGAAGGGTCAGAAGATCTTGGCTGATTTTGACGCGCAGGTAGCGCATTTTAAGAAGATCATTCCTGCAGATTACAAGGAGATGTTAAAGCTCACCGCGAAGAACGAGGAGCTTGGCATGAGCCATGAGGAAGCGCAGATCGAGGCCTTCACGGAGATGACGAAGTAGTGGAATAGAGTTAGTTGGTTAGGAGGATGCCAGGATGGGTAAGGCGACAGGTTTTTTGGAATATGAGAGAGTGGATGGACCGGTGACGAAGGAAGCGGAGCGCGTGAAGGACTTTCATGAGTTTCACGGAAAGCTATCGCTTGAAGAGCAGAAGAAGCAGGCGGCGAGGTGTATGGATTGCGGCGTGCCGTTTTGTCAGGCAGGGTTAATGATTGCAGGAATGGCATCGGGCTGTCCGTTACATAATTTGGTGCCAGAGGTCAATGATTTGGTCTATCAGGGGCGTTTGGAGCAGGCTTATCAGAGACTTTCCGTAACGCATAGTTTTCCAGAGTTTACCTGCAGGGTTTGTCCCGCGCTTTGCGAGGCGGCATGTACCTGTGGACTGCATGATGCACCGGTTGCGACGAAGGAAAATGAGAAGACGGTGATTGAGTATGCATATGAGCATGGTCTGGTAAAGGAGGAAGCTCCGAAGGTTCGTACAGGGAAGAAGGTAGCAGTGGTTGGAAGTGGTCCCTCCGGACTTGCAGCAGCACAGCTTTTGAATAGGCGCGGACATGATGTGACGGTGTATGAGAGAAAGGATCGCGTGGGTGGTCTGCTTCGCTATGGCATTCCCAACATGAAGCTGGAAAAGTCCGTGATTGATCGTCGCGTGAAGCTTATGGAGGAGGCTGGTGTCAAATTTGTCGTGAATGCGGATGTTGGTGCCTCTCTCCCCGTAGCACAGCTTGAGGAAGAATATGATGCCATCATTTTGGCTTGTGGCGCATCCCGCCCCAGAGACATTAACGCTCCTGGAAGAGATGCAAAGGGGATCTATTTTGCAGTGGATTTCCTTGGACAGGTGACGAAGAGTCTTTTGGATTCTGATTTCAAGAAGGTACCCTACGAGCTTGCAAAGGATAAGGATGTCATTGTCATTGGTGGCGGCGATACGGGTAATGACTGTGTTGGCAGCTGTATCCGCCTTGGCGCGAGATCCGTGACGCAGCTAGAGATGATGCCAAAGCCCTCTGAGACGCGTCTTCCTTCGAATCCATGGCCAGAATGGCCGAGAATCCTGAAGGTGGATTATGGTCAGGAGGAAGCGATTTGGAAGTTTGGTGAGGATCCCAGAGTATATCAGACGACCGTGAAGGAATTCATCAAGGATGCGAAGGGCAATCTGAAGGAGGTTGTTCTCGTATCTCTCGAAGCAAAGAAGGATGAGAAGACAGGACGCATGAACATGGTTCCTGTTGCAGGCTCGGAGAAGACCGTTCCGGCACAGCTCGTTTTGATTGCAGCGGGCTTCCTTGGAAGCGAGTCCTATGTCACGGAAGCGTTTGGCGTAGAAGTTGACGGAAGGACGAATGTCAAGACGAAGCCCTGCGGATACCGTACCTCAAAGGCAAAGATTTTTACCGCAGGAGACATGCATCGTGGACAGTCCTTAGTGGTATGGGCCATCGCAGAAGGAAGAGGTGCTGCGAAGGAAGTGGACGCTGCACTGATGGGATATACGAATCTATAAAATTGCATAGCAGACAAAAGGAAACGGGTGGCTAATCGTCACCCGTTTTGTTATTATATAGTTAGAGAATCAGCGTATTATAATTTCCTGATCCTGGACGAAGAGAGGAACATGCCTCATGGCACGCAAGAATAAAGGAGCTTTCATTGTGAAGGAAAATAAATCTGCTATGATGCTTATGACAGAAGGAGATCCCGTTAAGCTGCTCCTTCTGTTTTCAGTACCGATGTTGATCGGTAATATTTTTCAACAGCTATATAATTTGGTGGACTCCATTATCGTGGGGCAGTTTGTCGGTGCGGATGCCCTGGCAGCCATTGGCGCAACGGGTTCCATAACTTTTTTGTTTTTTGCGTTGTGCAACGGAATTGGCAGCGGCGGAGGGATCATTACCTCTCAGCTTTTTGGCAAGGGGGATGAAGGCGCGGTCAAGAGTTGTATTGCTAATACGGGTTATATTATGATTGTGTTTCCGATGATCGTCGGCATGATGGCGTTCTTTTTGTCCGTGCCAGTGCTGAGTCTATTGGATACGCCTGAAGCGATTATGGCGGATGCCGTTGCTTACATGAGAATTATGTGTATTGGAATTGCTTTTGTATCCCTGTACAATTATGCTTCTTCCATGCTGCGGGCCCTCGGAGATTCCAAAACGCCATTGTTTTTCCTCATCTTTTCCTGCCTGTTAAATACCGTGTTGGACATCCTGTTTGTTTATACGTTTCATATGGGTGTTCGCGGTGCAGGAGTCGCAACGGTGATTTCTCAGTTTGTCTCTGGAATTAGCTGTTTGGTATATGCCATCAAGAAAAACAGCTATTTCAAGCTGACGCGCGAGGACATGCGATTCAACAGGGAAATCGCTAGGAATGTCCTGAAACTGGGCGTGCCGCTTTCCCTGCAGTTTTCGCTGATTGCGATTTCTTGTATGGCGTTGCAGAGAGTGGTCAATTCCTTCGGTGAGGTGACGGTTGCCGCATTTACGGCGACAAGTAGAATTGAGCAGATCATTCACCAACCATATCAGACCCTGGGAGCCGCATTGTCCACCTATACGGGACAGAACTATGGCGCAAAGAAGATGGATCGGGTAAAGGCCGGGTATCATAAGGGGTTGCTACTCATGCTATTGTTTTCCGTGCTGATGCTTCCACTCATGCAGTTCTTTGGACAGGGCATCATACGAATCTTTGTCAGTGAAGAGCCTGTGATTCAGATGGGGGCTAAGGCACTCCAAATTACGAGCTTATTTTATGTGATGCTTGGATTGATTTATGTGGTCAGGGGCGTTCTGAATGGTTTGGGAGATGCCGTATTTGCCATGTTTAACGGAATCGTGGAGGTCTTTGGAAGATTTATCGTACCCGTGGTCATGGTTGGGCTCCCTGCAGTCGGACTTTGGGGCATTTGGTGGTCTGTCGGCATTGTTTGGGCAATCAGCGGTGCAACGGCAGTCATGCGATATTGGTATTTCAAATGGAAAATCCAGAGGCGAATGCAACAGTAAAAGCCTTTGATAAACAACTTGCACCTGTCTTGGGAATGCGTTATAGTATCCTAAGACAGGTGTTTTTGTATTTTGTAAGGAATGATGGGATAAACGCTATGAATCAATCGAAGAGATTATTGCTCGTAGAGGATGATAACGAAATACGCGATTTGCTTTGCACGTTTCTCACGGATAACGGCTATCAGACAGATACGGCCGTCAATGGCATGGATGGTCTGAAAAAGGCACTTAGCATGGAATATGACTTGATACTTCTTGACATTATGTTGCCCTATAAGAGCGGAGATCAGGTGCTGAAGGAGCTGCGGGAGAGATCCAATGCCCCCGTGATTGTGCTCTCCGCGAAGGATATGGTGCAGACAAAGATTGACGTCATAAGAATCGGTGCGGATGACTATGTTACGAAGCCCTTTGACTTGGGGGAGGTGCTGGTCCGAATCGAGGCATTGCTTCGAAGAAGCGGCAGACGCAGTGACGATACGGAGATCCTCACGCATAAGAATTTAAGCCTTCACGTCAAGGAAGGCAGAGCTTTTTTAAATGGCAAGGAGCTGTCGCTGACTGTGAAGGAATATGCGATTTTGCAACTGCTATTGTCCAATCCAAATAAGATTTTTTCACGCTCCAATATCTTTGATTCCCTCTGGGAGGAGGACAGCGGAAACTATGATGATAACGCCGTTAAGGTGCATATGAGTAACCTTCGCAGCAAGCTCGCGGCTCAGGATACGGAGGAATATATTGAAACGGTATGGGGAATGGGTTACAGACTCGCAAATTAACAAAGATTAAGGCGCGTCTTAACCTTTTCTAAACATTTCTTGGATATACTGGCTTCATAACAAGGAGGAAGAAGCCATGGATTATGTTATGGAACTAGAAGGACTGAGCAAAAGCTACGGCGGGAAAAAGGTCGTGGACAGCTTTTCGCTCAAAATGGAAAAGGGTCACATTTATGGACTCATTGGACCCAATGGTGCTGGAAAAACCACAGTCATGAAAATGATGGCAGGGCTGACGGGGGCAGACGAAGGAAGCATTCGTTTCTTCGGATCAGAGGATCTTGACAAGATGCGCGATCGTATCAGCTTCATCATTGAGGAGCCCTACATGGACATGAACATGACGGCGCGTCAGAACATGGAATACATGCGTCTCTTGCGTGGTATTCCGGACAAGAAGCGTATTGATGAATTGCTCGCGTTCGTCGGATTGGAAAACACAGGGAAAAAGCCTGCAAAGAACTTTTCACTTGGCATGCGGCAGCGTCTCGGACTTGCCATGTCGATTCTGCCTGGACCTGAAATCATGGTGCTGGATGAGCCAATTAATGGATTGGATCCTGAAGGCATCATTGATATTCGTAAGATGTTAAAGGAGCTGGTAAGCAGCAAAAACATGACCATCCTGATTTCCAGTCATATCCTGAAGGAGCTGTCAGAGCTTTGTACGGATTATGCGATCATCAGGGATGGAAAGCTTGTTGAAGAGCTTTCACATGAGGAGCTATTGCAAAAGACGCATACGCGCCTTGCTCTTCAGACGGATGACGTCGCAAGGACGGCAACGATTTTGGAAGACAATTTGAAGCTTCATGATTATAAAATCACCCATGAAAATGTGATTCTCATCTATGAACAGTTAGATGATCTCAAACGGATTTCAAAGACGGTTACGGATCACGGATTGATCATTACCCGTTTTAATCTGGAAGGGGAATCCCTTGAGGAGTACTATATTGGGAAGGTGGGTGAAAATCATGAATAAATTAATAAAGGCAGAAGGCTTTCGCTTAAGGAGACAAATTACGTTTTTACTCGTTTGTACCGTGATCTACGGCTTGATTCCGGCAGTTACCTCCATCAATGCATGGGAAGCGAATTTAGGTACGCAGTTGGAGGGAAGCGGGATCACCGTCATGTCCCTCATGATGCTGTTTCCACCGATATTCGCCAGCATTACGGGAAATCTGTATGATCATGGGAAGCTCGGATATTATGAGATTATGGCTGGAAATAAAACCTTTGGAATCGTATTTAGTAAGCTTGCGACGGATGGAGCTTTGTTCCTGGTTTTAACCGCTGTTGCGACCTGCGCATATTATGTGTCTGCGGGCATTCGTAATGGCTTTGGCGGCTTTGATCATGCACTGATTCGGTTGCTTCTGATCATTTTGGTTTTGGCGCACATGGTATTCTGTTGTGTCCTGATTACGCTCTGCGTAAGGCAGGTTCGAACGGGTGCGGTTGCATGCTTTATGAGATTTTGGATCATAGACACTTTGTTTTTCCCGTTTTTAATGTGGCTTGCGGGAACGGTGATGGATTTGAAAAAGTTGGCCCTTCATTTCAGCTACATGAGCCTGGCAAATCAGCTGATGATCTTGGTCAGCGAGCCGTTAGACGCGATGATTGTCCTGCATGTCCTGCTTGGCTTTGCGGCTGAATTTGCCCTTTGGTATGTTATCATTGATTTGGGGATTAGAAAGAGAAAGATTGCATGAACAATGTACTGATACTGTTATGTGTCATATTGGCTGGCGTTGTCGCCGTATTGGCCGTAAGGCTAGTGCAGCGTAAGCGCCAGCTTACGCTTTTTACCAGACAGCTTCAGGAGATTCGAGAGCAAAGGCAAAACCGTCTGATTCGCGTGGAACACTTCGACGGGGAGACGATTGCCCTTGCAAAGGAGCTACAGGCCTTTGTGGATGAGGAACAGCTTTTGATCAAAGAGGCGGAGGCAGATCGTCAGGCAGTTAAGACCATGGTGGCAGGCATCTCACATGATTTCCGCACGCCTTTAACGGCAGCAGGCGGTTACATGCAGATGATCGCACAGGATCAGGGCTTGTCGCAGCGGAGCCGTTCTTATCTCGACAAGGCCATTGCGAAAACCGCCTATCTGAAGGAGCTGTCGGATGAATTCTTTGCACTCTCCCTAGTGGAGGGAAAGGGAAGCGAAGAACGGGCAGTACTTTCGTTAAAGCGAATGCTGGAGGAAGTGACGCTCTCGCAATATGAATGGATTGAGACAGCAGGAATTCAGTTCTCTGCGGAAGTGACAGAGGATTCCTGTGACATTTTTGCAAGCGAGGTGGACATCCTGCGACTTTTGGAAAACCTGTATTCCAACGCACGTAAATATGCAAAAAGCAGAATCGCGATCAAACTCTCACGGACGGAAGATGGGAGATGCGAGTTGGTATTTTCGAATGATGGTGATCTCCTTTCTGCATCGGACATGGAATCCATTTTTAAGCCCTTTTATCGCAGTGCTTCCGGAGATACGCCTGGAAGCGGTTTGGGACTTTATGTCGTAAAGAGAATCATGGAAAAATATGACGGAGAAATCAGTGCAAGGATGCTTGGTACGGAGGATTTTGAGATCAAAATGTGCTTTCCTCTAAGCGCAGAAAAAAGGAATTAAAAAATTTTGAAAAAAGGGATTGACAAACGCAAAAAAGTGGCGTATGATTCGCTACATAAAGACAAGGGCGTCTGCGAACGGAATGTTCACAGACGCTTTCTCTTTATACAAAAACCCTAATCAACATAGGCAAAGGCAAAGGCGCCGTCGGTGGTAAAATCACCCTCGGCGCCTTTTCTAATGCCGAAAAAATCAAGTGAAAGAAAGGCATGCAATTCTTCACTGATTTCGAACAGCATGGAAGAGCAGGGATTAAGAAAAATTTTTAGGGAGGAATTAACCATGGGAACAGTTTTAGATTATTTTGGTAGTCTGGTTTTTGATGACAGGGTGATGAAGGCGAACTTATCCGCTAAGGTTTATAATTCGCTGAAGAAGACGATTGATGAAGGCGCTAAGCTGGATGAGAGCGTCGCAAATGCAGTGGCAATTGCTATGAGGGATTGGGCAGTTGCAAATGGTGCCACCCATTATACCCATTGGTTTCAGCCTTTAACTGGTATTACCGCAGAAAAGCATGACAGCTTTATCTCCCCCGCACCCGACGGTGGCGTGCTGATGGAGTTTTCCGGAAAGGAATTGATTCAGGGCGAGCCTGATGCATCTTCCTTCCCGAGTGGAGGTTTGAGAGCTACCTTCGAGGCAAGAGGCTATACAGCATGGGATCCTACCTCCTATGCATTCATTAAAGGCAAAACACTTTGCATTCCCACCGCATTCTGTTCTTATGGCGGTGAGGCGCTGGATAAGAAAACTCCACTGCTTCGTTCCATGGAAGCATTGAACAAGCAAGCGTTGAGAATTTTAAGACTCTTCGGAAATGACACTGCAAAATGTGTTAGATCTTCCGTGGGACCTGAGCAGGAGTACTTCCTGATCACCAAGGAAATGTATGATCAGCGTCCTGACCTCCGCTTCACCGGAAGAACCCTTTTCGGAGCAAAGCCTCCTAAGGGACAGGAGATGGATGATCATTACTTCGGCGTAATCAAGCCCAGAGTTCAGGCATACATGGAGGAGCTGAATCAGGAACTTTGGAAGCTTGGAATCCTTGCAAAGACGGAGCATAACGAGGTGGCACCTGCACAGCATGAGCTGGCACCCATCTACAGCACCACGAACATTGCAACGGATCACAACCAGCTGACCATGGAGATCATGCAGAAGGTTGCAGCAAAGCACGGTCTGGTATGTCTCCTTCATGAGAAGCCCTTCGCAGGCGTAAACGGAAGTGGTAAGCATAACAACTGGTCCATCGCAACCGATACAGGAATCAACCTTCTTTCGCCTGGCGATACGCCTTATGAAAACGCTCAGTTCTTATTGTTCTGCTGCGCAGTCATCAAGGCAGTGGATGATTATCAGGATCTGCTGAGACTTTCCGTTGCAACCGCAGGAAACGATCACAGACTTGGCGCAAACGAGGCACCGCCCGCAGTTATCTCCATCTTCCTTGGCGACGAGCTCTCCGCAGTCATGGATGCCATTGAAAGCGGAAAGCCTTATAAGGGAACGGAAAAGACGGTGATGAAGCTCGGCGTAGACGTGCTTCCGAAGTTTAACAGAGACACGACCGACAGAAACAGAACCTCACCCTTCGCATTCACCGGAAACAAATTTGAGTTCCGTATGCTTGGTTCTTCCAACAGCATCGCATGTGCAAACATCATGTTGAACAGTGCAGTTGCTGAGTCCTTGAAGATTTACGCAGACAGACTTGAAAAGGCTAAGGACTTCCAGGGCGCATTGCATGAGATGATCCGCAAGACCATTAAGGATCACAAGCACATCATCTTCAACGGCAATGGTTATGATGACAGTTGGATCAAGGAAGCAACCGAGAAGAGAGGTCTTTTGAACTATCGTACCACCGCAGATTGCATGCCTCATCTGCTGGATGAGAAGAACGTAAAGATGCTGACGAGCCACAAGGTATTCTCCGAGGCTGAGCTGAAGTCCAGATGCGAGATTATGCTGGAGAACTACAACAAGACCGTGACCATCGAGGCAAACACCATGATCGAGATGGCAAAGACCCAGATCGTTCCGGCAATCGAAAGCTTCACCGCAGACATTGCAGGCAGTGCTGCAACGAAGAAAGCATTAAATAACAAGCTCGCCTGCAAGTACGAGACGGAGCTGGTTAGCAAGCTTTCCGAGCTGACGGATGAGATTTATACCAAGATCGGTGAATTGGAGAAGGCAGTCGCAGGACTGTCGAAGGCAAAGGATACCATCAAGGAATCCGAACTGATCCGCGACAAGATTTTGCCTAAGATGGCAGAACTCAGAAAGCCTGTCGATGAGGCTGAAACCATTACCGCCAAGGATTACTGGCCTTATCCATCCTATGGTGATCTGCTTTTCGGAGTCAAATAATACACTAGTTTTTGAAAACTACTTTTATGCTGTGCATACTGCCTAAGTGCAAGCCGTGGGCCTCCTCAAGGAACAATTAGCCGGCTGCACTTAGCAAACTGGCTGGCTGAATGGGAGATTTCGAGGACTGTTTGAGGAGCTTTAGCTCCGAGTTCCGCAGAAATCTCCCAGGCCATGAAGACGGGCAGTGAGCTTAGTGACAGCCGAGCCGTTCCATGAGGAGGCCCACGGCTTGCACGAGACATATTGATGCGATAAAGGAATGTATGATTAGGGAGAAAAGATAATGAACGACAATGAGAGTGAGAATGGCAATAATTGGAATGTAATTGGGGATGACATCATTTAGCCGTCGTGAGCTCTAGGAGTAAAAGCGAGAGTCCTCACGGCGAGACATGGGTAGACAAGGAGAGACAATTATGAGTGAGGAGATTCGTTTAGCAGTTCAAGAATTAATTTCTTCTGAAGTGTATGGCGTTTGGTTTTTGATCGGTGCAGCATTGGTGTTCTGGATGCAGGCCGGATTTGCAATGGTAGAGGCTGGATTTGCAAGAGCAAAAAACTCTGGTAACATCCTGATGAAGAACCTGATGGATTTCTGTATCGGTACAGTCACGTTTATTCTGATTGGTTTTGGTTTGCTTTTAGGCGAAGACATGATGGGCATCATTGGTAAGCCTGGCTTTGATGTGTTTACCAGCTATGCAAACTTTGACTGGTCCAACTTTATTTTCAACTTAGTATTTTGTGCCACCACCGCAACGATTGTATCTGGTGCCATGGCAGAGAGAACAAGATTTTTAAGCTACTGTGTATATTCCGCAATCATTTCCGCTTTGATTTATCCGATCGAAGCTCACTGGACCTGGGGCGGCGGATTCCTTGCACAGATGGGCTTCCACGATTTCGCCGGTTCCACCTGTATCCACATGGTTGGTGGTATCTGTGCTCTGATCGGTGCAATCATGGTTGGTCCTAGAATTGGTAAGTTCATGAAGGATAAGGATGGTAAGGTGACGAAGGTCAATGCCTTCCCTGGCCACAACCTCCCGATTGGATGCCTCGGTGTATTCATTCTGTGGCTTGGCTGGTACGGCTTTAACGGTGCAGCAGCAGTATCTCTGGATGAGCTTGGTTCCATCTTTGTTACTACGACGATCGCTCCTGCAATTGCAACGGTTGTCTGCATGATCTTTACTTGGGTTAAGTACGGTAAGCCCGATGTTTCCATGTGTTTGAACGCTTCCTTGGCAGGTCTGGTAGCAATTACCGCTCCTTGCGACGTATGTGATGCCTTAGGTGCCATCGTAATTGGTGCCGTTGCCGGACTTCTGGTATGCTTTGGCGTATGGCTTCTGGATTACAAGCTTCGCGTGGATGACCCTGTTGGTGCAGTTGCAGTTCATATGATGAACGGTATCTGGGGTACGATCGCAGTTGGTCTGTTTGCAACTCCTAGTGCTCCTGCATTTGCAAGAGGCATTGGTGATGGCGTAAGCTTTGGCGCAAACCAGATCGCAGGCGCTGGACTTTTCTACGGCGGCGGATTCAAGCAGTTAGGTATTCAGCTCGTTGGTTTTGCTGCAACGGCTGCATGGACTGCAGTAGCCATCACGATTACCTTTATCGTAATCAAGGCAATCTTCGGTCTGAGAGTTACCGAGGAAGAGGAAATTACTGGTCTGGATGCAACCGAGCATGGCTTGGCTAGCGCATATTCAGGATTTGCAATCATGGACGTATCCAACACCATGACGATGGAGGTTAACGAGAACACGAACCTTGGCAGCGACTCTTATGAGGAGGCAAGCGAGGCGAAGAAGAAGGCAGCAGTCAGCGTGACGAAGCTTCCTGAGGTTGTAAACACTGGTATTCACAAGGTTGTCATTATTGCAAAGATGACCCGCTACGAAGTATTAAAGAAGGCTTTGAATGATCTGGGCGTAACTGGTATGACCGTTGTCAACGTTATGGGTTGTGGTATCCAGAAGGGTGCTGGCGAGAAGTACCGTGGCGTTGAGATGGATGCAACATTGTTACCGAAGGTAAAGGTAGAGGTTGTTGTCAGCGAGATCCCCGTAGATAAGGTGATCGAGGCTGCTAAGAAGGCTCTGTATACTGGACATATCGGTGATGGTAAGATCTTCGTATACGGTGTTGAGAACGTCATCAAGGTTCGTACTGGTGAAGAAGGATTTGCAGCATTACAGGATGTTGAATAAAGTCATTCTAACAACTAGTTTTAACTAAAAAAATAATAAAGCAAGCCGGCAGACGGGGCATGACAAAATGCTTCGGTGCTGCCGGCAATGCAATTTGTGGAGGAATTATTTATGTGTTCGATTATGGGTTATTGTGGAAAGGGCGTCAGCCTTCAAAAATTTCGTGATGGATTTGATGAGACCATCTCTCGTGGACCAGATGACAGCAGAATTGTGGATACGGGAAATGGTATTTTAGGATTTCATAGATTGGCAATTATGGGACTCACCCCGGAGGGCATGCAGCCCTTTTCCCTGGGAAAGAATTACGTGGTTTGTAACGGTGAGTTATATGGATTTGAAAAGGATCGGGAGGAGCTGAAGAAAAAGGGATATACCTTCGAAAGTGACAGCGATTGTGAGATTCTTCTTCCCATGTACAAGGAGTACGGAGAGAAGATGTTCTCCATGTTGGATGCAGAATTCGCGTGCATCATTTATGATGGAGAGAATGGACAGTTTCTGGCAGCGAGAGATCCCATCGGCATTCGCCCGTTATATTATGGATATGATGACAAGGGAACCATTGTTTTTGCGAGTGAGGCAAAGAACCTTGTGAAAATTGCAAAGCGTATTATGCCGTTCCCTCCTGGATATTATTATGTCAGCGGTGAGCTTGGAACGACCTATGATCCTGAGCATGAGGCCGAGAAATTCCATTGCTACTGCGACATCGTTAAGGTTGATCAGGTTTGCAAGGATGACCTGGAAACCGTTTGTAAAAACATTCATGATAAGCTGGTGGCAGGTGTTGAGAAGAGACTGGTTGCAGATGCGAAGGTAGGCTTCCTTCTGTCTGGCGGCTTGGATTCTTCGCTGGTATGTGCCATTGCTGCAAAGAAGTCTGACAAGCCGATCAGAACCTTTGCCATTGGTATGAGCGAGGATGCCATTGATTTGAAATATGCAAAGCAGGTGGCGGATTACATTGGCAGCGATCACAAGGAAGTATACATGACGCCGCAGGATGTTCTTTCCAGTTTGGAAAAGGTCATTAAGCTCCTTGGAACCTATGACATTACGACCATTCGTGCCAGCATGGGCATGTACCTTGTCTGCAAGGCCATCCATGAGCTGACGGATGTACGCGTGCTTCTTACCGGTGAGATTTCTGATGAATTATTTGGATATAAATATACGGACTTTGCTCCCTCCGCACAGGCCTTTCAGGAGGAGGCAGTCAAGAGAATCCATGAGCTTCACATGTACGACGTGCTCCGTGCGGACCGTTGCATTTCCGTGAACTCCTTGGAGGCGCGTGTTCCCTTTGGCGATCTTGATTTCGTGAAGTATGTCATGAGCATTGATCCAGAGAAGAAAATCAATATCTATGGCAAGGGCAAGTACCTGCTCCGTCATGCCTTCGAGGAAGGAGACTATCTCCCTCATGACATTTTGTGGCGTGAGAAGGCTGCCTTCTCTGATGCCGTAGGTCACTCCATGGTGGATTACCTGAAGGAGTATGCAGAGAGCAAATACACGCAGGAGGAATTCGAAAAGGGCTGCTTAAAATACGATTATGCAAGACCTTTTACGAAGGAGTCCTTACTGTATCGTGACATCTTTGAGAAGTACTATCCCGGACAGGCCGAGATGGTTGTTGACTTCTGGATGCCGAACAAGAGCTGGGAGGGCTGTAACGTGAACGATCCTTCAGCGAGAGTTCTTTCTAACTACGGTGACAGTGGTAAGTAATATGTAAAAAAGTTGATTAGGGGTGAAAGAGTATGACAAAATACGTATTTGTAACAGGTGGTGTTGTTTCAGGATTAGGAAAGGGAATTACGGCAGCATCACTGGGAAGATTGCTGAAGGCAAGAGGTTTAAAGGTGGCAGCACAAAAGCTGGATCCATATATCAACGTGGATCCTGGAACCATGAGTCCATATCAGCATGGCGAGGTTTACGTGACGGAGGACGGTGCTGAGACGGATCTGGATCTTGGCCACTATGAGCGTTTTATTGATGAGGATCTAAACCAGTATTCCAATCTTACGACAGGTAAGGTTTATTGGAATGTTTTAAACAAGGAGCGCCGTGGGGAGTATCTTGGTTCTACCGTTCAGGTCATTCCGCACGTGACAAATGAGATCAAGGAATTTGTGTATCGCGTTGGAAAGAAGACGAATGCAGATGTCGTGATTACGGAGATCGGAGGAACGATTGGAGATATCGAATCTCAGCCGTTTTTAGAGGCCGTAAGACAGATCTCACTCGAGGTAGGCCGTGAGAACAGCCTCTTCATTCACGTGACGCTTGTGCCGTATTTACATGGCTCTGAGGAGCATAAGTCAAAGCCCACGCAGCATTCCGTTAAGGAGCTGCAGGGTATGGGGATCAACCCCAACATTATCATTTTACGTTGCGATGAACCCTTGGAGGATTCCATCTTCCAGAAGATCTCCATGTTCTGTAACGTAAAGTCAGATTGCGTCATTGAAAACAGAACCTTGCCGAATCTTTATGCAGCGCCCCTGATGCTGGAGGAGTCTCATTTTTCAGAGGTGGTATGCCGCGAGCTGGGGATTCAGGCACCCGAACCGAATCTTGCAGATTGGGCAGAGATGGTGGAAAAGATTGAGAAGCGTGATCGCAACGTTGAGATCGGTTTGGTCGGAAAATATGTGGGATTACATGATGCCTATCTTTCCGTCGCAGAAGCACTTCGTCATGCGGGCTATCATCACGGAACACATATCAACATCCATTGGATTGATTCCGAAGAGCTAGAAAATAAGATGGTAATGCGAGGCGCGTCTGGTGGAAATGCTTCGGGTAATGAGACAACTGGTAGCGCTGAGGATGTTTTGGAGCGTGAGCTGGGACAGTTGGATGGTATCATCATTCCTGGTGGCTTTGGCAGTCGTGGCATCGAGGGAATGATCCTTGCCGCAGAATATGCGAGAGTGCATCAAATACCATACTTTGGCATTTGCCTTGGCATGCAGATTGCCGTAATTGAATACGCGAGAAATGTTGCTGGTTTACCCGATGCAAACTCCGGCGAGTTTGATGAGCAATGTCAACATAAGGTCATCGATTTTATGCCTGGACAGAGCGATTCCATTGATAAGGGTGGTACCTTAAGGCTTGGTGCCTATCCCTGCAATGTTGTGGCTGGATCCGTTTTGGAAAGATGCTATGCGGATTCTGTTAAGGCAGACCAGGATAGGAACGCAGACGGTGCCATGGTGATTAGCGAGCGTCATCGTCATCGCTATGAATTCAATAATGATTATCGTGATCTCTTACAGGAGAAGGGCCTGACGATTGGCGGAATGTCGCCTGACGGACTCTTGGTGGAGACTGTGGAGCTGACGGACAGACCATTCCATGTTGGCGTTCAGTTCCATCCTGAATTTAAGAGCAGACCCAATAAGCCACATCCACTCTTTAACGGATTTATCGGCGCGGCATTACAAAAGTCCTTGAAAGAGGGGAAGCAAGCATGAATGATAACAGAATAATCGAAGGAAAGCTCCATGAGGAGTGTGGCGTGTTTGGTATCTTTTCGCCAGAGCCCTATCAGATTGCTAAGGATGTCTATTATGGACTCTATGCTCTGCAGCATCGCGGTCAGGAGAGCTGCGGCATTGTCGTCAATGATGATGGTTTATTCTTCTCCCATAAGGATTTAGGGCAGGTGAGCACGGTCTTTGACGAGGAGACACTCTCAAAGCTACCCCAGGGACAGATGGCAGTGGGACACGTGCGCTACGGAACCACTGGAGGAAATAACAGGAATAATTGCCAGCCCATTGAGGTCAATCATCAAAAGGGTAAAATGGCGCTGGCACATAATGGAAATTTAAGCAATGCTTATGAGCTGCGGGATCAGCTGGAGCTTTCGGGAGCCATTTTCCATTCAACCTCTGATACGGAGATCATTGCCTATATTGTGACAAGGGAGCGCCTGAAAACCAGCTCTATTGAAAAGGCCGTATTGGAGAGCATGAAGTATTTAGAGGGTGCATATTCCATCGTTTTGATGTCTGCGACAAAGCTCATCGCAGCGAGAGATCCCCATGGCTATAGACCGCTATGCTATGGCCAGAGGGCAGACGGAAGCTATGTGATTGCATCGGAAACCTGTGCATTAGAGGCGGTTGGTGCAAAGCGGGTTCGTGAGCTTTTGCCTGGAGAGCTTTTGGTCTTCACAAAGGATGGCATTACAGAGTATAAAGAGTATTGCAATACGGCGAAGAAGCAGATTTGTATCTTTGAGTATATTTATTTTGCAAGACCAGACTCTGAGATCGAAGGCATTTCCGTTCATGCGGCGAGGGTGAAGGCTGGAGAGATTCTGGCAAGAGAGTATCCCGTGGAGGCGGATGTCGTCGTGGGCGTACCTGATTCAGGATTGGATGCGGCACTTGGTTATTCTAGGTATTCTGGTATCCCTTATGGCATTGGATTTATCAAGAATAAATACATTGGAAGAACCTTTATTTCTCCCGCGCAGGAGGAGAGAAACAATCAGGTAAAGATCAAGCTGAATCCTCTGCGGGATACTGTGGAGGGAAAGCGTGTTGTACTTGTGGATGACTCCATTGTTCGAGGCACAACAAGTGAGCGAATCGTAAGACTCCTTCGGGAAGCTGGCGCGAAGGAGATTCACATGAGAATTTCATCGCCGCCCTTTACCAATCCCTGCTATTATGGGACGGACGTGGATTCTAAGGAAAACCTGATTGCCTGTCACATGACCATTCCTGAGATTGCAAAGGAAATTGGCGCAAACTCCCTTGGATATTTGCCACTAGATGCCTTAAAGGAATTGGTGGGACATGAGGGCTATTGCAATGCATGCTTTAGCGGAGAATACGCAACAAGCGTTCCAGAGAATACTAATAAAAATCGTTTTGAAAGAAGACTATCTGAAAGAGGCGCCCAATAGGACGCCTCCCAGATTGAAGACAAAGTCCGAGGTTGATTGCCTCGGACTATTTTTTTAATGAAAAAAGTGCCTTGAAGCCTTGTATT
>SVFO01000025.1 GCA_015056795.1 Lachnospiraceae bacterium
GCCGCCACCAACGTCAAGCATACGGTTAATGCAACCAGAACCGTCACCTGATCCAGCACCAAAAGCTTTACAAAATTTGCCGCTGCAAGCGTAAGACCACAAAACACGGCAACGCGGATTTCCTTCCACAAAACCCTCGGAACATCGACGTACTCGATCTCTCCCAGGGACAATCCACGGATCACCGTCACGCTCGCCTGCCCTCCGGCGTTACCGCCCGTATCCATCAGCATCGGAATGTAAGCCACCAAAACGGCACACACGCTAAGTGCTTCCTCAAAGGAAGAAATGATGGCACCGGTAAAGGTCGCGCTGACCATGAGGAGCAGGAGCCAGGGAATCCTCTTTTTATAGGTCTCCCAAACACTCGTCTTCATGTATGGCTTATCGCTGGGCACGATAGCTGCCATCTTTTCCATATCCTCCGTCGCCTCTTCTTCCATGATATCCACGATATCATCGACGGTGATAATGCCGACCAGACGATTCTCATTGTCCACGACGGGCATGGTCGTAAAGTCATATTTCTTAAATTGTCTTGCTACTTCCTCCTGGTCCATCATGGTATTGAGGGCAATGACGTTCTCATGCATGATGTCCCCGATGATCTCAAAGTCATCGGAAAGCAACAGATATCTCAGGGCTACCGTACCCTTTAGGTGTCTTCCGGCATCCAGCACGTAACAAACGTTAATTGTCTCGGAATCCACGCCGACCTTGCGGATTCGTTCGATGGACTCCGCAACCGTAAGATTTTCCTTCAGATCTACGTACTCCACCGTCATAATGCTACCGGCGGAATCCTCCGGATAACGAAGCAGGTGGTTAATGTCCCTTCGCGTCTCCGGGCTGGCATTTGCCAAAAGCTTTTTTACGATATTGGCAGGCATCTCCTCCATCAGGTCCGCTGCATCATCCGCCATCAGATTGTCGATGATGTTCGCTGCTTCCTTTTCGGACATGGATGTAATGATCCTCTGCTGAAGGTCAACATCCAAGTAGGAGAACACGTCCGCTGCGAGATCCTTCGGAAGAATTCGGAAAACCTTCAGCATGTTTTCCTCTTCCTCGAGTTCTTCCATCCAGGCCGCAATGTCCGCGTCATTGAGTTCTGCCAAATGCTGTCTGAGCTTCGTATACTGCTTTGCCTCCAGCAGCTCTTGAAGCTCGCCAAATTCCCTTGTCTCTTCCATTTTGACTTCCTCCTAATGAGGCAACGCTCCTAAGCCTCATCGGAGAAAAAGTCCGTTATGACAGGTTCTCAGGTGGGGCTAAAGGCGTTGCCAAGCTTATGAAATTATACTTCGTACTTCGGGGAACTGCGTCCGTACTTCGACTATCACTCGACATATTAACCACCACCCTTTCCAGATAATATATATGGATAAATTCCATCCTGCAAAAGCCTTCTTTTATAAAAATCTGTCTTACGAAAGCTTCGTCTTGATTGTAGACCAATTTTTTGCGAAAGTCAATTTTCCAAATTTCCAAAATACGACATGGCATTGACTTATCATCGAAATCGCCTTTATTTATATCCTAATCATTGTCATACGGCATGAGGAAAATCACGCCTGAAAACTGATCTGCCACTGCCAGCTTTCCCTGATAAGGAGTCAGCGCAATCGGTGCGACAGGCCAGGTACTCTCATCACTACAGGTCACCAAAGTTTTCACGTTGCCATCCTTAATGACGCGGATGGAAGAATTTCCCGTATCTGCCACATAAATCAATCCGTCCTCACCGACAGTTACGCCCTGCGGATTCTGGAAGCAGCTCTGAGAAGCTTCTCCGTCACGAAAGCCTTCCTTGCCACCTGCAACAACCTCAATCAGCCCATCCTTAATGGCGCAGATTCTGTGATTTCCCGTATCTGCCACGTAAATCATACCCTTGGAATAGCAAACGCCGCAGGGGGCATTAAAACCATCTGCAACCATGGTCAGGATGCCTTCCTGATCCATCTTGTAAATAGCATTGGCTCCTGCATCTGCGATATAAAGGTTCCCCTGATCATCAGAATCTAATCCCGTAGGATTTACCAAGGTTTTCTCGCTGTCCTTATAGGCTGCCGTCCGAACAAGCTGTCCGTCAAAATATCGAATTACACGGTTCGTACTGTCACAAACTGCCCAGCCATCCAAGTATTTTGCAACGCCCCAAGGATTCTGGAAGCGCGCCTCCGAAAGGGGCGCATCATGGTATCCGCCAAGAGGTTCGCCATAGGCATCCTCAGGTCCTGCCTGTCCAGCAATCACTTTCGACTGTCCGTCGCGAATCTCCCAGACAGTCTTCTGAAAAGCATCTGTCACAAGCAGAACGCTGCCATTCATCACGGCGATGCCAGAGGGCGAGCCCTCAATTCCCGTCAAAAGCATGATGTCCCTTTGAATACTTTCCTCCGCACTTGGCTGATTTGCATTAGCCCCATTGGGTCCCGGATTCGTCCCGAGATCCCCTTTTGGCTCCTGCTTTTTCGTGAAAATGACAATGCAGATCACGGCAAGAATGATGACGCCTGCAGCAATTCCCACACCCCAAAGAATTTTTTTATTCATGTTAAGCCTCCGCTCTCTTGTCTTTGATTTTTTTAAGCTAAAGCTTTATCGGCCGCCATGGTTTTATGGCTGACTAATACCATTCCCTTCCGTCTTGCCATTTCCGTTGCCGTTTCCGCCCGGTATGGTATTATAATTCGGATTCAGCGTTCCACAGCCATGGATACAATACTGCGAGGGTGCGGCATCCGCGCCGCCGAAATCATGTCCAAGCGCAGGTATTACCTTGCCTTGGTCGACAATTTGATGACAAGTCAAACATACCTCATCTCCCGAATATCCGTCCTCCGTACAGGTTGCTTCCTTAGCATTAATGATCTCTCGCTGCTCTGAATGTCCGGTCTGTGTTATCGTCTCGGACGGCACCGTCAGCTGACATTTCGAACAGTGCTTTCCTTCGGTGCATCCATCCTCCGTACAGGTTGCAGCCTTAGCAGCTACGTCCGTCACCCAGGCGTGCCCCGTTGCCGCATAGTCCTCACGCTTTGTCGCAGTACATCTCGTACATTTAAAGAATTCATATCCCGGTTCTTCGCACGTGGGAGCCAAATATGGCGCAGCTGCCTGCATGTCATTATTTCGTACCCAATCATGCCCTAACGCAGGGATCTCAGTTTGCGCCACAAGCCAAGTTTCACAATCCGGGCAAAAGACGCCATTGGTCAGTCCCGGCTCATCACAGGTTGCCGCATACCCCTCTACCGTTTCACCATGATGTCCTGGTGCAGGAATGGTTTCCATACCTGAAAGCGTTGCGTGGCAAACTTTGCAGATTACGCCTTCCGTATGACCATTTACGGTACAGGTGGCCTCCACTGCTTCTACACTCTCTGGCGTATGTCCCGTCGGCTGAATCGCTGCCCGACCAGACAGCGTGATGCCGCAAAAAGCACATTGCGTTCCAGGTTCATATCCATATTTGGTACAGCTTGGTTCCACTCTGGCAACATTCACCGCCTGATGGCCTACGATGGGAGTCTCCTCCTGTGCGACCAGAATCTCACCGCAGACTGAGCAATGGCTTCCTGCCGTCTTGCCCGTATGCTGACAGGTTGCATTCACGGCCACATCCTCTACAGCCTTATGTCCCGTTGCAGGAACCTTTTTCTGCGCTACCAAAATTTCCTCACAGGTCGCGCAGTGAGACCCCTTCGTCAGGCCATCCTCCGTACAGGTTGCAGGAACGGCAGGATCCGTCACCACGGTATGAACGTGCTCCACGCTGACAACTTCGATGTCGGGCATGCGAAGCTCACCATTGTTAATAAACTGTCCCTCATCAACGTTATTCAACACGCCTCCAAGCCAAAGACTTCCGTTATTTGTCAAAATACCATAATTCTGAATGCTTCCCTTACTTCCAAAGGAAGTCTTTCCATTCAGGTTCAGACTCTTCCCTGCAGGTACGGTCAGAACCTCTTCGCCTTCCTTGTCTACAAATCGCAGTTTCCCCGCGGGCTTCTTCTGGTCAAAGAACATTATCCCCTTATTTTGCTTCAGGGAGGAGGTCACCTTTTCCAACGCTGAATTCTTTACGATCGGCACAAAAGAAACCAGCTGCGTAAGACCGCTCTCACCCTCGCCAAAGACAAAGCTTCCGCTGACGTTGACCGTCAGGTACTGCTCATTGTCCAATGCTTCCTGCACCTGCGGAAGGGTCGGATCCGTAAGCTCGCAGGTCCTTAACACAGAATCGTCAACGAAGAACATTTCGTCGACCGTCTCCTTCTTTGCGATCCAGGAAGCATCCTCGCTCTTCACCTTAGCGACATAGTCCTTGCCCTGTTCCTCATCCTGCTTTAACCGATCCTCATAGAGGCCAATGATCTTGGGAGAAGAAAGCACGTTGCCGCGAATAATTCTTCCCTGAAGGTTGGCGCTTGCCGCGATCTCCTGAATAATGTAAGCGGGAATCTCCTCCTCCGTAAAGCTTCTGATGGTGATGTCCACGCGTTCGTTATCGTTTTGTTTCTCCGTAAATACTGCCGTGGTCGCCATCTGTCCAGCTCCCACCAGCATGGACTTGGAAACGCCAGTATAGGGATCCGTCACCGTCACCCAAACCTCACCGTCTAAAACATAAATCTCTGAGGTTAGAAAATCTATGATCCGAACAAATCCAGAGGTCCCGCGAATACCCGTCACCATGGTGGAAGTGCGGATGTTCATGCTCTCGTAATCCTCCAGATGCCTTGCGACGTTAAAGAACATTTCTCCAGAGCTAAGGTACAAGGACATCTCACTGTCCTCCTTGCGCACCTCCACGGACGAAAACTGCCCGAGCTTTGCCGCCCTCGTATCATCCAATGCCAAATAGGCATAGCTCGCCTCTTTTGTCGTCACGCTATGACCATTGTAGAGGAACATACCCTCCATCGGTTTTACGTCATTGCCGCTCTTGCTTTGTACGCCAATGTTTCCCTCAATTTTCGCAAGCTCCACGCTTTTTACTACCGTTTCGTAGCCCTGCTTCACCTGCGCAATTTCCGTTTTATTTGTCTCCCGCCCTACATTTCCAGTCGTTGGCGTATTTGTTTTTCCCTTGCCTGAGGAACAGGCCGTCATCAGACAAAGTGCGATGGTTGCAATCCAAAACAATCCTTTGTTTCTTCTGCTCATCTTATTCCTTCCCCTCCATCCATGCATTGCTCTGATAAAACAACTCTAAGATGTCTCCGTCCACTTTTCCCTCCGAAACCATGCTTCGAAGAATTCCGAATGCCTTTTCAGGAGGCATTGCTCTTTTGTAGGGTCTGTCATTCGCCGTCAGTGCGTCATATACGTCCAAAATGGTAAGGAGCCTTTCCTGGAAGCAGAGGTCCTCCCCCGTCAAATGCTGCGGATACCCTGAACCATTCAGCAGCTCATGATGGTTGGAGGCCCACCGCGTCACGTGACTATATTCCTTGCTGAAGCTGATTCTCTCCAGCATCTTCTTGGTCAGCACCACGTGGCTCTCCATGATGGAGCGCTCCTGTGCCGTCAGCGTTCCCTTTCGAATGGATAAGGTCTCCCTCTCGCTGTCGGTCAGCCAGTGCTTCACCTCGCCATCCTTATCGACGTACTCTCGCTTAGCGATGTCTTCAATCTTTTGCAAAAGATCATCCTGTAAAAAGCCTGCCTTGTTTGCATTTTGAATGTCTTCCAAAGCGACCTTTAGATCTTCCTTTGTCTTCTCATAGGCTTCCTTCGTGCAAATCCCCTTCAGCCATTCGATCTCGCTGAGCAGCTCAATGAGCTGAAAGCGCTGGCAAATGGCATCCTCAAAGCCCTCAATTCGTGTGGATTTATCCATGATGGAAAGCGCAATGCCAAGCTTTCCAACGTCGTGCAGCCAAACGGCCATGAGAAACTCCCGTTCCGTCTGCGGCTCCATGGCGTAAGTTGATCCTGTCTCGCGAAGCCAAGTCAAAAAGCGCTTTCCGTATCCCGCCATGTTCCTTGTATGATTTGCATTATAGGGACTTCTTGCATCGATGGCCGTCGAGAGCACCTGTACCATGGATTCCAACAGTCTAGTGATCTCACGGCTATAGTTCAGGTTCGTCAGACGAATGGCCGCCTGCGAAGCCAAGGATTGAATTACGTGCTCATAATCCTGTGCAAAGGCAACGGTCTCTCCGCTTTCATTCTTTGCATTCAGGAGCTGCAGGACACCAATTGCATCTCCCTTGTCGTCCAACATCGGAATGACTAACATGGACTTTGTCCGATAACCCGTCATCTGGTCATATCGCCTCGGCCCAGAGAAGTCAAATCTCTCATCCTCATAGACATCCGCCACATTGATCAAGGCCTTCTCTAAGGCTGCCCTCGCGCAGACATTCGTCGGCTTCAAGGCAACGGGTGGCAGTTCAATCGCCTGTCCATGTCCGCCGCGGTCAATCCCTAAGGACAGCGTAACCATAATGTGGAAGGTTAATACGTCATTTTCCAAAATATATAAAGTTCCGCCATCACAATTCGTAAGGTCCATCGCGACATCCACGATTTCCCTCATCAAGCTGTCACTGTCCGCATTGGCTGATAATTCAATTCCGATTTTTAAAAGTCTTTCAATGTCCAATGTGTTCATAAATGATAAATTTCTCCCTGTCTGCCAAACACACATTGAGGAAATTTCTTAATAATTTTACATTCAAGAGCATCCAGCTGTTCATCCGTTGCCGTTGGATCAAAATGCACCAGCACGGTCTTCTTTGCTCCGCATGCTGCGCCCAAGGCTGCACCCTGTCCCTGCGTGCTATGCCCCCAGCCACGCTTTTCCGCGGCATCATCATCATTCAGCTGACCGTCACAAATCAGCAGGTCACAGCCCTTTGCAAACTGCTCCAGTGCCGCCCTGGCATCCTTCGTCAGCTCGCAGTCCACGGCATAGACAAGCGTTCGTTTCCCGTCCGTAATCTTAAAATGCGTAACGCCTCCAGGATGATTTCCCTCCAGCGTCTCCACGCTAAGATTACCAATCTTGAAGGAGCCCTTGATGGAGACATACTCCAGTCCCTTGGAGATTTCTTCCAGATGAACTGGCCAGAAGGGCGGTCCATAAAGTGTATGCAGAATTTCCTGACAGCTTTTCCCCTCATGATCAGCCATATAAAGCGTCATCTTCTTGTTTGGATCCGCCAATTCCTTCCACTTGCAAAGACCAATCAGATGATCTAGGTGCGGATGACCGATCAAAATATGATTCTCCTCTCCGGCAATGCCATACATGATGCCACTGCCTGCATCCAGAAAAATCACATGCTTCCCAGCCTCCACTCTGACACAGAGCGTATCGCTTCCAAATTCATGGTATTCCTTTGGCGTGACTGCCATGGAGCCACGCACGCCCAAAAGCTCAATTTTCCAACAATCCTTCGTTTCCATGTTTGCCCAATCAACCCCTGTTTGTAACTTATGTTGCCGATTCTCTTTGCACGAACTCAACGTCGCCAAGCTTTTCCGTCTTTACACGCGCCGCCGTCCCCTCCGTCAGTTCCTTTAAAAAGCCTTCCGTCTCTTCCTTCGCAAGCGTTACCTTAAGTCGCACCTTCTCCGCATACTCGCTGCTCGTCGGCTGCACGCCGCGATTTCCAAGCAGGTATAACACCTTACCGATGTCGTTATACTCTGCCTCTATGAGAAGCCCCGTTCCCTGACGCATGACGCCAATCTCGCACGCCGCAAGGCCTTCCTTGACCGCCTGCGTATAGGCTCGCACAAGGCCGCCCGTCCCTAGGAGCACGCCGCCAAAATAGCGTGTCACCACGACAGCTATATTGCGGACTCCCGAGCCCAGAAGTACCTCCAGCATGGGCCGTCCCGCGGTTCCAGAAGGCTCGCCGTCATCACTGCAGCGAGTCAGTTCCCCTCTGCTTCCGATGCAAAAGGCGCTGCAATTATGTCTGGCATCCCAATATTTCTTTTTCATTTCCTCGATAAAGGAAACCGCTTCTTCCTCCGTCTGTACGCTTCGAACGGTTGCAATGAAGCGGGATTTCTTTTCTTCATATTCTCCTTGTCCGCCAGACAGGAGAATCCGATAGGAATCGTTTCCCATAATTGCCCAAAGTCCCCCAAATTACAATCATAATTATCATAACATATTTACCAATTTTTGTGAAGTCAAGCCTTCCAAAATCTTAACTTTTTATTAAGGGAAAAGTTGTTCTTCACATTTTGTCCATAATTTGGTATACTATAGCAGAATATGGACTTTTTGTTCATTCAGAAAGGACAGGATTATGGATTATGGCAGAGACGGAGTTCGTGAAATAAAAAGGTCACTGAACTCTAAAACAAATAAACTATGGAGAGCCCTGATCATCACTGTGGTTCAGATAGCGGTTCTCGTTGGCATCGGTGTCGGCATCTGCGGCGTTGCCCTAGGCTTTGGAATGTTTCGAGGAATTTTGGCGGATACGCCGAGAATCAGACTGGCGGACGTCATCGCTTCAGGTCAGGCGACCATCGTATATGATGCCGAAGGAAATGAAATTGACAGCTATGTCTCCATGAACTCCAACCGAATTCAGGTTGGCTGGGATCAGATTCCGAAGTATATGGGATTTGCCTTTGTTGCCTGCGAGGATGAGCGTTTCTATCAGCACGGCGGAATCGACTACAAGGCCATCGTCAGATCCGGTTATCAATACGTAAAATCCGGCTTTCGACGTACGCAAGGTGGTAGTACCATTACCCAGCAGCTTCTGAAAAACACGGTATTTACGACATGGACGGAGGAAGGCGACAACATGATGAAGAAAATCAAGCGTAAGGTTCAGGAGCAATACCTTGCACTTGAGGTCACAAAGAAGTTCACGAAGGACGAGATTCTGCTTCGTTACATGAACGCCATCAACCTTGGACAAGGAACGCTGGGCGTGGAATCCGCTTCCCTTCGATATTTTGGAAAATCCTGTATTGACCTGACCATTTCGGAATGTGCGGTCATCGCCGTGATTACCCAGAACCCTTCTGGCTACAATCCCATCAGCCATCCCGAAAACAATGCAAGAAGACGTAAGAACTGTCTGGACAAGATGCTGGAGCTCGGCTTCATCACCGCCGACCAGTATACCGAAGCCATTGACGACACAAACGCGGTTTATGAGCGAATCGGTCTGTTCGACACCAGCTACCGCGTAAGCTCCTCTACCTCAGGCTCCTATTTCTCGGATGCCCTATATGAGCAGGTGTTTGATGACCTTGTGGCAGATGGTTACACCAAGGAGCTGGCCGAGACCATGCTGACCAGCGGCGGTCTTCGAATCGAATCCACCTTGGATCCCACGATTCAGGCGATTTGTAATGAGGAGGCAGCAAATCCTTCAAACTATCCCGCACAGACGGACTGGTATTTGAACTATGCCCTCACCGTCAAGGTGGATGCAACAACGAAAAAGAATTTCAGCAAGGAAAACATGTCCAGCTGGTTCAAGAGTCATAAGAATAAGGAATTTAACCTCATCTTCCATTCTCAGGATGATGCCTATGCGGCAGCGGAGGAATTCCGCCTTGCCATGATGGAGGAGCTCGGCGTTCCCGACGATCCCGCCAATTACGAGGAGACCGTAAAGATGACGCCTCAGCCTCAGGTTGCTTTTGTAGTCAGCGATCCAAAGACGGGTTATGTTGTCGCCGTAGTGGGCGGACGCGGAGCAAAGGAAGGAAGAAGAACCCTGAACAGGGCCGTTTCCTCAACTCGTTCCCCGGGTTCCACCTTTAAGGTGCTCGCTTCCTTTGCACCTGCCATTGACTGTGCCGGCATGACGCTGGCAACCGTATATAATGATGCGGCCTTTAGCTATGATAATGGTACTCCCGTAAACAACTGGTATAAAACTGGTTATCGCGGCATTCGTTCCATCCGCTATGCGATTCAGGAATCCATGAACATCATTGCAGTAAAGAACCTGACCGTCATTACCCCTCAGCTTGGCTTTGATTATTTAGTAAACTTTGGCTTTACCTCTCTGGAGGCTGGTGATTACTATAATGGCCAGTGGTTGACCGACGTCATTCAGCCCTTGGCACTCGGTGGTATCACCAACGGTGTTTCACCGTATGAATTGAACGCAGCCTACGCTTCCATCGAGAATCAGGGAACCTATGTTGCGCCTAAGCTTTACACTCGTGTTCTGGATTCGGATGGCAACGTCATTCTGGACAACACCAATCCTAAGACCCGACAGGTTCTGAAGGAGACGACGGCATACCTTCTGACGAGCGCCATGCAGGACGTTATCACCAAGGGTACCGCAACAGCATGTAAGCTCAACAACATGAATGCCGCCGGTAAGACTGGTACGACGACAAAGTCGCATGACGTTTGGTTTGCAGGCTTTACGCCTTACTACTGCTGTACTGTTTGGACGGGCTATGATAACAACATTGCCATGGTAACCTCAGGTGCTAACCGTCAAGATGGTATTTCCAAGGCAATTTGGAAATCCGTCATGAGCCGCATCCACGAGGAGCTTCCGAATCAGGACTTCCCCGTACCCGAAGGCATCACGAAATGTAAGATTTGTTCTCTGTCTGGTAAGCTTCCCAGAGAAGGACTCTGCGACGTAGCTGGATGTGTGGTTCAGGAGCTCTTTGCAGAGGGTACGGAGCCCACGGAATACTGTGACATTCACTACGAGGGCGAGATTTGTGCATTTGACAACCTGATTGCCTGTGACGAATGTCCTTTCCGCTATCACGGAACGGCCACGCTTCCTCTGATTGAGGATCCTGCTTTGACAAAGGGATCCACCATGATCGTTAAGACGGAGGACGGCGGTCAGACACTGGTAACGCCCACCACGTCGGCATATTGTCAGCACAATGCTCAGTTCTACCAAAAGCCCAACGCTTACGCACTGATTGAAGAGCAGAGAGCTATTTTGGCACAACGAATTGCCGCAATTCAACAATAATGAAAGCCCGTCACCAAATTCCTAGGTGACGGGCTTCTTTTTGCCTTTCTCTTGCCTTTTTCCCAAGATACCTTGCTTTGTATCCTTGGTAATGCTTTATCTTAGTTTCTTCTGAATCGTCTTGATCTGCTTTTTCAGGTCTGCAATGGCCCTGTTTGCGTTAGCGATGGCGACACACTGCTTCTCAAAGCGCTCGGAAACAGATTTCGTCTCCGTCGCCATGCCAAGCTCGTCCATGGCCGTGGGATCACCATTCTCTTCCGCTTCCACCCGTTCCTCATACTGGGCGTAAACCATACGGCCAATCTCCATCTGATTTCTCTTAATGACTTCCTCACAGGTATTAATTTGGCGCTTTAACCGAACCAGTTCCGAAAGCTCCTTCGCCTTACCCGTAACCTGCTTCTTTTTATCCGAAAGTACCGTTTTGATCGTTTCCATTGTTTCCACTGCCATGTCCGCTCCTTTCGCTGTCTTTACGGCTCGTCTTATCTACTGCCGTTTCCATTTCCATTGTACCTTTTTTCCAAAAATTCATCAAGTATTTCGTTGCACTTTTGTGAGATTCTGTGCTATACTAACCTTAGGGTTTGGGAGGTATATGTCATGCAGTCAATCTACACAAGCTTAAAGGTAAACAACGAAATCGAACTGTGCGAGGTCAATGACGAGGAGTGTAAAAAGCTGATTGAAAAGGCCTTGCTTCAAAATCGCATCTCCTACTATATTCGCTGGACGAAGACATCCTTCTTTAGCAAGCGCCAGCGCTGCATCATCTGTGTCAATGATAACTCCAAGGAGGTCGCTGAGGAGCTTGTCCGCTCCATTTGCGATGACGCAGGCTATCAGGTAAAATTCCTGCTCCGCCAGTCCTCCTCTAACACTTATCTATAAAATAAACCCCTGACTTTCCACAAGGTCAGGGGTTTTTCATGTTTACGTCAAAAGTTTTTCAAACATAAGCTCTACACCGTTTACGGATCAGAACAGGTAAAAAAGTGCGATGAAAATGCCTGCAATGGCAAGGAAAATGATTCCTGTTATGAAAAGGAATCCATAGCCCCGTGAATTGGCATATTTCTCGCGGCGTTTTGCTATATGCTCAGCATATGTCTCCTCCGGCTGCATGCGACCTCCTGGAAGGAATGCACGAAGGGCATAGCCTAAGCCATAGGATACCCCATCCATGGCCCCTAGGGATGCTGCCCAGATGAGCGCACCAAACATGACAAATAAAAGTCCAGGTATCGTTGCCGCATCCGCGAGCATACGAAAGTTTTCGGATGCTTCGGAAGCCGGAAATTCCCTTGTAAATAAATAAAGACAAAAGAGACCTCCTCCCAAAAGGAAGGAGGTTCCGTATTTTTTTAGATTTGTATTCATATGGAATATGGTTTCCTATCGACTTAATTCCTTCTTGTAGCGTGCTTCTTCTTCATCATTGCAATATACAAAGTGTCCTGGAGCAACCTCTCTCATGGTAGGCCCCTGCTTGCTGTAGTCATGATCCTTCAGCTTGTTATATACCAGACGCTTACGATTCTTCTCGGAATCAGGATCGGGAAGCGGAATGGCGGAAAGCAGAGACTTCGTATAGGGATGCAAGGGATGTGCAAACAGCTCATCCGAGCTTGCCAGCTCCACCATCTTGCCGTAGTACATTACGCCGATACGATCGGAGAAGTACTTCACGACGGAAAGGTCATGTGCGATGAACATGATCGTAATGCCGTACTCTCTTCTCAGGTCATTCAAAAGGTTGATCACCTGCGCCTGAATGGAAACGTCGAGCGCCGATACGGGCTCGTCGGCAATGATCATTTCAGGGCGCATGATAACGGAACGTGCGATACCGATACGCTGACGCTGACCACCGGAGAACTCATGAGGGTAACGGCCTGCATGCTCACGTACGAGGCCAACCTTCTCCAGTGCCTCATACACTCTCTCATCGATGAGCTTCTTGTCCTTTTCTCCTTTGATGATCAGGCCCTCAGCGATAATCTCGCGAACCGTCATACGGGGATCAAGGGATGCGATAGGATCCTGGAAGATCATCTGGATCTTATCGACAACCTTCTCCTTCTTCTGAACTCTCTTAGCTTCCTTCAGCTCTACGCGTTGTTTCTCAATCTCTTTCTTCAGGGCTTCCTTCTCGTTTTCAGGAGCAGTCTTCAATTTTGCATTCGCTTCCTTGATGGCCTGCTTATGAGATAAGATTCCTGCCGCAACATGCTTACCCTCAAGATAAATGTCGCCAGAGGTAATGTCATAAATCTTAATGATGGATCGTCCTGTCGTGGTCTTACCACAGCCAGACTCACCAACGAGACCAAACACCTCGCCCTTATATACCGAAAAGCTAACGTCATCAACAGCCTTCGTTCTGCCAAAATATTGGCACAGATGCTCTACGCGGAGCAATTCCTCACCGGTCTTAATCTCAGACATGAGCTTCACCTCCGTTGTTATTCTTGGCCTTCATGCGCGCGATCCTGTTGCGGATGGCTGCGGGAGTCTCAAGCTTGGGAGCATCCGGATGAAGAAGCCAGGTTGCCGCCTTGTGCGTCTCAGAAATCTCAAACATGGGCGGTTGCATCTCAAAGTCAATCTGCATTGCATATTTATTACGCTCTGCAAACGCATCACCAACAGGAGGATAAATCATGTTGGGCGGCGTTCCAGGAATGGCCTCCAGCTTCTCCTTCGTGTCAAGGTCAGGCATGGAGGAAAGCAATGCCCACGTATAAGGATGTCTCGGATCATAGAAGATATCGCTTGCGCTGCCATGCTCTACGATCTTACCTGCATACATCACGGCAATGTCATCAGCCATGTTCGCTACAACGCCAAGGTCATGGGTGATGAAGATAATCGAAAGGTTTCGAGATTTCTTCAGGTCATTGATCAGCTCCAGGATCTGTGCCTGAATGGTAACGTCAAGCGCCGTGGTAGGCTCATCACAGATCAGGATCTCAGGATCAGCAGTCAGCGCAATTGCAATAACGATACGCTGTCTCATACCGCCTGAAAACTCGAAGGGATACTGATTATAACGCATTCTCGGCTCAGAAATACCAACCTCTTCCATCAGCTTAATGGCATTTTCCTTCGCCATGGAGCGCGTAATCTTATAAACAACCTTAGAAGCACGATCCTTGAAGAAGTCTACCAGTTCAAGACTACGCTCCTTAAAGTCAATCGCAGCATGATTTGCTTCTGCCTTCTCGTAGTTCTCAATCAAGCCATTGATTACGTGAAGCATGTTCTCTTTTAACAGGTCAAGATCAACGATATTGGCAGGAACAACCTTCCAGTCCACCTTCTTGCCTCTTGCCTTGGCTCTTTCCAGCTTTCCGTTTTCCTTATCAAAGCGCTTCTGCTCCTTAGGATTTTCCTTTTCGAAGCGGAAATAACGGCTTACCGCGTCATTGATACTGGTGACAAAGGTATACGCCCGATTGTCCTTCTTGATCTCCAACGGATCAATCCCCGCCTGAACAGCCTTGATCATTGCCTTCGCGCGGTCCGTGGCACCCTTCTGGTCAATGGTGCCCTCAAAGTAAGGAAGCTCCTTCTTTAACACTTCAACAGCTTCTTTTTTCTTTGCAAGATACTTGTCGCTGCTAAACTTTAAAGCCTTCTCCGTGATCTGGAGGAATCCCAGCATAAAGTTTTTATTTAAATAATCAAGCGCTTTCTCATTGAGTGCTTCTACGGGAATCGCAAAGATATCCTCGGACGGATTTTTCAGCGTATAATAACCGATACGGAAGAAATTCGGCTTGGTCTGCTCCAGCATTTCGGACAGGATGGTCTCAAGCTCCGTCAATGCCTTCTTTAGCTCCGCGCTGAGATGATTGTCATCCTGAACGGGCTTGTAGGACGGAAGAATCTCCTCCACACGCTTTGTCACGTCCGCAAGTCTTTGCTTATACTCTCGCACAAAGAATTCACTCTTGAACTTCCCAGACTTCTTCAAAATATCACGCACAAGGAACTTTACGTTCTGCTTCTGGTTCTTCTCCGCCTTAAACAGAAGATCCTTCAGGTGGGCGAGACAATCCTCACAGGCGTCAAAGTCCACGTTATAGGCGTGCTCATGCTTATTCGCATTAATGCAGAAATTATCAAAGGTTGAACACAGCTCCTTTGCCTTCGCCTCATCCGCTGCGCCTGATTCAATCATGGCACTTTTGAGTAAAGTCAGGGTATGATTAAACTGCTTGCGGGCATCCTTGCGGTTTGCCTTATTTTTCAGGAGAGTCGCCTCCGTGATCTGACGCCCGATTTTCACGATCGGATTCAGGGACGAAAGGGGGTCCTGGAAAATCATGGAGATCTTGTCTCCACGAATCTTATGCATCTCATCCTCGCTGATCTTTAGAAGATCCATGCCGTCATACAGGATCTCGCCACCCTCAATGATGGAGTTTCCGGCGAGGATGCCAAGGATAGCTTTACTTGTAACGGACTTTCCGGAACCCGACTCACCTACGATCGCAAGCGTTCTACCCTTCTCCAGATCGAAGGAGATGTCACGCACCGCGCGCAGAATCCCGGAATTCGTCCGAAATGATATCTTTAGATTTTTGACTTCCAGTATTTTATCCATGTTCTATTCTCCGGTTTCCCCTAAGTTATTCCGTTCCGCGAAGTGCAGGATTAAAGGCATCTCTCAGTCCGTTACCAAACAGGTTAAAACAAATCATAAGCAGTGACAGCGTTAGCGCTGGGAAGAACAACAGGTGCGGATAGTTCGTCCAAATCGTAGACGCATCTGACAGCAGGGTTCCAAGGCTTGTCTTCTGTGCACTTCCCAGCTTTACGATTCCTAAATAGGACAGCATGCTCTCCTCATTAATCGCCCTCGGAATAACTAGGGCCGCGGAGGTAATAATGGTTCCAAGGGCATTCGGGAAAATATGTTTCCATATAATTCTTCTGTCCTTAGCTCCGAGAGTTCTTGCTGCCATGACATACTCCTGATTCTTAAAGCGGTAGAACTGCGTACGTACGGTAGCTGCCGTGCCAATCCATCCTGTCGTAAAATAGGCAAAAAGAAGGCTCGGTACTGCTCCCACCTTTTTTGCCAAGTGGATCTGAAACAGGGTGGCGACCACGATGAAGGGAACCCCGCTTAAAATATCGGAAATTCGCTCCATGATCAGATCCACGGCACCGCCATAGTACCCTTCCGTGGAACCGTAAAGCGCTCCGATGATAAAATTCACGATAGATACAATGACAGCAATCAGAAGGCTCAGCCGAATACCGCCTGCAAGACGCAGCATCAGATCGCGTCCCTGAGCATCCGTTCCCATGATATAATTGGGCTCATGCCCATATAAATACTCGTAGTAGTTGACATATAATACGCGAATCTTATACTGTGCGGTTTCCGTGGTTCCGCCGCCAGTATATTCATAGTAAATAGGGTTGCCGTCCGCATCCCGCTTATAATTGTCCAACAAAACAATGGACGGATCATACTCCTTGATCTTGACAAGCTTAGTTCCCTTCGCGTTGTAATTCAGCGGATTTCCCTTCGCATCCGTCATATACCAGAAATTAGCATCCGTGGCATCCATGCAATACTCATTGTTCGCGACAAGAGGATAGAGAATATGCTTCCCATGCTCCTTCTCCCACGCAAGAATGTCGCTGAGCTCCTTTTGTTCAATGCTCTTGTAAATAAATCCGACCTCGAGGTATGTCTCGATATCTGCAGTATAGGTGGTAACCTCCGCCTTGTCCGCACCAATGGTTGTTGCCTCATTCGTAATCTCAAGGATAGGCATGTAATTGCTGTCCATCGCCTGCTCAAAGGAGACCATTTCATCACCTGTATAATCCAATGCGCCCACACCAGTAGACAAAGCTTTCATAAGGCTTCTGGCCGAGAAGGAACGGCTCATATAACCCGTTTTGTGTCCAAGATCCCTCCAAAGGGTAATACGGGGAGGGTTTTTGGAATAAGTTGTTACCATGAAACTCTGATCATATCCCCTTACAGTGAAGGGGGCAACAATCGAGAAGATCACGATGAACAGGATGATGACCGCTGCAATAACGGCGGCACGGCTCTTTCGGAAACGGATCCACGCATCCTTAAAAAACCCGATGGGCTTATCTTCAAATTTTTTGTCGTGAAGCTTTTCATCTTCGTTCACAAAACGAAATTTTGACGGATCTATGTGCTGCAACTGCTGTTCGTTCATCTTATCTTTCCCCCATTCTGATCCTGGGATCAATAAATCCATAGCTTAAATCAACAACTATGCCTCCTGCAAGTCCAATAAAGGTATAAAATACGCTGTCCAACATGAATACGTCATAGTCAAAGGTGTTGATTGAACGCATGTAGAGCTGTCCGACGCCAGGAACAGAGAAGATCTGCTCAATGATCAAGGAACCTCCCAATATGGAGAGGAAGCTACCAATAATGCTAGGTAACACGGGAACCATGGCATTCTTAAGGGCATGTCTGGCCGTCGCCTGAGCCCTGGTAAGACCCTTGGTTCTCGCCAGCAACATATAATCCGAGGTAAGGGATTCCGTAAGCTCGGCTCTTGTAAACCGACACAGCCAAGCGACCTCACCAAAACTCAGCGCAAGAACAGGGCCGATCATGGAATGAAACATTTTCCAAGAAAAATAAGTATTTCCCGCATCGGCAAGGGAATAAAGCTGCAGTGGAAGCCAGCCAAGCTTGAAATAGAAAATATACTGCACAAGGAATGCATACACATAGCTAGGCACGGAGATAAACACGATGATCATGGTACTGATGACGTCATCCTGCCATTTATTCTTTTTAATCGCGGCATATACGCCCAAGCCCAAACCTATGGGGATTGAAAAAAGAAGGGAGTAAATATTGATCAGCACCGTGGGTAACAGACGACCAACGAGAAGGTCCCATGCAGGTTTACGATATGCAATATACCAACTGGTACCAAAGTCCCACTTGGTAATGATGTTCTTCCAATAAATCCCATACTGAACAAGAAGGGGCTTGTTATACCCAAGCGCCTCCCACCTGGCAAGGATCAATTCCTGTTGAGATTTCTCCATGGGCAATTCCCTCGGAAGAATCCTGATCAGCACGAAACAAATTGTCGTAATGACAAAAAGAACAAAAAACATCAGCGCGATACGTTTTAACACGTATTTCAACATTCGCATGAGAATACTTCCTCCGTCCCCATTCTGATTAGCAACAAAACTGTGCTTTTTCAATGGCAATTTTGAGCCGTCAAGCTGCAATTGAAAAAAAACAGTTTTCCTTTGCCCGTAAACGCACCTATAGAGGGGCACGCGCGTGCCCCTCCATGAGCGTTTTACTTTTGTATTACTTCATTATTCGTAGCTCAAAGTTCCATTCTGAGACTGTACGTACTCTGCCCACTCAGCGTCATCATAGTTGTAGGTCATGAGTGCAAGTCCGCCGAAGCCATACATAAGGTTGTACTCGTCAGTATAGTAGTTCACCTTGTGGGAAATCATCTCACAAACCGTCGTACTTGCCAGAGGGAAGCAGTAATACTTCTCAAGGAATTTCTCCTCAATGTCAGCCAGAATCTGAAGCTTGGTCAGCTGATCTGCGGAAGAATACTTTCCGGTGCCCTCCATGCATCCGGACCACTCCTGCCAGGTCATGGTGTCTTCCACGCCATTCACGGTAAGCGTCAGGGTCTCAGTGGTAGGATCCCAGCAGGCTCCCTCGTGAAGCTTGGTGTAATCGGGATCGCAGTATACTCTGAAGTAAGTGTACGGATAGAAGGCTGCGCCTCCCCATGCACCGTAACCGATGGCATATTCGCCCTGGGGAACGGCATCATAACGGGAAGGGCTGGTCAGGTTTCCAAGAGGCTCCAGGGTTACCTTGCCAAATCCGGAGCCCTCCACTGCTGCATTTAAGTAATCCTGAAGAAGGGACACCTGTGCCTCATTATCAGAATCCAGAGCGCCGGCCATCCAGGCCACGCGGATATAAATGTCTCCGCCGTTATAAAGTCCTGCGTCCGCCAGCTCCTGACGCGCCTGTGCCATCAGCTTCTTGGCCTCCGTCAGGTTGTAACCGTTGATGGATTCGTATGCATCATCCAGCGTTGCATATGCCTTGCCGGCACCATACTCCACGCCATATACATTACAGATTGCCTTCTTTGCAGGCTCGGAATTTCTGTAGCTGGAGGTAGGATCATTATAGAAATCGTAGTAATAAAGGTTGTTCAGCATTGCGTAAGCGGGAACAAATCCGGCCGTCTTTCCTACCCACTCTGCACGGTCTATGCACAGGGAAAAGGCCTTACGGAAGTTTACGTTACTCAAAACAACGGAATTGGTGTTGCCCTTAGACTTATCCATTTCCTTCAGAGCGTCCACGTTGGTGTTGAAGAAGAGACGCTCCGTGTAGGTCTCAGGAGACTTGTACATCTTATCGGAAAGGGAATAGGTGGAAAGATCGGCGCTGGACGGCGTCCAGGAATCAAGGTCACCCTTTAAGAATGCCTGCTTTGCCGCATCATCCGTCATAACGTCGATTACAATCTTAGTAGTCTGATACTGCTGTCTGATCTCTCCGTCAATCTCAACGGGGGTATAGGAAATCAGTCCGCCGTTGCCGTCGTCCTGCCAGCCATACCACTTTTCGTTACGAGTAAGAACAATCTGCTTGTCCTCCTGGAAGGATTCAAACTTCCATACGCCGTAAGACATGGTGGTCTCCTTGGAGGTACCATAGCTCGTGGTTACAAGGTCGCCGCTCTTAGTCTTTAACTTCTCGTACAGATCCTTGTATACCAGGAAGGAGCCATCCAGCTGGCCGAGAACCATAAGATTGTACTCGGTTGCTTCCTGACCAACGTAACGCACGGTATAATCGTCAACCTTGTAGAAACCTACAACGTCAAAGCCTGCACCCAGGTCCGCATTATCCTGCCATACAACTACATTGCTCTCATAGCCCGTGCCGATCTGGAAGTAAGAACCATATTCTTCGTAAAGGCTCTTGCCGGAGAACTCGTCATCGCCTGCGCCGTCTGCGCTGTACTTGGTCTCATCAGTGATGCTTACGTACTGAGGCGCTGCATTGCCATTTGCGTCAACGTAGCCCTCTGCACCCCAGAAGCCAAAGCAGTCGATCAAAACATCCCCTGCAGCAATTGCCTCGTCAAGAGATGCGTAAACGCTAGCGTAGGGAACATAGTAACCGGCGGTCTTGGAGTAGAAATACTTGCGTCCGCCTGCCACTGCATAATCACCGTCATAATAGTTATTTGCGCGATAGTTCTTCATGTCGGGATCAAGGAGCTGCTGCATGGAATAAACATAGTCGTCAGCGGCAATCTTGGTGCCGTCCTCCCAACAGATGTCGGGATTCAGCTTGATCTCGTAAACATAACCTTCCTTAATGTCGGAAGCCGTCTTCCCTGCGGGAAGGGTGCAGCCATACTTGGTCAGGTCATCCTGATGTGCAGCCGTAACGTCGTCAATGCTCGTTGCAGCCAAAAATACCTTCTGATACTCGCCCTCTTCCGAGTTGTCCACGGTAGTGTCAACCCAGGGCGTGCAGAAATAACGCCTCATTGCATCGTCTGAATTCATTTCCCAGGTATGGGGATTCCAGTTGTCGGCAAGAGCAGTCATGTAAACGTGATAGGTATACTCCTTAGGCTGCGTCTTTACCTCCGTGTTAGAGCCTGCGCTCGTGCTTGCATTCGTGCTTTCGCTCGCACTGGTACCGGCACTGGTATCAGCGGGATCGTTCTTATTCGTACAGCCGGACAGAGAACTTACCGCAAGAGCTGAAGCAAGCAACAAAGCAAAACCTTTGTTAAACCTTTTCATTTCTTTTCCTCCTTAATTAGTGCAAAAAGATTTTAACACATTGGTGCGTGAAAGTTGCAGGCAACAAAAATGAAACCTGTGCTTCTTTGCACCGATTGAATAATCCTATTATAGTGGGGAAACCAGAAAAAGTCAATGGCTTACGTAAGCTACTTCTTTCCCTGCTTTTTTGTTTGAAAATCTTATAAAAATAGGCATCTGTCAAAGCAGATGCCCCTTGAAAAACGGAAACTGAAAACTCCATTTGCTAATTACTTTACGTGCCTTTCGCCCTGTTTCACCACGTCCGTCACGGTAAGAATACCATTATGTACCAGAAATCTCAAATCCCACCCCGCAAAAGCCATACCATAAACATAATCTGGCTGCTTGTGATAGGCCGCCCTGGGGTCCTGCGCAAGCACCGCCAATGCCGCACTTCTCTTTTCTTTCGGGAGGCGATTTAACAGTTCCTCGGGGAATTCCACGGCAATCCGTTCCTCCCTGTGCTCCTGCCCAAAGCCTCCGCGCGCCTCGGAAATCGCATCTGCATATGGAAGATACGGCTTGATGTCATAGATCGGCGTCCCGTTCATCAGATCCGCTCCCGCCACCAAAAGCTTTGGTGCCTGATCACCGTCCATGACAATCTCCAAAAGCTTAACACAGGAAAGTCCGATGGGATTCGGGCGAAATGGTGACCTCGTAGCAAATACGCCCCGCTTCTCCTTTCCGCCAAGTCTCGGCGGATGGACCGTTGCGGACCAGTTTTCGCGGCGCACCTCTGAGAAGTCCCAAAGAAGCCATAAATGCGAATACTCCTCCAGTCCCATGAATGCTTCTGGCTGGCGGTATTCTGGCTCAAAAATGATTTCCGCCGTCAGCTCCTCCACAAGCCCACTCTGCCTCGGCACTCCAAACTTCGTCGCGAAATCCGTATGTATATGCGCTATGATCTTTAACGTTCTGCCCTCTTCCATTCGTAATCCCTACTTTCGTTCCCACTTTTCCATGTGTCAAGCGGCTTGTTTTACCAACTATGATCCATTCTAACATGCCTTGCATAAAAAGTAAAATCGGGCTGTAAAAAAGTGCTTGCAAAAAAGTGAAATTTAGTATTGACAGATGCCAAAACTTTTGTTAATATGATACACGGTGACTGCGAGAGCAGAAAACAAATGCTGCTGTGGCTCAGTCGGTAGAGCGTCACATTGGTAATGTGGAGGTCACCGGTTCGATTCCGGTCAGCAGCTCGCAACCAACCCCCAAAGAAGCTTGAAACCTAACGGTTTCAAGCTTCTTTTTTATCTCTTATTGATCCTCGTCTTCGAAGATGACGGTTTCAACCTTCTGCTTCTTGGGCTTCGCTTTTCTGCGTTCGCCGCCCCTTGCAAAGATGTCGTAGACGCAAGGAATGACGACGAGGGTCAGCAGGGTTCCATAGAGCAGGCCGCCGATGGTAACGATTGCCATCGGTTTTCCCATGGCTGAACCCATGTCATTGGAAAATACCATGGTGGACAGGGCGAGGATCGTCGTCAGCGCCGTCATCAAAACGGGACGAAGTCTCGTTTTACCGGCGGTCAGAATGGCTTCGCGCCGCTCCATGCCGCCCTCACGGAGCTGATTCATGTAGTCAATTAACACGATACCGTTGTTTACGATAATACCCGACAGCATGACAAAACCGATCATGGCAACCACGCTGATCTCGCTATGACTAAAATACAGCCCAAGGAAGCCGCCCGTAAATGCCAGCGGGATGGTAAACATTATGATAAAGGGCGACAGCAGGGACTGGAACTGCGCCACCATGATCAGATACATAAAGATAACGGCCAGCAGTAACATCAGATAGAGCTGGTCCATGGCATCATTAATGGTTTCATTCTCACCGGAATAAACCAGACGATAACCTTCCGGCATCTTGTAATCCTTCATTCGTTCTTCCACCGCCGCTGACACCTTACCGATGTTATAACCATCTGCAATTTTTGCGCTGACGGAAATATATCTCGACTGGTCAATTCTGTTGATGGAATCCAGAGATTTCTCATCTTCAAAATCCGCAATCTCCGAAAGCTTCACCTTCACGGGAGCCTGGTTCTCTCCCGTTCCAGTGATTTCAATCTCCTTTAACAGCTCACGGGTCAGTGCCTCATCGCTGTCATTCTTGACATAAACACTATAATCCTGATCGTTGCCAGAAAGCACCGTGGAGGCGCTTGCCGCTGCCACCTTATTCATCACCTGCGTAAAGACCTGTGCCACGGAAAGTCCGTACTTCACCGCTTCCTCTTTCTTGACATGGATTCGAAGCTCTGAGCCTGTCTCCGCAAGACCATTGGAGACCTCCGTCGTTCCTTCTACGCTCTCCACAATGGCCGCAACCTCTTTTGCAATTCGGCGCAGCTCATCAAGGTCACGACCTCGTACCTCAATTGTAATGCCGCTGCCGCCAAGGGCCGACATATCCATGCTGGACGTCTCCACGGAGATCTTAGCAGGAAGATCCTCCGTCATTTCCATAATCTCCGCCGCTAGCTCGTCATTAGACTTTTTCTTATCCTCTCGTGTCACGACATAGATGGAAGCCGCATTCTCCGCTCCACTGCCGCCAAGCATGCCAATGATGGACGCGCCAGAGCTCGTCATGGCACCGGCGTCAGTCACCTCATCCATGGAAAGCAGCATCTCGACCACCTGATCCGTGACCTCCGCCGTCTCTTTGAGCTTCGCCGTGTCTTCCAAACTCACGTTGACCGTCATCTGCGGAGAATCCATTTCCGGCATGAATGCCGTACCATTGGAATATGCCGCGTAAGCACTAAGGCCCAGCAAGGCAAGCGCAAGCACAAATACCAGTGCTTTTACCTTCAGCGCGCCAGAAAGGAACTTTCCATAGCCGTTGATGATCCAGGAGAAGAACTTCGTCTCCTTCTTAAGGCTTGATCCCGTCAGCATCTTCGATGCCATGGCAGGAACAACCGTCAATGCAACCGCAAGGCTCGCAAACAGAGAGTATGCAATAGTCAGTCCCATATCAACGAAGAGCTGCCTCGTGATACCCTCGGTAAACACGATGGGCAGAAATACGCAGACGGTCGTCAGCGTGGACGCCATGATGGCACCCGCCACCTCCTTTGCGCCCTCTATCGCGGCATCCTTCATGGACGCCCCTTCGCCTCGCAATCGGTAAATATTTTCTATCACGACAATCGAGTTGTCCACCAGCATGCCGATGCCCAGCGCCAAACCCGAAAGGGAAATAACGTTTAACGTAACGCCTGAGAAGTACATACACACGATAGCCGTCACCAGACTGATCGGAATGGAAAATGCCACTACCATCGTCGGACGCAGATCCCTTAAGAACAGCAGCAGGATCAAAATTGCAAGGCCACTGCCGAACAAAATGTTACTGATGATGGAATCCATCACCATGTCAATATAGATTCCCTGATCCATCAGCGTGATGACATGGAGAGTGGAATCCTCCTTCATCAGCTTGTCAAATCTCTCCTTCAGTCTGTCGGATACGTCACCCGTCGAATAACCCGTCTGCTTCTGCAGGGACAGCATGACGCCCGCACTTCCGTTGACATTTGCATAAATGCTGTCGGAGTTATCCGCATAGAAGACGTCAGCGACGTCGCCCAGCGTAATGGCATCCATGCCCTCCATATGCAGGTCGATCAAGGGCATCGCCTGAAGCTCCTCCGCGGAACGAGGCTTATCACCCACGCGGATCAGATAGGACACGCCCTCCTCCGTGACGTAGCCCGCAGGCATGGAAAAGTTCTGCGCAACCAGCAATCCCTCAACCGTTGCCACGGTCAGGATATTCTGAACGTCCGCCTGATCATAGGCCGTTTCCCGCGCCTCTTCTAACTGCTTTTCGCCCTGCTCGAGCTGTTCCAGCGCCTGATCGAGCTGCTCCTGACCGCTCTTGATCTGCTGCTCAGCCTGCTCGAGCTGAGTCTTTCCAAGCTCCATCTTGTATTCTCCGATGGTGATTCCGGCAGAAGCGTTTGCAAATTCAATGGCCGCCTGAAGTTCTCCCTTTTCTACGGCCTCCAGACCCTGATTTACCTGCGCGAGTCCGGATTCCAGCGTAGAAGCCGTAGTATTCAGCGTTTTTTGAAGCGTCAAAAGCGCGCTCTTTACTGCCTGCAACAGTGTCACGGGATCCTCGTCAGGATTCGTCTTTTCCAGTGCGTCCAATACCTGCTTGAGTTCAGAGCTGTTTGCGGCTGCATCCTTCAAATACTGATTCTGCAGGATCTGCTCGCGAATTTCCTTCAGCGTTGCACGGATCTGCGCTTCCAGCTTGCTCATTTCCTCTTCTGTTTTCTGTGCGTCAGAAGAATTCTGCGCTTCAGAAGGGTTCCCCGAAGCCTGACCAGAGCCTTCCGAATTATCACCCTGTTCTCCTTCCTCGGAGCCCGTATTACCAGTAATTCTGTCAACAATGCCGTTAATGCCTTCGTTCACGCTGTCAGCAAGATTCTCGAGCGCTTTTTCCCGCATGATCTGGAGCTCGTTTTGACGCTTTTCAAGATCCGTAACCTGCGTCACTAAAGGGTCCAATACCCCCTTCGCGAGTGTCATGGTAACCTTTGTTGCCTCCAGCTGTGCCTTGGCCGTCGTCAGCATAGATTTCGTGGCCGCAAGCTGCGCCAGAGTCTCCTCTTGCTTCTCCGCCAGCTGCTGCTTTCCTTCCTCCAGCTGCTTTTGACCGTCAAGGAGTCCCTTCTTTCCATCAAGGATGCCTTGCTTACCATCCAAGAGCTCCTTCTGTCCGTCCTCAATTTTCTGACGGCCATCCGCCAGCTCCTTCGCTGCATCCTCCATCTTTTTGTCGATGGCAGCGCGAATCTTCTCATTGACCTGATCCACCTTTTCCTGGCGAATCATGACATGCACACTCTTTTCCAAAAGACCTGTTGCGGAAGCAGATGCCACGCCCTCAATACTCTCGAGCGATGGAATCAGCTCATCCTTGACATAGGTACTGATCTGCGCAGTATCCATGCCATCTACGCCAACGGCTGCAATCATGATGGGCAGCATGTTGGGATTCAGCTTCATGATCATGGGATTACCGACAGAGTCATCCCAATAAGCCTTGACCTGATCCAGTTTTTCACGAATTTCCAAGGAGATGGAATCCATGTTGGTGGATTGCGCAAATTCCAGAATGACCATGGAATAGTTTTCCGACGAAACGGACTGAATGCTTTCGATGTTGCTGACCGTTGCCATTCCTGCCTCGACGGGCTGGGTAATCACCGACTCCACCGTCTCAGGGCTGGCGCCAGGATAGGTCGTTACAACAATGACATAGGGAAGGCTGATGTTAGGCAACAAATCCGTCGTTGTTTTTGTAAACGAAACGACACCCAAAACGATGGCAAGGATGACGCCCACCAGCACGGTATAAGGTTTTCTGACACTGAAACTTGACATAATAGAAAAAGCCTCCACATAGCTCTTTTTTGCTTTCCTCGTTTTCCCCCAGAAACCACAATTCTTCCCCATAAGAATTTTTACATTCCAAGAATACCACGAACAAACAGGCGATACAAGATTTCAAATCATTAAAAAAGAATAAAAAAAGTGCCGAAAACGCGGCACTTTCTTCATTCCTTTTACTGAGTTATCACTTTTTGTCTTGGAGTACCTTTTTCAATTTTGCCTTGAGTCTTTGCAGGGCGTTGTCCGTGGATTTTTCATTCTTTCCAAGAATCCTCGCGATCTGCGACGTCGGCATGTGCGTGAGGTACAGGTCAAACACCTGCTTTTCAAAGGGACTTAAGGACTCATCAATCGTTTGCTCCAATTCCTTCAGACCTTCCTTGTCCAGCATCATGCTTTCCGGATCCAGTCTCGTACCATCCGCAAGCTCTTCGAGGAGGAAACGCCCCTCGCCATCGCCGCCACCGTCCACTTGACTATACAGGGAAACTGCCTCGTTCAAGGGCACGTGCTTCTTTCTTCTGGATGCCTGTACTGCCGTATAAATCTGGCGATTGATGCAAAGCTCCGCGAAGGTAAAAAAGCTTGCGTCACGACCGCTGTCATAGTCGCGCACGGCCTTGAAAAGCCCGATCATGCCTTCCTGAATCAGGTCCTCCGTGTCTCCGCCCAGGATAAACATGCTGCGTGCGCCCTTACGAACCAAATCCTTATATTTATCGCACAGATACTCCGTGATCTGCGTCTCTCCCGCCCGCAGCCGGTCAATCAACTCCTCGTCCGTGCAACTCTGATACTCGTTCCCACCAAATCCCATATTTTGCATCCCCCCTAGCTCTTTTATTCAACTGCTCAGTATCTCGAGGGGGTAGCCCCCGAGTATTTGAATAAAAAGCTAGGCTTTTAGCCGCTGGCGGACGATTTCGTAGGCGAGAACGCCTGCTGCCACGGAGGCGTTGAGGGAATCGATGTTACCCTTCATGGGGATGGATGCGACCATGTCGCAGCTCTCCTTCACAAGGCGGCCTACGCCCTCTCCCTCGTTACCAATGACAAGTCCGATGGGACCTGTCAGGTTCAGGTCATACATCGTGGTACCGCCCATGTCAGCACACACAAACCAAAGGCCTTCCTTCTTCAGATCCTCGATGGTTTTTGCAAGGTTGGTCACCTTTGCCACGGGGGTATAGTTCAGCGCACCTGCAGAGGTTCTCGCCACGGTTGCCGTGAGGCCTGCCGCGCGGTTTTTGGGGATAATGACGCCATGCGCCCCCGCAAGATTCGCCGTACGGATAATGGCACCAAGATTGTGCGGATCCTCAATGTTATCCAGCAGGAACAGGAACGGTGCTTCGCCCTTTTCCTTCGCCGCCTTCAGCATGTCTTCCACCTCTGCATACTCATAGGCTGCCGCCACGGCAATCACACCCTGATGCTTGCCCGTATCAGACATCTGATCCAGACGCTCCTTGGTCACAAACTTCACCATAACATTCTGCTTCTTTGCCTCGCGCTTGATGGTCATCATCGGTCCATCCTGACAGCCATCCAGCACATATAATTTATCTATGGTCTTTCCGGAACGAAACGCTTCAATCACGGCATTGCGTCCCTCAATCGTAAATTCCTGATATCCCATGCTCCTACCTATTCCTTCCTGCGGCTTATGCCTAGTGCCTGCTCTCAGATGCCGATCCTTCTTCCCACGACACCTTTTACGCAAGTCTAAGGCACTTGTCGCAACACTTCTTTTCTTTCTCTTCTGGCCGATATTCCTCTTTCTTCAAACGGTCTATGTCAAGCTGTCGAACCCAATTTTCAAGAGCTCCAGCATGCGGTCCGTTCGTCCTGCAAGGTAAAGATATCCCACCAGAGCCTCCAAGCCTGTCGCCTTATGGTAATCCTTAAGACTCGCGTTTTTTGCCGTCGTATGCGGCTTTGCGTTGCAGCCCCTGCGGAGAATGTCAGACTCCTCTTGCGTCAAAATCGGCGTGATGACGTCCACAATTTTAGACTGGTTTTCTGCCTTCACATACTTCACGGAAGCATTGTGCAGAGCATGATTCGCACGATTCGCCGCGTTGACAATCATGGTACGCACGACCAGGCTAAATACGCCGTCCCCCACAAAGGCAAGTGCCAGAGGAGAATATGCCCTGACGTCCTGCTCGGGGCAGGGAAAGGTCTCCTTTATCTTTTCCAAAAAATCCTGTGCTTCCAAAGTTTTCCTCCACTATCCGTTAACCCTCGGGATTAATATACAATGTCATTGAGTAAATCTCTCCTTTTTCTCGAGGGGAAGGTTTGGATCGTCTTTTTGGGTCAAAAGTCTACCAAAAAGATGATCCAAACCTAGCCCCGAGTTTAACGCAGTTTAGGCTTTACTCCATACAGTTCCTTCTCTGGTGTCTTTGAGAACGATTCCTTTCTCGAGGAGTTCGGCGCGGATAGCGTCTGCCTTGGCGAAGTCCTTCTCCTTCTTTGCCTGTGCGCGCTCTGCGATCTTGCTCTCCACGAATGCGCTCAGCTCCTCGTCGATGCTTTCCTTCTGGTCAGCAACTGCCGTCGTCAGCTTGAGGGACAGTACCTGATCAAAGCTCTCTGCCAGGGCAAACTTCGTTGCGTCATTGATCTCTGCCTTCAGCATGTCATAGAGCACGGTGATGGCCATGGAGGTATTAAAATCATCGCAAAGGGCAGCCTCAAATTTCTCACGGTAAGCTGCAAATTCCTCCTTGTCCACCTCACCATCCTTGTTCAGGGAAGCGATGCGGTTAACCAGCTTGTCATATGCGGAAGCCACGTTGTCGAGATTCTCATAGGAGAACTCCAGCGGCTTGCGATAATGGCTCTGCAGGCAGAACAAACGATAAACTAAGGGATTGTAGCCCTTGGACTCCAACAGGGATACCGTCAGGAAATCTCCCTTGGACTTACTCATCTTACCCGTCTTATCATTCAAGTGATGCACGTGGAACCAGTAGTTGCACCACTTATGTCCCAGATAGGACTCACTCTGCGCAATTTCGTTCGTGTGGTGAGGGAAGATATTGTCAACGCCGCCGCAGTGAATGTCCATGAATTCGCCAAGGTGCTTTAAGCTGATGCAGGAGCACTCAATGTGCCAGCCAGGATAGCCAACGCCCCAAGGGCTCTCCCACTTCAGCTCCTGATCCTCGAACTTGGACTTGGTAAACCAAAGCACGAAATCACTCTTGTTTCTCTTGTTGCTGTCCTCTTCCACGTCATCACGAACGCCCACGAGAAGCTCCTCCTCGCTGTGATTCGAGAGCACGTAATACTCCTTGAGCTTCGAAGTATCAAAATAAACATTACCGCCGGCAAGATAAGCATAGCCCTTGTCGATCAGGCCGCTGATCATCTTGATGAATTCGGGAATGCAGTTGGTTGCAGGCTCCACGACGTCAGGCGTCTTAATGTTCAGCTTTGCGCAGTCAGAGAAAAATGCATCCGTATAAAATTTTGCGATCTCCATGACGGTCTTATGCTCACGTTTCGCACCCTTGAGCATCTTGTCCTCGCCAGTATCTGCATCGCTGGACAGGTGACCTACGTCCGTAATGTTCATGACACGCTTTACGTCATATCCGACATATCTCAGCGTCTTCTCCATGATGTCCTCGCAGATATAGGTTCTAAGATTTCCAATGTGTGCGAAATGATACACGGTAGGGCCACAGGTGTACATGCTAACCTTTCCGTCCACGTTCGGCACAAATAACTCTTCCTTCTTTGTCAGCGTGTTGTAAAACCTAACCTTGTTCTCCATAGCTTTCATCCTCTCCTTCTATACAAATTTCTAAAACACTCGACATTCCGCGTTTAAAACAAAAGGAACAATCCATCTAAGAGACGAATTGTTCCGCGGTTCCACTCTACTTAAGGGGCATGCCCCTTCCCTTTATGGCTTAACGCGCCTTCACGTATCTGGATACTTCGTTCCCCAGATCAGCTCCCGAATGCACTTCCTTCTCCCAAGACCGGGCAAGCTTCCAGCCGCTGACATGCCCTCTCTGTGATCCCTCTCGGAAAAGTACTCTCTCCGTTCTCCGCTTTTCATCTTCGTGAAAACCAAAAGCTTTCACTCACAATCAAATTTACTTCTTATTGACAGAATATGCAAATTTCTAATATTTGTCAACTCATTTTTTAGCGAGGTAATGAAAACAAGCGATGCGAAGTGGCATTTGTTTTCATCTAATTTATGGTGTTAACCGATTCGGTCCTCTGAACAGGAACATGGCCTCCTTGATGCTTACGTCAAGAAGCAGCATCGTCATACGGTCCACGCCAAGTCCAAATCCACCATGCGGCGGGCAACCATACTTAAAGAACTCCAGATAGAACTGTACGTCCTGATCCAGTCCCTTCTCCTGTGCCTGCTTTTTCAGGATTTCGTATCTGTGCTCACGCTGTGCACCCGTGGTAATCTCCACGCCGCGCCAGATCAGGTCATAGCCCTGCGGCATGCCCTGTTCATCACGCATGTGATAAAACGGTCTCTTGTCCACGCTATAGCCCGTCACAAACAAGAATTCATGTCCAAACTTCTCCTGTGCATAACGGAAGGAGAGCTGCTCTGCCTCGGTCGTAAGATCGCCCTTTTCCTCCTCGGGAGCAACATAGCCATATTCCTTCTCCAGTGCCGCATAAAGCTCCTGCAGATCGATCACGGGGAAGGGAGTCGTAGGAACGATGACTTCCTTGCCAAAGAGCTCCTTGATTTCTTCTCCATACGCTTCCTTTACCGCACGGAGCATGTCCGTCAAAAGCTCTTCCTCAAGCTTCATGACGTCCTTCACGGAATTGATATAGCTGAATTCCAGGTCAAATCCCGTAAACTCAGTCGTATGACGGTTGGTATAGGATTTCTCCGCACGGAACACGGGACCCGTCTCAAAAATACGCTCAAAGCCTGCTGCCATGGCCATCTGCTTATAGAACTGAGGGCTCTGTGCAAGGAAAGCCTTCCGATCAAAATAATCTACGGCAAACACGTCCGCGCCGCTCTCGCTGGCTGCGCCGATGAGCTTCGGCGTGTGAATCTCGATAAAGTTTCTGTCCAAAAGGAACTTTCTCATGGCATTCACCATGACCGTCTGCACCTTGAACATTAGCTGGTTCTCATCCGTCCGAAGGTCGATCCAACGATAATCGATGCGCTGATCAATGCTGGAACGCTCCACTTCCTTCTTTTTCTTCGTCGCGGGAATGGCCTTTCGCGCGATGGGAAGCGCCTCTGCAAGGCTGTCCACGGTGATGCTTTCCGGAAGAATCTCCACGCCGCCAAGCTTTACGTAATCATTTGCATTGACCTGCCCGACAACGCTGATCACGGAATCTCCCGTAAGGCTGGATAGCAGCTCCTCCCACTCGGGATGCTTTTCCTTCTCAATCGTGATCTGAATCTTTCCCGTAATGTCCTTCAGGACAATAAAGGTCATATACTTGCTGTCCCTTAGATTATCAATAAATCCCCTTACCAGAACCGTCTCATTCGGCTTCTGAAAGGCTTCTACAATCGTTGTCCGTTCCAAGTCATATCCTCCCGCTATTAAATAAGTTTCTCTTATTAATCAAATTGACAAAACAACGAAAATGGACATCTTCTTTAATTTCGTTGTCCTTTTTTCTCTGTTCGTTTTAATGGTACAACGAACCTGGAAATTTTCTTCATTTTTGTTGTTCTTTTCTCCCCACATGCTTAGAAAAAGCAACAAAATCAAGTATACACTACGATATCGTTGTTTTGCTCTTCTCAGCTTGGGGGCGTTGGGTTCCAACCTTGCCACGCCAAATCCATAACCCAATACCGATCACAACGATAAAGAGCGAAATAAACTGCGACGTTGAGAGTGCACCAATGCTTCCCCTCTCCAAATCACCTCGCAAAAACTCAACGCCAAAGCGGCCGATACTATACAGAACCATGTAGGCCGCGCCAACCTGCCCCGACTTCTTTGCATAATAGGCATACCAGAAAAGAAGCCCTGCGATCAAAAACATTCCTGCGCTGGAAATCAGCTGCGTCGGAATCATTTTCACATTGTTTGGCGCATAATTGGAATGCGTAAATGCAATTCCATACCACGCGCTTGTCTCATGTCCATAGCAGCAGCCCGCCAGAAAGCAACCAATCCGTCCGAAGGCCTGCGCCACCGCAACGGAGGGGAGCACGACGTCAAAATAATCCCAAAAGCTGATTTTTCTAATCTTACAATACACGGTTGCACAAAGAATGCCGCCGATGATGCCGCCGTAAACCACAAGTCCGCTGGAGCCCAGCATGGACATGGGATCCTTGAGGAACTGCTTCCAGCCCTGAATGACAAACATGAGCTTTGCCCCCAGAATACCTGTAATCACACAGAATATGGTTAAGGGAAAAATCTGCTCCTTATCCAAGCCATTTTTCGGTGAACGGTGCTCCGCAATCGAAAGCGCCGCGAAAACACCGATGGCAATCATCAGCCCATAGCCATGTACCGTCAACGGCCCAATTTTTAATAAATCATTATACATAAAAATCCCTCTTATTATCTTCTCATTGCCGCGCGCTGCGCTGCCGTAAGCTGCTCAATCGTGCCTACGATATGCCTGCGCACGAAATCCCTTTCCTCATCCTTCACGAGGAAATAGAGATACGAATCCAATACAAATTGCTGTGGCAGACCCCTGCCAACAATCTTGAAGTTCACAAAGCCCTTTTCAATATAGCGCTCCACTTCCTCCGTGGACATAAAGGCAGGACGCTTCATGCACTCCTCAAATGTACGATTTTCCCGAGAGCGATTCGGGCAGTGGAAATCCGTCCGATTATCAAACTCCAGCTGGGAAAGAGACTCCTGACGATAGTGCTCTGCACGCATCTGACAGCCAGGATAACAAATCTCATTGACCAAAATCTCAATCTTGTTCGCCACGGGAAGGAGCGACTGAATGACCTCCTCGTTGCGATTCAAATCATAATCCAAAACGACCAGGAAATAATCCTTTGCAACCTCCTCCGCAAGGCACTTCGGATCCGTCATGCGCTTTGTCGTGGACGAAATCAGCTTATAGCTCGGATACTCCTTACGAATATATTCCTCCAAAACGGGACGGTTCACAATCGCCTGATTCAGCCCATTGTCCGCAAGCTTCATGATCATATTGCAATAGGTGTCGTAAATATGCTTTTCTTCCAGCAGGGAATTCGACCATGTAAAACGCGCGGGAATGCCATACTGATTATAGGTATGGATCACCCTCTCAATGTCAGCCTTATTGCTGATGCCAAAAACGGCGCGTCCGCCATTCCAAATGGCCCCGGGAATCGTTCCATACACGGAACCGATGCGATAGCCATCCCGAAACTTGTCAGGATAATCCTTCATGGTATTGATCAGTACTTGATTCAGCAATCGGAAATAACAAAGTCCCGGCAGGTGCCAGAATACTTCCCTCTTCTCAGCCATAGTTTTTCTCCCCACTACATTCATGATGTCTTGTTTTCCTCAATCAACGAAAACACGAATCTATTTTACTCTATTTGCCCCATTTCTGCAAGTACATGGTCAACCTCTCCCTTGCTTCAGTCTTCCCATGCTTTCGCTTTCCCTTGCACCTAGTCTTCCTGCGCCTTCCACGCCTTGATTTCCTTAAGGCGCTCCCCTACTGCCGCCTCCTTGCCTTCCTGCGTCGGGCGATAATACTCGCGATCCTGCAGGCTCTCTGGCAGGCATTTCATGCGCGTCAGCTTCTCCTCGCTGTCATGGGCATATTCATAGCCCTTCCCGTAATTTAACTCCTTCATCAGCCCCGTCACGGCATTCCGGATTTGCAGGGGAACTGGCTCCGCAGGCTTCTCCTTGATGTCTCGCTTTGCCTCCTCACATGCGACATAGCATGCATTGGACTTCGGTGCCATTGCCAGGTAGGTCACACAGTGCGTCAAATGCACGTCACACTCCGGCATTCCCAGAAAATGACAGGCCTGATAGACATTGACTGCCAGCGTCAGCGCATTTGGGTCCGCCATCCCCACGTCCTCACTCGCAAAGCGAATGAGTCTCCTTGCAATGTATAGCGGATTCTCTCCGCCCTCCAACATGCGCAGCATCCAATAGATCGCCGCATCAGGATCGGAGTTCCGCATGGATTTATGCAGGGCGGAGATCATGTTATAATGCTCCTCGCCCGATTTATCATACAGAAGGGACTTCTTGCTCACGCACTGCTCGAGCCCCTCATTCGTCACAATCATGCTGCCGTCTGGCTGAATCTGACTGTTCAGCACCGCCATTTCCAGCGTGTTTAACGCCGTTCTCGCATCCCCATTTGCAAAGGCCGCAATCGCGCGAAGCTGTTCCTTTGTCATGCTGACCTGCTGCCGTCCAAATCCCTCCGAGGCCGTGAGCGCCCTGCTAAGAAGACTGCACAGATTCTCCTCCGTCAGCTCCTTCAAAACAAACACCTTACAGCGGGACAACAGTGCCCCGTTGACCTCAAAGGACGGGTTTTCCGTCGTTGCACCAATGAGGACGATGCTTCCCTTTTCGACATAAGGCAAAAAGGCATCCTGCTGCGCGCGGTTAAAACGATGAATCTCGTCCACAAACAGAACCGTTCGCCGTCCGCCTCGTCTGTCATTCTCCGCCTGCTGCATGACCTCTTTGATCTCTTTGATGCCGCTCGTCACGGCGCTAAAATTGATAAAAGCGGATCTTGTCTGACCCGCTATAATACTGGCAAGCGTAGTCTTCCCGACTCCAGGAGGTCCCCAGAAAATCATGGAAGAAATCTGATCGCGCTCGATGAGCTGACGCAGCATTTTCCCCTGACCCAACAGATGCTCCTGACCCACAAAATCATCCAGTGTTTTCGGGCGAAGTCGATTCGCCAAGGGCTGCGTATAATCCACGCCCTGCCCCTCATTCACCGGCAGCCCTGAAGCCATGCTTCCTCCGCCATCCGTCTGCCGCATGCCAGAAAACCCATCTAAATTGTCAAATAAGGACATTTGTTCCATTTTCATGCCCTCCCAAACGCTTTCATCCGCCTTCCCCAAAAGGCTTGTCTTCTCTGAAAGAATTGCCGGCCTGCAAAATGCCTGCCTTCCGCATCGGTTCCTTTCCGGTTCAGCTTACATCCTCTGTCCGCCTCCTGCACAGCCATTACAGCCTGCGCAGCCCATCTGCACGGGCATCGCGGATAAATCATAAGGGCTTGTCAAAAGACATACCGCCTGGGAAGAGATGCCCTCTCCCGTTCCCGTAAAGCCAAGGCCTTCCTCCGTCGTCGCCTTGACATTCACCTGAGATACGTCGATTTTCAAAGCCTTTGCGATATTCTCCCGCATGGTATCAATGTAGGGCCGCATCTTCGGAGCCTGTGCGATAATGGTGGCATCCACGTTCTCGATTAGATAACTCTTCTCCGCAATGAGATCGCCAACCTTCTCCAGCAAAATCATGGACGAAATCCCCTTGTAAGCGGGATCCGTGTCAGGAAAATGCTTTCCGATGTCTCCGAGTGCAGCTGCGCCAAGAAGTGCATCTGAGATGGCATGCAAGAGCACGTCCGCATCCGAATGCCCTAACAATCCTTTTTCATACGGAATCTTCACTCCGCCGATGATGAGGTCCCTGCCCTCCGTCAGCCTATGTACGTCATAGCCCATGCCAACTCTCATTTTCACACCTCTTTCAAAAAATACTTTTTTATCAGCCTCAGGAAATCATTTACTTTTATTAATGACTTCCTTATCTTTTCACACGCTTAGGTCTTCCGAAATTGTCTACATCCAGCACGGAACGCACGTCGAGCTTCGCACCCTTGCGTTCCTTCTTGCTCGCGTCCTTCCCCTTCTTGCTGCCAGCGTTTTTTGCATCCTTAGAAGTTTTTCCGCCGAACCCCTTAGCATCCTTAGAAGATTTTCCGCCAAAGCCCTTGGAATCCTTAGAGCCCTTGGAATCCTTAGAGCCCTTTGCATCCTTGGAGTTCTTGCGCTCCTTCTTCGCAAAGTGCTTCTCCAGCTCTTCCGGACGCTCAACAAACTCTGGCTTCTCCATCTCCCAGAATTTCACCTGGCGATCCTGCTTTTTCCCAAAGATCTTCTCGCTGAAGCTCTCATTCTCCTTGCGATCTTTTCTCTTTTCGCCTCTGTCGCGACGACCTTCCTCGTCACGACGGCCAAAGCCTCTTCCCTCGCGTCCTTCTTCCTCACGACGGCCAAAGCCTCTTCCTTCGAAGCCTTCCTCGTCTCTGCGACCAAAGCCTCTTCTGCGGCGGCCACCTTCGCGACTTTCTTCCTCTCCGCGGCCAAAGCCTCTTCCTTCCCCATCACGGCGTCCGAAGTCTCTTCCGCCTCTGTCTCCGCGACTACGAGGCCCTCTCTGTCTGGGCTGAGGCTTGTCCTCTAAGATCTCCTCGCCCTTGTCACCGATCTCGCGCTTGAGCATACATGCAGCAAGATCAAGGATGTCACAGCCATCCTTCTCCATCTTGCGCTGCAAATAAACCTTCATCAGCTCAATGTCCTCATGGTCCTTGAGCTCCCAAGCAGTATTCAAAACCTTCCGCGCCTTGGACTTTAATACTTTGGACGCGTCAGGAAGCTTTTTCTCTTCGATAGTAGTCTTGCAGAACTTTTCAATTTCACGAATTCTGCGAAGCTCACGCGCATTCGCAAAGGTAAAGGACATACCCGTCTTTCCCGCACGGCCAGTTCTTCCGATACGGTGTACATAATACTCATTGTCCAGAGGAACGTCATAATTGATAACGATCTCAACGTCATCCACATCAATACCGCGCGCTGCAACATCCGTAGCGATCAAAATGTTCGTGCTTCCGTTGCGAAAACGTCCCATGACAATGTCACGCTGGTGCTGGATCAGGTCACCATGCAGTCCTTCTGCCTGGAAATCTGCCTTCTTTAAGACCTCAGAAAGCTCCTCCACCTTCGCCTTAGTGTTACAGAAAATCAGGCAAAGCCTGGGATCATAATATTCCAAAAGACGCACGGTTGCTGCGTCCTTGTCTGCGTTCTTAATCAGGAAATACTTTTGGCTAATCAGAGGAATCGTCAGCTCTCCCGTTGCAATGCGAATGTGCTTCGTATCCTCCTTCTGGAACTTTCCGGTGATCTCCAAAATAGGCTTCGGCATCGTCGCGGAAAACAGTGCCGTCTGATGCTCCCCAGGAATGGCACCTAAAATAACCTCCATGTCCTCGCGAAAGCCCATATTCAGCATCTCGTCCGCCTCATCCAAAACAACCATGCTGACATGATCCAGCTTGATCGTATGGCGATTCATGTGATCCATCACTCGGCCAGGCGTACCAACAATAATCTGCGTTCCGGGCAGCGCACGGATCTGGCGTCCGATCTCCTGTCCGCCATAAACGGGAAGAATGCGTAGTCCCTCAATATACTTCGCGATCTTGCGAAGCTCCAGGGCTGCCTGAATGGCCAGCTCTCTCGTCGGGCAAAGAACAACTGCCTGCAGCTTCTCTAAGCTTGCATCCACGCGAGAAATCAGCGGAATGCCAAAGGCTGCCGTCTTTCCCGTACCCGTCTGGGCTTGTCCGATAATGTCCTGTCCGGACAAAAGAGCAGGAATCGCCTGCTCCTGAATGGGGGTCAGCTTTGCAAAGCCCATGTCATCCAATGCGCGCTGAATTCTAGGATCCAATTGATCTCTGATATCATCCATGTTGGCATCATCAACACCAGAGGTTCCCGCAGCACCTGTGGCTCCCTCGGCCTGCTGAGCCGAGTCATCGCCCTCCTCCGTCGCGGTCTCATTCTCCGCGCCGTCCACGGCCATCAGATCCTGCATCATCTCCAGATCCTCCAGATCCTCTTCCAGCTCTTCCTCCAGCTTCTCCGATGGCTCATCATCCATCACGCCAGCCTTTACCAACAGTTCCTCCAACTTTTTCTCGTACTTGTCTTTCAAATTTTCTTCCAATTCTCTTTCCAAACCTTTCTTAAATAAAACGCTTCGCGAAAGAATGCTTCCTTCCGCAAAATAAAAACAGAAAATAAGGAGAAATCATCCCCAAGTTGCAATGATTTCTCCTTCATCATCTCACTATCATTTGCAAGTATAGCATTGAAACACACATTTTGCAAGCGAGATTTTTACAAGTATTTTTTGATCTTTAGAATGTTTTTTCCATCGCGCCGTTCATAGCTAATGTCATCCACGTTCTTCTTCGTCATGTAAATGCCAAGTCCGCCGATCTGCCTGTCCTGCGCGGCTAGCGTGACGTCAGGATCCTCCTTTGCCAGCGGATCATACGGAATCCCAGCATCTTCAAAGGTGATGTTAACGGCCTTTGGATCATTCTCCGTCTCGAATTCAATGGTGATGCTACCTGTTCCTGGCGCATATGCATAATGTGCCACGTTGACAAACAATTCCTCCACCACGAGATCAATGCGCATCTGCGTTGCGGGAGAACACTCTAATGCCTCTAGCTGTGCATCCACAAAGTCCATCGCCTGATAGAGATTCTCCGTAGTAGCTTCCATTGTTATACTGTTTTTAGAATTCTGATTCTCCATGTGCCACTGCCTTTCCTCGTTTCCCCGAAGATGAGTCTATCGAACGCCGTCCATCTACTGAATGGTAAGAATATCCGTAAATCCAGTCACCTCAAAGACTTCCATGATCTGCTCATTTACATTCTTCACAACCATCTCACCCTGCTTGTTCATCACCTTCTGTGCGGAGAGCAAAACTCTAAGTCCTGCGGAAGAAACATATTCCAGTGCTGCGAGATCAACCGTAAGCTCCGTAATGCCGTCAAGGCTCTCATGAAATTCTTTGTCCAGCTCAGGTGCCGTCATCGTGTCTAATCTTCCTTCAAGTGCCACCGTCAATTTTGTTCCGTCCAACTTCTTTTCAATCTTCATGTCCCTTCTCCTTTTCTTTTTGCTTTTGTTTATTGAAAATCCATGTCCGTTCGATGCTACGATCAGACACGATCATTTTCCCAAGCCCCGCTGTCGCGGAAATCCTTCAAGATCTCACCGTCCAGCTTTCCATCCTTACACATTCCCTCCAAAATCTGGAAGGCCTTCTCTGATGCCATGGGAGGCTTATAAGGCCGGTCCTCTGCCGTCAGGGAATCATAAATGTCCAGAATGGTTAACAGCCTTGTCTCCCAAGGGATCTCCTCCTGCTTTAATCCCAGCGGATAACCAGATCCATCGAGGAATTCATGATGACCACCCGCCCAAACACTGACCTTCCGATAATCCCCTGAAAAATGCATTTGTTCCAGCATTTCCCGCGTATGGATGACGTGTGATTCCACGATTTTTCGTTCTTCCTTCGTCAATGTCCCCCTCGGAACGGAAAGGGCATCCGCCTCATAGTCATCCACCAGCGGCACATAGCTGCCATCCGGCGTCAGACATTGCATGCTTCGAAGCTCCTGCATCTCCTCCCGCAGCTTCTCATCCAGAAAACCCGCCTGATCCGCGGCGTCAATCCACTCGGAAGCCTTCGTCAGCTTGGCAATCCGCGCATCCGTCTCCTCCTGAAGTGAAGGATCCTTCGCTGCCTGAAGCCTTTCACAAAGAATGGCTATTTGGATGCGATTTTGTACGTCCCTCTTATGATTTCCAAGCCTCGTCGGTTTATCCATAATGCTGCGCGGTACAATCATCTTTCCAATATCATGCAGCCAAACGCTTGCAAGGAAAGGCTTTCGAATGTTCTCCAAATCCTCCCTGCCCTTTTGTCTAAGCCAGTTCAGGTACTTTTCTGCATAGCGCACCATGTTTTTCGTATGGTTCGCATTATAAGGCGTCCTCGCCTCGATGGCACCAATCATGACCTCAACAAAACGATCCAAAATCTCAGCCAGCGCCTTTGATAAAGCCTCATTCCGTTCGTTCAACTGCACCATGGTCGTCAAATCACTGAAGGTTACGATCAGCCCGACGCGCTCCTCGCCATTCATCAAGAAGGAACTGACGACGCGAAGTCTCTTTTCCTCGCCATGGTTATTGAACCGAACCATCTGCACAATGATTTGCTTCGAATACACCGCATCCAAAAGGCACTGAAAGAATTCGTCATTCTCATCATATTCCATGAGAAGCTTGCCAATCTTCTGTCCAACCAAGCTCTCCCTGGCTATTCCAAGAATGCTTACGGCAGATGCGTTGACCAGCAGAATCCTTCCGTCCAGCCCGATGGTCAGAATGCCGTCTGAAATGTTTTCTACAATATTTTCAAAGATGATTTCTCGTTTTTCCATCATTCTCTTTCTAGCTTGCACTAGCCCTCGAAATTTAGAAATACAAAGCGTCCCTTTTCTGGTGCTGAAATTGTCCCTTCCTGCGAAAGACACCACTTCGCAAGGTCATGATACGTAGAAAGGGAAAGCACCTTTTGCCTTTCTTCTCCAAGATCCATGGAGAAATATCGCATCGCGTTCGATGCACAGTTCTGCGTCATGCCGACGCGATAGATTTGATCATCCTCAAAATCCTTACCGTTTAAGGTCAGGCCTACCACGGTACAGCCCTGCTGCCAGCAGTCCGTTCCGTCTGCCACAAGGCGAAAGGCCTTGCTGTAAAGGAACGTGCCATTCATCACCGAGCCATCCGGCTTCAGGCTAAACAGATAACGAAAGGCTCCCTTGATCTCTCGCCCCGTCATGTCGATCTCCACGAATTTATCGTCATAGGGGTAGAGCTCACTTAAATCCTTTTGCGTAATGGCGGGACCACATTCCTTTCGGCGAATGCTTCCCGACTGTAAAATCACGAAATCCACGGGATAGCTTTCCGCGAAGGCGTCCGCCACAAGATTCCCGAGATCCGTTTCATACAATCTGCTCTTATGCTCAAAGACTCCTGCAAGCTCACAGAGCTTAGCATTGTCTCTCTTTTTCTTTTTGTGGAAGGTTACGCGGTCCGCAAGGTCATCCACGCCGAGGTCAAACTCACTCGTCTCCTCCGTCAGAGGAACCCTCTGCCACTTCCATTCCTTGATGCCGCCCTTTTCCGCATCCACGGTCACGTCAAACCTTCCGACATGCGTTGTTCCATAGCTCGACTGCGCAACGGGAATCCCGTTAATCACCTCAGGCTCGTCCATATTGATGTGCGTATGACCGCCGAGAATTAAATCTACATGTAAGTCCTTCGGCATGTTCTGCGCAAGAATCCGATCTCCTTCAATGCCATAATGTGACATCAAGACTACCAGGTCTATCTTCTCTTCCTGATGCTTCGCAATTTCCTCGCGAATGGCCTCATAGCTGTCCTTATAATCCAACATGCTTCTGCAGAACTGGTCCGACAAAATCTTGTTGAAGAAGGCCTGCGGAATCACGCCAATCAGCAGCATCCGAACACCGCCGATCTCGCATACCATGCTGGGGCGAAAGAGCTCCTGCCGCAGGTTGGAAACAACCATGTTGGCACAAAGGATCGGGGAGCTTACGCACTCCTTAAAAATCAAAAGATGCGCTAATCCATAATCCAGCTCATGATTTCCGAGGGAAAGACAGGTCGGATTGATATAATTGATCATTTCGACCGTATTGGTTCCCTTGTAATCTGAGCCAAGCACGTCCTCCTGCAGGACATCGCCGCAAATGCCAAAAAAGGTCGGCCCTTCCGCGCGCGTCTTTTTCAAATATCCCGAAAGAAGGGAAATGCCGCCCATAACTTCCATGTCATGGTTAACGGTAAAATTCAGTTGCCCATGAATGTCATTCGCATGTAGTATCGTAATCTTCTTATCCACCATCGAAGCTTCTCCATGTCAGCCAGACATTTTTATGTCCTTTATGCATTGCCATTTCATTGCTTTTCCATACGATCTTTCTACTCGAGATGCGTTAAAACTTTTTCTCTACGGTAATCTCCGCCTCATTGCCGCGAATGGCTACCTTGATGTCATCCGCAAGATTTGCCAGAATGGATTTCTCCAGTTCATCCCAAACCTCGCCTGCATCCTGATTCGTTTCCTTGATATCATCCAACCCCTGGCGATAGCTTTCCAGTGACCAAACGACATTCCCTGAATACACGGGAGCCCCGGGCGTAAAAGGCATGTCCACCATGCCGAGGTCAAAATAGTTCGCAGCAATATCTTGAGCGTCTGCCTTGTTCAAATACAGATGGTCCTCAATCATCTCCCAGATCTTTCCCGTAAGGCCCTTGACTGCCGCATTCTTCTTCGATCTGGAGGCACTGATCAAGCTCTTTTTCTTTTCCAGATCCATGTCCGTCTGCACCAGCAGATGGATCTTGCACTGGCCAGTTTTCGTTCCCTCCATCCAAAAATCCGCATAGAACTCCTCCGTGATGGCATTTACCATGGCGAAGGTTTCCTCAACAAGCAGACGCACGCGAAGCGCCGTCTTATGATCAAAGCCATTGTACTCCGCAAAATGCTCTGCTTCCTTTAGTGCCTTCTCTCTTCCAAGATCATAAACCAAAATCTTAATCCTGTCCGTCTGCATGATTTCTCCTCTTCTTTTTGTTTGAATCCGACTAGTGATCTTTTGCTTTCCAAAACTAGCCTTTTGCCTTCTTGTTTCCTTAATGCTCGGCCTTTCCCACCTTAATTTCGTTGAAGAATGCCTCGTGATCCGAACAGCCTTCCTTTGTGTAGCGAATCGCTGCCCTCGGATGCTGGTTTAACAGCCCCGTAAGCAAATACTGAATGTCATAGCCCCAAACAACGCCCTGCCTCTTTAAGCCCTCCATGTACTGATCAATAAACGGAAGGGCCTGCTCCATGTGATACTGCGAAAAGCCTTGCTTTTCCAAATATCCAAGAAGGAGCTCCATGGCACAATTTCCTGCGCCCCTTCCCATGGAATCATAGGTGCCGTCCAGCCAGGTTGCGCCTAATTCATGCGCCAGCATCGTATTCGAAAACGCCAGCTGCATGTTATTATGGGCATGCATGCCGACCTTTTTCCCATATTGATCTGCGACATCCAAAAAGGTCGTCACCAGGCGCTTTGCATGATCAGGATACAGTGCTCCATAGCTGTCAACAACATACAGAACGCTCGCAGGCGTCTTTGCCAACGTCGTCAGCGCTTCCCGCAAATCGCTCTCCTTTGCCTTAGAGATGGCCATCAGATTACAGCTTACCTCATAGCCCTTGTTTGCCGCATCCTCAATCATTTCTACCGCGCCAGGAATCGTTTCTAAATAGGTTGCCACCCTGATCATGTCAATCGGGCTTTCCTTCTTCGGACGAATGTCCTCATGAAAATCACATCTTCCCACGTCCGCCATGACGGCTATTTTCATGTTCGTGCGATTTTCTCCAACAATGGCCCGCATGTCCTCATCATCACAGTATTTCCACTTTCCGTTCTTGGCCGGATCAAACATCCTCTTCGACGCTTTATAACCAAATTCCATATAATTTACGCCAGTTCGTAAATTCGTCTCATATAATGCCTTTACCAGTGCATCCTCAAAATAAAAATCATTGACCAGCCCGCCGTCGCGAAGCGTGGCATCTACTATCTGAATTGCTATCTTGTCACACATGTCTAAAATCTCCCTAACCTAAATCATATCATTCTTATGCCAAAAAAGCAACCATTGCTTGTTCTCGCAGAAAGTACATGATAAAAAGAAAATAAAAAAAACGGAACAACCTTCAAAAGTTGTTCCGCACTGATTGTCCCTCTATGGTTTTCCCAAAAGGGCAAAAAAAATAGCGAAGGGGGGATTCGAACCCTCGACACCACGGGTATGAACCGTGTGCTCTAGCCAACTGAGCTACTTCGCCATAGTGGAAGTTATAGGGCTCGAACCTATGACCCTCTGCTTGTAAGGCAGATGCTCTCCCAGCTGAGCTAAACTTCCATATCGGTCATTTTTGCCGACTTGATTAGTATACAATGGGTAGGCCTATTTGTCAACTGTTTTTCTAATAACTTTTAAAGATTTATCAGTTTTCATAATAAGCTTAGTGTTCTCCCTAGTAAAATAAAGGAGCGAGTCGCCTCGCTCCTTCCCTCTTTTCATTTAGGAATCCTTTTTAATCCTTTAACATACGTACGCACTTGGTCGGCGTTCTGTAATTATACTTGCTGATTCGGATACCATACTTCGGACAGCTTGCATGGATAACCTGACCATTGCCGATGTACATTGCCACGTGATTGATGCTTCCGTTCTTGCTGTAGAAGATCAAATCACCAGGCTTTAATTCAGAGGTCTTGATTGTCGTTCCGCCCTTTGACTGCGCACCGGAGGTTCTCTCGAGCTTCACGCCAAACTTCTTGTAAACTCCCTGTACAAATGCGGAGCAATCACAGCCCTTCGTCAGGCTCGTGCCACCGTACTTATACGGATTTCCCAAGAACTGCTTTGCATATTCTACAATGTCCACGCGAATATCGGATACGCCATTGCCATAGGTCAGCTCGGACATGGTGATCGCCGTATCCAGCTTCGTCTCAACCGTAACGAAATCAGAGAACACGTACGCATCCTCGTCATCCACCGTGACATGGATCCAGTCCTCTAAATCCTCGATGAACTCCAGCTCCTCACCCTTAGCAATCTGGGTCATGACCTGACTGTCGGTGGAAGGCTCCTGGCGAACGTTAAGACCATTCTCCTTTGCGATCGCAACGGTCTCGACAAAATCCTTTGCAATGCTGACGGCATCAGCACCAATCAGAAGATAATCACAGCTGACATAGCCGTTGACCTCGCCGGACGTAATCTTCGCCCAACCATCCTTAACCTCTAATACCTCACATGCCGCGTGATTACGCATCTTTCCCACAAGCTTGCCGCTGGTGGAGGGCGTCTCACGAACATTTAAATTTGCGCCGTCAGTATTTGCAATGCCAAGGTTGGTATAGCCCCAATGTGAACCCTTTGCCGCATCTGCATAAGCCACAAGCTCCTCGGCAGAATAATCCATGTTGAAAATAGATGCCACGCCAATGCTGGAAAGAGAATCCTCCCCCCAGGTCGCAGCATTCGTATGCATAGGAAAGGCGGCAAAGCAAGCCACTGCCATTGCCGTCGATGCCACTCTTACAATATTTTTCATTCTTCTTTGATTCATAATAAAATAACCTCGCGCCGTAAATCCCGTCTCCTACCCCAAAGGTTTCAGGCCACCAAACGCACCCCATTTTTATTTATTACAAATTTGTTACAACCTGTTACAAATTATACCCTATTTTCTTCTCCCACGTCAACCCCTAATTCTGACTTTTCGACATGCCATTTTGACAAGGCAGATCAAATTTCGGGACTGTTTTCCTTTTTTCGTCATGCCTTATGACGCTTCCTTCTCCGCATCCATAATAGCAAATGCAATGTTCGTTGCGTGATCAGAGACTCTCTCCAAACCAGAAATAACGTCGGAGAACAACATGCCAGCGGCCGGCGTACACTCGCCCTTGGAAAGTCTTTCCACATGCGCCTTCTGGAACTCACGCTCCATCTCATCGACATGATCCTCAAGCTCCACAACATCCTGCATGTGCTTGTACTCACTCTTTACAAACATTTCGATGGCGTACTGAACGATCTTATTGACCATCTCCAGCATCTCACCCATTTCTTTCTGGGCTTCCTTACTGAAGCTCGAACCATCCTCCTTGCGCTGTCTTGCACAATCTGCAACATTCTCCGCATGGTCACCGATACGCTCGATATCGTTCACGACATGGAACAGTGCACCGATGCTCTTTAAGTCCTCGATGGGCAGCGTGCTCTGGTTAATCTTTACAAGATAATCCGTGATGGCATGGTTTAGGAAGTTGATGTTTTTCTCTACCTCATAAACCTCCTCGATGTCCTCCTCGTCCAGCGTGATCAGTGCGTTCATGGCGCGGTTTAGATTCTCGCTTGCGAGGGAAGCCATACGGTCAAGCTCCTTGATGACCTCGACCACTGCCGTTGCAGGATTGAAGACCACCTTATCACCAATGTATTTCAGCTGATAGCTCTCGCGGTAACCAACCTTCTTGTCCTCGCCAGGCACGCAAAGGCAAGCCAACTTTACGATCAGGTTCGAGAACGGGAACAGCACAATTACCTGGAAAATCTTGATCAGCGTATGTGCGTTTGCAACAAATCGTCCGTTGTCGGCAGAGATCTTCTGGATCATGTGGATCACAGGCTCCTCCGCAAAGAACAAAATCACATAGATCAGCAGCGTGCCGATCACGTTAAACCAAAAGTGAATCAGTGCCGTGCGCTTCGCTTCCTTCTTACCGGCAAGGGAGGCAAGCAGCGCCGTCGAGCAGGCACCAATGTTACAGCCAAGAATAATGTACAGCGTAATCGGCAGGGACAACAGATCCTGATTTGCGAGGAGCAAAACGATGCTGACCGTCACGGAAGAGCTCTGAATGACGGAGGTCAAAACCAATCCCATCAGCGTTGCGAAGAGATGATGTCCCTCCACGGATGCCAGCAGATTTACCACTGCAGGCTCACTCTTCATCGCTGCCATCGCACTCGACATCGTGCTCAGTCCAAGGAAGAGCACGCCAAAACCGATCACGATTTCGGAGAACTTCTTGACCTTGTCGTTCTTGACAAACATCATGCAAAGAACGCCCGCAAGCAATATCACGGGAGCATATGCTGATAAATTAAACGAAACGAGCTGTGAGGTAACTGTGGTACCGATGTTGGCACCGAAGATCACGCCTGCTGCCTGAAACAGATTCATCAGGCCTGCGTTTACAAAGCTGACGACCATGGCCGTACAGGCTGAAGACGATTGAATGATGGCGGTAAAAATAACGCCGACGACCATACCCGTAAAACGGTTGGTTGTAAAAATCTCTAGGATGTGTCTTAATTTGGCACCGGCCACCTTTTCGATGGAGTCACTCATGACTCGCATGCCGAACAAAAAGAGCCCTAAACCGCCTGCCATTGTTAATAGAACGCTTGCACTCATATAACTTTCCCTTCGTATTTTCCTCTCTACCCCAGAGAGGCTATCCATGTTCATCCCAATCCACACACATCTCTATTCTAAGGGATAATCAGGAAAGTTACAAGTACTTTTTCGGAAATTATCGTTTTTTCGTCTCTTGCTTTACAAAAGGCCATTCACATACCAAACATTTCCCTTTCTGCGCAGGTTTATGCTTCGCAGTCTGCGACATCAGCCTCTTCCAGCGGCAACGTCCCTGGAGATCTGTGCCTTCAGGGCATCCAGGCTCTCAAATTTCTGCTCTGGGCGCTGAAAATGATGCAGATAAACGGTAATCTCCTTTCCATAGAGATCCCCGTCAAAATCATAAAGGAAGGTCTCAACGCTGATGTGACTGGCAGGTAACTCCTTCTTCGCCGCTTGCGCCTCTTTTCCTGGCAGCACGTTATCCTGCCCTGTTTCGCTGACGGTAGGTCGTCTGCCAATATTTGTTATTGCGGGATAGAGTCTTCCCTCCACACGCACCTTCGAAAAATACACGCCAAAGGGCGGCAACAGCTTGTCCTCCTCAGGCAATATGTTCAAGGTCGGGAAGCCCAGGGAATGTCCCAGATGTCTCCCGTGTGATACCACGCCATTGATAAAAAACGGTTCGCCTAAAAAGCGCGTAACCTCCTCCATCTTGCCCTGCTCCAACAGGCTGCGGACATAGGTAGAGCTCGCCTGCACGCCATCCACGCTCACCTTCGGAATCGTCTTTACCTCAAACGAAAGCTCGTCTGCAAGACTCCGCAGAAGCTCTGCATTTCCCTTTCCATACTGACCAAAGGACAGATCCTCTCCAGCCGCGATAAATCTTCCGCAAAGGGCTCCCGAAAGATATCTTCTCGCAAATTCCTCCGCTGGGGTCGCCGCCGTCGCAAAATTCATGGGAAATTCCACCAGCACGTCCACGCCAAGCTCCTCAAAAATCCTGCGCTTCTCCCTGCGGGTTGTCAAAACCTTCCCGTCGCTTAAGCCAAATAAAACGGCAGGCGAAACGTCAAACGTAAACACGCAGGCCTCGAGTCCATCCTTTTTCTTCTCCAGGATCTCCTCCAGAAGCCTACGATGCCCGACATGCACGCCGTCAAACTTGCCGATCGCAATCGCCGTCTCTCTATTTAATTGAAAATCCACGCTTTCCGATATGATTTCCAAAATGCTTCCTCACTTCAACCAAAGAATCTACTAGTCCGATAGAATTCTTAAATTACTTTCACGCCATGCATCCATTCTACCGCTTTTATCACGAAAGCCTCTTCACGAATTGCATCGCTGAGACAGTATCACAAGAACATCTTCACGGGACGAAAGCATCTCTCATGACCTGCATACTCAAACACGCCAAGGAAATTGCCTTCCGAGGTACACATGCGAACCCGCTCGCCTTTTTCGAAGCCAGCGCCTTTTTCTACCATACCATCCACTGCTTTCTTTGCCATACAACTCGATGCTTGATCTGCCTTACTACCAGCCCTGCCCGCATCTTCCGTAATTACCACTTTATCCGCAGAAATGACATTGCCATTCAGGAGATATTTATCCGCCTCAGGGATGGTACAAACCCTTCTAAGGTCCTCAAACACGACCTCCGTAGGAGTCAGTATCTGTTCCAGAGCCCCGTCGTCGCGGATCCTTTCGATTTCTGAAAGGGTATGCGCCTGCTCCAGCGTAAACCTCCCGACCTTCGTTCTCACCAAGGATTTCATGGTGCCGCCGCATCCCAGCTTCTCACCGATGTCAGCGCAGAGCGTGCGAATATATGTCCCCTTCGTGCAGCAAACGCGCAGCTTGACGACGGGCAGCTGCATGTCCAAAATCTCCAGCTCCAGGATTTCCACGCGTCTCGCCTTCCGCTCTATTTCCTTCCCCTCGCGGGCAAGCTCATAAAGCTTCTTGCCATTGACCTTCAGGGCGCTGTACATGGGAGGGATCTGGTCATACGAGCCGACAAAGCTCATGGCTGCCTCGCGCACCTGCTCCTGTGTCGCATCGATGGGATGCTCCTGAAGTACCGTTCCCGAAATGTCCTGCGTGTCCGTAGACACACCTAAAAGAAGCTCTGCCACATACTCCTTGTCCCTTTCGGTGAGCATGTCACAGAGCTTGGTTCCGGTTCCCAGACACACGGGCAAAACGCCCGTGGCATCCGGATCCAGCGTTCCCGTGTGACCAATCTTTTTTTGCTTACATATGCCCCGCATCTTTGCCACAACGTCATTCGAAGTAAAGCCGGGTTCCTTTTTTACGATGATAATGCCGTTTAACATATCTGTCTCATCCGCCTGCCATACAGCAGCTTCTCAATCAGTCTGCCGTTTCTCACTAAATCAGTTGCTTCTCAATCTCCGCAGACAGGTTGTTCACGCAGTCATGGAAGGTTCCCTTCATGGTGCAGCCTGCCGCGCGCGCATGTCCGCCGCCGCCAAAATATGCTGCCACCTTTGCCGCGTCAACCTTTTGATCCGTGCGCAGACTTACCTTATACTCCAGCGTGTCCGTCTCATACATGAAAATGGCACAGCTGATTCCCTTAATGTTGCGAAGCTGATTTACGATTCCCTCGAAATCACGCGTGGTGACACCATAGAAATCCATCGTCTTGCGGTCGATCACGCTGACAACACATCTGCCGTCCATGAAACGCACGCTCTCCATCAGAGCTCGGCCCATGATCTGCGCCTGAACATAGGTCTTCTGGTAAAAGGTCTCCTGAATGATGCGGTAAAAATCAAAGCCATAGCTAATCAGATGCGCTGCCTTCCGCAGCGTCTCAGGCGTCGTGTTCTCATACTGGAACACGCCCGTATCATGTACCATGCCGACATAGATGGACTTCGCCGTCTCCACGTCCATGCGCTCTGTATCCATCAGATCATAGATCAGCTCGCAGGCTGCTCCCACCTTCGGATCAACATAGTTCAAGTCGCCGCAGCCATTCGCATTGGTGATGTGATGGTCGACGTTGATGACCTTTCCTGCACCATCCGCATACTTCGCTGCAAGACCCGTACGCTCTAAATTACAATCCAAAATAAAGAACACGTCAAACGGCTCCTGATCAGGGAAATCATGAATGATCTCCTCATATCCGCAAAGCTCTGCAAATACGGGATCGGGCTCCTCCAAAAACACAAGAACCTCTGCTCCCGCTAAATTCTGTTTCAAATAATGCCATACTGCAAGGCACGCGCCAACGCAGTCGCCATCAGGCTTTTTATGTCCTGAGATGGCGATGCGCTTCGCCCCTGCACATTCCTTTAACAAATCAAATTTCATACTTTCTGAAGGCTCCTCTCAACCCTTATCAACAATCCTTTTTCGCCTTCTCTACTCTTCGACTTTTTCCTCGTCGTCCAAGTCCTCGTCATCGTCCAGTTCGTCTTCCGATGCTTCTTCATCTTCTGACAGCTCTACGGTCTCGCCCCTCTGGATGGCACTCTGACGATCCTGTGCCATAACCTCATCAATCTTATGCGACATGTTGACGCCGTAAGCGATGGACTGATCCATCACGAACGTAATCTCAGGCGTGTTACGCAGATTGATCGTATGGGCAAGCTGCCTGCGAATATAACCCATGGCGGAATTCAAGCCCTCGATGGTCTTCTTGCAGGCATCCTCACCACCCAGCACGCTAATCCATGCCTTGCAGCTCTTTAAGTCAGGAGCTACCTCCACTGCAACGACACTGGTCCAGGGACTGATACGCGGATCCTTAATTTCCTTGCGGATGATCTCCGCAAGGACCTTCTGAACCTCCCCGTTGATACGGGTATTTTTAATGCTATTTTTTCTCATTCAAAAATCACCTCATCCGTCTGCCTTCAGCAGACAATTTCAGCTTTTCCAGCGCAGAAGGCATCTTCCCACACTTCGTGTGGGCCCCTCCTTCAACTAGGACTATCTAGGAACCTCGACCATGATATATGCCTCAACGATATCGAGCTCCTGCATCTGGTCGAAGCCGTCAAATACAAGACCGCACTCGAAGCCAGCCTTTACTTCCTTCACGTCATCCTTGAAACGCTTCAGGGAAGCCAGCTTGCCTTCGTAGATCTGCTTGCCCTCACGGCTGATGCGAACCTTGCAATCTCTCTGGAACATACCGTCCAAAACATAGGAACCAGCGATGTTTCCGATTGCGGACGCACGGAAGATCTGACGAACCTCTGCATGACCGATGACCTTCTCCTCGAAGATCGGATCCAGCATACCCTTCATGGCTGCCTCGATATCCTCGATGGCCTGATAAATAACCTTGTAAAGACGAACGTCTACGCCCTCTCTCTCGGCCGTTGCCTTTGCCACGGCATCAGGACGCACGTTAAATCCAATGATGATCGCGTTAGATGCACTTGCCAGAACAACGTCGGACTCGTTGATCGCACCTACGCCGCCATGGATACACTTAACGACAACCTCTTCGTTGGAGAGCTTGAGCAGGGAAGTCTTCACGGCCTCCACGCTACCCTGAACATCAGCCTTAACGATCAGGTTCAGCTCCTTCAGATTGCCTTCCTTAATCTGTGAGAACAGATCATCCAAGGACATCTTGCTCTTCGTCTCCTCGAGCATCTTCTCCTTGTTCTGTGCAAGATAGGTATCCGCATAGCTCTTCGCCGTCTTGTCGCTGTCATGTGCAAGGAATACCTCGCCTGCGCTCGGAACGTCGGAAAGTCCAAGGATCTCCACGGGAGTCGAAGGACCAGCCTCCTTCACGCGTCTGCCCTTGTCATCCACCATCGCTCTTACCTTACCATGAGCGGCACCAGCGGAGATAAAGTCACCAACGTGAAGCGTACCCTTCTGTACCAGAACGGTTGCCACGGGACCACGACCCTTATCCAGCTCGGCCTCGATCACAAGACCTCTTGCCCTTCTGTTCGGGTTTGCCTTCAGCTCGAGAATGTCTGCGGTCAAAAGAATCGTCTCCAGCAGATCCTCAATGCCTTGACCCGTCTTAGCAGACACGGGAACAAACTCCGTATTTCCGCCCCAGTCGGTAGCAACCAGCTCATACTCGGTGAGCTCCTGCTTTACACGCTCAATGTTTGCGGAGGGCTTATCAATCTTATTTACGGCAACGATGATTTCGATGCCTGCTGCCTTTGCATGATTAATTGCCTCAATGGTCTGGGGCATGACACCGTCATCTGCTGCGACCACGAGAATTGCGATATCCGTGGAATTTGCACCACGCATACGCATTGCCGTGAAGGCCTCATGTCCAGGCGTATCCAGGAACGTAATGTTTCTTCCGTCAAGCGAAACGGTGTAAGCACCGATATGCTGCGTAATACCGCCAGCCTCGCCCTTCGTAACGTTCGTCTTACGAATGGCATCCAGTAGGGAGGTTTTACCATGGTCAACGTGACCCATGACACAGATAACGGGAGGTCTCTCCTGCAGATCCTTCTCGTCCTCGTCTTCCTCCTTCAGGAGCTCCTCAATAACGTCAACCTTAACCTCCTTCTCGCAAAGGATCTCATAATCCATGGCGAGCGTCTCAGCTTCCTCGTAGGAAATCTCCTGATTCAGAGTAACAATCTTGCCCTCCATGAAGAGCTTCTTGATCAGGGCTGCGGGCTGCTGCTTCATCTTGTCCGCAAGATCCTTAATCGTAATGGTCTCAGGAAGCGTAATCACCTTGATTACCTCCTCCACAACCTCTTCCTTCTTCTTTTCAGGCTTAATGAAGCGGCCGGGCTTGTTCTTTACAGCCTCGTCCTCCTCATACATATAATCCTTCTTGTTGCGCTTATCCTTTTCCTGAGAGAACCTTCTCTTGTCCTCCTCGCGCTTCTTTTCGATATCCTTTGCGGGAGCTGCATCACCGCCGAAGGAATTCTTGCTGGATCTGCCGCCTTGTCCGCCAAAGCCCTGACCAGGTCTACCCTGACCATCACGTCCGCCGAAGCCACCGCGTCCGCCATCACGACTTCCGCCCTGATACTGACCAGTTCTGCCCTGACCGTCGCGTCCGCCGAAGCCACCCTGACCGCCTTGACCACCCTGGCGATTAAAGCCGCCCTGACCGTCACGATTGCCATACTGACTGCCCTGACGATTGAAGCCGCCCTGACCGTCACGATTGCCATACTGACCACCCTGGCCGCCCTGGCGATTGAAGCTGCCCTGACCGTCGCGGTTGCCATACTGACCACCCTGACGATTGAAGCTGCCCTGGCCATCACGATTACCATACTGACCACCCTGGCCGCCCTGACGATTAAAGCTGCCCTGGCCGTCACGATTGTTATTGTACTGACCGCCCTGACGGTTAAAGCTGCCCTGGCCGTCACGATTGTTATTGTACTGACCACCCTGACGGTTAAAGTTCCCCTGACCGTCACGATTCTGAGGCGCATTATTTCTCGTCTGATGATCACGATTTGCCTGATTGTCACGAGCGCCTTGATTGTCACGAGCCCCCTGATTCTGTGCAGCTTGCGTGTTGTCACGATTTGCCTGCGGAGCTGCCTGAACGTGCGCTTCCTTCTCAGGTGCAGCGCTCGGCGTAGCAGTCTGTGCCGCAGGCGCAACAGGAGTATTCACAGTCTCCTTGGGAGCCTGCGTTGCATGAGTCGTCGTTACTGCAGGAGTCTCCTGTACGGGAGCGGTCGTCTTTACCTCTTCCTTCTTCTCAGGCGCAGGATTTACGCGCTTCGGCTGCTGCGTATTGCTCGGAACCATCTGCACGCTGGGCGTGGGAGACGGAGGTGTCAGCGGCTTAATAGGCGTACGCGTGGGCTGCTGCTGAGGTCTTCCGTTGTTGTAACCACCAGCATTATTATACCCAGGTCTTCCATTATTACCACCCTGCGGACGATTCTGCACGGGGCCATTGTTAGGACGCTGTCCCTGACCTCTTGCATTCTGCTGATTATTGACAATGATGATCGTCTTCTTCTTTTTCGGCACGCCTGCCTGAGCGCCGCCCTGTGCGGGCTGTGCTGCGGGTTGTGCAGGCTCTGCAGCCTTCTTGGCCTCTTCTGCCTTTCTCGCTTCCTCGGCCTTCTTTGCATCCTCGGCCCTCTTTGCATCCTCGGCCTTCTTTGCATCCTCGGCCTTCTTTGCATCCTCGGCCTTCTTTGCATCCTCGGCCTTCTTTGCTTCCTCAGCCTTCTTTGCTTCCTCAACCTTCTTTGCCTCGTCAGCTTTCTTTGCATCATCTGCCTTTTTCGCGTCAGCTGAAGCCTTTGCGCCGCCGAATGCCGCTCTTACCATCTGCTCCTCCTGCGAATCCAGTCCACTCGAAGCAGTCTTGCCCTCGATACCCTTGTTGGCAAGAAATTGCAAAAGCTCTTTATTCTCCTTCTTCAACTCTTTTGCGAGTTCATGTATCCTGATTTTTGCCATCCTAAATTCTTTCTCCTTTCCAAGCTCGTCTAAGCCCCTACTTCTCCATTTCCAGTTGCTTTTTTATGGCAGCCGCCAAACCAGCATCGCACACCGCCAATGAAGATCTCAGGTCTTTTCCGATTGCCCGGCCCAAATCTTCCTTCAACCCGTATTCCACAACGGGTATTTCATAAAAAGCACATTTGTCATTAAAAAGCTTTCTCGTATTGTCCGTGGCGTCCTCCGAAATGATGACCAGACAGGCCTTCTTCGATCTTACCGCCTCCAGCGTCTGAAATTCTCCGCTGACAAGATTTTTGCTCTTCATGGCAATTCCCAAAAGGGACATCACTTTATTCGGTACTCCCATCTGCGAACTCCTTTTCCAGAGCGTCATACACCTCGGCAGGAATGCTCATCTTAAAGGATCGTTCCAATCCCTTATTCTTTCTGGCCTTCTGCAAGCAGGTCATGCTCTTACATAGATATGCGCCGCGTCCATTTTTCTTGCCAGTCATGTCAAGACAAATCGGTTCATTCTCCGATTTCAGGACACGCATCATTTCCTTTTTACTTTTCATTTCTCCACAGCCAACACACTGTCTCAGCGGAAGCTTTTTTGTCATGCTTTCTTTAACTCTCCTTATGCTACCAATTCCTTTAGTTTTGATTCACTCTGTCAGGTAACAGGACTCGCTAAATTACTGCTCCGTATAGCCGCCCTCTTCACCTTCATAACCCTCGTACTCTTCGTACTCCTCGTCATCAATGTAGTCCTCATAACGGAAGCCAGGAGCATCCTTCGCCTGCGTCTCAGACTTGATGTCGATCTTATAGCCAGTCAGCCTTGCAGCAAGTCTTGCATTCTGACCCTCCTTACCGATGGCCAGAGACAACTGATAATCGGGAACAACAACCTTCGCCGTCTTCTCATCAGGATCTGCAAATACTGCAACGATCTTTGCAGGAGAAAGGGCATTCTGGATCAAGTTACCAGGGTTCTCATCCCAGTTCACAACGTCAATCTTCTCGCCACGAAGCTCTTCTACGATTGCATTTACTCTTGCGCCGTTCATGCCGACACAAGCACCAACTGCATCTACGTCAGGATTGTTGGACCAAACCGCAATCTTCGTACGGCTACCTGCCTCACGAGCAATGCTCTTGATTTCTACGGTACCGTCCTTAATCTCCGTAACCTCAGCCTCAAACAGACGCTTTACCAGCTCTGGATGCGTGCGGCTTACGCTAATGCGCGGTCCCTTAGGGGTATTCTTCACTTCATGCACGTAAACCTTGATGCGCTCGTTATTTTTGAACACCTCTCCCTTTACCTGCTCAGCCTCGGTCAGCAGGGCGTCTGCCTTACCAAGGTTAATGCTAATGTTCTTGCCAACATAACGCTGAACGATACCCGTAACAACGTCACGCTCCTTCTCAAAATACTGATTGAAAATCACGCTTCTCTCTTCCTCACGGATCTTCTGGAGGATTACGTTCTTTGCGTTCTGCGTAGCGATACGTCCAAACTCCTTGGACTTAATCTCTACGTGAATCACGTCGCCTACGGAAGCCTTGGTAGAAATCTTCTGCGCATCTTCAAGACTAATCTGCAGACAATCGTCCTCAACGTCATCTGCCGTCGGAACCACTTCCTTCTCGGCATAAACCAAGAAGTCACAGGTATCACGATCAATCTCAACCTTTACGTTGTCTGCCTTACCAAAATGGTTCTTGCAGGCCGTAAGCAGAGAGTTCTCGATTGCCTCAAACAGCGTCTCCTTGCTGATCTCCTTCTCCTTCTCCAAAATATCAAGTGCCTCCATTAATTCCTTGTTCATCATATCCTCCATTTCCGGCATTTCGCCTTATATTCTCTGTACCATTCAAATCTTTACTACCTAAAAGCTCTTACATAACATGTCATCCTAAAAATCCAGCGCCAACCTGATCAGTGCAACATTACTCCTCTCAAAAGTTACCGTGTTACCCTCGCCCTCACGGATCGTGATCGTCTTCTCATCGAAGCTCTCCAGGATACCGCAGAAATCCTTTTGCTTCGTTTTTGCATCCACTGCCTTAAACAGCTTTACTTCCACTTCCTTACCGATGCTCTTTTGAAGGTGCCTGTCCTTCTTCAAGGTTCGTCCAAGTCCCGGACTGGAAACCTCCAGGATGTAAGCATCCGGGATGGGATCCGCCTCGTCCAGCATGTCCGAAAAAGCACGACTCACGGTTTCACAATCATTGATATTGACGCCCTCCGGCTTATCAATATAGGCACGCAGATAATAATCACTGCCTTCCTTGACATACTCCACATCATAGATTTCAATTCCAAGCTTCGTGGTGATGGGCTTCAGCAGTTCCTCTGCCTTCGCCTCATAAGTCTCCCTCTTTGACATTCTGCCTCCTTTTTTATATCTGCCTTCGGCAGCCGCTTGTTTTTATTGTCGCCCTACAAAGAATTAAGAGTGGTTCGCACCACTCTTAATCTAGTCAACTTTATGAATCGTATTGAGTATAAGCCCGTATATTCTAAAAGTCAAGTAGGAAAGGCACAAAAATAAAGGAAAAGCGGCAATTTTTTTGTCTAAGCTCCTCATTCTGCGCCGTTTGCGACCATCTGCCGTCTAGTACAGCACCTCGACATTCGTCGGAAGGCAGTTGTCATCGATGTCAAATACCCATATGGAATACCCCGGCACCCTATGCTCCGTCAGGCACAGCCTTCCGTCAACGACACCCATGTAATACGGCGTTCCAATATTGATAAAGTACGAATAAATATCCTTATATGCCCCTGAGGCAAGATTCGACAGGCTTTCCGTATAGATGACCGTTGCACAATTCTGATTTCCTGATGCATCCGTTGAGATCGTAATATAGAACCCTCCGTCAATTGGCAGAATCTGTATCATTCCTGCCAGTTGCTCCGGTACGGGATATCTTTGGAGAATGGTGAAATCAGATCGACTTACCTCCAAGATCTGACCATTCCCCGAAACAAGATAGATCGAATCTCCTATAATCGTAAAGCTTCGTACGTAATAGCCATTCAGCTCCTTGATCGACATAACGCGGTTTAAGCGAATCTGATCCGTGTCTCCGTCCCGCTCAAATACACACATCTCCCCCGTCATGGAGCTCCAGGCATAAAAGCATGCGTCCATCTCGTTGTAAACAATATAGTGCGGGCGAATGCCAACATTGTCAACGACCTGCGTCAGGACAAAAGCTTTGCCGTCATACTTATACACCAATACCCTGGAGCGTTCCGTATCGTCCACCAAATAAAGCTCGCCATCGCTGGCAACCGTATGGCCCCGCTCAATGTCGGAAGTCATGATTTTCCAATCCTTCAGTGGAATGCCCAATGTATCGGTATAAATGACCTGATTATGATAACAATCCACTATGAAATACAGATCGCCAATCTTGATGAACTGCGTTGGAACACTAAGCGAATCATACGGATTCAACGCTGAGCCAAGATTCGGATCTACGGGATCGTTTTCCGAAGGGAGCGTTTCTGTTGGATCGGTATCCGTCATGTCTGTTTCCGTAGGATCGGTTTCGTCGGGATCGGTTTCCGTTGAATTTGTTCCGCTCTCATCATCGGAAGAGGCTTGATTAGAATCGTCTGTCTTATCGTCTGGCACCTGCGATGACTCGTCAGAAATGCTGACTGCAACCAAAATATCATCGGCCGCATCCTGATCTCCACATCCGCACAACAAAAGCAAGCACATAGCCATTACAACCATGCACCCCCTGCGAATGAGCCTTATGAACGCGCCTAACCGCTGACTGCTTAAGCTTTGACCTACTGACACCATTCTGCGACTTCTCCTGAAATACTAAAACATATGAATACTATATCGCAGACATGCAGAAAATGCAAATATTCATCGTGAATCACTCGGCCATCTGATAATTGCTTTAACAACTCTGTGATTTCCTTCTCCAAATCATCTGCCCTCGCCTCTGGGGCTTCTTATCCAGTTATGATATAAAGTATTTCATCGCCTCGTTACGGTCCAGTTGAAACGACTGCATGATAATGTCAATGATTTCATCCGAATGATAGCCTTTTTTTGTCATGGTGTTCACCATTGCCCTAACGCTTTGTCTTTGGCCTTTCTTCCAGCTTTCCTTTAATTCCGGTTCAAATAATTCCCTTAACGCTTCGCAGCACATGTCCTTGTCCTCCTTTAACTTTTTCTCATTCGCCCGTATACTGACCTGTAATACCGAATCAATAAATTCTCCGTTAGCCGTTTCCTTTAGCTTCGCCGCTGCTTCCGAAAGCCTCTCAAAATCATCCCTCTCCATTTCCTTCGACAATGCGCGAAGCCATACATGCTCTCGTTTGTCCAGCTCCCTTGCCACAACGATTTGCACCGGAAACAGCAGATCCCTTTCGACATGGTAAATCCCCGGATGCCTTTTTGAAAACCGAATCTTATGCTCTGAAAAATACCAAAACAGCTTCCTGGGTCTTGCCCAGCATACAACCGTCACGGTGACGTCATCCGCCTTAATGCAATCCGTCGTTTCCCCATATGCCTTATACAAGGCGGCATACGCGATGCATTTATAAATCACGTCAACATTCACGACATCCTCCGGAGATTTATACTCCACTATGTTGTGACCCCTGAAAAAATGCCCAATCTCATTACGGACTTTGAGGTCTGCACTTTTCTTTATCACAAGAAGATCAATTTCCAATGATTATTGCTGCAAAGCATTACCAAAAACATGAAATAGTTATAACGATCACATGATTGCCGTTTTACACGGATGAATCGCCTGTATTTCTGCATTAATCTTTTGCTTTAATTCCCTGATATCGATTTCATTTTGTATATCTAAAAAGTATTTCTCAGTAACACCAAAATATCTCGCTAATCTAAGGGAGGTATCTGCCGTAACCTTTCTTCTACCATGCAAGATATCCTGTATGCGAGAGACTGGAACATGAATTTCTTGTGCCAATTTATATGCGGAAATACCCATTGGCTCCATAAATTCCTCCAGTAGTATTTCACCCATTTGGGGAGTCTCAATAATATAATCCATAATACTCAACCTCACTTTCAAATAGAATACAGCTCTACCTTTAATGATAGTCCACAATCTCTACATCATAGAAGTGGTTCTCATCTTCCCTAAAACATATTCGAAACTGATCATTTATCCTTATGCTATATTGTCCCTGCCTTTTCCCAGTAAGTGGTTCTAATCGATTTGAAGGCGGAACCTTCAGATCCTCCAAACATCCTGCATTGTTTATCATGATCAGCTTTCTCAAGGCAACCTTCTGTATATCGTGTGGCAACTTCCTTGAAAATGTCTGGTTAAAAATCTTTTCTGTTTCTTTATCTGCAAAGTTCTTAATCATGTCTTTATTATACCTGTTTTGCGTGTATACGTCAAGCAAGTATGTGGCTTTTGCGACAAAAATCATATTAACAAGTACATGGTCTTCAAAGTTCATACTATCCATGCTGACCTGTAATACCGAATCAATAAATTCTCCGTTAGCCGTTTCCTTTAGCTTTGCCGCCGCTTCCGAAAGCCTCTCAAAATCATCCCTCTCCATTTCCTTCGACAATGTGCGAAGCCATACATGCTTTCACCCCCAACCACATCCTGCACATGACTGGCAGAACAGGCAAAAATATAGAGTTTCCCTATCAGCACCCAAAATTCAAACGGGGAAAACCGGCTGAACCGCCAACACTATCAGCAGAAAGGTATCCAAGAAAGATACCTGATAAGAGAAGAATAACTCACACTACGGCAAACGTCAAGCAGTCTGTCTCTAATCCTTTCCAGAAAATCTCGCGTTGTAAAAAGTGTCGTGAAAAGCAATGATTTTCTGAAAATAGATTTGATAAAGTTTTAGGAATTTTCTGCGACTTAAAAAACATATCAAAAAAGTAGACTTTAAAGTAGACTACGAGGGAAAGCCAGCGCATCAATTTTCTCCCAAAACTGTTTTGTTGTCATTCTTCGGCCTCCTACAAACAGCACTTCATCTCTTCCAGCTTCGCCCGGAAATCCTCAATGCTCTTTGCCTGCGCCGCCATCTTCAACATCTTGGTCAATACCTCCGGATCCTTCTCCAAACCAATCTCATTCTTCAACTCCTGCGGTACCTCGCCATACACACTGAGTATTACCAGAATAGCTTCTATTTTCCCTTGGACTTTTCCATCCGCGAACTCTTCTTCCCTAATTAGCCCTTCTCTTTTTTTCCACGTGAAATCCAATTCCGTCATTCTTCTCACCTCGTCCCTTCGCTCAATGAAAAATTCTCTCAAAATGTTCCCTTCAATACATTCATTAATCGCGTGGTCAATTGCCTCTTTCAACTCCACGCCTTCATCATGATAGTTTCTTACCTTATTCACAAAAATACTATACCCTTTGATGACAATGCTGCTCTCCGACAACCATGCATTACGGCCATAATTCACATTATAAACCTTACACTTGACCTCAATCGAATCCTCGCTTTCGCCACCCATCGGATCAAATGACGCTGAAAGCCGCATCACCTCAAAATCCGGTCTTCCATTTACTCCATTATAAAACACAACAAAATGCGGTGTGGGTATCATGATTCTCTTCTTACCATACAGATCAATCCTGTTGTCATTTATCCACTGTTTCAGATACTCCAGATAATAAATTGTAAATCTCAGTGGCATGTTTGGATTGTGGGTCGACTGGTGCTCATAGAAATTGACAAATCCCCCAATGAAAAAAGATCCATCATTTCTCACCGTCAGGGAAATTCCATTCTTCAGCGTTACAATCTCCACCAGTCGTGGATCCTCGTAATGTGAGCCGTTCAGGGCATTGTAAATATCCAGGGCATATTCCGGATATTGCATGAGCATGGAAAACACGTCACTCACCACTTCCCTGTTCCCGTCTTTTCTTCCCTTCTCCTTTGTCATTTCGTTTGTTGCCTCCTTCGTTCTTTTGTTCATGTACTTTCCTCCTTGTTTGTCTTTCTTCCCAACGGAATTTCGAGAAACAAAGTAGTTTCAACCTGCATGAACGACACAACGCCCGACATGACATTGGCTCCTCTACTCTCAGGAAATCCGTTAGGAATAAGAATGAAATGAAAAGCTTGGATTTTCTGAAAATAGATTTGATAAAGACTATAGACTGGCCGACGGCCATAAAGAAAATCAGCTTTGAGAATAGTGTAGCACATCCTCAAAGCTGATTCAATAAGTTCATTAAAATTTTAGAAAACAGACTCGATTGCGAATCTACAATATCTTAAAATCATTCTTCAGTCTCCTACAAACAGCACTTCATCTCTTCCAGCTTAGCCTGAAAATCCTCGATGCTCTTTGCCTTTGCAGCCAACTTAAGCATCTTACTCAATACTTCCAAATCCCTCTCAGCATAGATCTCATCCTGCAATTCCTGCGGAATCTCGCCCAAATCCTCAAGCAACTCACAAACAGCATCCGCCTTATGCTCTATCCTATTCAATTCCTCTTGACGCTCCCAAGTAAAATCTAAATCCATAATTTTTCTCACCTAGTCCCTTCGCTCAATGAAAAACCCCCTCAAAATATTTGTCTTGATGCAATCATTAATTGCGTTGTCAATGGCATCTTTTAGTTCCATGCCTCAGCAAACGTCAAGCGTCAAAATTCCTTCATCTACATCGCTTCATTTCCTACATACAGCACTTCATCTCTTCCAGCTTCGCCTGAAAATCCTCGATGCTCTCGGCCTTTCTTGCGAGCGTAAACATTGCCTCCAAGGCATGAATATCCTCGGTCGCGCTAATCTTTTCACGAAGTTCCAATGGAACTTCCCCATAATCTTCAAGCACTTCCAGAATGAATTTAATGCTTCGCTTTGCATCGACTCTAGCTTCAGCTTCCCTTAACTGATCCGACGGTAACGGCAATACCTTTCCACCCATAATGTCACTCACCCTTTCCCGCAACTCGTCCTGCTTCCTCATGATATCTATGATTTTGCAAAGTATTTCATCGCCTCGTTACGGTCCAGTTGAAACGACTGCATGATAATGTCAATGATTTCATCCGAATGATAGC
>SVFO01000026.1:0-11238 GCA_015056795.1 Lachnospiraceae bacterium
CATATCCGTCATACCACTCCTTAATTTCTTTAGCTGCTTCTTTTCTATCTGCAACCTCAAGCATCGTATCTACTTCATCTTCAAGGAATCCGAAATAACGGCTGAACCTTTCATCCAAAACAGAGTAGGACGCAAAATTATTTGTACCGGTAAAGATGCTCTCTTTTGCAATTCTAAGACATCCCGTGATCACTGCGAACTGAAGGAACTCATTATCCTTAAGAGCGGTACTCATTATTCCCTTTATAATATCAAGCATCTTGGAATAATAACCATTCTTTGCTGTATCCTTTTCACTCGCCTTCGCAAGAGGAACATCATATTCATCAATCAAAAGAATAGCTTTCTTGCCATAAACAGCATTCATCATGCGCATAATTGTCTTTAGAGAGTTTTTTATATCCTGCTCCTCTGCTTTTTGATACATTAGACGATTGAAAACATCTATGTCAGCCTGATTAACTAACTCGCTGTCTGTAATATTTGACAATTTCTTACAAAGATCCGCAATAGATGTTCCCAGCATCTTATACGCACTATCAAAAGTATCAGCTTCTGCATCTTTAAACGAAACAAACAGCACCGGATACTGATTCATCCACTCCTTGCAGAAATCACTATGTTCTGTTATCGCAAGCCCTTCAAATATGCTCTCGCCATCTTTGCATATGCTGAAGAAATTCTCCATCATACTCATCATTAGTGTCTTGCCAAACCTTCTTGGTCTGGTAAAGAGAGTTACCTTGTTTTTTGTGTCATGAACAAGCTCATAAATAATCTCTGTTTTATCCACATAATAGGCATTTTCTTTGCGAAGAGCTGCAAAATCCGCCTCACCAACTCCTACTGCAAACCCCATACTATAACCTCCTTCCGAAAAATTCATCTTTTTCACATATCTACTGATATACATTAAATTCCAAAATAACGCTCTATCGTTCATCCCGACAAACTTGAAGTTGCCGATTTTTTTCCGATTTCGATCCATACTTTGTCAAAAGGCAACTTGTCGCCGCCCCACACCTTGTTTATGTTGCCTTTCCTCTTGATTCTTCCTCAAAAGGCAACCCAGCGCCACCCTGCGCCTTATTTATGTTGCCTTTCCTCTTGATTCTTCCTCAAAAGGCAACCCAGCACCGCCTCGCGTCTTGTTTATGTTGCCTTTCCTCTTGATTCTTCCTCAAAAGGCAACCCAGCACCACCCTGCACCTTATTTAAGTTGCCTTTCTTCTTGCAACCCCGGGTTGTCAAATATAAACGGATCTACAAGCAGCGATTTTTGAAACAAACTTGCTCAACAAACAGCGATTTGTCTTAGTCTATTATTCTAGAATATAATTATGTACCAATTATATCATAATTCTTGATGAAATCAATGGGATTAGATATAGTCAAAACGAATTGAGCAATGCTAATCTTACCTCCATACGGCTCGTCAATTATCTTAGAAGGTCTCATTTACGGAAAAACTTTCACACACTCGTTTCAAGAATTGGGAATTCTTTATGAGCGTTTCCAACAGAAGATTACTTGATTTCCAGTTTCCATGTCGCCAAAACAGGAGCCTTGCTAAGAAATTTGCTAATAATTGTATTAATTTTACGGATTTATTCAGCCCCCAGTCTTCCGTTCCATTCCTTGCCCCCCCTTTATTTAATGGTTTCCAGAGAAAAGTATTGTCCCATAATATGCACTTTAAGTTCTTCGGGACGCAGAGGTTGCACATCGTCCGGGGGACGATGGCATTGCAACGACCGGAGCGAAGCGGAGACTGCGTGTTCGAATCACCCCCGGCCTGCTTATGTCAAAATACCTCTTATACTCCGCACTTACTCATATAGGTGGTATTTTTCTTCCCCTATTCTCTCCTTCCCTTAATGCGTCACGATACATTTCAATTTTCCATAATCCAATTTTTCATCAGTTTAGACGCTTAGTCCTTCCGTCATCTGGTCATTTTCTTCCGTTTTTATGTCAACGATGATCGAGCGTTCATCTTGCCTTTCGCGCGAAACGAAAAACACCGAACCTCCCCCCACAGATCTGCCATAATCAGACAATCCAAGCAAGGTACCTCCATTAGGTATTTCCGTTTGAGAGATATGATTTTGCATACATTTGGGCAACAATTGGAAAAACGATAATCAGAAAATTTTGATTTACGGAATTAGACGACTACGGTATCGCCTTGAAGAACTGATATCCATACCCCTCTTCAAGCTTCAAGATACATATGTCTTCATTTGTATTTGCCTTATAATACACCTTAAGACCTTTTAGCAAAGAATAATTGCTCTCTTCGACCACTCCCATTTTTTTACCAATGTCTTTTCTGTAAAAGACATAATTTCCACCATCATCTTTTAGCAAACCATAACTAGCCTTTTCCGTATTAGTCAAGTCGCTTCTGTATTGCTTTCCGTTAACAGTAATAAACACAAAATTATCCAAAATGTTATTGCTTATTTCTCTTCCCGTTAATTTGGCTGCCATATAATTTGAATAATACTTTGCATCCCCTTCTTCACCCAAAAAACGATTTGGAAAAAGATAATACCAATAAAGCCATCCCAAGGCAAACAAAACAACAAACAAAACCACTACAATTGGAATTACCTTCTTCTTTTTCTGCATCTGCTTACCCCCTAACATCGCTATAAACCGAAATTTTCCATATCCCTCAATCATTTTCAAAATAAACCGTGGCAATCTCTCTGGTTGGCCAAAAAGCACACAGATGAAGTTTGGTTACCCTGCCCACGAAAGGTTGAAAATGTTCAATCAAAATCGGTAATGCTTTCTGTATTGTTTCCTTTTCATCTATCATGATTGTACAGTGCGGCGTCCAGGGAAACTTTTCCTGTGTCTCTGTTTGAATCGCCTGACGCAGGTCCAGAAGGCCAGCCGGATTCATGTCCGGAGCAGCATAAAGGACCTTTCCACCTGAGAATAGACCTATATGACTGATATGTACTGGTATCGATGAAAACCGTGTAGCCAACTCATTCATCTCGTTAATTATGGCAGCCTCTTTGTCCAATGAAAAACAGCCCATGCTAACGTGAAAAGGAAGTCCAGGAGTTTGATTTCCGGTAAAACCAGCTTTTTTTAATTCTTCATACCATCCTGATAAAGTCTGTTGTGAATCATCATCCAAATCAGCCATTAATGTTAAAAATTCCTCAGCCATTGTTCTTTCTCCTTGGTACACAAATTAAAAAGTAGATTTCACATGAGGAACACCCCTTGTGGAATCAACACTATATGTTAGAGTAAATATGTCTGACTCGAAGGTAGCACTGCCATCATTCTTTGTATATGACGAGCTGTGATCGTACACCATCCCCAACTTCTCCATAACTTTTCTGCTACCTATGTTTTCTTTCGCACACTCGCCTTCAAACGTGCGTGCTCCATAAACTTTTACGGCATGTTCCATTAGTGCACGCATGCCTTCTACCGTATAACCTTTGCCCCAGTCATCATACCTATTGACATAGGACAATGACCAGACATCTCTTTCAACATCATGGTTAAGCGCATAAATTCCCACCGCATGTCCGTCTTCTTTTTCAGACACCAGCATCAGTATATTAACTTTTGAAGTAGGATCCTTCTTAGGTAACCACGCAAGTGGCTCTTCCGGCGTTTTACATGCAGAGCCTAACAGATATTTATAGACTCTCTCATCCATATCCCAGGCAGTCATAACCTTATAATCCTCAGGCATCAAGCGCCTCATTATAAGTCTTTTAGATTCAACAATTTCTTGATTATTCATTTATCAACACCTCCCAAACCTTTCATGAAATTAATGCATGGTTCTTCCATAATCAATCGCCCGTTAGTGTTTATTCACATATATCTTGGCTTTACCGTTAGCCAACGGTATATCACGGGGATCTGACTTATCCGTGCTCTCTATTTTTATATGATCGAGCTTTAGATTTTCATCTTTGGTCTTTGCATATTTCCCTCAAATCGGATAACAGTAATTCAACTTTTTCCAGATCTTCTGAAGATGCACCATTCCAACAGCCTCATCCTTATGCAATGCTTCAATTTCTTTTTTCAGTATATCAAAAATAGAAACTCCGCTCAAGAGTTTCCGACAGTGAAGCCGAGGCCGCGTGTTCGATTCATGTCACGCCAATGAAAAACGGGACACCATGTAAATGATGCCCCGTTCATTTTTATGATTCAGCCTCGTCAATCCACTCGTCTTCGTCTGGCTTAAAGCCCTTCTTTTCCAGATTCTTTTCAATCAGTTTTACGATAAACCCAGAGAAGAAACAAAGAGCCAGGATTAGCCATCCACCGATGATGTTGGCGGAAAGCGAATATCCGTCGGATGCTCCGTAGATGCCGCCGTTTTTGAACAATGCCACAAGATTCCAGATAAAGAAGCCCGTCAATGTCAGGGGTGCAAGGAATCTTATGGAAATGACAAACCACCATTCCGGCATACGGAAGCCTGTTGTATTACGATTGACTTCCTTCAGCACCTTTTTCGGATCAAAGAGCCAACCAATGGCAATGGCTTCAAGAATGCCGACCAGAATCAGACTGTAAGCATTACACCAGTTGTCGACAATGTCAAGCCAGGCCAGACCAGCACCAGTCGTAAACCAGAGAGACAGAACACTAGCAACAATGCAGACCGCAAGTGTGGTTTTTTTATGTGAAAGACGGAATGCATCTGCAATTGCAGTAGAAACACCTTCGATGATGGAGAAGGCGCTGTCGATCGCCAACGTGCATAAGCAGAAATAGAAAACAAATGCAAAAACGGCATTTGCCACGCCACTGTTCGTTAACAGGACGATGGACTGCGGATAAACAATAAATGCGGTACCGATACCCGAAGCAGTCATGTTTTCCAGCTGACCAGTTCCGCTCATCGTGGTGAAGAGCACGATGCCAGCAAGTACGCTGATGGCGAAATCTGAAAAGGCGATGATCATGGCATCCTTTGCAATGTTACTATCCTTGTTCAGGAAAGAGCCGTAAGCAACCATGATCGCCATCATGATGGATAAGGAATAAAACACCTGTCCGATCGCATCAATCCAGATATCTGCGCTTGAAAGCGAAGAAAAATCCGGTACAAAAAACTTCTGAAGTCCTTCCATGGCGCCAGGCATGATAATGCCCTTTATGGCAAGGATCAGAAGGCAAAAGATCGGAAGAAATACGGTATATGTAACGACCTTACCTACTGTGTTCGGACCATTTCGGATACAGCTATAGATCAGGACCCAAGCGAAAACAAGACAGCCGAGAACAGGCAGGGAGATCGTCGTATAGCCAGACGTAGTTCCCGTGGTTTTGATCAGTGTAGCCCAGATGCCAGATGCTGATGACATTGCGTCTGGATTGCCCGTCAGTTCCGCGAATTTATAGCTGACCAGTGCCATCATGATGACCCATGCAAAAACGACGGCATAATAAACTGAGATGACGAAGGCGTTGGATACCGCAAACCATCCGATGGGTTCCGTCTTTTTGTTGATGGCGCGCAAAGCACCAGGAACACCGCGTCGCATCTTTCGGCCGATGGAGATCTCCATCATAAGGAAAGGGATACCCAAAATCAACATGGCCATAAGATAAACAAGAAGAAAAGCACCACCGCCATGCTTTGCCGCTAATCCTGGGAAACGCCATGCGTTTCCCAGGCCTACCGCAGATCCGATGGATGCCAAAATGAATTGGGACCGAGATCCCCAACTGTCACGTTTTTCGTTGCTCATAATAATTCTTTTTTCCCCCTCGATTTGTTATTGTTACATAAACATAGCTCTAAAATAACACATTAAATTGCTTTATGCAACAAGTGAATAACGAACGATAGCGCTCCATAAAAAAGATCTCGCAATGGGGTGTCACGTAGACCCTATAAATGCTGTTGCAAAGCAAGATTTTGTGTTATAATGTGATGAATAGCAAGTTTTAACATATATGCCACAAGGAGGCTATAAAAATGGCAGGTGTAAACACTCAGCATACTAAGGCAATCTGGCAGATTACCGAGCGTCTGCGTGATTCGGACGATATTGCCGCTGCACTGGAAGGCTGTCTAGAGATTATTACGAAGGCAATGAACTGTGAAGCAGGCTCCGTCTGGCTTATGAGCAATAAAACAGAACGCCTTTCTGTCGTTTCCTATGTTGGCTCCGTAGATATATCAGGAATCAGTGTAGAAAAAAATCAAGGAATCGTTGGCGCCGTAACTCAGTCAGGAGAATCTGTAATTGTTGTGGACGCAAGCAATGACGAACGCTTTACCAAGGTCGTTGACGAGGAAACAGGCTTTGTCACAAAAAGTATGATCTGTGTCCCCTTGAAAAATGAATATGAAACCATCGGCTGCATTGAACTGATCAACAAATGTTCAGGTGAGTCGTACACTTTAGAAGATCTTTCTCTCCTTGAACAGATGGCCTCCCTTGCGGCTGTCGCCATTGAGGAAAAAGGCTTTACATTTGATTCCGAAGAAGGGAAACGGGTTATCATTTCCCTGCGAGGAGTCACAAAATCATATCTCTCCGGTGGCGAAGAAACCACGGTCCTAAAAGGGATTGATCTGGATATCTATGAAAATGAATTTATTGTTGTTCTTGGTGAATCAGGTTGCGGGAAATCCACGATGATGAACATCATAGGTGGGATGGATTCCCTGACAGATGGCACACTGACGGTTGAGGGCAAGGATTTCTCTCATCCCACAAGTGCAGAACTGACAAACTTCCGTCGCAATTACGTAGGCTTTGTCTTCCAATCATACAACCTGATGCCCAACCTTACAGCGCGCGAAAATGTACAGTTCATAGCAGAGATCAGTCCTAATCCTGGAGATGTTGACGACGCCCTTAAAAAGGTTGGTCTTACTCAGCGGGCAGGCAATTATCCTGCGCAGATGTCCGGTGGTCAGCAGCAAAGAGTATCCATCGCAAGAGCCCTTGCAAAAAATCCCAAGGTGATATTTGCAGACGAACCCACTGCTGCCCTGGATTACAGAACCAGCATTGAGGTACTGCAAGTAATAGAAGAAATCATAAAAACACAGGATACCACCGTTATGATGATCACACACAATCCCGAGATTGCCAAAATGGCGGATCGTGTTATCAGGCTCAGTGACGGAAGGATTTCCAGCATCCGCCGCAACCTCCACCCCGTATCAGCAAAGGAGCTTTCCTGGTAATGAAAAAGACTCAGTTTATCGATACCTTACGGAATATCCGTGCTAATTTCATTTCCTGGCTGGCTATCGTGATCGTAGTTATGATCACGTGTGGTGTATACTGTGGCGTATTTTATTACGCTGATGCCATGGAGAGCAAGGCGAATGAATTCTACAAAAAGAACAATTTAAATGATTTGACGATCATCTCGGCAATGGGACTGTCCGATGCAGATATTGACCGTATTTCTGCAATTCCAGGTGTAACCGGTGCCGAAGGGACCTTTCGGATTACTGGTGCTGATATCAGACATTCGAACAAGAAATACAGTACGGAACTGATGGCCGTAACAAAGAATATTTGTATCCCCGAGCTGACACAGGGGAGACTCCCCGATTCGGAAGATGAGTGCGTGCTGACAAAAACCGACATGGAAATACTGGAGGTCAAAATAGGTGACGAAATCGAGGTGAACCTCACTGGCGGAATCGCCCTATCCTACACCATCACTGGCAGCATTCTCCATCCCGAAGCCTATTATCTCGGAGAAACCATGCATGTATTTACCTCTGCTTCTTCCCTTTCCCGGCTTCTCGGCATGGAAAACTATCCTGAGGTTCTTGTAACTGTTTCTGGGAAGGGTGCCCTTTTATCCGATGAATATCTGGACTCCGTCACTCCGATCAAGCAGAAGATTTCAAGAGAATTAAGTAATATCACAGGATTAGATGAGAAAACAGGTTATGTCATAACAGGACGGATGGATTCGGAAAGCTTTATGGTCCTGCGACAGATTGTAGATATGCTGCGCAAGCTTTCCACCATTTTCGTGATCATTTTCATTATCATCGGTGCAATCGTTGTCATTTCCACGATTGCCGTAGTGATTGACGGACAGAAGAAACAGATTGGTTTCTTAAAAGCCTGCGGGTTTTTCAATAGAGAAATCGTAACGCGCTACCTCGTCTTCGGAGAATCTGCCGTTATCACCGGAATGATTTTCACAGTCGGTGTTGCCTTAATACTTCAACTTATCTTAAGAAGCGTTCTGGGTGGTATGTTCAGTATGGAATCCCTGAGCTTTACCATGCAGCCTATTTCCTATGGCATTCTGTTTTTATCCGAGGCTTTGCTTGCAGCAATCCTGACCACAATCGTAACTGTAATCAATGCATCGAGCTACTCAGCGATAGACCTTCTTCACTGGAATGGCAAAATTCCGAAAAATACTTCCAAGGTCTCAGTTAAGAATGCCCCAAAATCACAAAAAGGCGGAAGGTTATATTCAAAGCTTATTTTAAGAAATATGCTCTCTGACAGCGCAAGAGTCACCGCTTCCGTAATCATCATTGCAGGGTGCTGTTTGATGATCGGTGTCGGAATGACATTAAACGAAGCCTTTCACAGTATGACAATCAGAACCCGAAATGAGATAGCTCACTACGACCTTGAATGCACCCTTGCGGACGACACAGCCTTTGATCAACTTGAGACCGAACTGAAAGAAAGTGGTGCGTCATTTAAGAAAATCACGAAGGTACATACTGTCTATGATTATAACGGTCACGAAGAATATGTCACAGTCATTGCGGCCAAGGAAGATATTTTCGGAGACTATATCTGCCTGATCTCTCCTGACGGGGAAAAGCTTACTGCACCAGATAACGCTGAGAACTCACTAACGGCGGTTGTGCAGAACCGCATATTTGAGCGGCTCGGCGCCCAAAAGGGCGATGAAATCCTTATTTTTGATAATACTCTGACTCCTCACTCCGTAAGGGCAGGAAGTCCGACCATAAACTACATCGGCAGGGTAATGTACCTTTCCGAATCATCCTATAGATCCGTTTTCGGAAGCGAACCGGCAAATAACACCTTTCTGATCCGACTAAACGGAAAAGACAGAGAGAGCTTTGCCGAAAACCTCTCTTCTGCCTTTCCTGATGCGGATATTTCATTTACAGACACCATGCCCACACTTTTCCTAAGCTTGACGGATGCCTTCAATGCACTGATCTATGTTATGATCACTCTTTCCATCATAATGTCGGTATTTGTTCTTTTAAACCTTGTAAATATATTTGTGAGCCGCCGTCAGAACGAGCTTATCATCATGGCTATCAACGGCTTCAACTTTAAGGAAGAGATCGGTTACCTTCTTCGTGAAACGATAGCCACGACTGTTTTGGGGCTTACCTGTGGTGTTCTCCTTGGTGCCGTATTAACAAAAACCCTCGTTCAGGTCATTGAAGCCCCCGACACCATGTGCGCAAGAGCCTTCAATCCAAAAGCTTGGTTTATCGCAATCGTTATGGAAGGCACTTTTGCCCTGCTGATCAATCTGCGAGCCTTTCAGCGGGTAAAGCACCTGAGTATCAAAGATTTATGATGAAAAAGCTTTCCTTTTCCTGTCCCGCCCTATATATAACGCTGCAAATTTTGTATTCTTGCTAATGCATCTTTTCAATGGCCTCTATCCTTTGGCTGAGCGTAGGGTGTGAATATTGAAGCTTTACAAATAAGGGATAAAGAAAGGTAAAGGCAAGGATGAGGAGGGTAAGTGCTACTGCCATGGCAAGGATCAACCAGTCGCCTAATAACCTATGGATCCCCATGATCATCATGCCGATGAGCGTCAGCAACACCATGCTGATGATAAAGCTCTTCACCTGATCCGCCCAAAAGGTTTTCTTTGTAGAACGGTTAAAACCATATTTTTCTTCAATCTTCATGCTGTCATAATAGGAAAACGGCAGATCAATCAAATGGAGAATCGAGTCAAACAGGAGCACTGCAAAAATTCCCCAGATAGGATGCTCTGGAAATAATCCCAAGTCTGGCTTTTTCCCTATGATACCCCTTCCACTTCTGATAGGTCTCTGCATCAAATACTTCACTCACATTAGCTGGTATGGAATTTTTCATCGACTTCCAATCCAAAAAATTCATACCCTGGCGAAACAGATAGCATTTTATATTCCAGCGCCGTCAGTTCGACAGGCTCACCCACCTTGTAAAGACGCTTTGCGGAAAGATCTAGCTTCAGATCACCGCAGGTCAATTCCTTTTGCCCAGCTACGAGATCATATCCATCTACCCTTCGAAGCGTGGCTGATACACGCGCCACACGAACCTCCATCCCCTGCATTTCCAGATATATCTTTAAAAGCTCCGTGATTTTATCTTCATCATCCACCACAAGAATTTTGTACATGTTCCATTTCTCCCGGTAGGTATCTTTTACTTCCTTCCCGAAACAATTAAGGGAAGTTTATCGTACGTAATTATATGATATGCTCAAATTGGCCAAAAGGCAATACCCATTACAGAAAGGAGATCCTTTATGAATATAAATGCTTATCAAATTATAGCCGTAGACTTTGACGGTACTCTCTGCTTTAGTGATTGGCCGGAGCTCGGCGAACCGAACAGACCGCTAATCGAATACTTGCTGGCACAGAAAAAATCAGGCAACAAGCTGATTCTGTGGACCTGCCGCGCCGGGGAAGCGCTGGAAAAGGCGATCTCCTGGTGTAAGGATCAGCAGTTGGAATTCGATGCCGTAAATGACAATCTCCCGGAAATCATTGAATTCTATGGCACCAATTCCCGAAAAATCACCTGCGATTACTACATTGATGACAAAGCAATCCTGCCCGCCATGATAAACACATAACAAAAAATGAAGCTGCCCGCCCTGGTGCGTGCAGCTTCGCTTTACATTAGGAACTATACCATTTTTCTCATCTTTTCCTTGTCGTCTTCATCACACTCAAGGCGCCCAATGTCCTCCAGCGTCTTTTCCTTCGACAAAGCCGATGCCATGTCGAGCAGCTTCTTGCAAAGGCCATCTGCGCCTCCGTGCATCTCGCACAGCGCGAGTCTTACGTAAAACGCCCTGCGGATTTCATTCTCCTCCTCAGGCTTTACCCTGCCGTAGCTCTTGGCGATCTTCATTGCCTCCTCGAAGCCTTCCATGTCCACGGCTGCCATCTGCTCGTAAAAGTCATCATTCAGGCCTCTGGAGCGGCTCTGCTGGTCGGAGCAGATC
>SVFO01000026.1:11338-40695 GCA_015056795.1 Lachnospiraceae bacterium
CCATGTCCACGGCTGCCATCTGCTCGTAAAAGTCATCATTCAGGCCTCTGGAGCGGCTCTGCTGGTCGGAGCAGATCGTTTCGCCCTTACAGTGCCAGGAAGTCTAACTTCTCAGTCAACTCGGATATTTTTGAAAGACAACGCGCGATTACCTGCCCGTCCTTCTCGGAGGGCGTACCCTTCTTTCGAAGCTTTCGAATGAGTCGCGCATAACCTATCAGGGAAGCCTTCTCCTTGACCTCAGCCAGTCTCCCCGCATCCTCCGTCTGCAAATATGCCTTGAGGAAGCTGTCAAGAAACTTCTGGGCCGTCTGATAGGAAAATCCCATAAACTCCTCTACCACGGATGGATCTTCCTCGCCCAAAATGACATAAAAATAATACAGATCACTCAGCTCAATGATGGGATTGCCAACGGACACCCTGTCCATGTCAATCAGCAGCGGTTCCCCGTTTTGCAGGAACACGTTGCCTGTATGAAAATCACCATGAATCAAATGATCGGAAGCGGGAATCGCATCAAGAAGTGCGATACACTTGTTCGCAAGCACCTCATTCTCATACGCCAGACCGCCGTTAATATAGCTCTTGATTCTTTCGGAGGCGTTCTGGAAGGTATCACTCTCCGAAACCTGAATCTCGTGAATCGTCCGCCCAAGCTCCGCCATAATCTTTGCGTATGTCTCTACCTGCCCTGGACTTCTTTCGATATATTTCGAAACCGTCTCCGAGTCCACAAGCTCAAACATTGCGCCATACCTGTCTCCCACCGAAACAATGCCAAAGGAGATGGCGGTCGGCATGCCAAGAATGAAGGCCCTGCGGCTCATCGCAATCTCACGCTCCACGTCGCGATAGGTATTGTTTTGATTAAAGACCTTGATTACGAGTTCATCATCATAACGATAAACGTCGCCCTTGGCGCCTCGGCCCAACAGCCTACATCCATCAACGGATACCTCTCGGTACTTTCGATACTTGGCCTTGTCAGAATCGAAGGTTCCAGGCCAGATATAATTAATATGCTTGATCAGCTCCTTAAATGCGCCCGTCTTGTTCAGGGAAAGCTCGACCGTCTCAGCGATGGTGCGATAATACCAGCACTGCATGGCAGGGTCGCTCTGATGAAGAATCTTCCAAATCTCTTCGCCGCGTTCAGAATAGGTTCTTGCGAGGGAACGAATATTTGCAAGCTTATCCGCAAGCCAAAGCATTTTAACGCCGATGTCCGTACTGTTTTTCAGAACCTTGAGGGATTCCTCCTTGCGCCTCTGCCAGGTTAGGTTGGGCGCCTCGTCGGGATATTTCTCCTCTGACTCAGATGCCACCATGCTCGCAACCCGCTTTCCGAAGCGCTTTTCAATTTCCGCAAGCGTTCCGTCCGTATCCTCAACGACGTCATGCAAAATCCCCGCAGTAATGATCTCCTGATCATCCGTCATGGTGGATAAAATCTGCGCGACCTCCAAGGGATGGAGGATAAACGGAATGCCGTTGAACTTGCGGATCTTCCCCTGATGCAGGACCGTTGCGTATATAATTGCCTCTTCCAACATATTCATCATCGTCTGTATCCCTTTTAGCAAATATCCTTGTCACTCTGATTTGCAACTTGAATGCCATTGGAAAGAACTCTATTTACAAAACCGCTAATTTGTGTTGCCTTACGTGCATCTTTGCCCTTCGGAATCGGAGTCCCTACTCCCCCTGCACGTCATCAAGCTCTTCATCCCTTAACTCAGTTAATACTTTTTCTTCACTCATGACATATGTCTCCTCACTTCGTTTTATCATTGCTAGCCGCAGCCATATATCAAATTTTGTCCTAATATATTGATTATACCAAATGCCTACTCTTATTACAAGATGTGAGAAAAGCTTTCCTGATTTCATGTCATTTTCTGTGAATTTTCTGCTTTTTATTCTTATTTTTTGCCAATCTTGCAAAAACTCTTGACCTTCCGTATTCTTAGCAGGGTATAATGAGAAAAAAGCAAAGGAGGGCCATCCCATGAGTATTGATTTATCGAAAATGCCTAAGCTTGGATTTGGTATGATGCGTCTGCCGCAGCAAGGCAGTAGCATTGACCTTGACAGAGTTTGTCAGATGGTAGATGCCTATATGGCGGCTGGCATGAATTATTTTGATACAGCGTATGTTTATCACGGCGGCATGTCCGAGAGAGTGATCAAGGATGCCATTACGAAGCGTTATCCCCGCGAAAGCTTCATGCTTGCGACGAAGCTCCCTGCATGGTGTATGCGCAGCGAGGCCGACAGGGATCGTATCTTTAACGAGCAGCTTGAGCGCTGCGGCGTTGATTATTTCGACTTTTACCTGCTCCACTCCGTGGAGGACGGTGGCAATGGTGAGACCTATGAGCGTCTGGACTGCTACAATTGGGGCATCGAGAAAAAGGCCGCTGGAAAGATCCGTCACTTTGGTCTGTCCTTCCATGGCAGCCCTGCTTATTTGGAAAAGGTTTTGGATGCGCATCCCGAGATTGAATTTGTACAGATTCAGCTGAATTATTTAGACTGGAACAATCAAGTGGTTTGCTCTGGCGCGCTCCATAAAATTCTCAGCTCCCGCAACATTCCGATGATTATTATGGAACCCGTGAAGGGAGGCACGCTTGCAAGCCTTCGCCCTGATCTTGAGGCAAAGTTTAAGGCCGCTCGTCCGAACGCTTCCATCGCTTCCTGGGCGCTTCGTTTCGTGGCATCCCTGCCTGGCGTCATGACGATTCTCTCTGGCATGAGCACGGAGGAACAGATGCAGGATAATGTCCAGACCTTTCAGAATTTTGAGCCTCTTAGCGAGGAGGAAAAGGCCCTGGTGAATGAGGTGCGTGACCGCATGCTCGACGTTCCGCAGATTGGCTGCACGAGCTGCCGCTACTGTACGGACGGCTGTCCCATGCGGATCTCCATCCCTGATGTCTTTAAGGCTGTCAACACCATTCGCCTTTACAACGAGACCTTCCGACCCAAGAATTTTTACAATAGCCTGATTGGTCAAGGCTGCGGGCGCGCTTCCGAGTGTATTGCCTGCGGTCAGTGCGAGGGCGTTTGTCCTCAGCATCTACCAATCATAGATCTTCTGAAGGAAGCCTCCGAAGTGCTTGATCATTAAATCATGAAATTAAAAAGCCTTCAAGCGTATTGCCAGTCATCATTATGGCGCGTTTGAAGGCTTTTTTGTTATTTAATCCATCCGTTTTTCCGTCAATCATAAACCGTAATCAGAATAATACGGTTTCTCTTTAACTCCATGGACAGTCGGATGTCCCCCTTATATCCGTAGAAGTTATCCGAATCAGCCTCATATCTGCCGTCGAAGCCAGAATCCATGCATTCCTGAACGTATGCGAGGAACTTTTCCCGCGATCCGATGTTGACATACGCCTTAAAGAAATCTGCGGACATGCTCTCAACCATCATTTCCTCTGCGTCAGGCTGCGGCACCTCCTTCATCATGCCCTGTGTCGGCCAAATCAAGGCTCCAAACTCCAGGGCCTTATACATCTTAATGTAAATCGGCCTGTCATCCGCCGACGGAATATAGTTCAGATCCAGCTCGTTGCCCTCCTCATCATAGGCGTTAAAATCGGTCGCATCCTCCGTGACGTCAATGGAAAAGCCCTCCTTCTTGCACTGCTCCACATAGCTTGCAAACATCTCATCTGTTGCGTTTAAGATGGTTGCACTAAATTCTCTTTCACTTACATAAGAATAATCCGGTTGCTCTCCCCATCTCGGAACGACCTTGGCAAAGCCCTCCTCAGGCCAATAATAATCCCGTGCATAAATTTCGTCCATATAGGTTTTTTTCGAGCTCTCTTGATTGGAGGCAACGCCAAGAGCAATGACCCAGACGATCACAAGCAGCGCCGCCGCGATCATGCAAAAGTTTCCCGCAACGGAGGCGCTCTTTTTCTCCGCGTCATTTTTCGAGGTTGCCTTCAGGATAATGGCGGCAATCAAAAGGCCGAACTGAATCAAGGCGACAACGCCAGATGCCTTGTATTCCGTATCCAGGCCAAACATCGCCATAATAAAGGTAAAGCAGGCCGCAACGGTCAGGATCACGTAGAGCGCCACCTTGGACGAGGTTCTCTCCGTGTTAACCAGCTCCATCTCCTGACGATGGGTCGCCATCATCCTTTCCATCATTCTTTGGTTCTCTTGATTCGCATCCTTCAGGGCGTCCTTGAGGAGCTCCTGAATCTCCTCCTTTGAGGTGCTGTCAAAGGGCTCCGTGGCACCACAATAGGGACAGATCAGCAGCTTTCTCTCCGTATCTATCTTCAACGTACCGTTACAATTCTTACAATTCATCCTTGGTTCTTCCTCTCTAAAATTTCTTTTCATCTTCCATATTAACTCAGATATTTCCATAAAACAAGTTGCAATTATCAGATAATTTTGCTAAAATTATGTTGAATATAGCCTAGGGGGAAAGACATGTTTCATAATGGCAGAAAAACGATAGGCGTGTTTGCCGAGAATATGTCAAGTGAAGTTCAGCACAAGGTTTGCGATGGCATCATCCGTGAAGCTATGGCGAAGGGGTATAATGTTGCCCTGTTTTCGTCTCAAGGCAGCTACGGTCAGAGCCATCTTTTTTGTGTTGGTGACATGCAGATTTTTCAGCTTCCTCCTTATGAAGACCTTGCAGGAGCCATCCTGATTCTTGACACCATGGATCAAAAGGAAAACAGCCAGAAGGTGGTCAATATCGTCAAGAGCCGCTGTCGCGGTCCCATTGTCAGCATCCGCATGACCATCCCTGGAATTCCCACCGTATTGGTTGACAATTTTACCTGTATGGAAAATGTCATCCGCCATGTCATCGAGGATCACAAGGCAAGACATGTCTGCTTTATGACGGGCCCCAAGGATCATTTTGATGCCATCGAGCGTCTCAACAGCTTTAAGGATCTTATGGAGGAGTATCAGCTTCCCATAAAGGATCACCAGATTTTCTATGGAGATTTCTGGAAGCTCAGCGGAGTGCCCGCCTGCGATCAGTTTCTTAGCAGCGGCGAAAAGCCCGATGCCATCATCTGTGCAAATGATTACATGGCCGTTGCCGTGGCCAGTGAATTGATTAAGCGTGGCTACCGCATCCCTGACGACATTATTGTAACGGGCTACGATGGTCTGGATTATGGCCTTTCCTTCTCTCCCTCCATCACGACTGCGGAAGCACCACTGGAGGAAATGGGTCGGAAGAGCGTCCAGCTAGTAGATGAAAAGTTAAATCAGGGCGTTACGCCCAAAACCGTATATTTTAAATCCAAGCTTTGTCTCAGGGAATCCTGCGGCTGCCTAAAGGGCCATGACATTAAGCTGATGTCCATTCGCCGCAATCAATATGAGACGCTTCAGCAAAACAGCCATAAGAGCACGGTCTTCAGCTATATGTCCATCCAGCTGGCTGAGTTCTCTGACATGACTGGTATTTCAGACATCTTGGGAAATTATATGGGCTACTTTTCCGATTTGCGCAGCTTCCTTGTCTGCATGAATCGTGACATGGACATTGATCATAAGATGTTCCGCTATACGAACGAGATGGATGTTCGGGTAGCCTACGTGAATGGAGAAATGGTACCGCGTGCCAACATTCCGTTTAAGAAAAGGGATTTGATTCCTGAGGAGTTTGCAAGTCCAGAGCCTCAGGCTTGGTATTTTATTCCTCTGCACTTTTTGGATTATTCCATGGGATATGAAGCCTTCCGTTTTCAGGATGATAACCCGGCTGGCTTAACGAGCTTCCAGTTCGACGTGATGCTCAGCAACTCTATCTACGAGACGCTGATTCATGCAAAGATGCAGAAAATGATTGGAGAGCTTCAGAACTCCTCCATGCATGATGCCCTGACGGGACTGTACAACCGCGGAGCCTTCACGGCCTATGGCAGTCAGATGTTTGAGGCAGCGCGCGCAGCAAAAAAGCCGATTTTTATCGCCGTTTTGGATATGGATAACCTAAAGCACGTCAATGACGTGCATGGTCACATTGAAGGCGACTATTCGTTAAAGCGAGTTGCCGCTGCCCTCTCCAAGTGCTGCAAGGACCAATATATCTTCGCCAGAACGGGCGGTGATGAGTATTACGTGATTGGTCAGGAGGATACGGAGGAAACCGTCGAAGCGTGCATGAAAGCCGTTGAAGCGGAGCTGGATGCTTTTAATGCAACGAAGCAAAAGGATTACGAGATTCATGCAAGCTATGGCTACTATTACGACGTCCCGGGAGATGGCGACATCTTGGATGACTTCGTAAAGGTTGCGGATCGCTTCATGTATCACAATAAGCTCGAGAATAAAAAGCGGCGAGGAGAACTCCTTCGCTAACCGAAAAAAGAACGGATCGCTTCCTTTGGGAAGGCATCCGTTCTTTTCTATTTCCATATTCTATTCCACTAAGATGAAATCCTGATATTCCTGCCAAACGCAGCATACCCAAGTCTTTCCTTGATTCAGGACAATCTCATTTCCTTCCTCATCATACAGATAGTCTGCGCTGGTATCGCTATTTTTCTTCCAGGTTCCGTGAATCATCTTCCCGTTGGTAAAGACATAGCACTCGCCCTCGCCATGTACGCGGAAGGCCAAGTAGTCTAACTTCGGCTGGTCTGGCGTTCTCTCCTCACCATGACAAATCTTGAGAACGACATTGGTGACACCCATCTTTTTATTGTTCATGCCGTCTACCATGAGCTCGCCATACTGGTAACGATAGTAAAGATGGTGTTCCTTATCGTATTCAAAGTGCGGGTTCATGTTGGCAAAGTTGCCGTAGCCGCCGTTGTTTTTCACCTTTCCGCCAGGCCAGATCTTCGTAACGTTCGGCGCATTTGGATAGGTTGCGAGGGAGTCATTCGCAAACAAGAATCCCTGTTCAAAGGTTTCGCGATGCTCCGTTGCATATTCCTTCGCCTCAATCGTCTCCTTCAGCTTCGTTACGTCAAAATAGTCCGTATACCCCTTTCCTGCGTCGGGAATGATCGTCTCGTTCGAATAGAAGACATCCTTTACGCCGTCAACAACACCTGCGGTAGGAGCACTAATAGCATCCACGCGGTCTGTGTTAACCAACTCCTCCGTACCCATTCGGATCAGTCCGTCATGGACAAAAATGGAATCCGTGGACATGGCCTGATAAATAAAGTAGTCTCTTGCAGAGACAACAGGACCCAGTTTATCCAGGCTGTCATAATCCTCAAAGACTCCCATCAAGGCGGTAATTCTTCCCTCCACGGGTGCCTCGTAAATCACGCTGGCCTTGGAGATGCCATACAGCTTTAATCTCGGAGAATTGTTCGCCGAGCCTGCGCGATATCCATTGGGGAACATCACGGCAATGCTTCTGCGATTAACGATCTCGAGGTCCTTCCACTCGCCCGTGAGGTAGCTTTGCAGCACCTGAGGAAGCTCTTCCTCCTCTTCTTCTACTGGCTTCTTCGTGGTCTGTGGCTTTGGCTTCTTCTCCCCACTCATCTCCGAATACTCTTCGGTCTCAGGGGTCTCTGGTTCCTGTCCGTCCTCAACCACTAGGATGACCTTATCTCTCGACTCGCGTTCGATAATGGGATTCGTCTCGCCGCCCTCGGGAAGCTCCGTCCAATCCTTCTCCAGCGCATAGCGGATCTCTTCTGACGGTTCCTGAGAGGTCTCCTTTGTCGCTTCTGTGGAGGCATCCGAGCTTTCCGCCTGAGAGGACTCCTCCGTAGATTCCTCGGTACTAGCCTCTACGCTCTCCTGCGTGCCATCCTTATTCTTTTTATTCTTTTTCTTGTTGCTATTGGATGATCCACTCATCTCAGCATATTCTCCCTCAAGAATGGGAGAATCCTCCGGCAAAAGACTGCATCCCGAAAGAGCTAAGACCATAATCATCACCAATAACATGATGAGTTTTTTCATCGGTGGCTTACCCTCTTTTCCATAGAAAAAACAGCGCACAGTAACACATTATATTTACATTATCACCAAAATGGCAAAATTGTCAAATTTTCCTGCCTTTTTCTTCCTTGCAAATGCCATGGAATTGTGTATACTAGTATTCGGACATTTTATTTTTCGTCCAAATCACATAATAATTTAGCTTTTTCACTGGTTTGATCACAGAAATATTATAGGATACCTAGGAAGAAAGGAATGGAAATGAGTAAAATTGGAATCATCGGTGCCATGGAATTAGAAGTCGAAGAATTAAAGTCCCACATGACGGGCATGCAGGTTACCAGCCGCGCAGGCATGGATTTCTGTCAGGGCACCTTACATGGAGCGCAGGTCGTAATCGTCCGTTCGGGCGTCGGCAAGGTAAATGCTTCCCTCTGCGTGCAGATCCTCGCTGACCTGTTTCAGGTGACCCATGTCATTAATACGGGTGTCGCAGGCTCCCTAAACAGCAAGCTTGAAATTGGAGATATTGTTATCTCCAAGGATGCCGTTCATCACGACATGGACGTGACCCCCTTAGGCTATAAGCCTGGCATCGTACCCCAGATGGCCGAGAGCTATTTTAAGGCCGACGAGCAGCTGATGACACTTGCACAGAGCACCTGTCAAAAGGTTAATCCCGACATTCACATTATGATCGGACGCGTTGCCAGCGGCGACCAGTTCATTACAAATAAAGAGGTAAAGAATCACCTGATCACCACCTTCCACGCTGACTGTGTTGAGATGGAAGGTGCTTCCATTGCGCATGGCTGCTACCTAAATCAGATTCCCTTCGTAATTCTCCGCGCCATCTCTGATAAGGCTGACGGCAGTGGTAATTACGACTACCAGATCGACTACCCCACCTTCGAAAAGGCTGCTGCCAAGCACTGTGCAACACTGGTAGAAAAACTGGTAGAGACTTTGGCCGCTTCCAACTAAGATCCTATAATTTACATTTCATAAAGAATCTTCCGATATTCGGCAATTCATTATTTTAAGGATTTTGCAAAACTCGGGGCTAGGTTTGGATCATCTTTCTGGTAAACTTTTGACCCAGAAAGATAATCCAAACCTTCCCCTCGAGGATATGGAAAGCTTAATTTAATGATATTGCCGAATATCGGAAGTCTTTTTTTAAAAAAAATTAAAGCAAACAGTATATAACAGTTGACAACTGTTTCAAACTGTTATATACTGTTAATCGTAGACAGTGGGAAGACAAACGCGCAAACGTCCTCCAAAGCTTTGTATGGCGCGTACAAAGTCACTGTTTATTAGCGAAATATTCTTCGCTGTAACGGAGCCGAGTGGAACGAAGCATTTTATCGCGAAGCGATTTATCGAAAGGTAAAATTATAATATGCATATTATCTTAAATAACTCATCCATGGTACCTGTTTACGAACAGCTCATGGCGCAGATTAAACAAGAAATCATTCAGGGAGGTCTCGCGGAAGGAGAAGCACTCCCCTCCGTGCGAACCTTTTCCAACGAACTAAAGATTAGTGCCCTGACCATTAAGAAGGCTTACGATAAGCTGGAGGAAGAAGGCTTTGTCGTAACCGTGCACGGAAAAGGCACCTATGTAGCGGCCATGGACAGACAGCTGGCCGTCGAAGCACGAAGGAAGGCCGTGGAAGAGGATTTCTCCCTCGCGGTCTCCAAGGCAAAAACCGTTGGCCTTACCGATGACGAGATTCGAGAAATTCTCGAAATTCTCCTTTCGGAAGCGTAAAGAATTTCTAAAGCGGCAGCCTGTCACGGCAATAACCTAGTAACTAATTATGAAAAAGGATTGGAAAACGATATGATCAAAATAACGAATCTTCAAAAAAATTATAAGGACTTTTCACTGAACGTATCACTGGAAATTCCAGCTGGTACCGTAACGGGTCTCATCGGTAAAAACGGAGCCGGCAAAAGCACCACGATTAAATCCATTCTTGGGCTGATCAGACCAGATGGCGGCAGCATCGAGGTGTTGGGCAAGGACCCCAAGGATTTCACTCCGCAGGATAAGGAGAAGCTCGGCGTTGCCCTCTCCGACTCAGGCTTCAGCATGATGCTGAACATTACGGACATCATCAAAATCCTAAAGAGTATGTATCATTCCTTCGACGAGAAGTATTTCCGCGAGCAATGTAAGGAACAGGGACTTCCGTTCGATAAGACGCTCAAGGATTTCTCCACAGGCATGAAGGCGAAGCTTCGCGTACTCGTTGCCATCAGCCACAACGCAAAGCTTTTGGTTCTCGATGAGCCCACCTCTGGCCTAGACGTCCTTGCAAGAAATGAAATTCTCGACATTCTTCGCAACTATCTCGCGCAGGACAGCGAGCGTTCCATCCTGATCAGCTCTCACATTTCTTCCGATCTGGAAGGCCTTTGCGATGATATTTACATGATCGATAAGGGAAGAATTTTACTGCACGAGGACACGGACACGATTCTCGGCCAATACGGCATCCTAAAGATCAGTGCAGAGGAATATGAGAAGCTCGACAAGCAGTACCTCAAGGCAACAAAGAAGGAGTACTTCGGCTATGCCTGCCTGACAAATGAAAAGCAGTACTACTTAGACAATTACCCGAACATTGTCGTGGAAAACGGCAACATTGACGATATGATTATGATTATGCTTGGAGGAAAATAACATGAAGGGATTAGTATTAAAGGATTTTTTAGTGATTGCAAAGCAAAAGAAATTGGCGGTTATGTATGTATTCGTAGCACTCATGTTGAGCTTTTCGATGGACTCGTCCTTCATCGTGAGCTACTTTTCTCTGATCGGGTCCCTGCTCGTTTTGACGACCCTCTCCTACGATTCCTTTGACAATGGATATCCGTTCCTGATGACGTTGCCCGTGGATGCCAAAACCTATATCTATGCAAAGTATTGCTTTTCCTTCCTCGGACTACTGTTATTCTGGGCCTTCTCCATCCTGTTGCAGTTTGGCAGCCTCGCGTTCCGAAAGGAGCCCTTTGACGTACTCGACACATTAGGCATGGATGTTGCCTTTTTACCTGCCTTCCTGATCATCGTTGGCGTGATGCTTCCCATCAGTCTGAAATTCGGGCCCGAAAAGGGTCGCATCATTCTCATCGTCATCTTCGGCTTGCTCTTTACCATTGCCATCATGGGAAAGAAAATCTTAGAGACCGCAGTGAAGGATTTACACATTGATTTTGAAGCCATCATCAAAAAATTAGATGCCATTCCGCAGCAGGTATTGGCACTCTCCCTGGCTGGGCTTGGCATCCTCGTCTTCCTGATCTCCATGGCGATCAGCATTGGTATTATGAAAAAGAAAGAGTATTAATTTTCCTGTTTCTTTTTCCGAAAGATCAAAAACTTACTAAAGATATAATTGACAACCATGACAAGCACGGAAGAAATAAAAATCTTACTAATCCAGAAGTTCCAATGGAAGATATTGACCGTCAGCCACATGATGACGACGTCCAATACCCAGGTGGACAGTCTCGAGGATGCGAACCCCAGAAACTCTTTGAGTATCTGGGGATTCGTGCTTTTAAACACCCATTTTCTGTTGAGCGGATAGGCGAAGCTGACGCCCGCAATCCAGTTCAGCGTGTTATTCAAAAAGTTTTGGAAGGAGGATCCCTCCACGTCCAAAAACAGCTTTCCGATTCCGGCGACGCCCCAGCAGAAAAAGGTTACCATAAAACCGACGATCACGTAAACGATCAGCTCCCTGTACTTGATCATCAGTTCCTTTATCTTTTTAAACATTATTTCTTAACTCCAATACTATAATAATCCGGAAAATCTCTTTTCCCATGCCAAGATACGGCCCATCAGCCCTTGCCGGGATACGGCTCATCAGCCCATGCCGGGAAGGACGTACCAGATCAGGTAGTTTCCTGCCGCGCCGATGATGACAGTCAGCACCGCAAGCACCCAATACTTCGCCGTCTTATAGCCGAATCTCTTAAAGAGCTTTGCCAGTTTAAATAAAATCATGCCATATAAGAAGAAAAAGGGCAGCGCGATGATCACGAGCGCATTATACATCAGCAGCGCAAAGATCAGCATTATGATCAGCGTGGAATTCCACATCTTTGCGATCTCGGACTTCGGATAATTTTCATTGACCTCTCCGACCTCCTGATCGAACTTCGTGATCATGTTATTGGTGCTGATAAAGTTCCACATAAAGCCAACCTTCAGCTCCTTCTTATTCTGCAGCTCCTCGTCAATGTCATCGCCCCAACCGTTTGTTAAACCCATCTTTTGTTCCCCTCCGTTCCCTATCTTTTTGCAACACCCGCCAATCATAAAGCGGCAATATGCCCTGCAATTCAAAACAATGCCACACCCACCATCATATTCCAGGAATGTCTACTTGTCAAATGTTTTGAAATGTTTCGGTTCTTTTGCTCATTGCATGCGAGCCTTAATAGTGTTGTATCTTCAGCTGCCGCTCCACGTCCGCAGCGCAAAGGCCCTCCAGCTCCCCCGTTCGTTTCAGCCATAGGATCACGGGCTCCCCGCCATGTACGTCAAACCAGTTGTCCGAGAAGACTCCGTCATAATCCTTCAGGGAAAGACAGACGCTCTTGCAATAGGCATCCGCCGTGACGGTGATCCGAAAATCCCTTTCATGCCCGGAAATCTCAGGCGTCGCAATGTCAGCTTTTGCGTCTGCGCCCCCCTCCGATCTCATGGTCACGCTCACCTGCGCCTTTACGTTTACCCTCTCAAAGGAAAACTCCTTCGGTCGCACAAAGAGCGTCGTCCCGGCCGAAATCACTTCATCGTCAGCCCAAAGGGAATATTCCAGATATCTGCTCCGTCTATCCTCCAGCGTCTCCACGCAGGAACCGATCTCCCAGGTCAGAGCCTCCATCGCCGAGAGGGCAGAAACCTCGCATTCTCGTTCTTCTTTTGCCAGCACCCTTGCCCTGTTATCCCGCAAACTACACTTTACTCTAAGTCTTTGACGCTTTGGCGTATCATTCGTAACAACCAGCTTAGGTCTTGCAGGATCGCTGTCATCACAGCTTAAGAGAATCGGTGCGTAAAACCTCGCCGCATAGTAATGCAACGCCTTCCAGCGACCATACCAATCTATCCCGGACCAGGAGATAACGGGGTTGGAATCATTTACCTGCCAATAGGCCGATCCCATACACCTTCCCCTCGCCCGACGCATGTGCTCCACGGAGGATCGAATACAATCGGCCTGCACCAGTTGGGAACAATAAATCAGTCTTTCAAAATCATAGGGATAATTCACCATCTGTGCCAAATAAAACATCAGTTTTTCATTCCCCTGCGTGCATTTCTGATGTGCCTGCATCGCTACGCCGCACAGGTCCAGGTCCCCTTTTTCGGGATCCAAAAAGCTTAAGCAGGTTTTTATGTCAGGCAGGCTCTCAAAACCATACTCCGAGCAGAAACGATAATAATACTGCCGAAATGCCTCGATGGGCTTGAAATTATGCCAGATGTCCCAATAGTGCATGTCCCCCGCTAGGTTGGAGGAGGACTGACGGAACCCTCCTCCCGAGGAGGGTGAGGACGGCCAATAAAAGGTCTCTGGATCCAATTCCCGCAAGATGCCCGGAATCATCTCCTCGAACAGTCTCAGATAATCTGCTCTGGCATCCGGATCCTCACCCCAGCCCCAGCCCTCCCAGGCGGACTCGATCTCATTATTGCCGCACCAGAGTCCTAAGCAGGCATGATTCCTGATTCGCAAGATATTATCCCGGATTTCTGCCCGGACCGTGGCTTCAAACTCAGGGCTAAGAAGGTACGACGCACAGGCAAACATAAAATCCTGCCATACGATCAGTCCATTCTCATCACACCAGTCAAAGAAATCATCGTCCGGATAAACGCCTCCGCCCCAGACTCGGATGAAGTTGTAATTTGCTCTTTTGCAGTCCTCCAACAGCCTTTCGGTGCGCTCTTTTGTATGCCGCGCCATTATCTGATCCTCAGGAATATAGTTTGCACCCATGGCAAAGATCTTGATACCGTTATTGATAAAACAGAATTCCTCTCCCCATTGATCCTTTTCCTGAGAGATGGTCAGCGTGCGAAGACCTATGCGCCTTTCATGACGATCCAACAGGTCGCCCGTCTGTGCTTTTCCGTTTGATTCCTTCCGAGACGTTTCTTCGCCGAAACCACCCTGCCGGCTTCTCCCGCCTCGCAGCTCGGCGACGCATTGATATAGGGGCTGTCCGCCAAGTCCCCTCACCCACCAGAGCTGCGGATTTGAGATCTCCAGTTCCCCTGCCATCTCTATGATGCAATTCTCGGGCCGTTGAACAGGCGAAAGCTCCGCAGAAACCGCTTTTCCCTCAGGATCCGTCACCGTGATCCTGCATACGGGCAGCCGCTCCTCCCAATCTCCCCAGACCTCTACCTTTGCCTTGCATTTTAAACTGACCCGCCCTTCCGTATGCTCTTGCTCGTAATAGACGTCACGAATTCTGCCACCGGAAAAGCCCTGTACGTAAACCCTGCGCCATATCCCCTCGTCAGGAAGCTTTGGTCCCCAATCCCAGCCAAACATGCAGTGCGCCTTTCGAAGATACTGATACCCGTCCATGCAATGCTCCACGCCGTCCAGATGACGCTTTGCGGCATGCTCCGCCACGAATTTATTTGGCGAATGGAGCTCCACCCGAAGCAGATTCTCCCTTCTGGCGATCCCCGTCACGTCAAACTCATAATGACGATGCATGTTGTCCGTCTTGCCCAGATGAATGCCATTGAAATAGACGTCAGAGAGCGTGTCTATCCCCTCAAAGTTCAGAAAGCGTTTCTCCTCCCCAAGAATCGTCTCGTCCAAGAAAAATGCAGCTTCAAATGTAAAATCACGGTCACAGATCGCCGTTGCCATGCGCTCATTCTCCCGATAATACGGATCCTCCATTTCTCCGTTCTCCAAAAGAACCTTATATACCGAACAAGGCACCGTACATGAATACCTACGCTCTCCGTCATACATGACCCAGTCCTTTATTTCCGTGTATTGTTTCATCTTTCCATTCCTGCCTTTCCATGATGAAATCCGCTTTGTCTGTTATGCGGGCACTTTTGTTTCCGCCGTGTCCGTCATGGATTCACGACATTCCTGTCCTCGCCTGCGAGGAAGGTCCTGATATTTTCATAGACGCCCTTTACGCAGCGCATTCTCGCCTCGACGCTGGCCCAGGCAAGATGCGGCGTGATGATCAGCTTCGTGCTGTCCTTGATCTTCGACAGGGGATTGGACTCCTGCAGAGGCTCCTTCTCGAGTACGTCCAGGCCTGCTGCCGTAATTTCCCCGTTCATGAGCGCCTCATATAAGTCTGGATTATTTACCACGGGGCCACGCGCCACGTTGATCAAATAAGCCGTCTTCTTCATCTTCTTCAGCGCCGCCGCGTCAATGTAATTTCTCGAAAGGTCACTCAGCGGACAATGCAGGGAAAGGAAATCGCTCTCGGCAAGAAGGGTGTCCTTGTCCACCCGAGGATAGTCCGTGCAGGTGCTCTTGCCCGTGATGGAGGTAAAAATCACCCTACAGCCAAAGGCCGTCGCGAGCTTTGCCACGCGTCGCCCGATGTTTCCCATGCCGACGATGCCCCAGGTCTTCCCCTCGAGCTCATAAAAGGGAATGTCGAAATTAGAAAACCGATCCTGGGCAGAGTAGGCTCCCGATTTTACGTAATTGTCATAATGCGTGAGCTTCTGCGACAGTGCCAGCGCCAGCGTAAAGGTATGCTGGGCGACCATGCCCGTGGAATAATCCACGACATTTCGCACCTGAATTCCCCTGGACTTGCAATATGCCAAATCACAGTTGTCAAAGCCCGTTGCAAGCTCGCAGATGAGCCTTACGTTCGGACAATTTTTCAGGGTACTCTCCCGCATGGGCGACTTATTGCAAACGATAATGTCCGCGTCCCCCACTCTCTCGGCAACCTCCTGCTCCGTCACCGTATTCGCATATGCCGTAACCTCGCCAAATTCCCCAAAGCAATCCACGGAAATGTCCGTTCCCGCACTGTTTCTCTCCAATAGTACAATCTTCACGTCCCTACCTCCAATCACATGCTCACAAGCCTTTACCGCGTGAGCTCGACGTCATTAAGTAAAGCATTCCATTTCCTCGAGGGGACGGATTGGAACCTCTTTCTTCCTCCCGATGACCCTTATTTCAGGGGATGCTTTCGCAGGAGCGCACCCTCCAGGTCGGTGACATATCGGTAGCCTGCGTCAGCCTCCAAAACGATCCTTCCATTAACAGAAAGCACGGCATGCTTTCCGTCACATTCCAGCGAATACTCATATTCCCCCCATTCCTGACAATAGGTGCAGGGCGCTCCCCCATAAGCTCCCCAGAAGACCTCTTCCCCCTCGATGTGAACGCCGTGACATCTTGCAAGATACTCCATCACGGAGAGCATGGCAGGTCCATAGCCATCCTGTTCGTCCGCCAAGGAAATCTTCGAGGGACGTCCTGTGAAGGGGTCATATTGTTGAACAAAAACGCAAGCCTCACCGATGGCCTCACAAAGCCTTCTTCCAAGGACAGGGATCAGCCAGTCATATCCATAATTCTCCAAGGCGCGAATGGCCCTCTGATAGGTCAGCGCCTGGGGCTGACCGCTCCAATCATTCGTCGTCACGTTCCGAAACAATGGATCGCTTACCGCAACGGAGGGCAGCGGCATCCTCGTCCAGAATTCCTTTGGATTTAAGAGGTGCTCCCTGACAAACCGATCTGCCTGAGCCTTGGTCAGGCTTCCCCAGTACATGGCGCGCAGGCTGTTATGTGTCAGGGTCGGCAGCCACGCATGTCTCTTGTCCCTGTCCAGACATGCCCCCACTTCATCGTTCCACAGATAGGCACTGATTCTTTGGCGCACCTGCTCCGCTTTGCTTCTCCACGCAGCCTCCCGCTCAGGCTGCCCCTGAATGCGGCTGATCTTTGCCAAGGTATCCCTGGCAGAAAAGGAATAACTCATAAAATCAATGGATGCCATGGGGACCACTTCCTTGTCCGTCGGAGGCTTCTCCTCCGTCCACCAGTCAGGCGCGTCTCCATAGCGCAGGGCATGATCCTCTCCCGTGTCATACTTGCACCAGGATTCCAAGCATCCATCACCGTCGCTGTCCCGCACTCGCCAAAGATATGCGTCGAATCGCTCCAGCGTTTGATACAAAAGCTCCAAATAATAGGGATCGCGTCCCATGAGATAATACATATTCAGCGCAGGCGCTGGAAAGCAAAAGCCCTGAAATTTATTGAACTGAGGCGTGATCCTGCCATGCTCCATCGCAATGCTGCCTGGCATTCTTCCATCCTCGCGTGCATATTCCATAAAAAGCAGCTGATTATTCAGCGCTGCCTCCATGTTCCTCTTGGCGTACATTTCTCCGCCCATGGGCTGGGTCTCCAGCCAGATTTTCTCATAACCGCCGCCCTCAATCAGTACCGTGCGCCCCGCAAAATCCTTTAGGTTTCGAAGGGATTTTTCCTCAGCTGCATCCATCAGCTTTTGTAAAAGGCTATCCTGCGTCTTAAAACAAACCCTTACGTTGGTTATCAATTTTCCTCGCCCGTCCTTCCCCTCCCGCGTAAAACCTATGCCTTTACGGAAAAATACTGGAATTCCGCGCATTTTCCCATGCGTACCATGTCATGAACATACAGACCGAAATGAGCGCCCGTAAAGCCGCGGCAGTACTCATCCGTCAAAATCTCCGTGGAATAACTCTCTCCCGCCTGCTTCCAGTCTCCTTCCCCGATGCGATAGAAGAATCGGACCAGCGTGCCCTCCTCGTATACCTGCGCCCTAAGGAAAACGCACCCCTTCTCTGGCAAGGCAATGGGCTCCGTGACTGCCTCGTCAGCGCCGCGGTCACAGCGAATCAGCGTAAGCACAGACTTCCCGTCATCCGTCAGGGTCTTTCCAAAAAGAAAGAAATTCAGGGAGTCATACATGTAACTAAGGCCTGCCATCTGCAAGAAGCTCTCTGGTTCAAATTCCACACAGGTTTCCGCCGTGCAAATAATGCTCTGCTGACGAACTGCCAGAAGCGAAACATGATGGTTGGAATTCATATATTCCTGACCACGAATCCTAAGGATGCCCTCCCTCGGGCGAAGCTCCGTAAATTCCTCATAGCTGCATCTCGGGGAAGAATACCGCACGGACAAGGCCTCCCCAGTAAAATCATCCTGAAATCCTTTGTCCTCCTCCTTCGGCCATTTGTCTTTGCCCAGCAAAGCTCCTGCTTCCCGTCGGGGCTCCTCCGCCTCCGATCTGGCATAGTTTCCACCTCCTGCAAGCCTGAGCCACCCATCCTCGTCCCAGGCCATCCTCTGAATGGCCGTCTCCCGTCCAAGGGTACACCACTTATGTCCGCCCACTGGTCTGGAGGCGAGATGCACCAGATACCACTCTCCCGCCTGCGTCTCCACAATGTCAGCATGCCCGCATTTCTGTAAAGCCAATGGATCTTCCCGATCAGAGGTTAAAATTGGGTTCTCAGGTGCCGTCTCAAAGGGTCCCCAGATGCTTCTTGCCCTGGCCATGGTCACACAATGCTCATACCCCGTTCCCCCCTCCGCCACAATGATATAATACCAGTCGCCAATATGGTACATATGCGGTCCCTCCGTACACCGAAGTCCCGATCCCTGATAGACCATTTTCTGCTCACCGATCGGTGCAAAGGTATTCGGATCCACCTCCTGCACAAGGATCCCCTTGAACTTAAACAGCATGTTCACGAGGTACTTACGGCCGTCGACGTCATGAAATAAGGAGGGGTCGAAGCCAATGCTGTTGAGATAAACTGGCTCGGACCATTCCCCGTAGATATCCTCCGCAGTCACCACATAATTATGGGTATTGTAAAACATCCCCTTCTTGGATTTCACGTCCGTATAGACTAAATAAAACCTCTTCCCATCATAGCTTAAGCATGGTGCCCAGATGCCACCTGAGGGAGGGTTCCCCGTCATGTCCAGCTGACTTTTTCTGCGAAGGGGCGAAGGAATTTGCTCCCAGTTTTTTAAATCCCTGGAATGAAACAACCGCACCCCTGGCCACCACTCAAAGGTAGACGTGGCAATATAATAATCCTCTCCCGCGCGAATGATGCTGGGATCTGGGCAAAAGCCCTTTAGAATGGGATTCTGAATCATATGACTGACTCCTCTCTCAACTGGTTCTGAACCATCGTAAAATTTAATTCAATCATGTTTAATATACTACGAAATTCCATGAAGGAAAAGGACTTTCACGAAAAGAATCCCATTTTTCATTGACTTTCGCATCCATTCAAGCTTAAGATAGAAAAGTAACGTCCAAACATAAATTTACGAGAGGATATCAGCATGAATTTCTATCCTGAAAACTATGGCGCCGTAGGCGACGGCACCCACAACGACACCTTTGCCCTTCAGGCCTGCATGGATGCCTGTCATAAGAATGGAGGCGGCAGGATCATCCTTCAGGGCGGCAAAACCTATCGGTCTGGAACGCTTGTTTTGCGCTCCTTTACCGAACTGCATCTGGAAATGGGAGCGACCTTGAAGGCCAGCGACTGCCTGGAGGATTTTAATTTGTTTCAGGAAAAGGCGGCAAGACCCGCTGACATTTCCGTTCCCTCCTATGCGGACTGCACCTATTCAGGTCAGCCCACCCTGTTTTTCCTATACGCCAAGGACAGTGAATATATTTCCATAACTGGCAGTGGCCGCATCGACGGAAATGAGGAAATCTTCTACGGAAACATTACCCATTGGCATATTGACGGAAGCTTTTATCCCAGAGTTCCCCTGCTCTTTTTGGAGCATGTCACACATCTCACCATACGGGAGGTCACGCTCCAGCGCAGTGCCTTTTGGACTACGCACCTTGTCGGCTGCAACGACGTCCTGATCGATGGCATCCGCATCCTGAACAATCTGAAGCTTGCCAACTGCGACGGCATTGATCCCGATCACTGTCAGAACGTACGCATCTGCAATTGTCACCTGGAAACCGCGGATGACGGCATTGTTTTTAAAAATACCGCTGGCGCCATGCAATATGGCCCCTGCGAGAATATCACCGTATCAAACTGCACCATCATTTCCACCAGTGCTGCCATAAAATTTGGCACGGAAAGCGAGGCTCCCTTCCGCAACATCATTGTCAGGGGCTGCACGATTTCGCACTCGAATCGCGGCATCTCCTTGATGCTCAGGGATCAGGGCTGCATGGAAAACCTCCTGTTCTCTGATCTGACCATTGAGACGCGGGCCTTTGCAAAGCCTTTCTGGTGGGGAGAGGCTGAGCCCATCGCCCTGACTGCCGTGAAGCGCCGCGAGGACACGCGTCTTGGGTGCATCAGGAACGTGACCTTCCGCAACATCCTTTGCAGGGGAGAGAACGGCATCATGCTTTACGGAGAAGACTCCCGATGCATTCAAGACATTTCCTTTGACCATGTATCCCTGGAGCTTTTGGAAACAACAGATCATCCAAAGGACTGCCGCGACCTTCGCCCCTGCGCCCGCGAAGAGCAGCTTTTACCTGGATCGCCAGCCATTCTGTTTGCAAGAGGCGCCAGGGACGTTATCTTCAATCACCTTCAGGCCGCCATCTCCGAAGGCTATGCCCCCAAGGTCCTGTCCGCCTATGATCTGGAGAACTGCTCTGCCATCTCCATGAACGGCCAGTCACTCTGCTGATCCATTTTTGCGCATGTTGCTTTTTCTGCCAAAGTAACATATAATGATGTACAATAAATACGATGGAGGATAGAAAATGACTTATCAGACACATGGTACCTGTTCCCAGGCAATTAATATAGACGTAAAGGACGGCATCATCGAATCCGTTCAGTTTATTGGCGGATGCAACGGCAACACCAAGGGCATCAGCGCCCTCGTAAAGGGTATGCCCGTCGAAGAAGCCATTCGTCGCTTAAAGGGCATCACCTGCGGCATTAAGCCGACCTCCTGCCCTGATCAGCTGGCGAGAGCCTTGGAGAAAATGCAGTAAACCACGTTTTTAACATAAAATATTATGATTAAAATGAAGTAGCTCGAGGGCAAAAGCATGAAAAAGATTGTTCTGACGGGCGGCGGTACGGCAGGTCACGTAACGCCTAACCTTGCCCTGCTCCCTTCCCTAAAGGAAGCAGGCTTTGAAATTATGTATATCGGTTCCTATGAAGGCATCGAGAAAAAGCTGATCGCGGATTTTGACATCCCATATCAAGGCATCGCCACGGGAAAATTCCGCAGATACCTAGATCCCAAGAACTTTTCTGACCCCTTTCGTGTCATGAAGGGTTTTTTTGAGGCCAAGAAAATCCTCAAGGAATTCCAGCCTGACGTGGTTTTCTCCAAGGGCGGATTTGTCAGCGTACCCGTTGTCAGGGCCGCTGCCTCTTTAAAGATTCCCTGCATCATTCACGAGAGTGACGTAACGCCCGGGCTTGCAAATAAGCTTTGCATTCCCGTGGCAAAAAAGGTGTGCTGTAACTTCCCTGAGACCCTAAAGACCTTGCCCGAGGGAAAGGCCGTTCTTACAGGCTCCCCCATCCGAAAGGAGTTGGCGGAGGGAAACCCCATCGCAGGCCTAAATCTCTGTGGCTTTACGGCAAATAAGCCCGTGATCCTTGTCATGGGCGGAAGCCTTGGCTCGGCCAACGTCAATCAAGCGGTGCGCTCAGCGCTTCCTGAGCTCTTAAAGGATTTCCAGATCGTGCACCTCTGCGGCAAGGATAAGGTGGATAACCTCCTGCTGGATCAGGTCGGCTATAAGCAATTTGAATATGTCAAGGCTGAGCTCAAGGATCTCTTTGCAGCCGCTGACCTCGTGATTTCCAGGGCTGGTGCAAATGCCATCTGCGAGATTTTGGCGCTGAAAAAGCCCAACATTCTGATTCCTCTTCCCGCCGAGGTAAGCCGCGGAGACCAGCTGCTCAACGCCGCTTCCTTCAAGGAACAAGGCTTCTCCGTTGTCATTGAGGAGGATGACCTGACAACCAAGGCTCTCACGGCCGCAGTTCAGGATCTGTATCAGAATCGTCAGACCTACGTGGACACCATGTCTGCCAGCAGCCAGATGGACTCCGTTGCAACGATCATGGGACTCATCAAGGAGGCCGCAGGTTTAGAATAATCGCTTTCTTTCACACTTATGACTTGAAAATTTACCGCAGCGAATTCGCGGCGACAAGATCGGAGAATACCCTTCCATGACGAAATATAACGTAATTGACCTCTTCGCCGGTGTTGGCGGGTTAAGCTACGGCTTCGCGCATAACAATCACTTTCGGATTCTTTTTGCAAATGAATATGAAAAGGACATTGCCACGGCCTATACCTTGAACCATCCTGGCGTCAACATGATCAATGACGACATCCGAAATTTGACGGAAGAACGAATTCAAAAGGCCACGGGCGGAAAAACCATTGACGTTCTTGTCGGTGGTCCTCCCTGCCAATCCTATTCCACGCTCGGCAAACGCCAGATGGATGACAGGGCATGGCTCTTCGAGGAATACTGCAGAATTCTTTCCATCGTAAAGCCTAAGATCTTCTTGTTTGAAAATGTTTCAGGACTTCTTAGCATGCAAGGCGGAAAGCTGATCGAGGTGATCAAGAAGCGCTTTCGTGGGCTCGGCTATGAGGTAAAAAGTCAGCTGTTAAATGCCGTGGATTATGGCGTGCCCCAGTATCGGGAACGCGTGATTTTGGTTGGCATGCGTGAAAAGAATGTTTTCGAATATCCCGCGCCGACACATGGCGAGGAGAAGGGACTTCTCCCCTATGTGACGCTGGAGGATGCCCTATCGGACCTCCCCAAGATTCCCAGCGGCGGCAGCGCAACGAAATATACGCGAAAGCCCAAGAATGATTATCAAAGATTTATGAGAGAAAATAGTGCTACCTTGGAGGAATTTGTAGCACCGAAGAATGGCGAGCACCTTCGTGCCATCATGGAAGCCTTGCCTGATGGTGGTTCCAAGGAGGATCTTCCCGAGGAGCTTCGTCCGACCAGTGGCTATGGCAACACCTACGCTAAGATGTGGTGGAAAAAGCCCGCGCCGACCATGACGCGGAACTTCGCAACACCCTCTTCGTCCCGTTGCATCCACCCCAGAGATTCTCGTTCTCTGACAACCCGTGAGGGCGCAAGACTTCAGAGCTTCCCAGATGATTATAAATTTTACGGGAGCCGCTCCCGCAAGAACCTGGAGATCGGCAATGCCGTTCCTCCCCTCCTCTCGATTGCACTGGCAAAGCAGGTCGAGACATCCTTAAGGCAAACTCATTCCCTCTAACCGTTAACACAAAACCGACATACCATAAAAAAAGCCTTCCCCCTCTGGGGGAAGGTGTCAGCCGAAGGCTGACGGATGAGGGAATTCTTTCTATCTCCTCCAGCCTTATCATGCCTCTTCCACATAGATCGCGCGCGAGCCTCCAATATATTTCGCCCTGGTTCTGGCGCAGACAACATGCGCGTCTCCAATCTCCGTGGTGCGGATGCGCACGGGAACGGCAACATCACGCAAATGCATGCCGATCAAGGTATCTCCAATGTCCATGCCAGCATGCGCCTTGACGTGCTCGACGGCCACGGGATCCTCGAAGGAATTATAGGCTGCCGTCGCGAAGGAACCGCCAGCCTTAGGCTGAGGAACCACGTTCACGATCTCATAGCCATATTTTTCTGCAGCCTCTCGTTCCAAAATCAATGCACGGTTTAGATGCTCACAGCACTGCGCCACGAGGAAAACCTCAGCCTCCTCGGTTGCCTGATAGATGCCGCCAAAAACCATCTCCGCAAGCTCCGGGCTGGAAAATGTTCCAATGGTCGCACCGCCCACCTCACTGGTCGAGCATCCAACCACCAACAGGTCGCCCTTCTTCAGCTTCGCTTCCTCCAGCAGCTCCTTCGCTGCCTTGTAAGCTTCATCTCCCATTGCCATCATGTCATTCATGACCATCTCGCATTTCCTCCTCAGTTTTTCTGCCCAAGCTTACACTTCGTATATTTTATCTTTCTACTTTTTCTAAGCTTTCGGAGTTTCGCAACCATTATTTATCGCTATGTCATTCGAAAAAGCACTTTTATTTCTTATACTCAATGAATCAAGGTGACTTTCCCTGCTTCAGCCGCAAGCAGCCTCTCCCCATCCTTCATCCAAACCGTCGTCACCGAAGGATTGTAAACCTTCTTCCCGTCCGCAGAATACTCCAGGCTCCGCACCGCATTGACATAATTACAAATCCCTAAATTTGTCGCATACCAAATGTCCTCACGCCTAGACATCATCTTACAAAACTCCTCAATCAGTCCCCAGGTACTGTCCCGATCAAACTCATAGCTGTGTCCCCAGACATACATCAGGGGCATCGTACGATGTGGCGGAGAATTCAAAAAATCCTGTCCCAACTGCATCAGCTTCGGATCGCTGTGATGACAGGTAGGATGCCACTCCAAAAAGTCCCCGGGAACTGGAAAATTCTGCGTACTGCAAACCGTGCGGGAATACTTTAACCCCACCGTCTGTGCCACACGCTTCGTCATCTCATTATATCGACCATAGGCATACGAAAGCCCCTGCACCAAGCCACCCGTTAGCTCCTCCAAGGTCTTTCGGTCCTCATAAAACTCCGCCAAAAGCTCTTGCTCCGTCAAAAGCAACGGATCCTTATGCTCCACGCCATGGCAAGCCACCTCGTGCCCCGCATAAAGCTCCCGAAGCTCCTCCTGATTCACAAACGCGCCATGATGCCCCGCGCTTCCAAGTCTTCCAGAATTTAAGTGAAACGTGCCCTTCATGCCATACTTATTAAAGATCTCCACCAACTGCCTGTCAAAGCACTGTCCGTCATCATAGCTAAAGGTCAGCGCCATATGCTTTCCCTGTGGGTAAGTATATTGCATCCTCTTTTTCCTCCCCTCTAATAAACACCCAACAGCTTCATCCCATAATACCCCAGAAGGAGCACCGTCAAAAAGCAAAGATTCGTCATGGTAAAATACCCTAGATATTTCCCCTTTTGATCAGGCACAAGCCTCGCTACGTACTTATACGAAATCAGGCTCGCCATGGACGCAATCAGCGTTCCCATGCCTCCAAGATTCACGCCAATGATGAGCGAAGTAACATTCTGCGAAAAGCCAGACAACAGCAAGGCCGCAGGGACGTTACTGATGACCTGGCTTGCAAGAATGGCCACGGGAACCTCCCTTCCCTCCACGACGCTCGCCAGGAAATTCGCGAAGGCGGGAATCCTGCCCATGTTTCCAATAAAGACAAAGAACGCGATAAAGGTAAGAAGCAGAAAATAATCGACCTTTTTCAGCGTCTTCCAGTCAAAAATGCATACGCACACCAGCGTGATCCCAAGCGTCACCTCAAAGGGCAATACATTAGCAACCGTAAGTAAGCTCAGCAAAAACAGGATGCCATAGAGTGACAGCAAAAAGGTTTTTTTCCAGCCTGTCACGCCAGAGCCTTCCGCCTCCTTCTGCGCAAACGCACTTTCCAAATTTTCTTTCGCACTTTCGCTTTTCTTTTTATCCAGCTGCGGTTTGTCCTTCTCCGTTATGAAATCCTTTTCAGGCTTCGCAGTCTCCGTCTTGCCTGCCAGCTTCTTTGCGCTGCGGCGTTGGGAGGCCATGACCGCCCAGATCACTAACAGAATCCCCGCAAGACTTGTCAGCGGCAGCATGAGCAGCAAAAAACCACCCAGGCTTAAGCCTGCCTTGCCATATAAATAAAGGTTCTGCGGATTGCCAATCGGCGTCAGCATGCTTCCAAGATTCGCTCCGAGTGTCTCGAGTACCACCACGGGAATCACCAGACGATCTCTCACTTCCTCGCCCAAAAGCTCCAAAACGGTAAACGTAAAGGGAACAAACGTGATCAGTCCCACGTCATTCGTAATCAACATGCTAAAGAAAAATGCCAGAAACACCAGCACTAAGATGACGCGCGTACTATCCGTTCCCACCTTCCTCAGCATCCCTTGCGCAATCCTTCGAAAAAAACCGAGCCGCTGAAAGCCTCCCATGACTGCCATCAGGCAAAAGAGCAGACCCAGCGTCCGAAAATCCACATAGCCAACATACTCCGCATCTGGCGGAATCAAAAATGCTGACAGAATCGCCAAAATCGTTGCCAGCGTCAGTACCATTTCCTTCTTCAAAAACTGCAAAAAGCTTCTCATGATTACTACTTCCAAAATACCCTAAAGAATTTGGTCGGCAGCTGCCAACCTTTCCCTACCATAGTATCACGCTTTTTCCCGTTTGCATAGGATTTTTATTCGTTCGCATAAATCTGGCAAGCATGGGCATCCTAAGGAGAAATATGATCTTCAAAAGATCCGTTGTATTCCATAGTTTAATGAGAGGTGCCATCCATGGAAAACCAAAAGCAAAGTCCAAGTCATTCCCCTGTCAAGGAATGCCAATCTCCAAAGGGAGCCTATGTTGATCAGCGACTTTCGGAAAATATCTCAACGCTGCATACCCTGTTGCCGTTAGGGCGCAGCTTCGACCTCATGACAAGGGATCTGCTCTTAGGTCAGACGAAGGCCTATTGGATTGGGCTGAACGGCTTTTGCGTATCTGAATTGCTAGAGAAAATGTTTGGTGCATTGCAGGGAACAGAGGGAGATCAAAATAATCTGCCACAGCTGACGAGCCCTAACTCTCAATGCACAGAAGGCAGCTCTTCAAATCACAAGGCGACTTCCTCTCATGCCTTAAGTCCAAATACCTGCACCTCCATTCTTCATGACACAAATCCAGATAACTGCGCCTCCCCTCTCCACGCCTATGTGGAATCGCGCGTTGGTATCGCGCAAATCAGTTATGCCACGGAGTTCCCCTCCATCCTGGACAAGCTTACCAGCGGTAATTCCGTGCTTTTCGTTGATGGGTTTGCTGAGGCCGTAATTTTGGATACCCGCGCCTATCACTCCCGCAGTGTGGAGGAGCCTGCGCTGGAAAAGATGACGCGCGGTGCAAGGGACGGGTTTATCGAAATCCTTCTGACCAACGCCAATCTAATTCGTCGCAGAATTCGCTCCCCACGCCTTGTGTTTGAGATGCATACCGTTGGACAGGCAGGAAAAACGGATGTGTGCGTCGCTTATCTGGAGGATCGTTGTGATCCAGAGCTTGTGCAAAAAATCTCCAAAAAAATAGACAGTCTTAAGGTGACTGCCCTTACCATGGGTGCCAAAAGCCTTGAAGAGCTCCTCGTAAAGCGCCGCTTCTTCAATCCCCTGCCAAGTCTACAAATGACGGAACGACCAGATGTCGCTGCCAGTTATCTTGCGGAGGGGTATGTTTTAGTTCTGGTGGACAACACGCCAATGGTGCTGGTGCTTCCCTGCACCATCTTTCACTTCACGCAGACGGCGGAGGATTACTATAAAAATCCTCTGGTGGGCACCTATCTGCGATTCATCCGCTTCCTGTGCATTCCCGTCGCACTTTTATTTTTGCCGCTGTTTCTACTGATCACGGCATACTACCCCCAGCTGGCTCAAAGGCTCCAGTTGGTCGCCACGGAAATTCCCACCAGAGGTCATCTGTTCTTTTATGTTTTGGTCGTGGAATTTTTTCTTGCCATGTTCCAATACTCCGCGTCCCTAAGCTCTGACCGCTTCTCGGGAGCCCTCTCCATTGTCGGCGGCTTGCTAATAGGTGACATGGCTGTCAGTTTGCATTGGAGTACCTCGGAGGTTTTGTTCTACGGAGGCATCACGCTTCTTGCAACCATTTCCGTCTCCTGTGTGGAGCTGTCTGATGCGCTGCGGCTCTATCGCATGTTCCTGATTCTTTGCATCTTTTTCGGCGGTGTCCCTGGCTTCTGGATAGGGCTCGGCCTCGTGTTCCTCTCGATAGTAACCACGCCAACCTTTGGCGGATACAGCTACTTTTGGCCCCTCATCCCATGGAATGGAAAAGCCCTCATCAACCTCCTGCTCCGCACGCCCACCGCCAAGGCCCAGCCCAGCAAGGTCTGGAACCGCCCCCACGCCTGAAATCGAGTTTCCCGTAATAATGGAAGCCAAAGAAGCCAAACAAAAAGCATGATTTCTGCTTTTCATGCCACCCTGAAAGCTCCTCATGTCCTAACGCCCCTGGAAATAGACATCGATGCCGTCCGCAATGCCCTTTGCGATTTTGTCCTGATAGTCCTCCGTGGCCATGAGCCTGTCCTCCGTCTCATTGGTCATATAGCCCATTTCCACGATCGTCACAGGAACCTGACACCAGTTGATGCCGCTCATGGTATCCGTCTCCCAAACCTTACGCTTTTTACAGCCGCACTCCGCACAGAGGGCATCCAAAATGGCAACGGACAGGTCCTTACTCTGCTGATACAGCGCGGCATTATAGGGATTATTCTTTGTTTGGCAAATGGTCTCTGCGCCGTTCACGGAGCTATCCTCCGATCCATTTGCATGAATTCTGACAAACGCGTCAGCTTTTGCATCATTCGCCACGGCTGCACGCTCACTGTTACTAATATTGACGTCATGCGTCTCACGCACCATGATCACGTCATACCCACGATCCAGCAAAATTGCCTCCAGCTTTTTTGCTACAATCAGGTTTAGTTCATATTCCGTAAGCCCCGTAAACCGCCCCGTCGTACCCGAGGAAACCTTCGCCTTCATTGTTGAAGAACCGGGACCGTCCGGCTCCTTCTCATAATTGCCCTTTTTCTGATGCCCCGCATCAATGACGACAAGCTTACCGCCCGTCCGAACCACGCCCTGGTTATCATTTGCAGCTTGTCCGCTCCCGCCATTCGAATTACCATTTGTATCCGTTTGCTTTTCTACCTGACCTTCCGTTTGGTTACCAGCCTTCGTCTCCTCGGTATCCTTCGCCTGCGTTGTTGCCTCGTTGTTTTCCTGCGCGCTTGTTGCTTTGTTACTTTCTTGCTGGTTTGCCGCCTGGCTGCTTTCCTGCTGCCCTGCTGCCTCGCTTCCTTGTTCTTCGCTGGCCTGACTCACCTCGGCAATAATGGGCTCAGCCGACAATATCTCTTCCACGCCCGCATCCTCAGAGCACGCCGCGAGTCCAACGCACAGACATGCCAGCAGCAGAGGCCTCCAAATTCCTTTTTTCATCCTATGCTTTCCACGCTTCCTTTTTCATTTTTGGGGCGTGCCTTCTGGCACGTCACTCTCTTCATTCGGGATCAGAAAATGATTTCATAATTCTCAGACTTTTATGGCGTGCCCTTCGGCACGTCCCTCTCTTCGTTCGGGATCTGAGAATTATTTCATAATTCTCAGACTTTTATGGCGTGCCCTTCGGCACGTCCCTCTCTTCGTTCGGGATCTGAGAATTATTTCATAATTCTCAGACTT
>SVFO01000026.1:40705-62100 GCA_015056795.1 Lachnospiraceae bacterium
AGACTTTTATGGCGTGCCCTTCGGCACGTCCCTCTCTTCGTTCGGGATCTGAGAATTATTTCATAATTCTCAGACTTGATTATATCAAAAAACCATGGAAAAGGAAACGAAAGAATGCTACAATATCAAATAACCATAATTCATCAATATTTCAAAAGGAGCAACGCCATGATCCAGATCGACTTGGTCACCGGTTTCTTAGGTTCTGGTAAGACCACCTTTCTGAAAAAATATGCAGAATACCTTGTTTCTCAGGGCTTTCACGTCGGCATCATCGAAAATGATTTTGGAGCCGTCAATATAGACATGCTGATGCTTCAGGATCTTCTCGGAGACAGGATTGACGTGGAACAGATCGTGGGCGGTAGCGTCGTGACGGATTGGAAGCGGAGGTTTCGCACTAAGCTAATTTCCATGGCCATGCGAGGCTTCAACCGCATTCTCGTAGAGCCCTCTGGCATTTATGACGTCGATGCTTTCTTTGACGTTCTGCACGACGAACCCATTGACACCTGGTACGAGGTCGGCAACATCATTACCATAGTAGACGCCAACATGGATGCGACCATGTCCCGTCAGGAGGAATACCTCATGGTGTCGCAATCGGCCAACGCAGGGAAAATCCTGCTGAGCAAAACGCAGGAAGCCCAACCTCAGGCCATGCAAAACACGGTTACTCATTTAAATCGCATCATGGAAGCCTTCAAATGCGCGCGGCGGTTTTCTCTCCCTGCTGTTCATTCTTCTTGTGATGCTATGTTTTCCCAGGCTCCATCCACCCACGCCTCAGATCCTATGTTATCCGATGCCTCCATCGTATTTTGTAAGCCCTGGGACGACCTGACGGAGGAAGACTTTTCCTCCATCTCTACCTGTGGATGGGTGCGTGCGGATCACGAAAAGCTTTGGTTTGATCCCAAAAAGACCTTCTCCTCCCTCTTTTTCATGCATGTAAGATGCACGCAGGAGGAGCTGCAAAATGCCGTCACGAAGATTTTCGAGTCAAAGGATCTCGGCATCGTCTTTCGTATGAAAGGGTACCTACCGCTGCCTGAGGGTGATTGGCTCCAGCTAAATGCAACGCCTGGGAATATCATCACACAGCGCGTTCCCATTGGTCAGGAGATCCTGATTGTGATCGGCCAAGACCTGCAGGAAGCAACGCTGCGACCCTACTTTTTCCCTGCTAAGTAAGTTAAGAATATAGGAAATAACATCCTCAAATCAAATAACCGTTTATCTCATTGCAGTACCTCATAAATAAACAGAAAACGACAGAAAGCACCACGAAAGGAGCATTCCTATGTCAGAAAATAATTTATCAGAAAACATTAAAGAATTTCCAAACAGAGAACCTAATCAAGCGAAGCCGAATATCCTGTTATCATTGGTCAGCGGACTGATGTATTTTGGGCTCTTTTTCTTCGCACAATATGTGATTACGTTTGTTCTTATGATTTATTACGGGACAGCGAAGGTTGCTGAGGATGCCGCGAACGGTGTTTCCTTTAACGCGGAGGAGCTAACCGCCTATCTTGAGGCACTGATCTATCAGAAGATTAATCTCGTGTTCATCCTCTATGTCTCCTTATTTGTTTTTATCCTCATCGTCTTTTTTGCCATCCGCAAAAAAAGCTTTTGGAAGGAAACTCGGATCGTACCATTTCCTGCAAAATATATCCCTGCGGTTTTAGTTCTCTCGGTTGGCCTGTTCTTTTTTCTGAATGCCATTTTAAACCTCATGCCGCAGTCATGGATCGCTGATTATTCGGAATCTTCCAGCTTCATTACGGAGGGAGCCCTCTGGGTTTCGTTGATCACAAAGGGATTGCTCGCTCCCCTCTCCGAGGAGCTCACCTTCCGCGGATTGATGCTTAGCCGCTTCAATCGAGCACTTCCGAAATGGGTGGGCATTCTGATTTCCTCCGTCCTTTTCGGCTTGGTTCATGGACAGGCGCTTTGGTTTTTCTATGCGATGGTCCTCGGTATCATTCTTTGCCTGATCGCGATTCGTACGAATTCCATTTTGAGTACCTTTATCATTCATAGTCTGTTCAATCTCGGCGGCGTTTTTATCAGCTATGTAGAGCTCCCCATCACGCTTCCAATCATTATTGCTGCCATTATTGTGGGAACCATTCTTCTGGCACTCGGCTTCTGCCTGCTTTATCACAAGAAAACCGTCGCCGCATAAGAAACAAATAGCGCTTGTGTTTCCTGTAACTTTTCATTATAATGAAGGCAGATTAAGCAAAAACAATGCTATTATTCCATTTACAAAGGAGGGCAACTCATGGGACTTTTAGACAAGCTATTTGGTTCTGCCGGCAAAGAAGTGATTAAGCAGTTCAAAGATACTGCACAGTCCGTGGCAAAGGAAGCTACCAATGCCATGAATAATGTAACCAGCAGCGCTAACGCAACCAGTTCTTCCAATGCTTCTCGTCCCCAGACTGGAAGTGCCGCAACCATCCGTCCAACGGAGCGTCCTTTGTCTGGCGATTCCTGGGGTCCCGAGATGCCTGCGGAGGAGAATCAGTTTAATTCCGGCAAAAGCTATGACCAATATTTTTATGATATTTTCATGGAGAATTTCCCCTCCTATCGCGTGACAACGGAAAAAATCCGCGGTGGCCGCGCGACCCTGATTAACTTTTGGGCTGACTCGTCTGAGAAAAAGGCTTTGGTGGTTGAGTTAATGTCTGATACTAGCAGCGCCGAATCTACGCGCGTCCAATGCCGTAGGGAAGGCATACCCTACCTTCGGTTTTATTACAACCATGAGGGCTGGTGGAATACAAAGTCCTATGTCATTCGGCGTACTTTGGAAGCCCTAAATTTATAATCTTAATAAAGACAGGAAGAGAACGCTTGGCGCCTGTGATGGGTCCGGCGTAAGACAACTAAGAGTTTCGCAGGCAACCGTCTTACGTACGATCCCGTACATTCAGGGAATTTCCCTGAATTTAACTATTTCTCTTCCTGTTTTTTTATGCGAATCCATTCCTTTTGAGGATCATGACATGTCCTTGCTTGAACAGCTCTCCCAGCCGAAGGTCTGGGAAAAATTTTATGATTACAAGACCTCCCTCGCATGCCCCAAGGACACGGAGCGACAAATGCGGGGATTTCTTGACGCGCAGGGATATTTACCCGTCTGCGCCTTGATCAAATCCCTGGTCATGGCACAAGATTGCAATGCACCAGACCCGCATTATCTCCACTTAGATCAAAATGACGTGGAAAAAATAGGAGCTCAGGGATTTCCTCTCCCACGAAAATCAATCATTAGTAAGCAGAGCACCCAAAAGAAGCGTACCGTCTATACCTATCCTGCTGCCGAAAATATGGTACTAAAGCTCCTGACCTATTTACTATTGCGGACCTATGACGATTTGTTTTGTGACAATCTTTATTCCTTCCGTCCTGGAAGGAGTGCTAAGGATGCCGTCCGCAGTCTCCTACGGATACCAAACCTTTATCAGAAATACTCGTATAAGGTTGATGTCAGCAACTACTTTAATTCCATTCCCGTGGAACGGCTTTTGCCTGAGCTTGAAACTGTCCTGAAGGAAGACCCCAAGCTTTTTACCTTTCTTAAGGCTCTTCTGACAGAACCTTATGTGATTGATAGCGGAAAATTCCGCCATAAAGGAAGTTATGGCAATCCAGAGACAAACACATCTGACGCTTTTCCAGTTGGAATGGATACAGAAAAAGCTCCCATAATCATGGAGCAAAAGGGCATCATGGCGGGAACGCCCCTGGCTTCCTTCTACGCAAATCTTTACCTGCGTGACATGGATCAGGTCTTCTTTGATCAAGGAATCCCCTATGCCCGCTACAGCGATGACATTATTGTTTTTGGTGATACCTTGGAAGAAGTGCAGAAGCATGTGGAAACCATTCGCGCCTTTTTGTCCGCTAAGGGATTGTCCATCAATCCTAAAAAAGAGGAATACCGCACTCCCGGGGAGGGCTTCGTTTTTCTTGGTTTCTCGCTGAGAGCCGGCGTGATCGACGTGGCGCCTGCCTCCGTGAAAAAGATCAAACAAAAAATGCGCCGTAAGACGAGAGCCCTACAGCGCTGGCAACATCGCAATGAACTATCAGGAGAAAAGGCCGCCAAAGCCTTCCTCCGCGTTTTCCACCGAAAACTACTGGAAAGCTCCATGGACAATGACCTCTCTTGGTCCTATTGGTACTTTCCAACAATCAACACCGACGAAAGCCTCCATGTCATCGACCTGTATGCGCAGGAATGTCTTCGCACCCTGCTGACAGGGCGGCACACAAAAGCCCGCTACGACGCAAAATATCAAGATCTAAAAGCATTAGGCTACCAGACCCTGGTCCATGCCTATCATGCCTTTCGGAACAATGTCGACGAGGAAAAACAAAAATAAACGCCTGTCGCGAATCTATTCATCGCGATGTCAATTTACATACCAAAAAGGAAAAGAATCATGAAACAAAATAAAAATGAATTAAAAACCGTTGCCCCAAAGAATGCCCCTGAAACCAATCCCTTGTCCAACAGAAAGCCCAAGGGCTATCAAAAGGTTATTCAACAGATTACGGGACTATTTCTGCCGATCATCGGCTGTCTGACCGCTGCCAGCATCATCAAGAGCATTCTGATACTGCTCGTAAATTTTCACGTGCTGTCTCCAGACAGCGGCCTTTATGCCGTCTTCTACGCAGGCTCTGACGGATTCTTTTATTTCCTGCCCTTCTTCCTCGCCCTGACGGCATCGAAGCAGTGGAAAACTGATCCGTTTATTTCCCTATTGATTCCCGTGGCCATGCTCTACCCTGACATTGTCGCTATTTTGGAAAACAATCAAGGGCTTAACTTCGCAGGTCTCCCGATTCAGCCAGCCATTTACCATTCCAGCGTGATCCCCGTGATCCTCGCTGTCGGACTTTTGTACTTTGTAGAAAAGCCCTGTGACAAATTCCTTCCAGAATCTCTCAAGGGCTTCTTAAAACCACTCATCTGTTGTGTGATCGTGCTTCCCGTCACCTTCCTGCTCTTTGGACCCATGGGCGGCTGGATCGGCAACCTTCTGACAAAAATCTTTTATGTCCTTTATTATTGGAACCCTGTCGCAGCAGGCATCTTTATGGGCTTTATCATCCAGCCGATGGTCTTTCTCGGTGCCCACTGGAGCGTCGTTCCCGTCTGCATCAATGCGATTGCGACAAATGGCTTCGACACCATCCTGCCGCTTCTTGGCGGCGCAGTTTACGGCCAATGCGGCGCTTGTCTCGCCCTGGCACTCATTGCAAAGGATAAGCAGGAGCGCAATATTTCTTACCAGGCAACTCTATCCTGCGCCCTTGGCGTAACGGAGCCCGCGCTCTTTGGCGTGACCGTGAGCAAGCCTCGCGCCATGCTCTCCGCCTGCATCGCAGGTGCCGTTGGCGGCGGTATTGCAGGATATGCAGGGGCACAGTGTAGCTCCTTCGCCTTCCCAAGCTTTATCACCTGCATTGCCTATGTAGGTCCCGGCTTTACCATGTTCCTGCTGTCCATGATCATTGCCTTCCCGATTGCCTTCCTTTTGACCATGGCCCAGAAGAAATACCTAACATAACTCTATACCTGTCATCGAAGAATACATCCTACCACAGAAATGGCTTATCTCAAAATTTCCTCAATCGTGGAAACGGTACTGAAGGTTCCCTTATGTTTCGCAATGATCTCCTTCATCTTCGGCAATTCGAAGTAGTTGACATAGCAGATGAGCGTCTTGTTCTCACCGGCGATGGCGCCATACGAATTCATGATGGTACAGGTCTTGTTGAGATCCTTTTTGATGGCCTTGACAAGCTCATCAGGATCCTTCGTGATAATGGTAACCTGCTTGATGGCCTCATAGTTATCGGTAAAGTGATTGATGATGGAGGTTGCAACGACATAAACAAGAAGGCTCATCAGCGCGGCGTTTCGATTGATTAACAGGAAGACTGCCGCGTACACGCAGGCATTAAAGCCGATCAGCAGATAGGTCATGCTGGAGTTCTTTCCTGTCTTATCGGATAGCTTTTTCACGACAATGTTTGCAAAGATTTCCGAGCCATCGATGCAGCCGCCGTTTTTCAAGATCAGTGACAGACCCGCACCAAGAATGGCTCCGCCGAACACCACCGCAAGGAAATGCTCCGTATTCAGTTCGAAGGGAATCCTTTCAAAAATTGCGATGCCGACAGTATAAACCGCTGAACCGAGCAAGGCTTTGATGCCAAATTTCTTTCCCAAAATCAAGAAACCTGCCACGATAAAGGGAAAGAAGACCCCTGCCACACAGAGGGACAGGTTCCAATTCGTCAGCTTACTTAGTATGATTGCGATACCCGCCGTTCCATAATCAATGGCATCATTGGGTATTAAAATACAAACGACGGAGAAACTCGCCAACAGCGCTCCAGCCGCAATCAATAGGCAGGACAGTGCCTCCTCCACCCTCTTTTGCAAATTCACCTTGGAGTCTTTTTCTTTAGACTCCTTCCCTAATGCTTCTTTTTTTATTTCTTTCGATGCTTCCTCAGCCATTTCCTTTGAATCGTCCATGCTTCCACTCCCAAACCCTAATCATTTTGCGAACTGTGCCCTTTCCGAACCCTTTGCCGCTATTTTCATTATATGTGACCCTCCTGAAAAAAGCAATGAACGAAACAAAAAATAAGCAATCCCTCTTGACAAATTCTTCGCCCCATAGTATTATTTGTATTATAGTAAACAATACACATGATACATACTAAATAAGACCTATCGAGCAAGACACATAAATTTGAATCGGAAAAGCAGAAAAGGAGTTTTACACTATGTTAGTGATTAATCATTTGGAAAAGCATTATCAAGGAACGACCAAGGGCATCTCAGAGATCTCCCTTCATATCGAAAAGGGCGATATTTACGCCTTTATTGGTCATAATGGCGCTGGTAAGACGACACTTCTAAAGGCCATCACGGGAATTCATTCCTTTGATAAGGGCGAGGTTTTCATCGATGGCCTCAACATTCAAAAGGACCCTCTGGAGGTGAAACGGCGCATTGCTTATGTCCCTGACAACCCTGATATCTACGAATTTATGACGGGCATTCAGTACCTAAATTTTATCGCCGACATCTTTATGATCTCCGCCGCTGACCGCGAAGCGCGGATCAAGGATTACGCAGATCGCTTCGAGACCACAAGCTCCTTAGGCGACCTGATCTCCTCCTACTCCCATGGCATGAAGCAAAAGCTGGTACTGATCTCCGCGCTGCTTCACGATCCCAAGCTTCTCATCATGGACGAACCCTTTGTTGGACTCGACCCGAAGGCCGCCTTTATCCTAAAGGAAATCATGGCAGAGCTCACCAAACGCGGCGGCGCCATTTTCTTTTCAACGCACGTGCTTGACGTCGCAGAAAAGCTCTGTAACAAGGTTGCCATTATCAAGGATGGCCACCTGATCACAAGCGGTCTTATGAGTGAGGTCGTAAAAGATCAAACCTCGTTGGAAGCCCTGTTTATGGAGACCGTGAACGAATAATTTCGTTCCATAAGGAGTCAAACTATGAAACAATTCATTACACTAACAAAATTAGAATTACTGAATCTTTTTGGTCTGAACGTGCTTCGGCACGTCAAGGATCCTGCAGAGAAAAAGAAGAAAACCTTTATGGCGATCGTCCTCCTTATTGTAGTCCTAATCTTGGGGGGCTATCTGACTGCTTCAGCCTATTCCATGGCGATCTTTGGCGTCGGTGACAAAATCCCAGAGATTTATTCGCTGCTCGCCAGCATCTTTCTTCTGATCTTTGGGCTGTTTAAGGCAAAGTCCTCCCTCTATCGTGACAAGGACCTGGCACTCCTCTCCTCCCTGCCCATCAAGAGCTTCCCCATCGCTGCGGCAAGGCTGGTGCATGTCTATGTGGAAAACCTGCTGATTGGTGCCATCATCATCCTTCCGACCTTCTTGGTGTCCGCCATCTACTACAAAGCTGGCGCAGCATTTTACCTGAATATGTTGCTGGCGATTTTTCTCCTACCGATCCTTCCGACTGCCCTGATGGCCTGGTTTGGCATTGCAGTTGCTGCCCTGGTAGCGCGCAATCGACATAAGGTACTGACAGAAACCATTTTTGTCCTAATCATTGTCGTTGCCTCGCTTCTATTGCCGATGGTTTTCTCCTCCATGAATGTCGGTGGTTCCGGACCGATGAAGGTGGAATTCTTTAGCAAAGACGCATCCTCGGATGAAGTTACAAGAGCTTTGTCCCTCGAGGCTCAGCGAACCTTTGATAAAATGGAGACCTCCTTCCCATTTTTAAAAACCTGGGGGGCCTGCCTTTTAGGAGAAAACATCCTCGGCTTCCTTCTCTATGGAGCAGGCTCTGCCGTGCTTTTCCTCCTAACCGCCCTCCTCATCGGAAAGAATTTCTTTGCGATCTCCGCGAAGCTCTTCCCGCCGAGCATGCACCATGAGTTCCAGATGAAAGCCATGCATTCCGAGACCCTATTGATGGCCCTTGTTCGCAAAGAGGCAAAGAGATATTTTTCCTCTGGAATCTATGTTACCAATACGATTGTCGGCCCTGTTTTCGCCCTCGTGATGACGATTGCCCTGGCATTCTTTGATCCAAAGACACTCCTTGCCACTGCAGGTAACCTGCCCATCGATGTCAATGCCAATGCTGCCCTGCCCTTCATTTTGGGATTACTGTTTTGTATCATGACTCCAGCTGCCTCCTCACTCTCCATTGAGGGGAAAAACTGGTGGATCCTGCAGACCCTTCCCGTTGCAACCAAGGATATCATGCAGGCAAAGCTGCTGTTCAGCCTAATGTTCATGGCACCCTTTTACTTCATGTCAGAGCTCATCCTGCTCTTTACGGTTTCCGCAACCCTGATAGAGCGCCTGTGGCTCCTCATCGTTCCTGCCGTGGCAATCCTGTTTGCCGTAACCTTTGGTCTGTTTTGCAATGTCAAATTCCCGAAATTCCAATGGGAAAGTGAAGTGGAGGTTGTAAAGCAAAGCGCAGCGACGGGACTAAGCATGCTTGGAATCCTTGTCATTTTGCTCCCTATGTTCCCTGCCATGCTGCTTCCTACATCCTATGCCAACATCATCACCCTTTGCGCGATTGCCCTGTTCCTAGCCCTCACGGGTCTTCTATATCGAAGCATCCTGCGCGCGAGGCTATAGATTTTATCAGTCCAAATCCTTGGGTCCTTCAGCAATAGCTTGTCTGACACATTACCATTTTCCTAAGGACGAAAAAGGCCCCGCCGGAATTTCTTCCGACGAGGCCCTTCTAGTACTCGCAATGCTTACGACCCTATTATCCTTCGATCATAATGGTCTTCTTTTCAGGAAGCTTCGGCGCTTCCTTCTTAGGAATGCAAAGCTTCAAAACGCCATCCTCAAATTTCGCCTTGACATCTTCCTCGGTGAGGTTCTCGCCAACAAAGAAGCTTCTCTGCATCGATCCGGCGTAACGCTCCTGTCTGATGAGCTTACCCTTCTTGTCCTTCTCATCCTTGTCAAGCCCCTTCGCCGCCGTAACGGTCAGGTAACCATTCTCCAGATTCAGAGTAATTTCATCCTTCTTAAAGCCTGGCAGATCAATGTCCACCTCATATTTGTCCTCGTGCTCGTGCACGTCGGTCTTCATCATCTGCGCTGCATGCTTTCCGTAGAGCTTCTTGTCTACGTCTCCAAATCCTTTGAATGCAGGGAAATCAAAGTCCATCAGGTCATCAAAAATACTTTCATTAAAAATACTCGGGTACAACATAGGTCATTCCTCCTTTTTACTATCTATTCCTTTATTGTTACCGAGCATTGGAAGAGTTATTCCATCCTCGGATCCTTTCGGATACCTCAAATCTTTTTCCCTTCCTTTGTTCTACTTGTGTTATAACATATATTATTAGCACTGTCAAGAGGTGAGTGCTAAAAATTCTATAAAAACCCAATAAAATAAGCATTAAGAAAGTCTAAAAAAGGCGTTTGACCAAAAATTTGACCAAAACTTTTTCAAAAACACATTTTTCTTTTATCTTTCTCCGTCACATGCAACATCACATATTTTGTTGGCTTCAATCAAATCTTTTTTTAATCTTTTTCCATATATTCTAAAAAAAGGGAATTCCGATTGTTCTCCACTCTGTAAAATATAAAATCCTTCCATCATTCATCAAGAATGACAGAAGGACTTTTATTCTTTCTATTATTCAAATCATTAAACGGAGACCAGCTATGAAAAATCAAGCATTAATTTGCCTGAAACAAGACGATTGTCATGAAAAACAGGCACAAAGAACGAGCCGCAATCCGACCCTTCTTCATCACCAGGATAGACAGGTCAATGGATCAGCGGTCGTAATGTCCAACTTCGTCATGATCTTTCCGAGGCCGCACATAGTATCTATTTGCGAGATTAAACAATCTTTCAACTCCCACGCAGTCAGCATTGTCAGCGTATTCACTTTTCTTGTCAACCGAAGCATCCTTCCTTGGCCTCTTACAAGGGATGGACCTGAATGGCGAATGCAGTGCCACTTGCAGAACGCCAGGTCCTCTCAGTTGCAGTAGATCTTGTCCGCCAGCGCCCTTCCCGGATAATACCCCATGCGCTCGCGGCAGCTTTCAATCGCTCCGATCAAAATGTCGGATTTGTCATATATGTCAAAGGAGAGCTTCTCTAACCTCGCCGCGTCATATTCATCGATCTCTCGTGTGCATCACGGACATAATTTTCAAATTCATCAAGTGTCATGGATATGTCTGTTCAAGCAAACTATCGGGCGAAGTATTGAAATAGTATTAACTTGAATTCGGCAAGTGCCGAATTCAAGTTTAATTATATACCTATTCTGCAATTTTAAGGTCCTCTCTGGTTTTATAAAAACACCCGCAGCCTAAATCAGAATACAAACACACAGTAAAGGAAAAATCACCCATATCATATTGGATTTCATAGTAATTTTCCAATATGTCCGTTCTTTTATACTGATTTCCGTAGACCTGCACCACCTTTTCCAATCCGTCACCATTGATCAGGTTCACCTGTCCCATCATTTCATCATTAATGTCACTACGGATTTGTACCAGAATGCCTTTTTCATCGAATATGAATACCCATTTATTATGGTTTGCGCGATAGAGATCCAAACCCTTCTCATAGGTTATGCTTTCATAATAATCAATCTGGTTTCCCTCCAAGAACCTTGCAATATCCTCCTTGGTCCAGGTAAAGTTAATGTCTTTGAGGGAAACTTCATAATACTCTTCCAAGCTGATCTCCTGAAGGTCACGACTAAGGCCTTCGCCGCATCCCCATATGCTTCCTTCCTTTTGTCTCACGATCAGAATGTCTTTTCTGTCGATGGCGCCTTGGTCACAGAAGCCAGCTTTTCCAAGCCACGCCAAGGAAACATTTTCCATTACCTTGCGAGGAGCATCCACCCAATCACAGGCTTCATTGATGCCGCACTGCCCGAATTCATTAGAGCCCCATGTCCATAATGCATTGTTTTCATCAATGACCGCGTGCGTGTGAAAACAGCTTGCGACATATCTGGCACCCGACATAATAAGTCGCGGTTTCACATAGGTTTCTTCATAAAAGGGAGCGAAGAAATCATTCCCCAGCTGCCATACCTCGCCGTTTTGAAGCAATGCCAGAATGGTAGTATATCCGCACCTTGCATATGCAACCTTCTCCATTAATAACGCGGGTTCCGAAATGCCATGCATGTATACGCAATTATAATCGTTCGGCGCATTCTCATCCAAAATGCCAGCAGCATTCCCTCCAAGCCCATATAGCTTATGCTCCCTCGTCAGGTAAATCAAAAAATATTCCCCTGAATAATCCACGTGAATTACGTCATCAGCAATTTTCACTGGATCTACGAAGCGGCTTCCCCATTCAGAAAAGCTCCTTAACTCCCCATATTGGTTATAGCCCTGCCCCCATAAGGTACCATTTTCATCAATCCAAAAATGACTTCCTCCACGGTTGACTTCCGTACAGTAGCAGGCTTCCAGCTCCTCACTTTCCTGACTGGCAAGAATGCTTGCATCCTCCGTATATAGCTTATACATGTCAGCCTGCATTTCCGTTGTCTGCGGCTCCACCGAAGGTTCCTTGATTGATTCGTTCTGGATCACGGAAGCAGTTTTCAAATTTGCTTTCGCTGAAATATGTACGCTTACAATCACCGTAATGGAAAGCATCACAAGAATCAGCCAAGAGAATCGAAATCTTTTTTTTGTGGTGAACATGCTCATAATTCTCTTTTTCACGGTACTCCTCCCTTCTTGAGCCATCATGGACGCGGTCACTACGCTTTTCCTCTGAGTGGAAAGCATCAGCAAAAGCTCTGCATATTGCTTTCTTTCCTGAAACGACAGCTTTTGAATGACCCTGTCGTCACATGCCAGCTCACAATCCTCCGCAATGGTAAAATATGCAATCCACATAAAGGGATTAAACCATTGCAGTGCAAGACAAATGTTTTTGATAAGAAGCCATAAATTATCCAACGCGCGGCAGTGCTCGCTCTCGTGCATAATGACATACTTCTCCCGTTCTGGCTGTCCGATCACCTCGGAGCTTATTAACATTTTAGGTCGAAACAAGCCAATCAGTCCATTGACATGATCCGTTTCATAAATGGGAATTCCCGTGTCTGTTTCTCCCACCCTTTTTTTCAGCATGCGCTTTTGAAACAAATGATTAACGATGAAAAAATAAGCCACAAATGCAAGACAACCAAAAATCCATATGGACTTACATATGTCTGCAAGTTGGAATCGTGGTATCTGTTTGGATTGCGTTCGAAGGTCTTCGGCTGTATCAGTCGGGTTCAAGTCTGCTTGTGTTGCAGGAATCGCAACCATCCTTCCTTGATCACTTATTTGGGATGCGCTTATCTCCTTCTCAGGCTCTATAAGATTTGAAATCGGTGTCTGGTCTTCCTTTGTCATGGTGAAAACCGTAGTCAGACGTTCTTCTTGTTCTTTTAGAGGAACCTCAAATGTAAGGTGAATGGGAATTAATGTGCGAACCATCACAAAAAGCCAAAGAAAATATATGATGTTTGGATTGCATCTTTTCCAAAACAACTTACGAATTACTAATATAACAAAAATCATAATGGCTAATTCTATGGAAACCGCCAAAATATCATTCATTTCGTTTCTCCTTCATGTTGTTTATTAACTTCCAGAGTTCATCCACTTCCTCGTCGGAAAGCTCAGCATTATTTAAAAAATAAGATGCCATGACTCCAAATTTCCCGCCAAAAAACTTATTGGCAAAATTCTTGGTTTCATCGACTATCACCTTGTCCTTCTCTACTGTCGCAGAATACAACCTCGTCCTTCCACGCATATGATAGGTCACCGTTCCTTTTGCTTCCATGCGCTTGAGGAAGGAAATAATCGTGTGCTTCGACCATCCCCTGCTTTGCTCCAATGCCTGCACAATCTGCATGACGGACATCTGTCCATTTTCCCATAACAATTCCATAATGATCGATTCAGATTCTGTTATCGTGTTCATCTTTTTCTCCTTAATTGGTAACAATTCTATTACCATATATTTATCATACTTCTTCCAATAAGTCAAGTAAAAAACCCCGCATTAATTCAGTTCGATGAAGTCCGTATCCGTTGGTCGTTTTGCCCTAAAGCTTGCAACTCTGTAATAATATACAGCCCCTGTCTCACATTGACCATCTATTTCGACAATTGTACCTTGTGGCAAATAGTTAGCTTGCTGTGTTGTACCTATATACCAATTCATATTTTTTGAAAGAGTATGATAATATCTCCCAAAATTTTCGGGCGTATTATCCACCAAAGTCGTGCCGTTGCTCTTCTTCAACTTATACAATACGCTGGTTGGTTCATTTTCCGTATCAAACCCTCCAACAGTAGGCACTCCTGAGGAATTACGAAATGTTACAAAAGGAATCGATGCTTCTGTAGGATGTATTCCAAAGCACTCATTTGAATAAATCCAGCCAATGCGATTATTGGTTAAGGTAATATTATCAGCGTTTTTTCAACATCAAGTTTATCAGCGTTTTTTCACTGACTACCCTTTCGGAAATTTCTCCCTGAGCACTTTGTCAGCGATTTTTCCCTGACAATCCTTTCGGCAATTTTTCGCTGACAACTCTGCTGCCAGAACTTTGTCAGGATATTTACAACGACTGTGTAATATCCTCCGAACCCCCGTCCTTTTGACCCAGTGCCGCCCTTCTCTCCATTTCTCTTTGTACGTCCTTAGATTCTGCGACCATTTTCCTTCCAAGCGTTGTCTTCTCCATCTTTCCCTGAAAGATCTTCTCCAGATATTTGAGCATCCTGAGAGCTTGATGCGAAGCATACAATGCCGAAGATGCCGCTTGGGTTTGATCTGCCCGGCTCGTCTTTTCCATGGTTCCATTTTCGTCCCTTGATGCATTTCCCGTCTCACTTTGCTTCACACCGTAAGAAATTCCACCTTCCTGACTGATCCGAATTGCCTCCCGAATGACTGCATTTTTGACGGAACGAAACTCAGGATTCTCCGACATCGGAATCTTCGGTGCTTCCTTGTCCTGATAGTATCCCGTAATCTTTTCCAGCCAATCCAGCCACTTGTCATAGCATTCCTTCACTTCTGGAATCTTCTCCAAATCTTGGAAAATGTCATCCACCATCGCCTTAATGTCCTTATGCAGATAGCCGTAAACCTTCTTACCCTTGATTCCTGACAACCTTTGCCCAAGCATCCGCATCTTCACCTCGATCATCGTATCCTTATAGCCGCCTTGTGAAAGCCCCGCCATGGCCTTCAACAGCTCCTCCCCCGCCTTTTCCTTAACCGACTTTCTCTGTTTCGTTTTTTCCTCATAAAGAAACGACAGCTCGTCCTTAAAGACTTCCCTTGTCAGCTCAGATTTAAGTTTTCGAATGTCCTCTCTGCCTAGATAGCCCTCTCTCCCCTCAGAATAAACCAAAACATGCACATGAGGGTGATGCCCTTCATTATGAAATGCCGCATACCAGCGAAGATCTTGACCCGAAATGCGAAATGCCTCCGACATGTCCTTCACATGCGAGCGGATAAGATTTTGCCATAAGCCCCCAAAAAAACAGACCGCATCATCATGACGCGGTCCTGCTTCTAATTCGAATAATTAGTTATTCCTGTCAGTTCATTTATTTGTTCATAACTCCAAAATTCATTGCTCCAATGATAATATGTGTCCTTTCGCTTTTTGAATATTCTGTAAGGTTCCTCTGAATTATCATAAACATGCAAAATGTCACAAGTCTTAACCAATTCAGGAATCAAGTTCATTGCCTTATAATATCTTGAAATAATCTTATCCGACGGAACTCCATGTCCCCCAAGTGCTTCACGGGCGTTTACCCTAAACACGTTGATTTGCGGATCAACTGTTAACACATAAATTCCCCTGACAAAAAAACCATTTTCCTTGGCCCTCTTTAGCAGAAGAAGATTGCGTTCCGTCGACAATACGGTTTCAAATGTAAAATCCTTCTTCTGTTCAACCATCATTTCCCGCAATTCTTCTGCCTTTAGCGCTGCCTCCATGTCTGTACACAGGGTGGTTGCCTTTATGTCATCTGCATTAATGTATGGCCCAACCACTTTCGCCATTCGGGTTATCGTTGATTTTCCACTACCATTGGGACCTGCAAATACCATAACCTCTGGAAGTTTTATTCCATCATTTCTTGATGACATACTCACGCCTCCCGTCTGGGAATTCAAGATATGCCCTCTTTTCCACTTTGTCGTATTTGGCTATCGGCAATCCTTTAATTTTTCTAATCTCATTATCTATGCGAATGGACTCCTTAAATCGCACCGTTAATTCTTCATCAGAAATTCCACATGTGGAGTCAAGTTCATTTGTCACCGTCATAGAGATCATCTCCCTTCGAAACTGTCCTTATGTTTGAATCTGCACTTATTTACGATTCATTATTATATTACCACGTAAACGAACGATTCGGTAGTAAAATTTTCATTTCTATGATTGTTTATTGATTCCCTTTGACATACCCGTACACCGAATCGAACGGTGATCATGAGGGTAGAAGCCCCATGCTCTCTCCTTTAAGCTATACGGGCATAGCAGGCGCTAGAAGGGCTCACGAGGTCCGGGGGACATCGGAATTGCAACGACCGAAGCGAAGCGGAGATGCGAACCCTGGACTTTCAGGCTAAGAGTCTGCCACTCTTCCAGCTGAGTTAATCACGCAAGCGACAGGTCATGCCTGTCTTCTTTTCCTCCAAAACTCCATAAAAATAGGGAATTGCCTTTGATTTCTCTTCAGACAATTCCCTGGTTATGCTTCATGTTGAACGGCCTAATTTCATCTTGTCGTCTGCATTGTTTTTCTCCTTCATCGTTATATTTCACTCATAAAAACCATCTGCTTCGCAGATGTCGTCGCTTCGCGACTTGTGTTTTTATTTCGTGTACGCCCGTACAAAAACAAATGTCAGCTTCGCTGCCGCTTGTTTTTGTTTGCGGGCTACAAAAAAGGAAGCACTCCTATTTCTTTGTATCAAAAAGAAAAGGACTGGCGCTTCCTTTGGCTATATAATACACAAACCATGCATGTCTGTCAATACCCAATTCAAAAAAATTTCAAAGCATTCTTTTTAATTCGGTTTTTGGGAAACTCACTTAATTCAACTTATCTCCTTACACCTCTTTCTGCCATCATATACCGCCCCCCACTTTCAGAATATCTTCCAGTTTAACGCGCTGTTAACAGTTTGGACACAAATGCCTGGTAAGCCTTATCTATGTATTCCTTGAAAGCATCATACTCTTCCCAGCTGAATTCGACGGTATAGAGTTCTTTCTTCAGCACAGACGTGACATAGCTTTCGTAATCCTTACTAAAATCACCACACTCGTGCACGCCGTCATGTTCAAAATAATCATCAATGAATCCAATGATCTCCTCGGAGAAATCCCTTCGCGACAGCTTATAGTCACAAGCACTTGCAAGGAAAAACAGTCCCGTTTGTTCCCTGTTCTTTACCTCTTCAAACCACTTCTCCATTCTTTTGTCATCCGCGATGAAGAAATCATGCATAATGACCCATGTCACCAACAACGCCACGTCATTCGCAGCGAGATCATATATTTTATCTCCGTCCTCATCAGATAACTCTTCCACGGTTATATGGTTATTCTTGCAGTATACCTCACAGGCCGCATCCCAAAGCCACTCGACTTTATAGCGTTCCATCCGGCCTGGCTTTGGTGCCTCGGCAGCATGAGCGACCGACTTGCATTCCTTCTCCCGATTCCTAAACCAACGAACGACGGCCGCATCCTTCTTGATCATGATCTTTATAATATTTATGGTCAGGCAGATAAACAAACACGCCACTCCAAGAAGGAAAATAAACTTGCTCGCGTCCGCGTTAACCACTTTATCTTTTGTGTAAAGCATCACTCCAAATGACATAAAAAACAGGGTCAGCTTCATCGTCAGCACGCTGGCAATGTTGTTCTTCCCCTTTGTATACCTTATCATGCCGCAGATGGTGATTGCGACCATCAGCGTTCCCGCAACAGCCATGACAATGAGGCCAACAATCTCCGTGCCTTGCGCTTCATCCCAACGAGCCCAAGTCACCCCATAACATAAGACCGTTAGCAGAATATCGAACAAAAGACTGAAAATATAATATTCTTCCATAATCCCTCCCTATTTTGCATTACTCACAATGTCATCTAACCAGCGCCCACCGATTTCCATTCGGCCATAAGAAAACTGCCGCATGTTAGAAGTCCTTAATAAAGTCTCCCTTACATACTTCATAAATGGAAACAGCATCATTCTTCCGATTATGCCTCTTCTAATCATCAAAAAAAACAAGTTTCTCATCATCATTAAGCAAAACTTGAAATTGTTTGACATCCTTCACTTTTGGGCCATAACGAACCACCCATGCATGAAGCTTTCCAAGTTTTAGTTTAAAGGTACCTGATGTTCCGCCTTTTTCCGTCACCACGTCTTGCCAAGGCCTGCCATTAATCATCAATGCGCCGGTGAAATCACTCTTAGGCATTTCCATTGGATATTTTCTTGAATCACCAATCTTGATCCAAAAACAGTGAACGGTCTTTTTATCGTATGTCAAAGCCAAAAGACCCAACTCATCCCAGTAATAATCCATTTCCAAGTATTTGTCTGGCGAAAGATTATATTTTTCGCAAATTCTCTCTTTTTGAAACTTACTCTCCTTGTTCCTGTCAGCAACAAGACGCGGTTCACCAAATATATCTGTTAGATCAGATATCCTGGACGGAATCGTTAGCTGCTTTCCATTCACGAAAAAATAATCATCACGCAAATCAATTGTGACCGGAAGTTTATTTTGGAGTTTCTTTTTTTGAAACAATGCCATCATCATCCCTCCATTTCTGGCAAAATACTTCTTGCTTCCAGAACACTCTAGTTTACGTTAAGTTTATCCAAAATAGGCAATAAGAAATCTATGTTTTGAGCAATTGGAAGCGTTCCGTCAATTCTAATGATGGGACATGAAATATTACCAAGCCAACTTGTTACATAGTTCTCAGGCCTGCTTTCCACTATGGAAAACCATTTGCTCTCTTTTTCAAATAAATCGCCGTCTTCCTTTATTCGTTCCCCAAACTTCTGATATGATCGTTCTCGAACCCGTTTATATCTTATATTCTTCGGTACTTCAATCAGAATAACGTGATCTATGGCCTTTATCAGTTTATCTCCGTAATCCCCTTTAACTGCCGCAAAAATAAAGTGATCATTCTTTTCTATCATTTCTTCCAGCGATGTGATAACTTCCTTCTTATTCCTTGGCGAAGAAAACATGTATGATTCATCTGTTTTAGGAAAGAACAAATCCTCATTGTCAATGAATTGATACCCTAATGCCAATGCCAACTCTTTTCCGAGGGTACTCTTTCCAGTTCCATTGTGGCCGCAAATTAATATACCCATGCAATCTCCTCATAAATGCTTTTCCCTACAAACCGGAATCAATTTATGCCATTCTAATGCATAAACAAATTGTTAACAGTGAGATAACCCGAAATAAGGTTTAATTCTTTCCGTTCCGATTTCAATATTACAAAGCAACTTTTTCCGTCTAATCAAGCGCCATCTTAAACTGTCATGTTTTGTGCTCTTTCTCTAACAATTCGGACATTTCCCGCAAATCTCTGGAAACTCTTCCAGTTTAACGCGCTGTTAACAATTTGGACTTAAGTGTCGCCATCATGTTATATTGTGAGAGATATTCAAATAGGGCAAAACAACGCCGTCCGAATCCTGCTTTTTACGCAGAGATTTGGACGGTCGACAAATGCATTTAGCAAAAAACTCCGATCCCTTCAGCCGCTCACGCATTTACAGTATGTCGCGAATTTATTACTTATCCAAATCTCGTATTAACGCAGCGATTTGGATAAGCATTTATTCTATTACTTCCTTAAACAAGTCCTCTAAAGTAACCTGCTTTTGAACAATGCCGCTATACTGATTTGATTCAACTCCATAAGTTGTCACAAAAACTATCTGCACAGCCTTTTTGGTTTTGCTATCTTTACGAAAGGTCTCTGTCCGTTTTCTTAATTTCTGATCATATTCTTTGTCGATTGAATACTCTCCCAATGAAAACTTCATTTCACACAAGTCAATAACCCTATCTCGACGGTCTATGATCAAATCTACTTGTGCTCCCGGCGTATGAAGTTCCTTATCCGCTTTTACATACCATACTGATTCTTCGGAAAGAATGCCCAATATTCCGATTTTCTGTTTTATCTGTTTAATATGATCTTTGCAGACCTGCTCAAACATATTACCGGCCCATGTTTTTCTGACTGGAGCATCAAGTGTGTTGCTCCAAAAGTGTTCGTCTCTCCCCTTTTTATCCCATATGTAATGAAAATAGAAACTTGAATAGTAGTCAGCAAGCTGATAAAGAGTGTCTTTCTTTTTCTTTCCAAAGAATTGATTCTCTCTCACAAAACCGGAATCAACAAGGTTCTTGATAATCTTTGAAAGTATTCCATTTAATGCGAGCCCGGTTTCCTTGGATATTTCCTCTCTGGTCAATCCGTTTTTCCTCTTGCTGAGTTCACGAACAACTGAAATATAGTTTTCTCCCTTTGTAAACAAGGTATTATACAGATGATCGAACTCATCCCACAGTTCCGCTTTTTTTCTGAAAAACAGGTAGTCTATATTCTGAAGATATGACATTTCCTTATCTAAAAGGCTTAAATAATATGGTATCCCACCCATTATCATATAGCACTCGGTAATATCATATCTCGACCAGTGAATTCCTTTACTAACTAAATAATCCTCAGTTTCAGAAAGCGAAAATGGCTCAAGAAAAAGCTTGCATGTTTGACGATTAAATAAGCCGCCCTTGTTATGTTCTATATTATCGACAAGCCAGGATGTCGCAGACCCACAAACAATAAATACAAGGTTATCAACAGATGATCCAAAATCATTCCAAAAATACTCAAATGCGGAAAGAAATCCAGATTTATGAGTATCAAGCCAGGGCATCTCGTCAAAGAACACCACGCATTTTTTGTTAGGATCCTGAGCTTCAATATATTCCCGCAGCATCTCAAATGCCTGCACCCAATTTGAAGGTGCTTTCATTTTTTTGTGTGTTTTGCGGTTGAGTTCAGAAATAAAAGCATGCAACTGATCAGCTTTCGGCTTATTATATGCTCCGGTCAACTTAAAACCAAACGAATTTCCATAGTATTGGTTGATCAGAAAAGTCTTTCCTACCCTCCTCCTTCCATAAACCAACACAAGTTGTGCCACATCCTCGCGCATGCATTTATCAAGTCTTGCATATTCTTTTGTTCTTCCAATAATTTTCTTTTTCATAATAACGATAATACCGCACTTATTGCAAATTGTCAATATTACCTATCCAAATCCATGCAAAAATCATAGATTTGGATAGGCATTTGAGGCGATTAAATACAGTCTGCTTTAAGCACTCTTTTGGTTTCCGTGCAAATGTCTGCCCTTGGTATCATTTCGAATTCCAGTTTTATGTTCTATCATTCATCCCGAAAAACTTGAAGCTATCGAATTCTTTCTCTGTTTCCAATCAACAAACTCGAAGTTGCGCGTTTCTACAAGCGGTGCGTCATAGCCACACGCGAATGGACACCGCACACCTATTTCCGCTTGCTCAGATTTCATTTTCGTCTTGCAGGCAAACAACCTCTTCCCCTATGCTTGCCTGGATTCCTCTTTTCGCTTCACAGGCAAGCATTCTCTCGCTTTTTTGCTTGCCTGGATTCCCTTTC
>SVFO01000067.1 GCA_015056795.1 Lachnospiraceae bacterium
AACCTTATCACCCTTCATCAGCGCAAGTGTGATCTGTTAAAAGAAGTGAAGCAGTTTATGCTGGAGAATATGTTTCCCAAGAAAGGATAAAACATGGCAGAATTAGAGTCAGTTATTGAAAAAAGATTGATAGATCAATTATGTTGTGAAGAATCCCAATGGACTTACAGGCCTGACATTCGTACGGAAGATCAGTTGTGGAAGAATTTTAAGTACATATTGGAACAGAATAATAAAGCAAAACTGAATGATGTTCCTCTTTCTGAATCAGAGTTTGCGAAGGTGAAAAATGATCTTTCGCATGCGTCATTTTATGATGCAGGTAAATGGCTTGTTGGGGAGAACGGTAAGGTTTATGTTCATGTGCAAAGGGGAAATGAAGTATTGCACCTTGTAGTGATGAACAACGAACATGTTGCAGGCGGAACAAGTGTGTATGAAGTTATTAATCAATATCAAGCCTTTAAGTCGGAGGAGGATGAAAAGGGAAGGGACAGGCGATTTGACGTTACGCTTTTAATCAATGGCATTCCAATGATTCACATTGAGCTTAAGAATAAAGAACACCCATACATGGATGGTTACAGGCAGATTAAGAAATACATCTCAGAAGGCAAATTTCATGGGATATTTTCAAATGTTCAAATGTTTGTTGTAAGCAATGCCGTTGATACAAAGTATTTTGCCGCAGCAAGGGACACAGAGCTGAACAAAAAGTTTCTTACTGGTTGGATCGACGAGGAAAATGTCCCAGTATGTGATTTTATTGATTTTGCCAAGGCTGTTTTAAGGATTCCCGAAGCACATGAAATGGTGACAAAATACACCGTTCTTGATAATGACAAGAAACAACTATTGATTCTCAGGCCGTATCAGATTCATGCCATAGAAGCCATGCGGAACGCTTCAAAGACAGGAAAGTCTGGGTTCATTTGGCATACGACAGGGTCAGGGAAGACGATGACATCATATAAGGCAACAAGAAATCTTTTAATGGATATTCCGTCCATTGAAAAGACAGTTTTCCTGATAGATCGAAAGGATCTGGATCAACAGACAAAAGGTGCGTTTCAGTCATATGCAGATAATGACACCATTGATGTTGATGATACGGATAACGTGACTAGTCTTATATCACGGCTTAAAGATGACAATCGTCAGATGATAGTCACGACAAGACAAAAACTACAGACAATGATCAACAAGCGGCTCAAAGAAGGAACAAAGGAATATGACAAGATAAGGGCGCTTAAGGTTGCCTTTGTTGTAGACGAATGTCACAGGGCAGTAACTCCTCAGACCAAAAGGGACATAGAGCGCTTTTTCAGGCAGTCCATATGGTTTGGATTTACGGGAACACCGATTTTTGAAGAAAACAAATATGAGCAGAAAGGTGATTTGGCTCAAACAACGGAAGAGCTTTACGGACCGTGTCTTCACAGCTATACCATTAAGGAGGCAATTCATGATGGCGCAGTTTTAGGATTTAACGTGGAGAATCTCGGGCCAAAGGACATTAGCAGTGAGGATGAAGAAAAGTATTACAGAAGCGAAGCACATATGAGAAGTGTGTTAAACATTATACTTAATCAGTCACTTTCAAAATTTGGAATGCAAAATGGGAAGGGACAGACCTATGAAGCTATGCTTACTGTTGAGTCCATAGCGGTGGCGCAAAAGTATTACAATCTGTTACAAAGAATTAAGGATGATGAGGATGAACTGAAAATAAGTGAGGAGGTACGGATGACCCTGCCTGATTTCCCCAAAATTGCGATTACGTTTTCCGTTTCTGAGAATGAGGAAAAATCGCAAATAAACCAGGATGCCATGAAGCGGTACCTCTCATATTATAATAAAATGTATGGCACAAAATATGCGATTGACGGAATTAACGCATATAATGGCAACCTGAACGATAGGCTGGCACGAAAGGAAAAGAAATATCGTGACAGGGAACAGCAGGTGGATTTGGTAATCGTTGTTGATCGCTTGCTTACTGGATTTGATGCGCCGTGCCTGTCCACGCTTTTTATTGACAGGCCGCCTATGAGCCCGCAAGGGTTAATACAGGCTTTTTCAAGGACAAACAGGTTATACGACCAAAATAAGCAATACGGACAAATTGTAACTTTCAGATCTCCGAAGGAATTTAAGGATAAGATCAACGAAGCGCTTGTTTTGTACTCAAGAGGCGGATCAGGAAAGGCCGTGGCTGAGGATTGGGAAACGGTGTTGGAAAATTTTACCCTTTCTTTGAAAGTGCTTCGGTCGTTAGTTCCCACGCCTTCTGATGTTTCAGGATTATCCAGACAGCAGAAGAAAACTTTTATTAAGCTGTTTAGGGACTTGGATCATGATTTCGCGCACCTGAAATCATTTTCAGCATACGAGCCGTCACTTTTGCAACAATATGATTTTTCTCAGGAAATATATGATGACTATGCAGGAATGTATAGAAATGTTATGGAAGAACTGAAATCAGACCCACCAGAAAATCCTGGAGAAGACCCTATATTGGATGATTACGATTTGGTGGCATTTAGTAAATTCAGGGTTGATTTTGAGTATATTGTAGAACTGTTGCAAGGATTTGTGGAATTCCTTGACCAGAAGGCCGATGACTTTGATGAGGTTGATTTTGAGAGAAAAATCAGAAACCTGAGGGAGATTATAGGAGAGTTTGCCGAGGAAAATCCTAAACTAAGTGCCTTGTTATTGCAGGTACTGCAAGAGATAGAGCAGGATAAGCAAAAGTATTTTGGACAAGACATTTCAGTGATTATCAATCAGATGAGATATGCGGCGATAGATGCTGAAATACAGAAATTTGCTGAAAAATGGTTTGTTGACTTTGAAGACGTAAAATATGAGGCATATAATTTCAGGGATGGTGAGTTGGCTAATGAGAACAAGCTAAAGGAAAATGCCAACTATGCGGCATATAAGGAGGCAACTCCAGACGCATTGCCCAAATTTAAGTTTAATGCGGCACTAGTAAGGGATTTTAAGGAAGCACTAATGGCAGAGATAGGCCAGCTGATTGAGTAAATGAAAGAACTTGAAGGAAATCCTTCAAGTTCTTTTTACATCGGCGTATGTTTTTGATTAACTTAGATTTGATAATGAACGCATGATAATGTCAATATCTTTGCTTTCCAACTCCTGAATGATGTGTAAATAAGTCTTCTGCGTAGTGGTGATGTTGGAATGACCAAGCCGCCGCGCAACGCTCGCGATGGATACTCCCGCAAAAAGTAAAAGCGAGGCGTGGGTGTGCCGTAATCCATGAATGGAAATAACGGGAATTCCAGCGTGCTTGCAATGCCTCGCAAGAATGTCATTCATAGTGGAGTTATAAACCTTTCCCTTGACAAAAATTGGCTTGTCTTCGGGAAGGTTTTTAATCAGTCCTGCAAACTGCATGACGGTTTGCCAGTCCAGTGGAATCTTTCTTACGGAGGATTGATTCTTGGTTGGAAGAAACTCGCCTTCACCCTTGTAATTCCATGTTTTGGACACTGTAAGAACCTGGTGAGTTAAGTCGAAGTCCTTTGGCGTTAACGCTAAGGCTTCCGAAAACCGCATGCCCGTTTTAGCAATAAGAAGAATAAGCCAGTCAAGGTTGATTTCTGCGGGAAGGTCAAGATCATCAATTAGCTTGTGAAGTTCATACTGATTGAGATATTTCGGCTTCTTATCCTTGGGCTGTTTACCTTTAATAATTGCCTTGCGTGTTGGATCCCGAAGGATCAGGCCTTCATCAACCGCATCAAGAATAGAGCATTTGAGGTGATGATGAAAATCCATTGTGGTTTGACGCTCATGCTCTTTTGCATAATCGTTCAGCAGCTTCTGATAAGAGTTCCGGTCCAGATCGCATAGCAAAAGCGTAGGGGCAAGTTTTACGATCCATTGGTGCGCCATGTCGTACTTTTTCATGGTAACGGATCGTATAGCGCCCTCTTTGTAGATGGTAATCCATTGCTTATAATAATCACAAAACAGCATGGATTCGTCCTTTCCTGTCGCTGTACTCATTTGTAAGCCCTCCTATTAATTTTTATAAACATACGCCGATGAAGGGTGATAAGGTT
>SVFO01000027.1 GCA_015056795.1 Lachnospiraceae bacterium
CTTACGCTGTTCCCAATCGTCAGTAAATCCCTGAAATCTAATATTAGGTGTCGCCATGCTTATACCTCCCCTAATACCTTGATCATGTTTTCAACAGCTTCTTTCATTTCCTGCTTAGCAAAGGTGAGTTCTCCCATCATGCTTACAATACTTTTATTCCCCGCCTTTAATGCTTCATTCGTCTCCTGCATTTTTTCTGTCAGGGATACAATATCTATCTCTTCCTCATCCTCGCTAGTGTCAACATATCTTGGAATGTTAAGGTTAAAATCATTAGCCTTTATGTCTTCAAAAGAGGCAAGGTAAGTCAACTTGTCAACGGTCTTTCTGTCATTATAAAGGGCAAGCACCTTGTCAATGTGTTCATCCTTCATGACATTCTGCTTCTTCTCTTTTTCATACAGGTTCGACGCATCAATGAAAAGAACATCCCGTCCTTCTCTGTGTTTCTTCAAAACAATGATACAAGTAGGAATGGAAGTATTGTAAAACATGTTTGCAGGTAAGCCAATTACCGCATAGATTGACCCATTCTTAAGCAAAATCTCTCGGATTGTCCCCTCTGCCGCGCCTCTGAAAAGCACTCCATGAGGTAATACGATAGCCATCGTTCCCGTCTGTTTCAGATGATAAAACCCATGTAGCAAGAAGGCATAGTCCGCTTTCGACTTTGGTGCAAGCTTTCCTCCATAATCCATAAAACGCTCATCCTGCAAAAAGCCTTCAGCCGCCGACCAGTTAGCGGAATACGGTGGATTCATCGTTACGGCATCAAATTCGGTTTCTTCATCCGTAGGCCAGTCAGCATCCAGAGTGTCTCCATTTCTCAAGTGTTGATTTTCTGGCAATACGCCATGTAAAAACATATTCATTCTTGCCAGATTGTATGTTGATGGCATAAGCTCTTGGCCATAGTATTTTATATAATCAGGTTCCTTGGAATAATTGCGCGCACTCAGCATTAGTGAGCCAGAACCCATGCAAGGATCATAAACCTGTAATCCCTTCTTTTCCTCTTGACCCGTCAATGCAATTCGGCACAGAATCTGAGCAGGGCCATGAGGAGTATAGAATTCTCCAGCCTTTTTACCCGTCTCGGATGCAAATTGTCCAATCAAGTATTCATAGGCGTTACCCAGGACATCACCCTTGGCATGAATAAGATCCGCCCCATCCAATACCTTGATTACCTCTGCAATCGTAGCGCTTTGCTTCTGATCTCCCGTTCCAAGTCTGTTAGAGTATAAGTCAACATCAGCAAATAGACCATTAAACAGCTCATCACTTTCCTGAATGCGGTTAAATGCCGATTGTAGTTTTTCTCTGTTGAATGCATTATTTTTTACATCTCGAAGCATGCTGACATAAGTCATTTGCGGATCAAGGGTATAATGTAAAGAATTCTTTAATTCCAGAACAAGATCCTTTGCATCATCTGAGTTCATCACGGTTTCATATTCATTTTGTGCTTCTTCTAAATCATTCGGCGCACAGTCGTTTAATAAATCATATACCTTTGCCAAATAAGAATCAGAGAGATATTTATAGAAAACAAGTCCCAAAAGATAAGTCTTATACTCATTTGCATCCATTTTCCCACGTAGCACGTCAGCTCCGCTCCATAATACTTGAAGAAGATCTTTACTTTCCGCCATAATATGTTTCCTCCAATTCGAAATAAATAATTTATCCGATTTTATTGCAGATTCATGAATATATCAAACAAACCACGCACAATTCACCTTGAAAAAGCACTTTCTAACACCGCACTTTCCCAAAATTCCTCTTTTATCAACATATATACCACTACATGTATATCCAACATTTCTATCTTCTACTATACCTTTTTAACTCATTTTTTGCAATTGTTATCGAAATTTTGCACAAATTATTTCTATTTTTCTGTCATTTCCCCGCCTGTTTTACTTGTTTTTGCACATTTATCTACTCTTTAGTTGACAAATATACTAATGTATGTCATCTTGAATGTATCCATTCCCTTTGATATGACATCCATTTATCTCAATTCCATTCGCAAGGAGGTTCCATGCTCGGCATGATGAAGAAGAATAACTATCCTGAAAAATATGTTTATCCTGCCATTTTTACCTATTACGGCTTAGGCAAGGAAATTGCGGTTACATTTCCTGATTTAAATGTTGCAACCAGCGGTACGGATGACGCTGATGCCCTGCAGTCAGCTCGTGAATTGTTAGGGATTACCATGTTGGGATTGGAAGAAGATGGCGAAGAGCTTCCTTCGCCTTCGAAGCCCTCCGCCTTAGCATTAGAAAAAAATGAAAAAATTTACCTAATCGCAAACCCCGTATACCCCAATAAATAGGCCACTAAATACAGCAGCCCAATGTGTACGGGATAGAATGCGTAATAAACATATTTGTTGAGCTTCATGCCGCGCTGTCCATTGTACTTTCCGATGGGGATCAGCATGAAAAAGGTTGTGATTTCCGTGATGGACAGGAGCGTTAATTCGATGCAGGCAAGAGAAAATGCCAGCTTCTTATTCTTCCTAAGAAGGTATAGGATGACAATGGTCAGGACGCCGCCTGCGCCGTAATCCGTTTTCAGGAAATCAGCCGCAAGTGATCCTTTTAGATTCATTTTGATTAATTTACTCAAACAAATTGTCTAACAGGACAACATTGGTAAATATCCCGCTATACTCATTGTGTTCCAAACCATATGTCGTAATCAAAGTGCTCCGTATTGACACTTTAGGACTAATCTCTCCCAACAGCATCTCCTGCCGACGTAACAGTTTTCGGTAATAATCTTTATTTACCGTGAACTCTCCTCCATAATACTTAATCTCACACATATTGATGACATTGTCTTTTCTTGATATAAGGAGATCGATCTGCGTACCTTCTTTATCGTCATCACGCTTTGACCATGCTGAGGCGGATGTATTGACCCCCTGTATTCCAAGTGCCTTTTTTATTTGTTCAATGTGGTTAAAGCATACATTTTCAAAGGCAAATCCTCTCCATATAGATACTGGCTGAGAAACAACATTCTGTTGCCAATACTTGTCATTTTCCTGGTTCCAGTCTTTAACAAAGCGAAGATAAAACAGGCAGAACGGATCTATGAGTTTATAATGTTCTTCTTTCTTACTGAGTCCAAAAGGCACATATTTTATCACGAAATCGCTGGCAATCAATGCATTCAGATTCCTTGATAATCTTCCACCATTGGATGCACCTAGCTTTTCTATTATCTCTTTTCTGGTATATCCAGCATTTCTGGTGGATAAAAACTCCACAATACTCTTTACTGCCTCAGGATTAACAAACACAGAGTCAAACAACCTGTCATATTCATTCTGTAGTTTACTCCCTTTTTCAAAAAAGAGTTTATCAACATTTTGAGCCAACGATAATCGGCCGTCCATATAACTCATATAATAAGGTATACCACCAAATATCATATAACTCTGTGCTATATCATATCTTGAAAACTTGACACCATTATCGTTATATAGTTCTTCACATTCCTTCAGCGTAAACGGTGAAAGCTTGATCTCATAGGTAACCCTGTTATAAAGGCCCCCATGGTTGTTTATTAATTTGTCCAAAATCCATGAATTCGCACTTCCGCACACGACCACCATCAGATTTTTCCTATGGCAGCCCCAATTATTCCAAAAACCTTCAAACGCTGTTATAAATCCAGACCTGGCCGTATCCAGCCAAGGAAGTTCATCAAGAAACACCAGTTGTCTGGTTCCATCATCAATTTTCTGAAGATATTTTTCCAATAGTAAAAAAGCATCCAACCACGAATCTGGTTTTTTACACTCATCCATCCCAAACAGGATAAGTGAATTGTAAAAATGATCCAACTGTGCTCTTAGCAAGCCATTAGCCTCTACTTCTACCGGAGATAGCCCCGCATGTCTAAAGGTAAATTTACCCGAAAACGCTTCATCAACCAGAAATGTCTTTCCAACTCTTCGTCTTCCATAAACAGCTACCAATTCTGCTCGGTTTCGCTCGTACAGCCGTCTTAGTTCATCAACTTCCTGTTTACGTCCTATCATAGAGATCCACCTCTTTATATTTTAAGCGGCTTAATTTGCTGTTTTTTTATTCGCAGAGCCGCTTTAATTATATCTTAATAGAACTTTAAGCGGCTGTCAACGCATTTTTTTCGTTGATTTGAGCCGCTTAAACTATTGATCTCCTCTTCCAGCTCCATGATCTTCATGATGCAATCTTCAATCATGGACTTACCTAATCGCAAACCCCGTATACCCCAATAAATAGGTCACTAAATACAGCAGCCCAATGTGTACGGGATAGAATGCGTAATAAACATATTTGTTGAGCTTCATGCCGCGCTGTCCATTGTACCTTCCGATGGGGATCAGCATGAAAAAGGTTGTGATTTCCGTTGCGGACAGGAGCGTTAATTCGATGCAGGCAAGGGAAAACGCCAGCTTCTTATCCTTCCTAAGAAGGTATAGGATGACAATGGTCAGTACGCCTCCTGCGCCGTAATCCGTTTTCAGGAAATCAGCCGCAAGGCCGAAAATCACGGTGGGAAGGACCATGCCCGTAAACTGGTTCCTTCGGCTTATGTCCCATTTCCCTCCCACGATGGAAAACAAGCTTAAGGATACAATCCCCGACACGCCCAGTGCCACGAGGAACGGCATCCTCGCGATTTTAAAACTCTCCGCTACGGCTTCGAAATCCTTTAGAATCACGAAGACCGCAAACGGACCTGCCAAGAGCGCCGCGAGATAAAAAAGTGGCTTCAGCCCTTCGCAGTACTTCTTTGTTTCCGCAAAATAATAGATGCCAACAAGGCTCATCAGGCCGAGGAACAGGGTAAAGTACACATTCTGATAGTCCGCATTCAGCAGCTTGCTGGAAAATCCAAGATTAAAGGGGAGCTCCGAAATCAGTGCAAACATGCCGAGATTCATGGCATATTTTTTCACGCTGTGGGTATGTTGGAAGCCCTCCACGATTAGGAATGCAAATAATGGGAACCCAAACCTGCCGATCAGTCGCATGACAAAATAAAGGACATAGATGACTGCAACATAGCGGTGCTCCTGAAACCATGTCCTTGCAATCTCTTCGTTATAAAACTGCGGCAAGGTCCTGCTCAAATAGTTCTCGATAAATACGGCTGCAAAATGATCAATAAACATCGCCGTCAGTGCGATTATCTTTAGCTTAGTTCCTGTCACGCCGCTCTTTGGCCTTGCCATCATTGCCTCTTCCATGTCAAATTCTTACCTCTCATATCATGTCGACCTTATATCGTATCAGCCTCAAATTGCAATAGCCTCGCATTACGCTCACATTTTTCAATTTAACGTCTCCGCATTTCCGCAGGACATTTATGCGGCATGCCTGGTCCAAACTGACAGTTCGGGCACTGGAAGCATTTGACAAATGGCGCGTCCTGCAGCACTGCCTCACAAAACGCGGGATCCGCAAGCACTGCCCTTCCAAGGTCTACCGTATCCACAAGATCATGTTCAATCAAATACTTCACGGTCTCTGGCTCAAAAATCCCATTGACGCAGGAGACGGGAACTCGTCCTCGAAAATGCTCATGGAATCTGACCCCAAGGGAGCAAATCAGGTTATAGGGCTCACCATTCTCCTTGAGCGTCGGATCCTCCCATTCAATTCCCGTGGACACCTGAAGATAGTTGCAGCCTGCCTTGACATACTCCTCCGCAATCGCGATGGCCGTCTCGACAGTCGGCTCAATTCCCGCCGTTCTCACGGAAATCAAGAACTCCTCGCCGCATTCCTTCCGAATCTCACGAATGATTTCCGCCGCAAACCTTGCGCGATTTTCATCGCTTCCGCCATATTCATCCGTTCGAAGATTGGTCTTTTTTGAAATAAACTGATTGATCAAATACGCATGACAACCATGTAGCTGAATGCCGTCATATCCTGCCTTCTTTGCACGCACGGCAGCATCCACAAAGAGCCCTTGCATCTCGTGAATCTCATCCTTGCTCATCTCCTTGGAGAGTCGCGCGGGATCCCTTGTCGGAACGGAAGACGGCCCAATCGCGGGCCCGAGCTCAGGATTGGAGGTGATGCCCGTGTGATTCAACTGAATGATCACGGCTGCTCCATGCTCATGGCATGCATTTGCGATCGCCTTATGGCCTTCGATCTGGGCATCCTCCCATAGTCCCATGTGATTCTTCCAGAATCTTCCACCAGGAGCAATGGCTGTCGCTTCAACACAAATCAGTCCGCAGCCATGCTCCGCCCTCTCTCGATAATGCTGGATGTGCTTTTCCGTAACCATTCCGTCTGGACCAGCATAATCAAACTTCACCGTCGGCGCCATGGTCAGGCGGTTCTTTACCATCGTCTTATGAATCAAAATCGGATCGCTTACCTTTGTCATCGTATTCCCCCAATAATATTGTCTTCGCGGCAGTCAGCTCAGTTACGCTTAGGAACCCTGTGTCTGCCGCAGGCTAAATCCTTGTTCCCTTATTTCAACATCTCTAACATCTGTGCTACGTCATAGTATTCGATAAAGGTGTACTCTGCGTCATTAGGAGCAAGCTGCTGTTTGAACTTCTCATCATTTCTTTCCGCGAACTTGTAATAGTCCTCCTTCGAAACCTCCGCATTGTTGATCTCATAGATCGTAATCGGCATTCCGTTCTCGTCAAACACTGGCTCCCATTCCTCGTCCAGCTCACATTCCGTAGAAAGGTAGGTGGCGCAAAGGGAACCTGCCTTCATCCAATAGTCGGAAACATTGCTTACGTTATTCTCGAAATACTGATGATTTTGGATGATTCCAAGCTTGGGATATACGAAAACAAGCTCCGTTTCACTGAACCACCAGTTCGGACCCGCCTGTAGCAAACCATCCTCAAAGGCATAGAAGCAGAAGGTCTGGTTACCGACGCAAAGTAGTAGTGGATCATAGTTTTCCCTTTCGATCAGGGCAAACTTGTAGTTCTCAGAAGCGCGGTCAGGCGCTGCGTCCTTCGAAGATAAGCCTTGAATAACCTCCCGATATGCCTCCTGATAGCTTGCAGCACCCTTCCCCTTTAAGTAACTTAGCATGTCATCATACGAGCTTCCCGTGTTCCAAAAGGTGCGCTCCGTGGCTGGAATCGCGCCGTTCACCGTCTTGTAATACTCGTCCTTTGTGACGTCCCGCCCGTCCATGACATACTGCATTTCACCCGTAGGGCCATTTTCTCCGTACACCTCCTCATTCGTCCCCTCATGAAGAAGCTCAAAGCCATTCGCGCCTATTTTATAGATATTGTCATAGTAATACCCCATGTTTCCATCGGCATTATCCAGCACGTTGCCAAATTCCTTATAAAAGAAGCTCAGGCGGGCCGTCTGTAAATATGCCACCTGTCCATCAACCACGGTGCAGATGATGTTGCCCGCTGCCTCATAGCCACTGCTGATGACAAGCTCTGGCGTCGGGTCATCATTCACGTAAATCAGGCCAAAGCTCCAGCCCTCCTTCCAGCCTTCCTCCCTCGCATCCAGCATGGGCACGATTTCCTTCTCGAGATAGTCAGCATAGATTCCCTTCCAGGAGTCATCAATCCCCATGTCCTCCTTGCTTCCAGCGGACACCATGCCATCAGGTTCTGAGCTCGCCGTACTAGAGTCCACTGTAGAGCTTTCCTCCTTCGAAGCATCTGCTTCCTTGGAAGCGTCCGTCTTTCCCGCTTCGCTGCTTTCTGAAGAAACACTCTGTCCTTCCGCCTCGGGCGTCGTTCCCGCATTCGTACATCCTGCCATCGTCAATGCCACACTAAGCAATAGCGCTGCAATCCACTTCTTTTTCATGTTTCTGACTCCTTCATCCAATCGATCTAATCTATTTCAGCATGGCGACGATCCACTCGGGATTCGGTGCCTCCATGTTTTTATCCATGGCCATTTCTTCCATGATTCCCTGCACGGACGCCCAAAAGCACTTCGCCATCAGGCCTGCATCGCCCTCATGAAACATTCCTGCCTTTTGTCCCTTCTCAATCAGCTTCGCCGTCATGTCCACGGCATTCACGGAGAGCGCAAGGTTTCTGGCATCCTCAGGCATTCCAGCCCTTCGAACCTGTCCCATCAGGACAAACATGTTGAACACCCAGGGCTGCTCCTTCGCGTAGGAAAACAGCTGGCGCAGAAAACCAACCAAAAAGATCTCCGGCGGATACTCCGTCTCCTGACTGGCCGCCTTCGTTCCCGCGGCACCCATTTTTACAAGCTCTAAAAGAAGCTCCTCCTTAGATTCAAAGTAATGGAACAACAGCCCCGTACTCATGGGCACCGCAGCTGCAATGTCCGTGATTTTGGTATCATAATAGCCTCGCTCCACAAATAGGGTGAGCGCCGTCATGAGAATGGCCTTTTTCCGCTCTTCCTTCTGTTCTTTTCTCGTCATGCTTTCTCTCCACTTAAATGTCCATGCTTCTCTTTTGGCTCTTCAAGATTCTCTGAATGGCAAACTTACCGCTGGCCACTGCCACAGGAAGTCCTCCCGGAGAATTCGTCCACTGTCCGGCCACATACAAATTATCGATCCCCTTGAGCTTTCCCTTCAGCTTGATCTGCTTACCTGCAGGCGTGGTCACAAAGCTCATGTAGCTGCCATGATAGGCATTGCAATATCTCTCATAGGTCAGCGGCGTCCAGGCATCCAGAAATTCCATGTCATCCGCAAGCTCGGGAAATGCCTTGACAGTTCTCTGCTCCACCTGTTTTACCAGGGCTTCCTTCAGTGCCTTATATTCCTCTTTGCTAAGACTCTTCCAATACGCATAGTCCTCATCCGTCTGGGAAATGCAGGTCTGGATCACCTGTTTTCCGTTCTTGACAAAGATGGGATCGTAGCCGTAAGCCTTGACATACATTCTGTCGAAGGTCCTATTTCCAACCTTGATGGGATCGATGTCAATAAAAACGGTCTCCCCTTTAGCATAATCCATGCTGACTGCAAATGCAACTTGAAATCCACTTGTCGCAGGATATTTCTTCGGAGCGGCATAGGCCTCACGAAGCTCCTTGGGCATATATTCCTTCGGCAAAAACTTGTTGAACAGGAGTGCGGCATCCACTGTCGGAATCACGTAATCCGCCTCTGCAATCGTACCTCCAGAGAGCTCTACGCCCTTGCAACGCTTCTTCTCAAGTGTAATTCGCTCAATACTGCTGTTATAAAAAATCTGACCGCCAAGCTCCTTGAAGCGTTTTTCCATGCGCAGGGACATCTGCAGGGAAGCTCCCAAGGGGATGTCTCCATTGCCATCTGCCATCGTCGCATAGGATACCAAAAAGGAGTACGCACAATATTCCTTCGGCAAATAGTCGCACATGAGCTTTTGCAGCAGTGGGGAATGAAATCTCTTACCATAGTCCTCTAGCGAAAGCTTTCCAAATTCCTTCATGACCTTCGGGAAATCCATCATGGTCTTTCCCATTTCGACGTAATCCTTTATTCCCCAGGTCTCCATGGGCTTCTTTGCAGGGAAAAGGCACTGCTTGGAATACTCCACGTAAGTGATAAACTTCCGAATTTCAGCCTCATCCTCGGGAGCAATCTCGATCAGCTCCTTCTCCGTGCGCTGAAGGTCATTCCAAAGCGTAGCGCTCTGTCCTGCATGCGTTGAGGTGTAAAAGGCATCCAGCTTTGCATATTCCGTGTCGTCTGACAACGCACCAACCTTCTTCCAAACATCATAAAGCCCCGTTCCCTTTTTCGTTCCCGTCAGCCAATGAATGCAGTTGTCAATGTGATATCCCTTACGATTCCATCCAATGCACTCCCCTCCCGGAATGGCATTTTTCTCATAAATATCGACTTCAAAGCCCGAAAGCAATGCGTAGATTCCTGCGGATAAACCTGCGATTCCGCCTCCAATGATGATTACCTTTTCCTTACTTTTCTGATTCATATTTCTATCCTCCGTTATTATATTGAATTTGTGTTCATTGATTATGTATTCAATATAATACCGGAAAATCAATTTGTCAATACTTTTGTTGAATTTATTTTCAATGAAATAAAAATCATCCTGTAGCTCGTACAGGATGACCCTTTCATTACTGTTGTTTTAGCCAATCCTCAAAGGAAAGATTCGGGAGGGCCATGATTTCCTTAGCCGCCGTCACGCCGACATAGCGTATGTGCCAAGGCTCATAGGTATAGTCAATCGTTCCGTCCTTTCCTCCGGGATACCTCAGGATGAATCCATGCTCTGCAAGCCGCGCATGGATCTTTTTCCACACCTCGGGATATTGCACCAGATCCTCGTTCTCATAAACTTGCGTGCCGTCAATCCGAAAATAGAGATCAATTGCAAGCCCCGTGTGATGCTCTGAATACCCTGGCGTTGCAACGGTTCTCGCCGCATAGGCCGCGCCGTACTTTTCCGTAAAGCGCTCCAAAATGTCCTGCTGATAGGCAACGCTGCGATACGCAGAATCCAGATCCAGGTCGATGCCATCCTTCTGTAGCACGTCTTCCCTAAGCCCCAAATATGCCTTATAGGCCGCCCTCTCTACCCAGACCTCATCGCCGACGGAATTCACCCACAAAACCAAGTCCAGTTTTTCCTCATAACCCTCGGGCAGGGGATGCTTTTTATCCACTAAAATATAGTAATTTATCTCTTCTGGCTCGCGGCAGGCAATCGTTACGGTCTTTGTCTCGCCCTTTGCACTCTCCAGGGAATCCGAACTGCAAAAGCTCTCCTCAATCCTCTTAACCTTCCCATAGACCTCCGGATCTTTCATGACATAGGGCGTGATCCACAGGGAATACGCGTCTCCATTCGAAGCAAGCAAATAATAATTCACTTCGCCATGTGGCCAATTCACCTTTACCAGCCTTCTTCCATTCATGGAGATGATCTCTGTTTTTTCCGAGGTCACCTCGCTCACGAGTGCCGCCAAGGCTTCCTCCGTCGGATCACTAACCTGATCCCATTCGCGCAGTTCTATGGTAAGGGATTCGCTCTCGCCGAGAAAAAGAGCATGTCGATCCTCCCCATCCGCTGACTGCACTATGACATCCTTCGGAAGCTTCACGGCAAAATCCAAATCCGTGAAATGATACCTTATTTCCTCGTAAGGCACCAAGTCATCAGCGGCAGCAACTTGATCATTGGAGCCTAACGCCATCTCCGATTCCTCAATGATACGGCTCTCCAAAACCTCTCTTTCTTCCTGCTGCGTTTCACAAGAGGAAAAGCAAAGCATCCAGCCAGCCATGCAAACCACAAGCATCCATTTTTTCATTTTCATCCGTCATTTCCTTTATGCGGGATCCCCTCGCTTTTTACCTCTCTCCCTCATCTCCTGGTCGGGATCGTCAATCCCATGGCCTTAACCAACTCCTGATTTAAGTCTCCCGGAAACTCCGGCTTTTCAAACATCTTTCCAGGTCTCATGTTGAAGATGCCGAAGCCCCCGTAATAATCCCAGCTCGTTCGCGAGATGCCTCTTTCCTCCAAAAGCTTTGTCACTATTTCATACCAACCAACTCGCTGCGCGGGATCCACGCAAGCTGCGCTGCATCCAAATTCGCCGCAGTAAATAGGTGCCTTTCTTTCCAGACTGAAGGAAACATACTCATCAAAGAATTTCTCCACTTCTTCCAGCGTTCCCTTCGCAGGATATTCTTCAAAGCATTTTCGTTCCACGTCCGTTGGATTCTCAGGCATGGGCGGCATCTTATCAGGATCATAAGGGAAGGGGATTCCCCGAACGCGCTCCATGTGACACCAAGGAGCTCCCTGGTGCGTGAAGGTATGCGGATCATAAAAATGAAACGTGTAAATTACCTTGTCATCCTGAAACTCAGGCAAAGCCCTCATGCCCGTAAAGCTGTTCCAATCAGCTCCGCCGACAACGATATAGTGCTTTTTGTCAATGGATCTCACGAGCTTATGAAGTCTTTCAATGATCCCGTTCCAAATGGGTATTTCAATGCCGTGCGGCTCATTCATCAGCTCATAAATCAAGTATTTTGAACAATCGCGATATCTCGTTGCAAGCTGTGTCCAAACGGGATTTAAGATCTTTTCTACGTCCGTCGACGTAAAGGAATCCACGTCCGTCCGATTATGGAAATCCAATATCGCGTACATTTCCAGCTCTTCCGTCCACTCTGCGACATTGTCAAGCACGTCCAGCAAAAACTTTGGAATCTGATAGCCATCTGCCTCTGAGCAAAACTTTTCAAAATGAATGGGAAGCCTTACGACGTCACATCCCAGCGACTTTGCATTCTCAAAATCCCTCTTGGTAAACATGTCCGCATGATTTTGCTCTGCGTTTCCATATTCCAGCCAAATTGTGAAATTTACTCCCTTCTTAAAAGGAGCAGAAATTGCCTTTGCCATTCCTGTCATACCTCCATTCCAATGATATTTTCCAGATCTCTCAGGAAAGAAAAGAAATCTGGATAGCTCTCATCCTCCTCAATTCTCCCCGCCTCTAGATTATAGATGGAAATCCTGTCACTGTCTTTTTCACAAAGAATCGGATCCCCCATACTCAGCGCTCCAATCACGATATAATCGTCCTCTGTCGCGCCCTCCAAAAAGCAGTTGTTTCCTTTTTCTTCCATTTCCTTCACATCTTAGTGTACTCACCTTATATGTCCCTTGTCAATCATCTTGTTTTTATCTGTCAGATTTGTTAAAATGCAACTATAAATATCAATGACACGAAGTGCTTGCGGGGCATTCATCAACAGGACGAGCAGACGCAGCCCACAGAAATGTCCGTATCCACCGTCGTTATGTAATTTGTAGCCATAAAATAAGAACACCGTCAGAGCGAGGTTGCCCTGACGGTGCTTTTTAATTCTGATCTTCTGGTTCGTAATAGAATCCCTCTACCTTATTTGATAGCTCTTGTTCTTTATAATCCTTCTCCCAAACCCTGTCGAAATAAATGGTAAACTTTGTATTCTCGGGATCTAGTTCAGGCTTGATTCGCACCTCATAATAGCTCATGCTTCCGTCTTCATTCTGTACGGAATAACAGTAATTCTCAGAAACAGACGAAATCATAATGTTCGTAATCCCCTTTCTGATCACGAGCGTAAATGTCAGCACCTGTAATTCCGCATCCTCAGGGAGCAATGATTTTTCCATCAGGTACGCATCAGGAATATCTATCGAAAACTGCATCGGTACTCCTCTGCCATAAAAACCGCCATATCGCTCCACCTTGCATCCCGCGATTTCCTCTGGAGCTTCCATACGCATCCCCTCTTCGGTTCCATCCCATGTATAGGAATACACGAAGGCCTTATGACTATCTGAACTAATTCCAGCCTTCCACGCTCCCTCGGTGGCCTCCTCCGTGTAGGAATCACAGCCAGCCAAAAGACACGCAATGCATAGCAACCAGATAGACAACAGAATATACATAATCCTTTTCTTCATGTCTTAACCCCTCAATGACATAACCGATCTAAGTAAAAACGGAACCCCCGAGGATAGCGCCCTCGGGGGTTCTTTGCAACAAAATTATTTTATGTTTCCTCATAGGGCTTCTTAGGCGTATATTTCTTCGGCTTCAACGCTTCCTTTCCGAAGGAAAAGTCTGGCTCTACATCCTTTCCAAACGGGTTGCTGCCTAAAGGATTATTCTCCTGCGCATTTTCGGCACTTACCTTCGGGCCAGAGGCCTTCATCGGTTCAAAATGCTTCGGCTTGAGTGCATTCTTACCAAACGAAAGATCTGGTGCAATGACCCTTGCGTTATCTCCAAAAGGATTTCCGCCCGCCAAAAGCAATGCCTTCAGAGGATCCATCTCCTCAGTATCCTTGGCTTGCGCCTTTTTCTCGGAAGAACCGTCTTTCTTCGAATCATTTTCAGGAGCAATTGCGTCATCCATTGAACCCAATGGTTTGATATCAGAATCATCCATGCCATACATCAAGCCCATGGGATCATCTTCTTCTGAATCAAACTCCATAAGGGTTAGTCCCGCGCCATCGTCATCATCTTTTGCTAAGGGCCTAAAATCGTCATCCTCAGCCAGGGAAAGTCCCTTGTCACTGTCGTCGCTTCCCAAGGTAGATTCCAAAACTCCGTCTCCATAGGGAACCTGAACGGAATTTTCAGTTGCATCAGCAGCGTCATCGTCTGAAACATCCCCAACGCCAAATAAATAGAGACTAGAATATACTTTGCCGCCAGTAAAATTAGGATCACTAAGGGAAATGATATGGAACAAGGAAACCTCTTTCGGTTCCTTTGCCTTCTTAAGTTCAGGCTGCTTCACAGAAGCAGGCGCGGACTCCTTTACGAGAGCTGACGCAGGTTCCTTCGCAGAAACAGGTGCGGACTCCTTCACGGGAGCTGGCGCAGGCGCAGTTCCTTTATTCAAGTTAATTCCTAATAACTCCAGCTGTTCTTCACTAAGGCCAAGCGGATTTAGGCCAAGCGGGTTATCTCCCAGGGAACTTGCCTTTGCAATATTCGTATCACCAGCATAGGAAGATTTATTTTTCCTATCCGAAGAAAGACTGAGATGACCGATGTCCAAAGGATTCTCAGTCGGCTTCTCTCCCATCGGCGCATCACCAATAGAAGCTTTTGTCACTGGTTTTTCAGGATCCTGATATGGATCATAACCCATCAAAAAGCTTGCGCCCCTTTTGACACTCATCGCGTTATCGCCAACTTTGATGTCGTCATCGGGCTCATCTACTTTAAGATTGTTGGTAATTGTCACGTCCATCTTTTTTCCCCCTAACAAGACGCTTCACTACAAAACAAAAAACTACGCTATATAGTATAGCAAAAAAAAAGGCATTGGTCAATTCGAAAAATAAACCATGGGGGGACTTCAATCTGAATGATTGCAAAGAAAAAGCACCGCCCCAACGGTCAAGCCGTCAAAACAGTACTTTAGTGCGCGACTATAACGTGATTAAGGCTGTGTTTTGACCACTTGGGAAGGCTATCGTCGCCATGTGCAATGATTAAAATCATGATTTCAGCCAAAGACGAACAAAACGCCGAACGAGAAGTCTAAATAATCATTATTCAGCTCCAGGCCCGTATTTACTGGGGTTTGGGGCGTAAACTATGCCCTTTACGTTTTTTCAAAAAACAGCCACTTTCGCCCCTTGATGCGGTCGTAATTAACTTCTTATAAAACGGACGACAGGAATCGAACCCGCATCTTGCCACCTTAGTAATGCCACTGCTCTGCCCTTGAGCTACGTCCGTTTGTCTTTATTTTATCTTGGTTTACCCAAAGTGAGTATTCCAATTACAATTTCTACAATTATTAACAAGGAAAAATACGAGATTGGAAGATTTATCGCTTCTTTCGGTGGTTTGACTTCGTAATTATCGTACGCATCTGGCAACCATTCGCCGCGTAAGGAGGCAAGCTTTTTGCGATTTTCGAGGTCTCTACTACTTAAAAAGTAGATTTCTGTTTCAATTTTTTTAGCTTGTTGATATTAAAAATCATAAATATGATAAGTGCAATTACAACTAGAAGCGACAGAACCCAAACAAATCCGTCGCACAGGTCGAATATGCTACCAAACAAAATCACAAATACTAGTATGATGCCACCGATTCTGAGATGAAATTGATTCTTTTTTAATGCTTCTAGTTTGCCATTTAGGTTCATGATCCTAAGATAGTATTCGTTATTACTCATTATTGGATTCTCCATGAAATGATAAATATGATATATAGGCTTGAAACCTTATGGGCATAAATCCTTTCGCAGTATAACTCTGAGTTTATAATGATATTTTACCATGATTAGAAGGATAGAGCAATGTTCATAGGAATATCTAACCAATCCGTATACATGGCTGGAAGTTAACGGATTTATTATGTTCCATTGATTTCTCAATCCCTTTCAGAACGGAGAAGTACGCGTAAGACATACCAATCCATGTCTTTGGACAATTCTTTCTATTCTTGCCCTCATTGTGACAACCGTGTTCTACTTTATCCTAAAATGCCTTAATACACCTAACCTTGCTCCTTCAACCATTTCTGTAACCACAAGTTTTATGGCATCTTCGCTTACCCTTGTTAGAAGTTCTTATTATGCTCTGTTCTATGCTGCCAATGATGTTGTTCTCATAATCCTATGGATTCTTGCAACATTAAATCATCTTTCTTACCTGCCAATGGTTTTATGTTTTGTTTGTTTCCTTGCTAATGACCTGTACGGATTTATCAACTGGCAGAAAATGAAACACAGGCAAACTGAATGATCAGGATTCATTCACAAGTTTTCCCGTCATATGTTCTGGGATAAGTTCAAGGCATTGCACCCTTGAAAGAGCATTATTCAACTCCTTCTGTATATACTCCTCGTCATCAGTAAACTTTCTGCATATATTGGTACAGATTTCTTTGGCCTTTTCCGTATCAGTAACAAGACGGATTCGCCCAAATATGACTACACTTTTTATATTCAAAGCCCAATCGCCTTCCTTTTTGTAACCTTTATCATATACGCAGAAACTCACTTTATCACATTTAGCAATGGAATCTATCTTATGCCCCTCTTTTGCCCCATGAAAATATATCTTACCCTCTTCCTCACAATACCAATGTGAAAGAGGAATTCCATAAGGATATCCATCATCACCAATCATAGAAAGAATCCCTCTTGGCTCTTCGATAAGAATTTGCTTACATTCTTCATCCGTAATCTGCTGTTTAAATCTTCTCATTTTTCTGAACATATCACTCACCTGCATCTTTCAAATCCCGATTCGTTTTGGTCCTTTATCCTGAAATATAATTTCTCTACAAACATGCAAATGGAAGTAAATCTTTTATTCCCACCTTTACCAGCTTATTCTCATAATCATTAAGAATAACCTTAATATCCGGACAATACTCTATCAGCATTTGTCTGCAATTTCCGCATGGTGCTATGACTTTATTTGGAAAATCCTTATGAACCGCAACAATGGTGTCAAATTCCCGTTCTCCTGCAGAGATAGCTATTCCCATAGTGATATATTCCGCACATGAGCCATGTATCCCATCACAGTTCACACCCGAATAAACATTACCGTTTTTACACCTGATAGCAGCTCCCACCGTATGATTGTACTTTTTATCATCAAAATTGCTTTCTAATTTCGATAAAGCAATCTTTATCAATTCTTCGTCTTCTTTGTCTATTTCATAGAAAGTCATATTGTCCTCCCATTTCTATACTCGTTTGTATAAAACCGATACGTCATCCTTACTCAATCCGCATTTCCCATAGAATACTTCATTTGGTTCTATAGACATTAACTGCACTACAGAAATCCCCTTTTTCTTTATTTCACTTTCGAGTTCTTTTAGCAAAGCCCTACCAATACCATGTTTTTTGTATCGGGGAACAACAAAGAGTTCTGATACGTAAAAGAAATCCTCATCCGCATACGGATCTACATACCCAAGAAGCCCTCCTATTATTGTGTCTTCCTCTTCTGCAATCAAACCAACGGACTGATAGTTACCTAATATAGCTTGTACTCTTCGAACAGCCCGCTCTGAGCTCCACTTTTCATTCCATGGTTCTTCTGAATATGCCTCAGACAATGCTCTTGCCAATTCCTCTATATCGGCTTCTTTATAAAACCTATATTGCATTCCTAACAATCTCCCTATCTGTGTATGGCGGATTATCCTGCAATTCAATGCAAATGCTGGCTTATAGAATCCACATATATTAGCCAACAAATTCTCTTACACAACGTCTATAACGATTGAAACCGGTGTGCCAAGATTCCATTGCTTTTTGCATCCTCAAATTCGCAAATCGTCAAGTATCAAGAATAAGTATATCATGTTTTAGTCTTGAATAAAACAAAAAAGAACGGGAAGAAGGCACCACAAACCTTCTTCCCGTTTCGTCACCCGCTGGCCATCTTGGCAAAGAATTCGTCCATCTTCTCGGCATTCTTGACCTTCATCTCGTTCGTTACCGCAACATAGATCTTAAGAGTGACGTCGCAGTTCTTGTGTTGCAAGAGATTGGCCACGCTCTTACCGTCCATGCCCTGCATGATCACATTGGTGGCGCTAGTTGCTTCCTTCAAAAGCAACCGTTTTCCCCTGTTTATTTCATGTTTGTTGCCTTTTTCATCTTGCCAGGCTGGAGAAAGCAACACATATCTTCCGTCACTCTTGCCTTGTTGCCTTTTCAGCCTTCATGCTTCTTGAAAGGCAACATGTGGCGGTATTTATCCTACTTCTGTTGCTTTTTACCTCGCGTGGAAGCTCCGTCGTCTCTGGCGAGGCATTTCCCGAAAATCTTGCCGTTTTTGCCTCTTATGAGCAATCTGCCGCCGAACGGGCGCCGAACAAAGAAGAATCATTCACCGGGCATTCTTATGTTTTGACGAACAAAATGCATGCATAAAAAAAGTCCTCTGCAAGCAAGCTTGCTCGGACTTTTATTTTAAGCATGCGCTTGGCTCTGAATGATTGCAAAGAAAAAGCACCGCCCCAACGGATCAAGCCGTCAAAACAGTACTTTAGTGCGCGATCAGGGGCTCGAACCCTGGACACCCTGATTAAGAGTCAGGTGCTCTACCAACTGAGCTAATCGCGCGTTTTTTGTATTTCCCAAGCGCAAGATTGATTATATAGCAAGAACTTTTAAAATGCAAGCTTTTTTTTGAAATTTTTTAATTTTTTTTAATTTTCTGGTAAGAAACGAAAAATGCATGGAAACTAATGGTTTTTCTGGCATTCTTTGCAATATCCGTAAAGCTCTATTTTGTGGGAAACCACGGTGAAATCGTCCACCTCGGCGTCAGCATGGTCATCATTGGCATGAAGGTGGGTTCCAGCCATGTGCAGGGGGCAATGCTCCAGTGGAATGCGACGATGGCAGTCAAGGCAGACGGCGTAATGAACATGACCAGGGTGGCGAAGCTCATAAACAATGGTCCCTTCTCCCATCCAGGTTGTCTTTTCTAGCAGATGATTCTCCTCGAAGGCCGCCAAAATACGGTAAACCGTAGAGATGGCATAGTTTTCCTGCTCCCATGCATCCATTCTGGCATAGATTTGTGCGGCGCTCAAGGGCTCCGTTGCCTCCTGCAGGATCTGATACACGCGTTTTCTTTGCTTTGTCCACTTTAATCCAGCGGGATATTCCTCCACCTTTTGCTTCTCTCCCATGGTATTTCCTTCCTCATCCGTTTCCATTTTATGACACTGCTTGCTCTCGTGACTTATATCCCAATCAAGGGCTCTTCTCTGCGACTTTTATCTCTATCCGAGGCGCTCTGCGCGACTTTTACCTCAATCTTGGGCTCCTTCCTCCGCGAGTATTACCCCAACAGAAAGCTTACGCCAATACCTACCACTGCACCGATCAGATATAGCAGGCTTAAAACCATCATGTTTTCTTTCATGTCGTGATTCACCTTAAACAGTACTAAAAGGCCCACGCCTGCATTCACCAGAAGGCCAGCCAGCATGGCTCCAACGCCAAGTGCACCTTCGAGATAGAGCTCCGTAATGACAACGGAGGAACCGCAGTTGGGAATCAGGCCCACCAAGCCAGACAGTAACGGTCCTAGGATGGTTCTCTCCTTCAGCAGGGATGCCAATACTTCTTCCCCGCCAAACTCCAGCAACAGGTTCAGTCCAAATCCAATGACAAGGATAAACAGGCCAATTTTAATGGTATGCACCAGCGCGGATTTTAGGATTCCCTTTTCGCACTTACAATGCTCATGTTCGCATAACTCATGAATATGTCCCTGCTCTAGCTGCTTCTTTCGATAGCAGAGATCCACGAGAAAGCCTGCCACTACGCCAATCACCATCTTCGCAAGTAAAATCTTCAAGATCAGCGCAGGTGCTGCCTGATGGGAAATTAAGATCGGCAGCATTTCATCAGAGGTAGACAAGTAAATGGCCAGCAGGGTTCCCAGAGTGATCACGCGGCCTGCATAAAAATTGGATGCTGCTGCGGAAAAGCCACACTGCGGCACAACACCAAGGACGCCTCCGACCAAGGGCCCGAACTTTCCTGATTTGCCCACCCAGGCATTAACCTTGTTCCCTGCCTTATGTTCCAGCCATTCCATGGCAAAATAGGTTAAGAATAAAAAGGGAAGCAGCTTCGCCCCGTCGATCAGGGCATCCAACAATGCATCCCACAATATTTCAGACATGTTTCCACCAATTACCTTCCTAAATCATAGCAACAAAAATAGTTCTAAATGCAAATGCAATTCATTCGCATTTAGAACTATACCATAATTTCTAAGAATGTCAAGAAAAATTCTACAGATTCGAAAGGAATTTATTCCCCGGCAATAAACAGCACGCCTAGCGTTCCTGGTCCGCAGTGGCTGGAAATTACGCCGCCTGCGCGAGTTTCAAGAATTTCCTCAAAATATCCAAGCTCCTGAAGCTGCTTCTTTACGGCTTCGACAATGGCAGGATCGCTTCCAGAATGCGTGATAAATATGCGATCCTTCACGGCCCCCTTCATCAGCGCCATCTGATCCTCCACATAGCTCCTTACAACGCGATCCATGTTTCCACGATACTTCTTTCCTACCTGCATGCTGCCGTCAATGACATGGATGCTCGGATGAAGCTTGATCGCACTGCCTACCAAGGCAGCCGTTCCGCTACAACGCCCGCCTCTATAGAGATAGACCAGCGTATCCACCACAAAGCTTGCGCGCACCCTCAGGCGAAGCTTCATAATTTCGTCCACGACATCCTTTGCATGCTCTGCCTTCTGCGCAAGAACTGCTGCCTGAACGACTAAAAGACCAATCCCCGTAGACAAATTCATGGAGTCGATTACAAAGACACGATCCTCCAATTCCAAGGTTTTTGCCGCAACCTGCATTACGCTTCTGCTAGAGGACATACTGTCAGAAATATCAAAGAAGATCAGCTCATCATATTGCTCCATCTGCTGCTTCAAAAAATCTTCTGCCTCCGCAGGTGAAAAGGCTGCCGTTTTGGGCGTTTTCTTTACCTGATCCGACCAGGCATAAATATCCTTGGGCTGAATGTCTACGCAGTCTCTGTACTCATTCTCGCCGAGAATAACATGAAGCGGAAGAATGGAAATCCCATAACGATCGATTAACTCCTTGGATAAATCGCAAGTGCTGTCTGATGCTACCCCTATTTTTCCCATGATGACCCCCATTGTTATCATGTGCTATTTTCCTTTTTCAGGAATCCTATTTAGTATATCATGATATCGCATCTTTTTTCAAGCGTGTCATTTGACGAAAGTTCCGCCACGTGAGATAATAAATCATACTTAATCAGCTTACGGAACCCATAGTCTCTATTCGAAAGGAGATTTGCCATGAGTATCTTAGACAAGCTTCATAAGAATTTAAATCCTCCCCCCCCTGACATCCCTGGGAAAATCGATATTCCCGAGGAACCTCCCATCCCTATCTGTGGTGGCACGAGACATAGCCAGGACGCCGATGCCCCGACGGAAATTCATTCCCATGACCTTGTCTTTTTCAAGGCTGGCACGGAGGGTGGTCGAATGGGCATGCAATCTAGGGTCTATGCCGCCAAGGCCGAAAAAGGAACTTATATCGTCATCGCAGAGGACGAACCACGCTTTGCATTGCTGAGTCCTGACTGTGACTTTCTCTCACGCCTTGATGCACTGGTAAGGGAACAAAACCTTATTCAAGGCAATGGCTATCATTCGCGTACGGCTGGGCTTCCTGCGGATTTTGGCGGTTCCATCGACATTCGCTATGCCTCTGGTGAATTTATCTCCAAGAGTGACAATCAGTCGCCCATCATCCCTCAGAAAGCGGACCAGGCCATTCACGAGATCTTTATGGATGCTTTCTCCTCTTGCCCGAAGGTACAGCTGCCAGATCCTTCCCTCATTCGAAAGGTCGAATATCGGGAACAGGGGAAGGACAATTACAGCCTTCTCACCTTTGAGCGGGACGGGGAAGCAGCCAAGCTCTCTTCCGAAAATAAATACAGCTCCTCCGACAAGGTATATAAAAAGGAGGCGCTGGTTTCCGCATCAGCCTTTGACCGCATTACGGAGGACGTAAAAAAATATTGCCTGTTTGGTCTTGACGGTGTAGAAAAATACCATGTCTCTTCCTTTGAGCCCTCCAAAAAAGCCCTGACCTATGTGCTTTCTGACGGCTGCAAAATCGTCGTTCCTTACTTCTACGGCGTCATTGGAGGTGTCTCCGACATAGTTTTCGAAACGGAGCGCTATCTGAAGAGCCTTCTATAAGCCACATACCTCTATGTATGCGAATCCTTGTTTCATAAACAAATGCTTCTTAAACGATTATTCCATAAGTAATGTTTCTTAAACGATTGTTCCACGTCAAAAGAGCCAGCGGAAATCTCCCGCTGGCTCGCTTTATGATGTTTGATTACTCTAAAATATGTTCAATATGAAGCAGCTCATGTGCCTTATGGGACAACGGCTCGCCAAAGAATTCCTGATAGAGCTTTTGCACTTCCGGATTCTCATGAGAGTACCGAAGGTTGTTCTTCTGATCCAAGCCATACAGCACGCCAGCGCGCTCTGCCACGTCAGGTCCGTCATGGTGAATCGGCTGACCACCACCATTGACGCATCCGCCAGGACATGCCATGATCTCAACGAAATCATAGGTCACTTCCTTATTGCGAATTGCTTCTACAAGCTTTCTCGTGTTGACAAGACCGCTCGCCACGGCTACCTTTATGGGCGTTCCCGCAATGTCAAAGCTTGCTTCCTTCCAACCCTTTAGGCCTCTGACATCCTTAAAGGCATCGGGTTCGGGATTTGTCTTCGTCACAAGATAATGAGCGCTGCGAAGGGCTGCCTCCATAACGCCGCCCGTTGCGCCGAAGATCACGCCTGCGCCAGTGCCAGTTCCCAAAGGAGAATCGAAGTCATCCTCAGGAATCTCCTCAGGATTTACGAAGAAGGTCTTGATCAGACGGTTCATCTCTCTCGTCGTCAGAACGGCATCCACGTAGTCTCCACTGTTCTTCCAGGTAATCTCCTTCTTCTTTGCCGTACAAGGCATAATGGACACGCAGAAGATCTTCTCAGGCTCTACGCCGAGCTTTTCTGCGAAATAGGTCTTTGCGACGGCACCAAACATTCCCTGCGGCGACTTCGCGGTAGAAAGACGGGGCAGCATGTCAGGATACTCACTTCTCATAAAGTGTACCCAGCCAGGACAGCAGGAGGTAAACATGGGCATGCCAGATTCCTTGATTTCAGGGAGTCTGTGAAGCAGCTCGCTTCCCTCCTCCATAATGGTAAGATCCGCCGAAAACGTTGTGTCAAAGATATAGTCAAAGCCGGCATTTCTCAGGGCGCCCACCATGCGTTTTTCCGTTGCGAACGCCTTGGTCAGACCAAAGTCCTCTCCCCAGGTTGCACGAACGGCAGGAGCAATCTGTACGACAGTAATCAGATCAGGATTCTCAACGGCAAGAAGCACCTTCGTAACGTCATCATGCTCTCTCAAAGCGCCTACGGGGCAGTTCACGATACACTGTCCGCAAATGGTACAATTCACGTCGCAGAACTGCTTGTTGTCGCGAACGCCAACGGTCGTGTAGGAACCCGTATTAACAACATCCCATACGTGCATTCCCTGTACCTTGTCACAGGTCTGAACGCAGCGCATGCACTTCACGCACTTTGAGCTGTCGCGGATCAATGGGCTGTTTCTGTCCCACGCCTTCTCCTCGATGACATTTTCATAGCCGAGCTTCGTGATGTTTAAGTCATTTGCGACCTTCTGAAGCGTACAATTTCCGCTTCTTACACAGGTCGTACAATTCGTCTTATGCTGAGACAGGATCAGCTTCACGTTCGTCTTTCTCGTGATCCTTGCCTTCGCGCTGTTGGTATGGATGACCATGCCTTCCGTTACCACCGTGTTACATGCGGTAACACATCTCTCCACGCCTTCTACCTCGACAACGCAGATACGGCAGGCACCGATCTCATTGATCTCCTTCAGGAAGCAGAGGGTAGGAATGTTGATGCCAACCTTCCTTGCAGCTTCAAGTATTGTAGTGCCGTCTTCCACGGACACGGGCTTATTATCAATTGTTAAATTTACCATCTGCTCTGTCTACCTCCCCTAAATGATCCGAAGCCGAAGTTATCACATCTCAGACACCTTCCAGACTCGTGGCAGGCCTCCTCACAGGAATACCCCTTCTCAACGGGATCAAAATCATCCTTGCGGTCAAAGGCGTCACGCATGGGCACCTCTGCACGTCCACAGGGCAGCTTGTCATCATGGGTCGCACGCGGAATATCAATGTCCGTGGTGATCACGTGATGGAATCCAAGATACTCATCAATGTTTGCCGCTGCAACCTTACCAGCTGCAATGGCACGAATTACGGTCGCAGGACCAGTGACGCAGTCACCGCCTGCGAAAATACCCTCGGAGGTCGTAATCTTACCGGTATCCTGTGCAGCGAAGGTACCGCGCTTTACGGGAATACCCGTCTCCTCAAAGTATTCCGTCGTGATTCCCTGACCAATGGCAACGATGATGACGTCGCTGTGAAGCAGAATCATCTCCTTGTTTGCCTTCTTCGGTGCAGGTCTTCCGTTCACGACGTTACTGATCATCTGAGGCTGCATCCAAAGACCAACTGCATTGCCATCAGCATCCACCTCTACCTTTACGGGAGCCATCAGCTCAAGGATGTCACAGCCCTCTGCCTCCGCACTCTCAATCTCTTCGCGAAGCGCGGTCATGTCTGCCTTACGTCTTCTGTAAACAATGGAAACCTTGGAAGCGCCAAGTCGAATGGAGGTTCTCGCCACGTCCATCGCAACGTTACCGCCGCCGACAACAACGATCTCCTTGCCCTTGAAGTCAGGATAGATGTCATCACCAATGCCGCGGAGCATGGATACTGCGGAAATAACGCCATTCTTAGCATCCTCACCCTCAATTCCAAGCTTCTTATCAATATGCGCGCCAATGGCAACGAAGCATGCATCATACTGCTTTACGATTTCGTCCATGGAGACATCCTTGCCTATGCTGACCTCCGTCTGGACTTCAATGCCAGTGGACAGGATCTGCTTAATTTCAGAATCCAGCATGGTTCTAGGCAATCTATAGTTCGGGATGCCGTAGCGGAGCATGCCGCCCAGCTTCTTTCTCTGCTCATAAATCGTCACCTTATGTCCCATCAGAGACAGGAAATAAGCTGCGGAAAGTCCGCCAGGACCACCACCGATGACTGCAACCTTCTTTCCCGTGGAAGCCGCACACTTCGGAACGGGAACCTCTCCAGCATGGTCTGCTGCCATCTTCTTGATGCCGCGGATGTTAATGGCCGCGTCCACCAGATTTCTCTTACAGTGATTCTCGCAGGGATGCTCGCAGACATAGGCACAAACGGACGGAAGGGGATTATCCTTTCGAATCAGGCGAATGGCATCCGCATAGCGCTCCTCATGTACCAATGCGATATAGCCAGGAATGTCCACGTGCGCCGGACACATGTTCACGCAGGACACGGGCTCATTAGAATTACAGGAGCAATGACCCTCACGAATGTGGGTCAGGAAATCATCACGGCATCCTTCCAGGCACTTTAACGCGATTTCAGCAGCGCCATACCCCACGGCGCAGTCAGCAGAGAGATAAATCGACTCTGCGGTAGACTGAATTAACGTCAGCGTCTTCTCATCCGCCTTGTTGTTCAGCACGTCGTCGAAAAGACGCGCCAACTGATTCAATCCGACACGACAGGGAACACACTTACCACAGGACTGCGCCAGACACATCTTGATAAAAGATGACGTCATGTCCACGGGACAGGCACCCGTAGGGTTCGCCACAATCCTGCGCTCGAGATCCTTGGAAAGAGATTCCACGGTCACTTGGGACTGATTCTCCTTGATCAAAGTTAACCTACTCAAAGATCTTTCCTCCTCAATACATTTTTTCCAATTCCTTCGGCTTTCCCAAAGAAGCCGATACATAATGATATTTTATCATAATCCTTCCTCTGAAACAATCTTTTTTCTCAATTAGCTTGCAACGAAATATTTTCCGTGCTAAGATGGATAGGTGGGTGGGGAAAAATCATATATAACCTTAGGAGGATTTGAGACATATGTGGGGTATGAGTTTAAGAGACACGATCATCTGTATCGTGGTAGCGCTTGTTATCTGCGGCATCTTCGCCGTTGTCGTCCTTGTGATCGCAAAGAAGGACAACACGAAATTAGAGGAATTGCTTGCGCAGATTCCCGCCGACAAGCAGGAAGCGCTGAAGGCTGAGAACTATCAACCGCTCGATGGTGCCGGCATCAAATGTGCAACCAGAGGCTTGCTTGCCGCCATTGATACCAAGGGAGAGACGTCAACCGTTCGACTGATCTTCTATAATGAGACGCGGGACGCCTTTTATGATCAGACGACCAAGATCCGTACTTCCGAGCTAAACGGCAAGGGCTACAAGCTCTATGACATGATTCCCTGTCAAATGAAATACGACAAGGAATATCACATTCATGAATTCAAAAAGATCATGTGATGGCTATTCAGAGCTACGAAAAAAACGGATTCATGCTTGCATGAAATCCGTTTTTTGGTTTTAAAATATACTCATAAGCTAAACAGTTACAAGCTCTCCCTGTAACTGCTTGCGGATCAGTGACTAGATAACCACCTGTCTGCATTTATTTCGATATCTCGCGTGAATCATGACAGGTGAGGTATAAAATCTGATACTCCTTCGAAATCTCCTGCATAAACTGCCTTGCACCGGCAAGGTGCTCCGGATCGAGACAGGCAAAGGGATCATCCATGATCACCAAGGGCTTCTCCTTTTCGTACATCACGTCGAGAAGCGCCATGCGAATGCACATTCCGATCACGTCGGAAAGCCCCTCGCTCTGCGCCTCTATGTCACGCAGCTTTCCTTCCTCCTTGCGGAAAATGTTCATGTTGGCGTCGATCTGAAAATCCCTGCTTCCATCCGTTCCGCTCATCAGCTCATAATACTTATCAAACGCCGTTTTGATCGGCTGCATGAACCGCGCTGTAAACTGCTCCTTAGCGGCCTGCAGATACTGCTGCGTCTTCAAAACCAGCTCGTACTTCGCCGCTTTCTGCGCCCGCTCTTCCTTCTTTTGCTCGAGAAGCTCCTTTTTTCCCTGTAGATCCTCCGCCTCAGCATATGCATCATTCAGGTTTTGCCGATAGGCTGCGATCACCTCATGAAGCCTTGCATCCTCATTTCCAAGCTCTTCTAAGCGGTCACGCAGCGCCTGCTCTGCCTGCGCGATCTCCTCCTCTGACAATATCTTAAGGCCTTCCTCCAAAAGCTCCGGATGCGCTTCTTGAAAAGCTTCCAAAGCCTTCTTCGCCCTTTCTTCCTCGCCTCGCTCGCTTTCGTATGCCGTCAGACCTTGCTGCATATCCCGGATCCAAGACTTGATCTCGGAAAATGCACCTGCATCCATGGCCAGCCCCTGCGCCGAAAGCAGCCCCGAAAGCTCGACCTGCAAGCTCCGTGCCTTCTCTGAAAGCGCCCTCCGCTTCGCATCTTTTTCCTCTGTTTCCGCCTTTTGTTCCATGTATTCGGAGGCACGGTTTTGCATCTCGTAAAGGATTCTCTCCGCATCCGATCTCGAATACGAAATCTCAAAGGTGCCTAGAAACCTGCGGATTTGCTCCTCCCTTTCGCGGATGGCGTCCTCCAGGTCCTGGCGCTCCTTTTTCATGCTCTCTAGGCCTTCCCTGGCATCCTTCCTGCGACGCTCTAAAACCACTGCCTCACTGATCGGACGATCCTCTCTTTGCGACCGCTTAGCCAGGCGAATGACAAGCGGGAACATACCAACCAAAAGCAGCGCCGCCGCCAAAATCCAAAGCAGTGTATTCCAGTGCAGCACCATCGTCAAGATGCCTACCAGCACGCCCAAGGCGATAAGAAGGACGGACAATAAAAGCCTCTTCGATCGCTCCTTTGCAACATGCTCCGCAAAGGCCCTCGCCTCCATCTCGAGCCTCTGGCTTTCGAGCTCCATTTCCTCCAGCTGCCGTCTCTCCTGAGCCTCACGATCCTCTAAGATCGAAATGCTGCGAATACAATTTTGCACTTCATTACACTGATCAATCTGCTCCTGAATTTCCTCATGAGACGGTACACCGTTTTGGAAATAGCGCTTTAGCCTCTCATATCGCTCGCTCTCCGTGACCTTCTCAAACCCAGAAAGTTGCGCGAGACACTTCTCCGTCTCATCCGCCTTACCCTCAAGCCTAAGCAACGCTTCTCTATCCGGAACCTTTCCATCAAAGGCCTGAAGGCGCCGTGAGAGCTGTTCCCGGCGCCCCTGCAAGGCTTCCTGAAGCTCCAAAAGGTGCTTTTTGTTAATGGCCCTTGTCTTGTTCTCGGCAAGGTTCCTTTGCTCCTTTTGCATGTCTCGCTTCGCCTCTTCATTTGCAGCCAGCTGCGCATTTTCTTTTTCGATGGCTTCCCGAAGACCGCTGATCTTTACGCCTACAACGCCTTCCGCCTTTATTTCCCGCTCAAGCCCAGCGATCTCGTCCCCAAGCTGAAACAGGTTTCCCAGCTTTTTCTTTGGCGAGTTCGCATTCAAATAATCCTTCATCTGCGCCTGCGCCGCATCGTAATTACTAAGATCATCCTTTTGCGAATGAGAACCAACCTTCGAGCCAATGGTGGAATTGATCCCACGATATTTCAGGACCGTGTGATCGATAAAGCTCGTTCTTTCATAGGATTCCCGATCAATCCCAAAGAGCTCCTCCCCCAGGCGCTCTGAAAAATCCTTGCTGTCAAGAAGCGTGACCGCATCCTGCAGACGGAAGGTCGCATCCTTTTCCTTTTCGCCGAAATCCCGCGTTGCAACATAGCGCTTCCCTCCGGCCTCAAATTCAATGGAGCCGCCGAAATGTCCGCCGTTCCAAGGCTTATACTTTGCCCTGTCATTCTCGTCGAGCTTACTTTTCCTAGCGCCCTCCAGCCCGTAAAACATGACCCGCAGAAATGCCGCCAGCGTAGATTTTCCCCAGCCGTTCTCCTGAAGGACCTGATTCACGCCACAGGTAAAATCCATGTCGTAATTTGCAAGCCGCCCAAAGTTTTCTATGTGAAGTCTTAATAGTCTCATACCAGCTTCTCCTCTCCGGCAAGAAGCCTGATGCCCAGCCTGATCATGTCCGCCGCCTGCTCAGGTTCCAGTTCGCCTGTCTGCACGGCCGCCTTAATGCTCCGCACATACTCGCCCTTCAAGGAGACATCCAGGGCAAAGCTGTCATAATCCACCTTCGGCACCGTCTTGTCCACGACCTTGACGAAATAAAAATCCTCTTCCAGAGACTTCGCGATATAGCCCTCATCAAGCTGTGCGTCCATTGATGTTTCGCCGCTTAGGATCACCTTCACCATGTCCTTCTCGGCGACACCTGCCTGCGCGGCAGCCTTCCTTGTAAGCGCAACCGCCTCGTCCGACGTAAGTGTGCTCGAGGCGTCAACCGTCAGTTCATGCATGAGACGCTTTGCAAAGGGCACAAAGCTTGCCTTCATCCCCTCTTCCGTAGCATCCAGCAAATAAAAGCCCCTTGGTCCGCATTCATCAAATCCCCTGCCTTCCAAGCAACCCGCATAGGCATAAACGCCGCGTGCATCCAGTTTTTCCAGCTTTGGCGCATGAATGTGCCCAAGCGCCATGTAATCAATGCCCTTATTTTTATACTCCCGAAGCGGAATGACCTCCGCATCCATCTTTCCGGCGGTCTCCACCTCCTGGCCATGAAGCATCACAATGTTTTTGCTCTTCTGATCCAATAGCAAAGAAGCCGCTAGCTCCCCCTTGTTTTCCGCGCTCATCTCCGCGCCCGTGATCTGCACGGTCACGCCGTCCGTTCCACGAAGCGTATAGCTTGTCCACTTGTCCGAAAAGAGCCTTAGATTCTCCGGCAACGCACCAAATCGCTCCTTCACGTCCTGCAAAAATGCATCTGCATCATGATTCCCGCGAAGATAAAAGAACAAAATCTCAGGATGCTCCTTCATCGCCGCATATACCGCATTTCTCGCCGTCGCCGAGATCTGCGTCACGTCAAAAAGATCTCCCGCAATCAAGATAGCTTCCACGCCTTCCTTTACGGCATACGAAACCAGCCTCTGAAAACTGATCAGAAGCTCATCCCGCCGTTCCTTTGCCCGCCGGTCATCCAAATGCCGCTTTAATTTCGAATCCAAATGCAAATCCGCCGTATGTATTAGCTTCAATTTCTTACGATCCTTTCTCGCCTATCTGCTTTCAACCTACTTATTTTGCTCATACACTCTACCTATTAAGTATAACAAAAATAGAAATTAGGGTCAATTTGATTTAAACATCTCTCTTTATCGCTTCAATCTTTGCACAAAGGTCTTTGATCGTTACTTCTTGTTTTTCTTTTTCCTCAGCAAGCATACTTACCTTTTGGTTTAATTCCTCAATAATCTTAGTATTTTTTTCATATTCATGATAAAAAACAGGAAAATACTTTCTAAGGCATAGAGATTCAATTAGCATATATGTTTTCGAGGCGGGATCAATTCGACCACTATGTTGATAAAGAATTCGATTGACACTAACCGTTCTAATATCGTTCAGTTTTAGTACGGAATCATGATTTATAAATACAAATTCACTGCTTTTTAGTAAGAGCATTTCACTTTTTGAGTTTGGAGAATCTATTGGATGGAATACATCCGGATATTTAGTAGAATCATACGAAAAGATTGGCAGAACATAGAGTAACTTTTGCTTTACGCCAATTATAAGTCCACGGTGTTCATAAGACATTTCAGGAATAAAGTTTTTTCCAAATTCAAATTGATAAATTTCCCCTTTCTTCACTATTCTTTGTCGAAATTGTTTGTTTCTGTTCTCCGCCCATCGATAATCAGACTTGGAAAACCGTTCGAGTTCATCAGCGTTAAAACCATTACCCAATACGGCCTCATTGGTTTTGCTTTGTGCTTTTAGATATTCTTTCAATAAGCACCCCTCCTTTATTTAGTTATGAATAAAAAAGGGTATGGCGCTAACCATACCCTACTCTGGCAAACCAGAGCGACCTCGTCGGTCAAATGATTCTTTCATATATGGCCTCGTCAGCCAAAAAACACTTTCAAGTGCGAAAGAGCTTGTTATAATGGATAAACACCTATAATGATATTATACACAATCCATCCTATAAAACCAGTGTTTTCCCACAATTTATATTTTTTTAATATCTGTTTCTATTTCTCCTCCACCACTTGGAAGACGTAGAATTTCAAATAGTAACTAGAATCCGCCGCCCATAAAATCGGATGATCGGGGCCCTGCGTACGGAATTCAACCTGACGCAGACGCTTGTGCGCGCCGACTGCTGCCTCGCGGATCGTCTTTGCAAAAAGCTCTGGATCCATGAAATGCGAGCAGGAGCAGGTGCAAAGATACCCACCGTTTTTCACAAGCTTCATGCCACGTACGTTAATCTCGCGGTAGCCCTTCACTGCCTGCTTAATGGAATTGCGAGACTTTGTAAAGGCTGGCGGATCCAAAATCACGACGTCATATTTCTCTCCCTTCGCCTCTAGCTCCGGCAGAAGCTCAAAGACATCCGCACACTGGAATTTCACCTTATCCTCTAAATGATTCAGCGCCGCATTCTCCGTCGCCTGATCCACGGCCAGCTGGGAAGCATCCACGCCGAGCACGCTCTCCGCGCCTGCAATCCCCGCGTTCAGCGCAAAGGATCCCGTATGCGTAAAGCAGTCCAGCACCTTCTTGCCCATGCAGAGCTTATGAATGCTGGCGCGATTATTCTTTTGATCCAGAAAGAACCCTGTCTTCTGACCGTCCTCCACATCCACCATATAGTGTACGCCATTCTCGACGATCTCGACCTTCGTGTCAAACGGCTCGCCAAGAAAGCCCTTGCTCGGCTCCATGCCTTCCTTCAGGCGCACCTTGGCATCGCTCCGCTCATAGACGCCGCGAATCGTAATACCGTCCTCCTTCATCACCGCTTTCAGTGCATCCAAAATCACATACTTCCATTTATCGATTCCCATGGCCAGGGATTCCACCACCAGCACGTCCGAAAACTTGTCAACGACAATGCCTGGCAGGAAATCCGCTTCTCCAAAAATGACGCGGCAGCTAGAGGTATCTATGACCTCTTTGCGATAATTCCATGCATCGCGCACTCGCTGTGTCATAAATACCTCATCAATGACGGCATCCTTTTTGCGCGACAGAAGACGCACGGTAATCTTTGAATTCGTATTGATAAAGCCGCGCCCCATGAAATATCCGTCAAAGTCATGGATCTCCACGACGTCGCCGTTTTCAAACGCTCCCTCAATCTTATCAATCTCATTATCGTAAATCCATGCGCCGCCCGCCTTGATCGTACGGCCCTCACCCTTTTTCAGAATAACACTTGCCTGACTCATATTTGCCTCCATCTATTCCCTTACAATACCTGAATGTCTTCCACTGCCCAGTCTGCATCCTTAATTTGATAGATGCCACCGCAGTACGGACAGGTCCTGTTCTTCGTTGCGTCAAAGCTACCGTGACAGGTCGGGCACTCTAGCTTCTTTACGGAAAAATGATACTGAATGGGCATGTTCAGATTCTTCACCAGCGTCACGCGCAGCTTCTCATCCTTATTTGCCCGAACCTTTCCATCTGTCACATAAGCATTCTCCAAAAAGACATCCACCGTCACATGAAGATATCCATTTTCTTCCTTCATGCCCTTAAAGCCCATGGCGCCGCGGAACAAAATGTCCACGATGTCATGAAAGCGATCTTCCAAGGGCTTCCCCAGGTAAAACGGCAGCTCCTGCGCATCTCTTGCAAACAGAATCATCTTCAGCATGGCAATGGTTTTTCCCGTGAGATATTCATAGGAAAACTCAGGACTATACTTTTTCATGAAAAACTCAAATCGCTTTCCAGCGCCTATCGCACCCATCATGGGCACTGTGCGGCCAGCCTGTTTCACCATGGACCCAATCAAGGCATAAGACGACAGGACATAGCCCAGGACGACGCCGCTAAACACCGAGATCAGCAGCAGAGAAATGATTCCCCCCACCGTCAGCGGAAGCAGCATTCCCTTGACTGCCCTGATTATGATGCCAAAAATGAACGTGCCAACGGCCGTCCCGATCATGAATTTCATCAGATGCTTTTTCATTTCGTCCTTGGTAAAGGAAAAATCCCTGACCAAATAATGACTCGTGATCGTCGGATAAAGCTCACTCATCTGAAATTTAGAACCGCAATATTTACAGCCATTTAGTAGCTCCTTGATCATAGATGACGCGCCGCACCCAGGGCACACATAAATTTCGTCCTCGACATTGACGCCGCCAAGTACGTCCGTCTTTGTCTCATAGATGGTCATCTTGCTCTTCTGGCGATAGGTCTTCCCTGCGTCCGTCTCAATTTCGCGCTCCCAAAGGGAGGTATAATATGCCATCTCGCTGATATAATGCTGATCCATCCATTTTCTGGTCAGACTCTTTCCATCCGCCATAAAACCTCTCGGCGTAATCCGATAGCGCATCTTCACGCCCTTGTCACGAAGACGCTCCTGCTGAAGCTTTAAGGCATACCGCGTATCCTGATCACCGGCCGTCAGCTCCTTCTCACCGCTAATTGCCTCGTCATACTGCTCGATAAAGCGCTCATAAATATTGCTACTGTCAGCCTTCCAGACAACCTGTTCTTCCTTTGGCATCTTTGCGCCTCCTTTTCCCTGCTTCCAGAGGATGCTCACTACTATGAAGCATAACACGCACGACCGCTTTTTACAATGAAAATATGGTGCAAAAGAAAACACTCGCAGTGCTCAAAAAGCACCACGAGTGTATGATGTCATTGTTTTTCTATTCCATGAAAATGACTTACTTCCAAAGCCCCTCGATCACGCTGCCGCCTTCTGCGAAGGGTCCAGGAATTACGTTCACGCTTCTGTGATCTCCCTTATAATCCCTGTCAAACATGATGTCCGTTCCGTCAGGATTCTCAAAGGGCTGCTCCGGCTCGAAGGCCTTGCCGAGCGTATCGGTACATACCATGGAACAAGTAAAGTCCTTAATCAAATCATAAACATTCGTCTTCAGAATCGGATTTCCGCCATTCTCATCCAGCTCGACATACGCCGCGTCCTGATCATTCACAAGACCGCCTTGCTCCTTCGTCCAAGCCTTCGCGCCGTTTAAGTAAACATTGCCTGCGCTCCAAACGGGAAGGTGTCTGTGATGATACTTGTCAAGCTTGCCCATGTCAGGCGTATCGGTGTCCATGTCAAACCAGGAAATCCACTCGTCATAGGTCGGATACTCCTCAAACACGTGCGTACCTACCTCATAATTATCCTGATCCCTGCCTTCCTTACCTGAAGGCCACTTCTGGATAAAAATGTTGTTGTAAAATCTGTCATCACCATGAAGGATCGTCATAAAACCGCAAACCTCCGTGCGATGCGGAATGTGATACGGCGTATAGCGCTGACGAAGCTTCCCTTCTACCATGTTGTCACAGCCCGCCCCAACGAACGTAAAACTGCCGCAGATCAGGTTATGCACCATCGCAACGCCCTCCGTTGCCATGCGAAGGGATACATCGGAAAGAAGAATATTATTGTCGATCAATGTCGGTCCATGTCCTACCTCAACGAAAATGTCCTGACTTTCCATGCCGCCGCCAAGACGCTCCGCGAAGGCAGGTCTCTGATTATCATGCAGGAGATTTTGCGTGATGCGCGTGCCCTGTGCCTCCCAGTCCGTCCAGATGCCCATGGTACAATGATGAATGTAATTCCTGCGCATCGTTACGTCAATGGCCGCATGCATCTTGATGCCAGCGATCTCCGCACCGCCCAGCTCCATCATGTTGTTGATGTGATGAATGTGATTGTCCTCAATAATCGAGAAAACGCCGCCCATACGGCCAATGATGCCGCCCTGCTCACAGTTATGAATGTTGTTGCGGCGAATGATATGACTGCCAACCTTCTCCTTGAGCCAGCCATGATACTGTCCGCGGCATACGGCGTCACGCTCCATCTGCGTAGGACTCTTGACATGCTTATAGGTAAAATAATGATCGTTTGCGGGATCATAATACTTACCGATACAGATGCCGGCACACTTACTGTCACTGATCTCACAGTCCTCAATGATCCAGCCCTTCGACCAGTTCGGGCCGATCATACCGTCCTGGAATGCCGCGGGAGGCGCCCAGGTCGTTGCCGCCTTGCTGATCTTAAAGCCGCTGACCGTAATGTATCCAACGCCCGTCTTTGAAGGGAAGAAGCACTCCCTGCGAACATTGATTTCAATGATCTCCTGATTCGGATCCTTGTCCTGGAAATTCACGTAAAATACCGTGCGACCATCCTGCTGCTCTGCATACCACTGATAAATGGAATCCTCAGGCACCCAAGAGGTCTTTGACTTCTCCGCCTTGATGGTTGCTTCAATGCTTGCTGCCTCATAAAAGGCCTTGCCATTCATGTAAACACAGCCCGTGTGCTTTGATCTTCCGGCAAAATACCAGTCGCCATAAACATAGGTCGTGTAGGGATTGTAGCTTCCAAAAATCCCATTGTCCACGCTGGCCGTCCAGACCGTTCCCTCATACTTCTTCCAGCCAGTCACAATCTCCGCGCCCGTAATGTGTGCGCCAAGCGGCTCTACACTCGTATAGGTGATCCTTGCATCCTTCGTACCAGCATTCTGCGGATCCACATACTCCCGATAGGTTCCCGGGAATACCAATACCTCGTCTCCTGGCTGCGCCACCTTCGCCGCATCGCTAATCTGCTTAAACGGCATCTCCTTCGAGCCGTTGCCATCACGACCTGCCTTCGCGTTCACATACCAAATCATTGCTTGTAACCCTCCTTTTATTCTATCTTTTTCTTCCTTTTCAGATCTTATCAGCCTAAAAATCCGCCGTTGCCAATCCTTCTTCTGATTCCATAACCTAATAGAATCCCCCTTCATGGATTGGCGAGCATGCATATACGCTTAATTGTCAAGGTCTAGGAGTACCGCCCGACATGGTGCCCCGTCAGATCCGCCCAGATTCAGAGGAGCACAATTTAGAAAATACACACCCTCCTCGACCTCTCCGAGTCGAATTCCCTCAAGCAACACGATCTCTGCGCCCAACATGATTAAATGAACCGCCATCGGCGCATCCTCAGGTCCCACCGTCTGAGATTCATTACCAAAGAGCAGTATCCCTGCCTCCGCAAAGACCTTCGCCGCCTCCTGCGTCATCACAGCCTTTCCCTTGACAAGAATACGCTTTGCCGCACGGCCATCCAATTCCCTTGCCTTCCCTAAAATCTCCATGGCATCCTCAGCCGTAATGTCTCCCTGATGCTCCGTCACATAAGCATGCCCGATAAAACGCTCCAGAGCGACCTGATCAATCGTCTTGCCATTCTGCAGAAAATGATAAGGCGCATCCACGTGCGTTCCATTATGCGCACACATCTGAATTGCCGTCAGATTACAGATGGCTCCCTCCGAGATCTGCAACATGACCTGCCGCTCAGGAGACGGATCCCCTGGAAACACGTTACAAGAAAACACCTCCTGTGAAATATCATAAATCTTCATAGGCTTCCTCCACTTCCTACTTCTACAACCATTGACCACTCGGCCTTTGGCTCGTCCCTCATTGCATTCATGCTCACAAAAATGTGACTTTATTATACCATGAGATACCCTTTCATGCCTACAATATTCTGTCATTTTCCCCTTGACATTTGCTACTTTTTTATATATTATTTATCTGTTACCAAGGCGGCGCGTGGCTCAGCTTGGTAGAGCGCTGCGTTCGGGACGCAGAGGTCGCGTGTTCGAATCACGTCGCGCCGAGTCAGTAAATATGCCGCTTCCGAGGAAGCGGCGTTTTCATTTTTTGGCTCCAGTTCTAACAAAGTTCTAACAATTTTGAAAAAACCCTTCAAATAATCCCTCTCCAATCCAGTTGAACGATGCCCTCCGAAAATTCGGTTTTATTGTTACTTGTAATCCTTAAGCGTGATAATGCCGTTCATGGCATCCGACACTTCCTTTTTCGATTCCTTGTCCTTGACCTTGGCGTAGATTCTCAGCGTCGTGTCGACGTCCGCGTGTCCCACCCACTTTTGAATGCTCTTTACGTCCATTCCCTGATGTACCAGAATGGAGACGCAGGAGCTCCGCAGACCATGAAACGTGATGTCCTGCGGCAGTTCCGGACACCTCTTGATCAGCTTGCCAAAGGCCTTGGTCGGATAATCCGGATGATAAAGGGAACCGTCCTCATGCTTGAACACGTAATCATTGTCCTGATAACCTTTTCCAAACAGTCTCCTGTATCCTTCCTCCCTCTTCCGTAGCCTTGCAAACATTTCCATCTGCTCCTTTGTCAGCGGATACTGTCTTTCACTCGCCGCCGTTTTGGTCGTGTTGGCGCGCATGACGGTCAGTCCCTTCGTCACCGTGTGATTAATTTTCATGGTTCCGTTCCTTACATCCACGGCTGACCAGCGAAGCCCCAGTACCTCCTCCCTTCTGAGTCCGAAGAACAGGGTAAGGTAAAAGAGTTCGTACAATGCGTGATCCCTCGCTTTTTCCAGAAACGACTGCGCCTCCTCATAAGAGAAGAACTCATCGTCCGTCTTCCGTTCCCTTGCATGCTGGGCAGCCAGCGTCTTGTTGATATCCGCTTCCCTTACCGGATTGTACGCAATGATCCCGGATCTGACGGCCTGTTCCATGATGCTTCCAAACAGCACCCTTACGTCTTTCACGGTTCGCGGCTGCGCTCCGTCCCTTTCAAACAGTTCGTCCAAGAAAGCCTCGACGTCCCTTACGCCTATGTTGCGAAGCTTCATTCCCTCAAAGCTTTCCTTGATCCGTCGCCCCCTGTAGAAGTATGCGGAATAGGTCGTGTTTGAAACCCTTCGCTTCTTCCGTTCGAGAAAACGATCCACATAGTCGGAAAGAAGCACGTTTCTGTCCACGTCCTCTTGCCCGCTATCGTTCAGGAGTCTTTCCCTGGCTTCCCTCGCCTTTTGTATGTTCTGAGGAGTGTCCTCAAGCCCCAAGGCCGTCCATACCCTTTCGTACTTCTTAACGCCTTCCTTGACAACCCGCCTTGTCGTTACGGCAAACAGACGGCCTTTCTTGGCCTGTATGCCTGTTGCCCTTCTTCCGTCCTTCTTTGGTCTTGCCACTCCTTACACTCCTTCCTGCTCAAACTTCCTGTCCGGATACATAAACTCCAACAGGTACAGCTTGGGGATCCGATACTTCCCGCCGATCCTGATGGAACGGATCTTGCCCGCCGCAAGATAGCTGTAGACGGTGTTGCGCCCCGTCTTTAAGATCTTCTGTAAGTCCTCCGGCAGAAGAACATCGTTATACTCTGTCAAAACCTGTGCATGTTCCATGTTTCTTTTTCCCCCTTTCGCTTCTCTTTCTTAATTCGTTCACGATCTCCCTGACCGCTTCATAGGGCGTGGGATCATTCACCCCGCACTCATTTCTCAGGTCAAGCATTTGTTCCTTGATTCTGCGGTTTATCCGCTGCCTTGTTCTGTCTTTCATTTGCTCCTTTCCGGGCGCACTGCCAGCCCTTTTGCCTTTCACGATGACGTCCGACTTGTCGGGAAACACCGGGTTATTTGAATAACCGTTCTGTATGTTGCCTTGAAACCTCTTCCTATACCTCCCTTTCAGTTAAGTTTCCTATCTTGGATTAAATGTTTTTATTTAACTACTTGTATTCTACTGTAATGTTTTAATTTTGTCAAGCGTATTAAATAAATTTATTTTATTTTAAGTATTCCATTTTATGAAATTTCATAGTATAATGAAAAAACAGACAGAGAAAGGGAGGATTTATTTCCATGACCTTGGGAGAAAAATTAAGAAAATACAGACTGTTAAGGGGAATGAAACAAAGGGAATTGGGAGAAGCGGTTGGTTTCAAGCCAAGTACGGCAGACGTTCGCATAAATCAGTATGAAAGCGGGAAAATGGAGCCAAAGGCAGATATCCGCGAGGCACTTGCCGTTGCCCTGGGCGTTGACGTTTCGGCGATCTCTGACATAAACGTGGCCTCCTGGGAGGACGTAATGCAGGTACTGTTCGAGTTCGAGGATGCCTTGGGAATGCGCGTGGAAAAGCGTGACGGTACCACCAGCCTTGTTTTTAGCGATGACAACAGGGACATCATTACCCTGATCAGCTACCTGAACCTTTGGCGAAACAAAAGGCTGGCCATGTCCGTGGATGACCCCAATGTCTCTGAGGAAACCCTTCGGGATTATTCCCTGTGGAAAGGCAGCTTTAAGAGCAACATAGACGCTTATTACGAAGCAAAAGAACGCGAGATCGAAAAGAAGTATGCTGCCGGCATTCAAAGCCTGTCTATGAAGCTAAAACACGCAGAAAAGACTTCTGAGATCACCCTTCTCCTTCGATCCGTCATTGACGCCGGCATTTCAGTCGGCACGGCGTACCTTCCCGGCGGAACCGGCGAGGGAGCCTGTGGCTTCACCTTTGCCGTAAACGATCTTCTGAATCCGCCCTCCGCCGAGGCTGAAGAACTTGTAACAAAATTCCTTTGCGAATACAAATACTTTGAACAGCTGGGCGCAAGATGCTTCTCTGACATTCAAATACCGGGAAATTCGCTCATGATCACTTATTACGTGGCAATCCCTTCATTCATCGTCATAACCTCCCAGATAAGCGATTACGCAAAGCACAAGGCCATGGAAGGTGACGTCGGGGACGGATTAAGGGATCTATACGAAATGCACTTTAAGGACGAACTGGATTCCACGTACTGCAACATTAAGGATGAAATCATGGCCAGAAGCGCAGCCGGAAAATAATTTAAAAAGCGAATTTGAGGATTTTGTGGCACAAAAAAAGGAGAGCCTTGACATATAAGGCTCTCCTTTTTATGTTCGCGTTTATCGCTACGATGTTGTCACTTTTCAGCTTGTTTCCACAGTCTACCGCTGTCGGAAAACAAGTCAGGTTTTCATTCTCCGTTGCCCGTCAGATCCGATCGTTATGCGGAAGTTTTATTGTTGCTCCTGCAGGTACAGCCAAACGCGGCTGTCCAGCCTGTCGATCAGCATCTCCCTCGTGATCCTGCCGTCGAAATACTCCTCGTATTCCTGATCAAATATTTCCTGAAGCGCGCCGGGGAAATGTTTTTCGGGAATCGAGTTTTCAAGAAGGCCGTTAAATATCTCCAGATCTGCCTTCGCGTCTATCTTCCCCGGCACTTACTGTTTAGGGGCGTTTCACATTGGCGGCTATGTCGGTGCGCTGCTTGCATAACCTTGCATTTTAGCATTTTGAGCGGCTTATAGAGCAGACACTATTTAGCACCCCTTCGTTCACATAATGGTTCATACGACGCGTGTCACCCTGAAACTTGGCTTAAAAGAGCTTTGACTAATCAACGACCCGTCAACGAAATTTTTTCGTCTGAAATTCCGCAAATAAAGGGTTTCTCCGCTTTTCCCTCACTAAATCGTTGATCACAATCAACAACCCGTCAACGAAAAATCATGCCCAACGACCTTTTTTCTGTCTCTGACATTCCTTGCCCTTAATGACAATTCAACATTTTCATACATGCTATATTTTTCCATCAAAGCAAAATGTTGAAACACAAAACTCACATTTTTTCTTCGGAATGCTTCAAGCTCTTTTTCCCTTATACCTAATACTTCAATTCCATCAAATAAATAACTTCCAGAAGTAGCCCTATCCATTCCGCCAATGACATTAAGAAGCGTAGATTTTCCCGAGCCGGAAGCACCCATGATTGCAATCATCTCACCCCTGTCAATTGCAATCGTCACGCCTCGAAGCGCATGCGTAACCTGTTCTTTATTAACATAATCCTTTCTAACGTCATAAAGCTTTATCATTCATCTTCTCCCAGAATAAAACCATATTGCAAAATGTCTTAATTAACCAGAAAATTTGTATTCACCGTTTAATACCCGTAATACCTATAGCCTGTTCGTTTAAGCTACGCATTTCAAGGAATAACGTGTCAGCGGTTCCCTCATAAAATCTAAATCCTGTGTACTCACCCAGTCCGTACGTAAGAACCGACGTATTGCTAAAGTCATAGCATTCCATATATTTTTTGTCAGAATCGCACACATATAATTTGTCTCCCGTACAATACTTCGAGAAGACATCTTGGGCATTTATGGCATATAACTTTGCAGATTGAATCACGTATATATAATACGTGCCTGTTCCATATTCCGTAAGCCACCCAATATATTTCTTTGTGGAAAAACAGCTAACTGCTTTACGTCCATTTGGACCGACGCCAATCATCAAATCAGTCAATTTTCCAGTGTCCAATTCCATTCTGCGAACGATCAGATCGCCCTCTTCGTTCTCAGAGAAAAACGTGATTCCTTGATCATAGACTGGAAGTCTTTCAAAGGCAGCATATTTTTGAACCTTGATAGATTCCGGCGTGTCCGCAAATTCTTGGTTTTTGACATTATAGATTATAAGAGAATGCGTTCCTTCCTTTGTTTTTTCATCCCATAAACTGTCATACCATGTTACATAATTTTCGTCCACGGCCAAACATATCTCGTCATACCTGCGTCCGTCCCTCTCGCCCAAAAGCTTTTCCCGTTTCGTCTCCAGATCATATTGCACAATTCGATAAACAGGATAGTTCTCTCCTTCTGCGCCTTCGATCTGGTTATGATACTCGACCCAGTACAAGTACTTTCCGCAGGCAAAGAACTCATTCAGCCAATATACGTCAGGTTTTTCTACAATAATACTATGCGCTTTGGTCTTCGGATCAACTTCCAGGATCTCATATCTTTGGCAAAATTGTGCCATAGGTTCTGAATACTCTTTTAGTAAATAATAATTTTTGCCATTGAAAATGCATTGACTAATTCCCCAACTGAGTCCAGATGTCGAATCTGTGCCTGAATATTGTTTTCCACTCGTCGTATAATATGGTTCAACATTAATTATGTCAGTCTGTTGAAATCCTTCCGTTCCATTGAGTGAAATTGCCTTATCAATCTGCGGCGCAAACATCTCTAAGTCGCAGCCTTCTTCTTGGTTGATTGCGTTCTGTGTTCCAAATGTTGGCAGCGACATTTCTTCCGTATCCGTTTTCCCGTTTGAGCAAGCGCATAAAAGCATCAATATTGCAATAATACTCTTTATCACAATCCCTTTGGGCTTCATATATAATTCTCCTCGCTTAATCAATAATCGTAACAGATTAAATATCTGGGTGTTCCATCGCTATAATCCTGAATGCAATTATAAAAATTCGAAATTGCTTCCGTATGCGTCCCGTAATAGGTATTGGTGTAATTGCAGTCTTTAACCGTTATTGTAGCATTAATTTTGTCCAACTCTGAAACCGCAATATAATGTCCCGATGCATGTTGATTATAATAACCAAGGACCTCCGTTCTGGCAAGAAAAATCGGTGCCAAATCATAGCACAGACTCGTTTCTACCTTAGACTGAAACTGAGCCTGAGTCAGTGAACTGCCCATTATATATTCGTAATGTCCATAACTTGGCGCATGTAAATTAATTGCATTAACCAATTTATACAATACTGTGCCACCCTGCGCATCGGCTTCATTTGTTAATGTAGTAATCTTTTCAGCATTTGTCGTTCCCGATACGCTATTCGCTGCCGCAAATCCATATATTACCTGAAGGGCAGCCGTCGGGCCGCAATTACTGGAGGTCGTTTGCTGTATTAATGGTACATTGGCAAAAAGATTATTGCCATAATTTCCAACTCCCTTTTCTCCCCCGCCGGTAGTTTCCTTTCCTTCTGCAATATGTATTCTGGAATAATATTTTTTAACTGCTTTTAATTCCAAAAATTCTTCGACCGTACACCCGCTATCCGATGCCTCAAGCAAAAACATCGGGTCATTAAGATACATTGGGCGAATTTCATCGATGATTTTTTTTATCTCTTGCGATTCTATGTTTTTCTCATTCGCAGCATTCACATTGGATGACAGTAACATAACAAAAGTAAGGAAACTCATAATAATACAAAATAATTTGATAATACCATTTTTCATTTCTTATTTCTCCTCGTTATAATTTACTTTCTGTTACCTAAAACATCGAACAATATTTTATCGTCTTAAAAACAGTAGCTCGTTTCGCTTTCACAAATAAACGCAATTCATCAGGTAGTCAATGTCATTTCATTCCGTTCTTTCCAATGAACTGGCCGGAACATATCTCCACACTCCGCTGACCTTAAATTTTGCCCACAGCTTTTCGCAACTAATGGATCATGCGTCACGATAAGTATGGTTTTTCCCTCGCGGTTGAGCCTTTGGAAACACTCCATAATCTTCATACCGGTGTCTCTATCCAACGCTCCCGTAGGCTCATCCGCAAGAATAAGGGGAGTGTCAGCTGCTAGCGCCCTAGCGATGGCACATCGTTGCTGTTGTCCGCCGGATGTTTCTCCCGGAAGTTTGTCTCTTAACTCTTCAATGCCCATTCTTTCCAGACATTCCATAACGACCCTTTTTCTGTCTCTGACATTCCTTGCCCTTAATGACAATTCAACATTTTCATGCATGCTATATTTTTCCATCAAAGCAAAATGTTGAAACACAAAACTCACATTTTTTCTTCGGAATGCTTCAAGCTCTTTTTCCCTTATTTATGGCATATAACTTTGCAGATTGAATCACGTATATATAATACGTGCCTGTTCCATATTCCGTAAGCCACAGACTCGTTTCTGAATTGACAATAAACTCCTTTATTGATGACAAACACTATTCCGTTAAATACAGCTTCACCCTCTCCGTCAGATTCCTAATGACCGTTTCCTCATCCGCACCTTCGCTAAAGTACGGATCGAGCTCCTCGGTCAGGATCGTTACTATTCCCCTAGGAATCTTGCCCTCCGGCTTGGCATTTCTTATCAATTCGTATAACATCTCCCCATCTCGCTGACAGTCAATGTCTTCCTCCCGCAGCGTAATCTGCGGAAACGGTTCCGCGGAAACGTCATTTCCCGTATTTATTTCATCAATCTGTGCATCAAGCACGTCTTTTTTCACACTCATGGCAAAGCCCTTACAGGAAAGGCTTGTCTGTACCTCACTTGAAAGAATCGTTTTTAGGAACAGATGTGCCGCCTTTTTTTCTTCATCGCTTGCCGACTGTCTGACCGTCAAAATGGAGTCTGACGCAAGAAAATGACAGGCTCCGTCCTTTGTAGGATATCCGACATAGTTTGCCTTTTCACCCATAAGCACCCTAATGAATGCAATTTGTTGCGGGCTTGTTATTTCCGTCATGACACATAACATTGTACCGTCCATCAATTGTTCGAATCCGCCATTCTTACCCTGATAATGTTTCCCCATCCGCAGCGCTTTGCGAGATTCGTCAGAGTCAAAACTGACATCGGATTTTTCCGCATCCCAAAAGAAACTATCTTCCGTCCCGTGCATTAGTAATTTCGTTACAAAAACAAATCCGTCGTCACCAACGGGGCTATTAAATGCAGCTTTTAGGGAATCATCTTTCTCAATTCGCTTTAGAAAACCATCATACGTCCAATCATGACAATTCTGATCAGCCGTAATCACCGTCTTTAAATAAAAGGTTGGCGCGATTCCGTATTGCTTTCCGTCAATCCGTCCCAAATCCATGACATTAGGGATTAACTCATCTTCAATCTCCATCCCAGCCAGCACCTTTTCTATAGGTTCCCAGTATTTTACCAGCCCCTCAAAATCCATAAGGCTTGTGTCAAAGATCACTGGTCCATTTCCTGAAATCAATTCTGACATCAACCTTTCATCCCCATACCGATACTCTTTCAGGCTTATGCGAATGGAAGGATATTGTCGGTTAAAAAACATGACGGCTTCCTGATACTTAGTTTTATTAAAGGATGTTACTGCAAAAGAAATTTCCGTTATTTCCGTTTTTTCCTTTACGGGTTCCATGTGCACTAGGTGATGGCCATCCTGATCGGCATACAGCACATTAATTCCTTGGTTCTGTGTCTTACGCAAGCCTTCTATTTGACCTATGTTAATACCGTGATCAAACCATGTGTACAGCTTTTCCTCGTCTCCAGAGCTCGATTTCAAGAATACACCCTGCCGGTTTGCCACAAGCATTCTCCCACCCTCGTCCCATTTCACGGACCTGCCTTCGGGAAGCTCGAGTTTAACCGGTTTTATATCTTCCGTATACGGCGGCTGAATCATTTTGTTTTCGCCGTTCTCGTAATACGCGACCCTCCCATCTCCGAGTGGAAACAGAAATGCCTCCTCGCCAATTTCCAGCGGAATGCGCCTTACCAATTCTCCCTCGCTGGAGCAAATGTAATAGTACCATTCCAATGTATCGAAATTTTGCACGATGAGGTGATAGGCTCCGTCTTCGTCCTTCATCATAGAGAACGGAAATTCATGGTGTTCCTTTGACAAAAAAGAAAGGGAAATCCTCCTTGTTTCCTTCATATCCAAATCCAGTTCAACCAGACTACAACCTGTTTCCGACGCATCAGTAAAAAAGGCAATGTAGCCATCGTCACCTTCCATGCTGCCTAGTCCCCAGGCCTGTCGCTTCGTTCCTTCGGCGATTTTGACCGAGTGCACCTCTCCATTCCGGGTCACATAAACAACCTCGTCCCAACACTTTGAGGGATTCTCCTCATAAAGGTGTTTAGTAAAAAAAGCCGCACCGCCTTGCCCAAGCACGGACATAGGAGTGCCCCCCAAAACACCGTCTTTATCCTTTGTGGCGACAAGCGCCACCGGATGAGCCGTGGCACAATAAGGATCCAAGGAATTGTCCCGCCACTCGGGATCCAGGGAGCCAAAAATCTCTTCCTGGCTCCCAGTCATTTCCGTCGTCTCCTTTGACTCACTCGCTTGACCACACCCTTGCAATGTCAACATCATTATGAACTGTAAGATCAGCAAATACATGAGTTTTTTCATGACGCAGAAACCTCCCATAAATTAATTATGCGGTACCGAATGAAGCGTACCTGTCCTATGATCGTGATCAGGATTTCCGTCAGTTTTTCCACAGTAATCGCATATCATTCTGCAATAAGTATAAACGTTCCTCAATTGGCAATCATTATGATAAATAGGATTATCATTTTCGTCATATCCAAAAAGATATTCATGCGTTCCAACATATACCGTATATCCACTTGGCTGTTGAACATGGTGAAAATGATGTACTCCATCCGGGGAAGAACTACATACTGCAGCATGTGAAATCATTTTCCCTGAAAAACTCAAAATAAAAACAAGTGCTAACACCAATACGCATTTACCAAATTTTTTCATTTTTCCCTCCAAACAGTTTATTCTTGTTTCAAAAATAGGGAAAAGAATATACTAGTCCATTGGAATCACCCTCTTTCCAGAATAAATTACCATGTCCGCCATAAATCCACATGGTTTGTCAAGCATTAATGATTTTTGCCATGTCGAGCATTTGTGTAGACAATTGTTATTTACATACTATTCTGTTCGCTCCAAGGCATCGGCGGGAACATATCTCCACACTCCGCTGACCTTAAATTTTGCCCAGCCGTCAGTTATGGACTTGACCATCACATAGTCACCCTGATATAAGGTTCCAACAATGGAATAGCCGTATCCCGGTCCGCTTCGCATGCTTACGGTAGGAACGATCACAATGTACTCTTTTTCGAAAAGCATGGGGTCATCCACGCCGGAACCATTTCCCCTGTCGCAAACTTCACATGACGTCTCAACATTTAGTGCATGATCAAGATCCATGGCTGCAACCTTCACGCCAAATGCCTCCTGGGAAAACACAAAACTCGCTGCTATTAATAATACTAACATCCTTCTTCTCATAAGATTCTTCTCCTTTCCTTTTGGGGAAGCCTCCTTAGGAGTTTCCCTCTTTTAATTTAAGTTTAACACCCAATTCTTAATAATCAGATGAAAAATTCTTAAGATTTCTTAAGATGGGAAAATTGACATTCAGATATGATATAATGAGTTAAACATAAAGAATCGCCGGCAAAATCCGCTGGTTTAAAAAGGATTATTGTCATGACGAGGAGTACAAAAAGGTCGCGATCACAATCGAAACGGATTAAGGGGGAAAATGCAAGACTCATGGACGAGAAAACAGAAGTTCTGATTATAGAAGATGATTCAGACATTCGCAACACGATACGCATACTGTTGGAATGTGAAGGTTTCGAAGTAAGGGAAGCGTCAAGCGGGGAAGAAGGCCTTAAAATGATGTCACCTCAAACGGAGCTTGTGATTCTTGACGTCATGATGCCAGGCATGTCAGGATATGAAACCTGTGAAAATATCCGAAAGTTTTCTTACGTTCCAATCCTTTTTCTCACGGCAAAAAACAGGGAAAGTGACAAGCTCGAAGGATTTAATTCCGGAGGAGACGATTATCTTGTAAAACCCTTCTCATTCTCTGAATTAACCGCACGCGTAAGGGCTTTGCTTCGCAGGCACAAAACCTATGATGCAAACCTTTCCCTCACCAAGTCAAAAGAACATTGGCTTACGTCCGATGAGTTGCGCCTGAATTGTTCCTTTAATCAATTATTTATCAATGATCAAGAAATAAAGCTTACGGAAACTGAATATGCCATCCTATTGCTTCTTATGTCCTATCCAAATAAAGTTTTCAGCGTGCAAAACATCTATGAGAGCATTTGGAATGAGAGCTTCGTCAGCAGTTATTCTAATTCCGTCATGGTACACATACGTAATCTCAGGGCTAAAATTGAACCCAACCCGCAGGTTCCTAAGTACGTGCTAACGGTTTGGGGAAAGGGGTATCGTTTTGGATAATAACAAAAAGAAACTTTCTTTAAAAAATAGGCTTGTTTTTGGATTTTTCATCGGAATGCTGATTTCTGTCTTTGTCTTTTTTGCATTATACTCCGTCACAAAAATTCTTTTGGATGATTTCTTCTCGTCCTCCTCATACGTTTCCACGCAGGAGCAAAAATACGTTGACTCCCTTCAGAAATACGTTACTGAACATGGCATGGCCGCAACGGATTTTACCGGACTTAGAAAATGGGCAAAAGAAAACGAAATCACCGTTTTCTCGGTGTCAAGGGAGAGGGTTCTCCTGTATGACAATTCTTATACCGGGAACGCTCCGCTTTCCGAAACGGAATCCCTTCAGTTGCACAAAACCTGGCAATACTTTCATGCCGTGGAATTCAAGGACGGTCCTGCGGACGTATACATCCACAAGAATTATCAAAGAAACTATTACGTCATGGCCCTGCTGATCATCTCCGGCGTCAGTGCGCTGGTCTGGGCACTGGTTTTAATGCTGTCCTTCAACAGACGCATAAAATACGTAATGCTTCTTCAGGAAGAGATCAATCATCAGGGCGATCTCCTTGAAAACAGCTTTACGGAAAAGGGGAATGACGAACTGACGGAAGTTGCCCGAGCACTGAACCACCTTAGGAACGCCCTTCTTGACAGCAAGGCAAAAGAAACACAGTATAAAAAGGATCGTGAAGCCCTGATTCTTGGGATGGCTCACGACCTGCGAACCCCGCTGACTGGATTGCGGGGCTATTTGGAGATTATAAGACGCTATCTTGAGGAAAAGGACGATCTTGTGCAATACGTTGAAAAAGCGCTTCTTAAGACGGATCAGATCCGCGACCTATCTGACAAGCTTTTTGATCATTTCCTGTCCAAAAATGAAAACACTACTCTTCTGGAGCCTCCCGAAACTGCTGAATACCTGCTTGGCGATTATCTTTCCGAGTTGTGTTCCCAGCTGAGCGTGTCAGGCTTTACGGTTCAATATGATCAGTTAAAATGGCATCCCGTATGCGTGCAGATTGACACGGATTTCGTGGGACGCATTTTTAACAACCTCATAGACAACGTCATAAAATATGCGGATTCAAAACGCCCCGTCACACTGTCATCCATCCTTACCAATGAATATCTTGGAATCCAAATCCAAAACTGTCGTCGTGAGGAAAGGGATGCAGCCATACAGGGCACTCACATAGGCACGCAGAACATTGACGCAATGATGCAGAAGATGAACGGCAAAACCGAGATTGAAATGGCGGAAGATTATTATCGAATTACATTATTCTTTCCAATCATTAAAATAGCGTCTGCTCTATAAGTTAAAATATTGCATTTTTCGGCAGGAAAGCAGGTGAATCGGCATGTATAAGACTGTTACGACCACGCAAATCCGTTTTGATGACTTCAACCAGAGCTGTGGAATGCAGCTGGATCCGAACAATGAATGGATTCGGCTTGCAGACCTGATTCCATGGCAGGAACTTGAGCATTATGATTGAAGCAGCCATTCTCATGCAGTATTCGTCCAGCCTCTTTGTGAGGAAAAAACCGCTGGTCACGACTTTGTGTGCGCTCGGAATCACGTACCTGGCGCTGTTTGCCGTTTCGCTGTCCAACGTGAAGTGGCTGAACCTGGGGCTGTATCTGTTGCTTAACTTCGCTTTTCTCGTCACGCAGTACCAGGTTAAGCCTTACGTGGCCGCGTTTCATTCCGTTCTCATCGCTGCCGTCATGAGCATGTGCGAACTGGTCGTGTACAACCTGATGGAACGCTACAGCCCAAACTTCTTTGCAAACGTCGAGCAAGTCAGCAACACCATTATTTTTATCCTCTCCAGCAAGCTTCTGTTTTTCATCATCGTCTGCGTCACGGCACGCCTGTTAAGACGTCAGGGAAAAACGGAACAGCGTTTTGACAAATCCGTCTTCTTTCTGTTTTTGATTCCCGTCACGACGGTTCTCATCATGCTTACTTTTGTGAGCATCAATGACAGCCACGCGTTGTCTCCCGCACTAAACGGGATGGTGTCCCTGTCCGCCATCCTGTTGCTAATCTCCAATCTGTTCGTGTTTGGCCTGAATCAGTACAATCAAAGGAAGAACCGCGAACACACGGAACTGCAGCTGCTGCTCCAGAGGGAATCCAGCTTAACGGAATATTACAAAATGGTCCTGTCCCAAAGCGAAAACCAAAGCATTCTGATTCACGACATAAAAAAGCACCTGCAGTCCATCGAACTGCTGAACGAACGGAATGATCGCGAAAAAATAGCCGCATACGTTCATCAGCTCCTTCTTTCTTCCGACCTAAAGGAAATATCTCGCATCTGTGACAACGAACTGTTAAACGCGATCCTTTCCCGGTACAAAAGACAATGCGAAGACCTAAACGTTTCATTTGTGGCCGACGTAAGGAGCGGAACGTGCAACTTCCTTTCCGAGCAGGAACTGACCTCCCTTTACTGCAACCTGCTGGAGAATGCCATTGAGGCGGCAAAAAACGTGCAGAATCCGTACGTGGAGATCAACGCAACGGAAAGGGAAAACACTCCCTTTGTGGTAATCACCATGATAAACTCCTGCCTGGTCAATCCCATTCCTGACGGCGATCAGGACGAATTGCCTTCCCACAAGCCGGACAGGCAAAAGCACGGGTTCGGAATGAAGAGCATAAAGAAAATCGTTAAGAAATACAACGGAGACATGCAAATATACTACAATGCGGAATCCTTAACGTTCCACACGATCATCACCCTAAAAAAATCAAGCACCAATCCAGCATAAAAAATAACCGGCACTCCATAACGGAATGCCGGTATTCTGTCTGCCTTAAGGCGTTTGCAGCGGTGTCCTCCATATTCTTTTCCCATCTGCCGCGTCAAACACCTTAACAAGCCCATTATTTATTTTATGCTACCCCAAAATCGTATTTTATCGCTTGTTTTTATCGCTTGCCGCTTCTTTTTATCGCTTGTTTTTTCAAAAAAGCAAGCGATAAAATTGTCCGATCGGGCTTATATTGCTCCTCAACCGTAGGCGCAATCCAACCTTCCTCGTCCCATACGCCAAATATGTCTGGCACTCCACTTCCGGCGCGTTCTCCCACTCTGATCAAATTAAACATTTCCTACTCAAAGCCCTGCATCTTCTCCCAGTCTTCCCTCATGCATTTTGACTCAAAGAATCCGTCAAGGAAGTGCAGCAGGCCAAGGTACGCCGCCTGAATGATCAGGAACAGCAGGACAAGGTTGCAGGGAAGGAAGCGCCTTATCTGCCCGCCCAGCGCAAAAATGACCGACGCGGACGCAAGGATCACGGTCTGGGACAGGCCGCACCACCGCTCTGCGTATTGACGAACCAGCAAAAAGCCGATCGGGCATGCCGCCGGAATGATCAGCGCGTGCCACCAGTTGCCCGCGCTTACATTCTCCCAGATCCAAGAAAACGGGACGGTAACGAAATCCCGCGCGTCCAACGACACCGCCGGGTTTACCGCAAGGCAGCACAGCCACGTAAACAGCAGCGCCCCCCTTATCCTCTTAAGGCTCTCGTTCGCCTTGCGGGCGACTGCCTTTGTCTTCCGCACCTCGTCCCTTCGCGCCATTTCCGCCTCCCTGACCTTTTGGGCGGCTTCCTTCCTGCACTCGGCAATTTCCCCGTCCGCGTTCCTTAAGGCCTCCTTTAGGGCATTTTGGGCGGCCTGGACGGCCTCGACGCTTGACGCGTCCACCTGCTCCCTCAGCTTAGAGTTCCGGGCCCGCAATTCCCTTACTTCGCCCTCGATCCTGTCCTGCGCTTTCCTGCTCGCCTCCAGCTCTGCCTGCAGCTTCCTGATCGCCTCCGACTGCTTCTCCAACAGGTCCAGCTCCAAGGACTGCCTCCTCGATTTCCCTGTAGTATCCGTCGAGCCGTTCCAGCTCGAACTGTCTTCTTCGTTCCGCGAGTTTTTTTCGCTCGCAATTTCGCTTAAATTCACTTGTCAGTCCCTCCTTGCTTACGTTCATCGCGAAAGTTCTTGACAGGTTGCCGTCGCGCACCCTGTCGCCGTTTTCGTTTTGAAACGTGACGTGTTTCCTTTCGTCGCTCCATAAAACCTTCCACCCCATGGACAGCATGCCGCTTGCAAAATCCTCCCTGTCGCAGGCCTCGGCGCTCACCTTCTTCACTGCCCTTGCGCACTCGGCCACGTAGCTTTTCCCGCCGTTCCGCACAAACAGGTTATACTTGTCCTTACTCCACGCGGTGACCTCGCCTGTCTCCATGGAGGATCCGTCAAAATGTTTTCCCTTCTCCGTGACCGTAAGCCCCATCTTCCCGCACAGGGCGTTCGTAAACTCCTTCTGTTTCTCCAGGTCGCGCTTTGTCTGGTGGAGCTTCTTCCCGTCGGCAAACGAGACCGAATTGGTGACCACGTGAAGGTGGAGGTGGTTCCTGTCCTGGTGAACCCCGACGAGGCTCTGGTGGTGCGGAAAGAACTTCCCGGCGAACCGCATGCCGATCTCAAGGCACTGCTCCGGCGTGACCGCCTCGTCCCGGTGGAAGCTGATCACGTTGTGGGCGTACATCCTTCCCGTCTCCTTTCCCCACAGCTTCTTTTCCTGAAGGAACGCGTTGTATACGCCGTCCCATGTGACCTCGCCTGGGGCATAGGGGCCGGTCACGACCGCGAGTCCGTCCCTGACCTTGTCCTCCCGAAGGACGTATTCTATCGCGTTCCTCATCGCCCCGCGTGACTTTGTCTTGCTATTGACGACCTTATTGACAGCCACAGGCTTTCTCCCTCCCTTCTCATGTCTTCGATCTGATCCGACAGCCTTTCCAGAACTGCCTCGGACGGCAGGACTCCCTGACCGTTGGCGACCCTTGCCATCTGGTTTACGTTGGTGCCAATGCCCCTGACCTGCCTTTCGTAGTCCGCAAGGGTCGCGCTGACTTCCCTCAGCGCCGCGAGCTCGTCGGCGCTCGTTACGGACGCGCCGCAGACCGCGCCGATGACGTAGGCCTGCTTTGACAGCCCGGAGGCCTCCAGCTTTTTCTGAAATTCGGCGCACTCGCCCTCGTTCATTCGGAACGTGACGGCGATGTTTCGCCTGCGTTTTGCCTTTCTCATGACTAATGTTCTCCTTTCAATTTTGGTGACGGGGTACGCCCCCTTGACCGATTTTTTGCGGTACGGTGCATGCCCCTCCGACTGATTATTGACGACATGGGTACGCCCCCTTGCATGATTTTTAGTGACTTGGAACGCCTGCCAGTGATGGTTTTTAGGCAGGGATCCAAGGGGACGCAGTCTCCCTTGGCGGGATGCAAGGGCGGCGCCCTTAGGCTGATCCGAGGCGGCGAGGGGGATCATCCGGGGGATGATTCCGCAACGCCGGAGAGGGTCGGCCGGGCTCAGGCGTGCAGAGGGCGAAGCCCTTGCCGGGGGATCCAAGGGGGCGGCGCCCCGCTGGCAAGTTTAGCGAAAGCGGAAAAGCCGAAGGGCTTTTTTGCCGAAGCGGTGCGTTGTGGCTTGCCACAATGCGAAACTTGCCTAAATGCCCAAAGCCGATTTGGAAGCTTAGGCGGTCGGCGACGGGCATTGGGTGGTCTTGCGATTTATCCGGCGCTTGGGGGCCGGGTAAATTGCCTCCCATGACGAAGGCATGACAAAAACGAACCGCTTCCCTCGCAAAACCGTCGCTTAAATTGCCCGCTGATTTTTGCAGAGCATTTCCCCTAGCTCATCCCATGAAGACACTCCGTACTGACTCAAGTAATCGGTGTCAGATTTTTGCGTAAATTCGTTAAATCCGTTCCTGGGTTTTGACGCAGGTTTTTGTTCCCTCAACTCGTAGCCCTCACTGATCGCCTTCAGCATCCATCCAGTCACGTTGTAAATCTTACAGGTCTGCGCGTCGAGTACTTTCTTTGCCTTGACGATCCTGTCCTGATCACCACCCGCAGCAGCGAGAAGGGAATCGATCTCTTCATCCTTCATGTCAGGAAACAATGCCCTGGCCTTTGCTCGGCTTTCAGATTCGTTTTCCGTTTTGTTTTCAGATTCCTGAAAAGATTTTTGACAAGTCATGGGAACGACAACCGACCTCTTTCCTGTTGTTTCTTTATTTCTGTTTTTTATTTCCACTTCTTTATCTTTTGTATTTGTTTCCGTTGGATTTGCCGTGACGGTAAAACCGCCTCGGTCTGCCCGTGTCGGTAAATCCGACGCGGTGTTTCCCTCGGGGTAGATCTCAATCTCGGTCGTAAACTGTCCGCTTTCATTTCTGTGAATGTTTCTGACAAGATACCCTTTCTCTTCCAAGACGTGAACGGAAGCCCTGATCGAATCCTTCCCGTCCTTTGAAATGGCACTCAGCCCCGCGATGCTAAACTCCCAGCCGTCCGGCAAAGAGCACAGCATGCAAAAGACGCCTCGGTCCCTCATGGAAAGGGTCTGGTCGTGAAATATGCAGTTGGATATCATCGTGAAATTGTTCTGTGTTCTGTTTATTAAAATTGCCATAAAAAATCTCCGTAAATTCTTTGAGAGAATTTTCGGAGGTCATCCGTTCCAACCATTTAGTTCTAACTTTAGTTCTAACGCAAACACCAATTTTGCTTGTTATTCCATGTTACGGTGTCCCGTCTGAACCTGTGAGAATCGCCGAAATATAAGGTTTTTAAACCCATTCGGCACAATTTAGGGAATTTCCAAAAATATTCGGGACGCAGAGGTCGCGTGTTCGAATCACGTCGCGCCGATTATAAAAGGGTGTGTGATCAAAGATCACATGCCCTTTTTATAATCCATGTTACTTGGTCCAACACACGCCCCTAGCGGAGTGAACACACGCGTTCGGGCGCAGAGGGCTCACGACGTCCGGGGGACGTCGGAATTGAGCCGACCGGAGCGAAGCGGAGACCGCGTGTTCGAATCACGTCGCGCCGATGAAAACGGGACATCATGCAGATGATGTCCCGTCAGATTGAAGACAAACGAGGTTTTGGGAAAGCCCCCAAAACCTCGTCTTTTTTATGCAAATGCTGCTTTTATCA
>SVFO01000028.1 GCA_015056795.1 Lachnospiraceae bacterium
TATGATAAAAGCAGCATTTGCATAAAAAAGACGAGGTTTTGGGGGCTTTCCCAAAACCTCGTTTGTCTTCAATCTGAGAGGCGCCCAATAGGACGCCTCCTTTTTTAGTGCTTTCCTTGAAACTGATTTCGATACTGGCTGGGCGAGATTCCCGTGATCTTTTGAAAGGTCTTGAAGAAATAGGCATAGCTGGAATAGTTCAGGGCTTCCTGCACCTGTGCGACGGACTGTCCTTTTCGCAGGAGTTCCTCGGCGACGCTGATCTTTTGCAGCGTAAGATAATGGCCGAGGGAAACATGCATGTGACTTTTGAATAAGCGCGCCAGGTAATCAGGATTTAGATAAAAACGTGAAGCTAAATCGCTGATGGTGAGATTCTCCCGTATGTGCTCCCGCAGATAGGCAAGTATGGTATTGACCTTGTCCTGAGAGGGGGAGGAAGGGAGCGTCGTCGTGGGAAAATCCTTTGTCAGCTCCTGGAGACAGACGAGAAATTGAAACAGGCTGACCATGGATTCCGGGGTCGTATGATCTGAATGGGATAACAGCTCCCGGAAAATGCGAAGGAGCTCTTTTTGTTGGAGCTCAGTAGGACGTACCAATTGGGGATGATGTGTCTGACCAAGAAAAGAAAAACGGGCGGCACCCTCACATAGCGTTTGCTCCAGCCAGCCTAAATGAATGGTCAAAATATAGCGCTCATAAGCAATTCCGGTTTCATGATAGAGCTGATGATTGCAAAAGGTTGGAATGATCAGCAGTGTTCCTGCAGGCACGGCGAAAACCTTATCGTTCAGCAGCACGTCTGGTAAGTCCGTTAAGGTAAAATAAAGCTCTGCGGCATTATGGGAATGCGGACCGACGGGATAGGGCACCAAGCCCTTTCGGTATGCAATGTCAATGGGCGGAGCTACGGGGTACATGGTAAAATGCTCTTTCTCTGGCATGTTAGCTTCTCCTTTGCATAGGTCGGAATATTACATAAAACAAGTATTATATATACATATTAAACCATTTTCAAATCCGTTACAATCATTTTATCAAAGGTTCGGAGCAACAATTTCGAAGAGGTTGTTTTGAAAATGATTTTCAATGGGAGGTATGTGAAAATGGATTTGGTACGCATGGGTATCATCGGAATTGGCGGCATGGGAAGCGCACATGCGAAGAGCATTGTGGACGGTTTGGTTCCTGGTATGAAGTTAACGGCAGTGGCCGACATTCGGCAGAGTCGACTGGATTGGGCGAAGGAGAACCTTCCGGAGGATGTCAAGCGTTTTTCGGATGGAAGGGAAATGATTGACGCTGGAGTATGTGATGCGATTCTGATTGCCACGCCGCATTCCCTTCATCCTGAATTTGCCATCTATGGATTGCAGCATGGCGTTCACGTGCTCAGCGAAAAGCCTGCGGGTGTTGAGACGAAACAGGTGCGTGAGATGAATGAGGTGGCAAAGAGGAGTGATAAGGTGTTTGCCATCATGTTTAATCAGCGGACGAATTGTGTCTATCGTAAGCTTCATGAAATGATTCAAAGCGGCGAATTGGGGGCCATGAAGCGTGTGAATTGGATCATCACGGATTGGTATCGCACGCAGGCCTATTATGATGCGGCTGGCTGGAAGGCAACCTGGAATGGAGAGGGCGGAGGCGTGTTGCTAAATCAGTGCCCTCATCAATTAGATCTCCTTCAATGGCTGTGTGGAATGCCCGTGAAGGTTCGCGCCTTCTGCCATGAGGCAAAATGGCATGATATTGAGGTGGAGGATGATGTAACGGCGTATCTGGAATTTGAAGGCGGCGCCACGGGCGTTTTTGTGACGACCACTGGAGATGCACCTGGAACGAATCGATTAGAGCTCACCTTCGAATACGGAAAGATTGTCTGCGAGCATGATCAGCTGACCTATGATCATTTACTTGTGAATGAAAGAGAGTTTTGCAAAACGGAAAAGGTTGGATTTGCGAAGCCGCCGATGGAGCGAATTCAGATTGAAACGGATGGAAAGAATGAGCAGCACGTGGGCGTTATGAAGGCGTTTGCTGATCGCATTTTGAACGGAGGTCCATTAGTTGCAGAGGGCGTGGAAGGTATCAATGGTCTTACCATCTCCAACGCCATGTATCTTTCTTCTTGGCTGGATCGCACCATTGAGCTGCCCTTTGATGAGGAGCTGTTTGTCAGTGAGCTGAACAAGCGAAGAAAGAATTCCAAAATCAAGGAAGACAAGGGCATTGTATTCGATACGAAAGGAAGCTATTAAGGATGAATGGATATCAAAAATTAACAGGCTTTGCAGATGAGATTGCACAGGATTTACAGACACAGCTGGATGGCTTGCAAAAACTAAATATGCACTATGTGGAAATGCGCGGCGTTGATGGTAAGAATCTCATCCATCATGACAATGAAAAGCTGCGCGAGATAAAGAAGCGCTTGGACGATGCTGACATCGCCATTTCCGCGTTAGGATCCCCCTTGGGAAAGATCGGCATTACGGACCCCTTTGAAAAGCATTTTGAGGAGTTCCAGAGGGCAGTGGAGATCGCACAAATCATGGGATCAAATTACATTCGCATGTTTAGCTTTTATGTTCCGCAGGACGGAGGTCAGACGCGGGAGATCAAAGAGCAGGTATGGGATCGCCTTGGAAAATTCGCGGAGTATGCAAAGAAGGAAAAGGTTTGTCTTCTTCACGAAAACGAAAAGGGAATTTATGGAGAGAAGGCAAAGGAATGTCGTGAAATCATGGATGCCTTTGGCGGAGAATACTTCAAGGCGATTTTTGATTTCGCAAACTTTGTGCAGGCGAAGCAGGATACAATGGAAGCCTATGAACTCTTGAAAAAAGACATCGCATATATTCATGTAAAGGATGCTCTGTGGGAGAATGGCAAGGTTGTTCCGGCAGGCTATGGCGACGGGCAATTGACGGAAATTCTTAGACGATTGTTTGCTGATGGTTTCTCTGGTTTCTTGTCCTTGGAGCCGCACCTTTTTGAGTTTGAGGGCTTTGCAGGATTAGAGAAGAAAAATGTCAGCATGCCTCACGTGGAAGAAGGGAAGAAGCTAAGCGGGTTTGAAGCATTTGAGCTCGCCAGAAACTCACTTCTTCAGTGCCTAGAATTGATTTGACCTTCTCGTTCATCACTGATATAATACATGCTGGAAACATAGTTAAGATGAAAGTTTCAGGCGAAGGGAATGTCAGGGATGAATACGGTAAGGCGTGCGGAGATCAAAGATATCGCGAGGATTTTGGAGCTGTTGGTGCAGGTTGACATGGTACATCATAATGGAAGGCCAGATCTATTCAAGGGGCCTGCGACAAAGTATAACGCGACGGAGCTGGAAGGGATCATCAAAAATGATCAGACGCCTGTATTTGTCTGTGTGAATGAAGAGGATGTCGCCATAGGTCACGCCTTTACGATGCATAAGCAAATTCTCGGGGACAGCGTGCTTACGGATGTCAAGACGCTCTATATCGATGACATCTGCGTGGATGAGACGGTGCGTGGACAGCATGTGGGAAAGCAGCTGTACGACCATGTCCTAGGCTATGCAAAGGAGCAGGGATTTTATAATGTCACGCTGAATGTTTGGACCTGTAATCCTTCTGCCATGAAATTCTACGAGGCGATGGGCCTAAAGCCGCAGAAAATCTGTATGGAGCAAATTTTGTAATATACATCAAAGCAGCTTCGAAGGAGGCTGCTTTTTTAATATTTTTAATTTTCTTACAATACCTATTGACATAGTAGGTAAATAATGATATTTTCATAATAAGAATTTAAGATTGATTATCTGAGGAAAGGAGGGGAGTATTATGATCGTATCTACGAGAGTGGAATATGGATTGATGGCATTATTGGATATAGCGAGTCATTCAGAGAACGACATCAGCGTTTCTACAACGGATATCGCTGAGAGACAAAACATCTCCCAAAAGTATCTGGAGCAGATTCTGCCCCTTCTAAGACAGGCGGGACTGATTCGAGCGCAAAAGGGGTTACGCGGCGGCTATCGTTTGTCGCGTTCGGCAAACCTATTGAAGCTTTCAGAGGTGTTAAATGCTTTGGATGGCAGCATTTTAGCAGGAATGGAGATTACGGAGGAAAGTACAGAATCCTCTCTGCGAAACGTTATCAACGAATGTCTTTGGGAGAGCATCAATGCACGCATTCGGGAATATGCGGAGAATCGAACGCTGGGTGATCTGCTGGAGGAATGTCGGCGTAAGGCAGCAGGCAGTTGGGATTCTTATATTATTTGAGTAATGCCGTCAGGACAGAGAAGGCTGTCTTGACGGTCTTTTTTTGCGGCTGGTTTGTCACTGGAGATACCCCGCAGAAGGTTGATAAATCATGCCATTTATGATAGAATAATAAGGAGTCCAAAAGGATAGAAAGGGCTGAGGAGGTAAAGCATGCTACAGGATATTTTGGTGGGGAAGAATGCGCTGTTTGCGGACGGCGTACAGACAGTGCTTCGTGGACATGAGAATCGTTATCGAAGGGTCGTACTGTTAAAGGGAAATCTGGTGCAGAATTCGCGCAGTGAGGGTCGCGGAATCAGTGCCAGAGTTAATAAGAATGGTACTTATGGATTTGCATCCATCGCAGAGTACACGAAGGAAGCGGCAGACAAGGTCATTAAGGCCAGCACGGAGAATGCGTTATTTCTCGGAAAGCATTCAGGAAGAAACATCGCGCTGCCAACAAGTCTGGGAACTGGCACGATTCCTTTGAATGCACAGATTGTGGATGTCGAGCAGAAGATCATCATTGATTTTTGCAAGGAATTGGATGCTCACATTGAAAAGACATATCCTGAATTGACCAGCAGAACGGTTGTATATACGGAGGATTCCCAGGATAGAATCATTTATACGTCAGATGCTTACAATGGTCATTTGGTGACGCCCAGATGCTTCATTTATGTTTGGATGAACGCTCAGTCGAAGGATGGTGTTCCCGTGGAACTGTTTAAGGCATTCGGTGGCTTTGGCAGCTTCTTCGATCAGTTTAAGAAGCCGGAGGATCTCTATCCCGAGGTGGATCAGCTGTATCAAAAGGTCATGGACAAGAGGGAAGGTGTTTATGCGCAGGCGGGCTATAAGACCGTTGTACTTGGCGGAATGATGGGCGGCATGCTGGCGCATGAGGCAGTCGGTCATACGGTGGAAGCAGACCTCGTCAAGGGCGGAAGCGTTGCTGGACCGAATCTAAACAAGCAGGTCGCATCCGAGCTCGTGACGATGATCGATTTTGCACATACCTTTGATGGAAAGATGGCTCCACTTCCCGTGTATTTGGATGATGAGGGAACGAAGGCAGAGGATGCCGTGCTCATCAAGGATGGCATTCTTGTCGGCTACATGAACGACAGGGAGAGCGCTGCAGAATACGGAATGAAGCCCCTTGGAAATGCAAGAGGCTGGAGCTTTTCTGACGAGCCTCTGATCAGAATGAGAAACACCTGCATCATGCCTGGAAAGAACACCGTGGAGGAAATGATCGCATCCGTGGAGGATGGATATTATCTGATTGATTCCGGAAATGGACAGGCTGATTTGACGGGTGAGTTTATGTTTGGCGTAACCTGCGGATATGAAATCAAACATGGTAAGCTTGGAAAGGCATTGCTTGACACGACGGTAACAGGTGTCGCTTTTGAAATGCTTAAGACCGTGGACATGGTATCCGATACGGTGGAGTGGTCATCCAGTGGTTTCTGCGGAAAGAAGCAGTCCATGGCCGTAGGCATGGGCGGACCGCACATGAGATGTAAGATCATGATCGGAGGGAGATAAGATGAGCGACGTTAGAAGCATTGCAGACAAGTTTGATGAAATTCTTAAAAATACGCAAATTGAAAAATATACCTATACCTTATCCATGTCGGAGAAGCAGGAGCTGAACGTAGAGGATGGCAGCTTTAAACTGATGCGAACGGTGTTTAGTCAGAACGCGTCCCTCAGTGTTTATGTTGGCGCAAAAATGGGTGGTGTCAGTGGAAATGACCTTACGCAGGAAGGCTTGGAAAAGCTGGCGAAGGATGGCAAGATTGCCGCTGAATCAGCGCAGGAGGATCCCTGTCATGACTTTGGTCCCAATCAGGGAAAGGATGTGTTCTGTCAGGGAACGAAGGAGCCAGATTTGGACAAATTCCTGGAAAGAATCCAAGAGCTGCTTATGGCAATTGCGAAGGAATATCCTAAGGTAAAGGTGATGGCGGCAATCGCATCGTTTGACAGATGGAACTGGCTGTCACGCAACACAAATGGAACGGAATTTGAGGGAATCGGAGGACAGTATGGTGTTTCCCTGGAGATCTGCGCAGGCGATGGAGAGAAAACAACGGGACTTGATTATACGGGCTTTAGCACAAAGGATCTTGATACGCCATTTATAGAGCTGGCATCCGTTCGCAGCCATTTAGAGGGGGTACAAAACAGCATTTATCCGGAGAGCATTCAGGGGAAATTTGAAGGAACCGTTATTTTGACGCCCGAATGCGCCGCCAATTTCGTCTACATGACACTGTATAACTATATCGGCAGCAGCGTGATCATTGATGGCACGAGCTTATGGCTGAATAAGGTTGGGGAAAAGGTTGCTGATGAAAAGCTGACCATTACGCTGGATCCTTTCGATGAGAGAATCATCATGGGCGAGAGAGGAACCTCCTTTGGCGTAAGGTCCGAAAAGGTAACACTGATTGATCAGGGTGTGCTGAAGATGCACATGCTGGATCTCTATGCGGCAAAAAAGACGGGAAGACCTGTCATGAATAACACGGGCAGTGATCTTGTCATCAATGCAGGAGATCAAAGCATAGAGGAGATCATCGCTTCCGTCGACAAGGGACTTTTGATGGGAGGCTTCTCGGGTGGTGAGCCTGGAACGAATGGTGAGTTTTCTGGTGTGGCCAAGAATAGCTTTTTGATCGAAAATGGAAAGATCAAATGTGCCGTTACGGAGACCATGGTGAATGGAAATCTTGGAGAGGCATTTGCTAACATCGCAGCCATCTCCAAGGAGCAGATTTGCAACAGCGGCACCGTGGTTCCCTATATTGCAGTGAAGGGAATTGTAATCTCTGGAAAGTAAGGATTGAGAAGATATGTCAGTTGAAAATGGCGAGTGGATCATGCGAGGTCTGGATTGGAATGATCCATATCGGATTCGTACTTGGCAGGAGCTTGTAAATTGGATCAATGAAATTGGGTTTCTGCCGCTTTTCGGAAATGAAGTCGAGGGATTCTCGGCGGAGGAGCACACTTCACCAAGATACTGGTGGTCTGGAAATCGCAAGGAGGATCCATGGGAATGGCGTGAGATCATAGCAGCGAGCCAACAGGTTGCCTATGGAAAGTTCTTCGGAAATAAGGCTGGATTTATCAGCTTGGAATGGCTGCCATATTTTGTGAATTGTCGCAGAGATGGGTATGATTTTGATGCGCGATATCAGGATGGTTTGGCAAGCCGACGCGAAAAGAAGATTATGGATTTCTACCTTGGTGAGGATGCCGAAGGGGAAACGGTTTATAAGGACGATCGCATTCTATCCACGGAGCTAAAAAAGTTGGCTGGCTTTGGAAAGGAAGGCGAAAAGAACTACCCTGGCGTGATGACCGGACTGCAGATGCAGACCTATCTTGTGATTGCAGATTTTGAACGACGCAAGAACAAGCGTGGAGAGGAATATGGCATGGCCGTATCCATCATGCTTCCGCCAGAAGCAATCTGGGGATATGAGAAGGTGACAGCGGCATATTCCGAAGCACCGAAGGAATCCTGGAATCGGATTTTTCAACATGTGAAAGAATTATATCCCAAGGCAAGCGACGAGGCCATTATTAAATTGATTGGCAAAGGGTGAGAGACGAACACGCTGGAGGAAGTATGTATAAACTAACGATATATACAAGAGAATTGGATTCCGAGGCTTATCCTTTTGGACTGGCGTCCGCAGTTCATTTCGCACTGGAGAAGGACGGGGAACGGGTAGCCTTGAATCACAATTACGGAATCTTGTTTGCGAAGGGGGAGATTTCCTCAGAGAATACCATTATTCCACTGGGAGTGGAGAATCCTGTTGCGTTTCGCATGGAGGATGGTTTTATAGGAATCGCAGGAAGGCGAATTCGCGATTTGGGATTATCCTATGAAGCGGATGCAAATCGGTTGTGGGCGTGGAAGACAAAGGATTTGATGCACTTTGAAACAATTGGGCTTGTGGATGCAGCCTTTGTCGCAGAGAGAAATCCGAATAAGGAACTGGAGGTTTCGGAGGAGCTTGCAAGGGCAGCCATTTCCTATTGGAATCCGCCAAAGCCTATCGAAGATTCCTCAGTGACAAAGTATCAATTTCCTTTGGTAAAGGGTTATGGCGATCCCGTGATCTTTCCTTGGAAGGGGAAGTGGTATTATGTTTCAACAAACGACAATTTGGATGATATTGGAATCTATGTGCGTGAGGCTGATACGGTACCAAAGCTTTTTGTACCAGGCATCACGGAGCATCTGATTCTTCCCTATGATGAGGAAAGGGAGCTGATTCAAACCTTCTGGGCACCGGAATTCCATGTGATTGGCGGAGCATTGTATCTTCTCTTTGCAGTCAGTGGAAGGCAGTGGGGACCGCAGTGTCATCTCATGAAGCTAAAGGATGGTGCGAGCATCATTGAACCGAATGGCTGGGAGGATCCGATCAAGGTTGTCAGGAAGGATGGTTCTCCTCTTGCAACAGGAGCAATTACATTGGACATGACCTATCTAAGGGCGGGGAGAGGAGCGTATGTGGTTTGGTCCTATCGCGAGCATATCGGAACACCATTAGATACGGGTTCTATGCTTTATCTTGCGAGTATCGATGAGAAGGAACCTTGGAGACTTACGAGCGAACCTGTATTGTTGACTAGACCACTCCTTGGTTGGGAGAATGTGGAAGGGACCATCAATAACGAAGGACCCAATGCATTTATCAAGGATGGAAGGATTTATCTTACTTATTCTGGCGGTGCTGCGAATGGCTATACCTACGCCGTAGGGCTTATGACGGCGGACCTAGATGCAGATCTTCTTGATAGTAATGCTTGGAGTAAGAGTATTTCGCCGATCCTTTCGTTTTACTCGGTGGAGGAATTTGGCCCAGGTCATAATTCCTTTTACACGGATGAAAATGGTAACCTCATGATTGCTTATCATGGAGAGATGGGACTTAAGGAGCACCTTCGCTGCGATATGATTCGCAGGGTTTGCTTTAAGGAGGATGGAACTCCATATTTTGTGTAAAAGAAAAGGACCGTTTGCTGATCGGGCAGACGGTCTTTTGCGTTACTGATGAAAAATTGTATATCGTATGCTATTTCTTGGTATGTAATAGGTCAGTCAGTTTTTTGCCATAGAAGAAGTCGTGTACCATGTTGTCATACTCGGTCCACATGGGCAGGGTATGGCAACTGTTTTTTCTGGGACAATCGTTGAAGTCGCCGGACAGGCAGCTGACGGAAGAGAGCTTTCCCTCCATGACCTCCAGGATTTCTCCGACGCTGTAATCCTTGGGCTTACGGCACAACTTGTAGCCACCGCCTTTTCCGCTGGCGCCAACAAGAAGGTCTCCCTGAACCATGTCCTTTACAATAATCTCAAGATATTTTTTGGAAATTTCCTGCCGTTCGGCAATGTCTTTTAAGGGAACATATACCTCATCCCCATTATTCTCTGCAAGGTCAATCATGACGCGAAGGGCATAACGTCCTTTGGTTGTAATCATGGAATCACCGCCTTTGATCAAAATATTATTTACCCTATTATACCTCGGGTAAATAGGTAAATCAAGCTATTTTTAATAAACCTATTGACACGGTAGGTAAATAGGAATATAATTCAGATATGTAACACGAAAAGTGCAAAAGTGCGAAAAGCGAAATTTTCATCGCTGTAACGGAGCCGAGTGGAATGGAGCTAAATATCGCGAAGCGATTAAATTGAAAAGGAGAATATACCGTGATTTATGCTGATAATGCTGCTACGACAAAAATGAGTCCACGAGCGATTGAAACAATGGTTTCTCTGATGAATGAAACCTTTGGAAATCCCTCCAGCTTATATACCATTGGTCAGAGAGCCAAGGAGGTTCTCGAACAGGCGAGAAAGGATGTTGCTGAGGTAATTGGGGCAGACCCAAAGGAGATTCTGTTTACTTCGGGTGGAAGTGAGGCAGACAATCAGGCCATCCTATCTGCTGCAAAGATTGGAGAAAGAAAGGGAAAGAAGCATATCATTTCCTCCGCATTTGAACATCACGCAGTGCTTCACACCTTGGAGAAATTGAAGAAGGAAGGATATGAAATTACGCTGCTTGACGTACATGAGGATGGATTGGTTCGCCCTGAAGAGCTTGAGGCAGCCATTCGAGAGGACACCTGCCTGGTGACCATTATGTACGCAAATAATGAAATTGGAACGATCCAGCCGATCAGGGAGATTGGAGCAATCTGCAGAAAGCATGGCGTGCTGTTCCATACGGATGCCGTTCAGGCTATTGCGCATGTTCCCGTGAATGTGGTGGATGACAATATTGATCTGTTATCTTCTTCCGCACATAAATTCCATGGTCCTAAGGGCGTTGGTTTCTTATATGCAAAGAAGGGCGTTCTTCTTTCGAATCTAATCGAAGGTGGTGCGCAGGAGCGTGGTAAGAGAGCAGGCACGGAGAATGTTCCTGGCATTGCTGCAATGGCAGAAGCATTGAAGGAAGCCTCAGAGCATCTGGCTGAAAACACGGAGCATTTGAAGAAAAGACGGGATCAACTGATTGCGGGTCTTCGAGAGATCCCTCATTCCGCACTGAATGGCGATGAGACGAAAAGACTTCCTGGAAATGTGAATTTCTGCTTTGAAGGAATCGAGGGAGAATCGCTATTGCTTTTATTGGATGACAAGGGAATTTCCGCTTCCTCTGGCAGCGCTTGTACGTCAGGATCCTTGGATCCGAGTCACGTGCTTTTGGCCATTGGCAGAGTCCATGACGTGGCACATGGGTCGCTGAGATTGACCTTGGGTGAGGACATAACGGAAGAACAGGTTAATGAAATTATTCAGTCCGTGAAAGAGGTTGTTACCTACCTTCGAAGCTTTTCACCGATTTGGAGAGACCTCATGGCAGGGAAGAAGCAGTTTATTTTGTAGTCAACATTTGGCAATTTGTTTGTATCGTTGAATAGGAGGAAAATAGAAATGGCTTTATATAGTGAAAAGGTAATGGATCATTTTCGGAATCCGCGCAATGTCGGCGTGATTGAGAATGCGGACGGGATCGGAGAGGTTGGCAACGCAAAGTGCGGCGACATCATGAAGATGTACCTGAAAATTGATGATGATATTATTTCAGACGTGAAGTTCGAAACCTTTGGATGCGGCAGCGCGATCGCATCCAGCTCCATGGCAACCGAGCTCATCAAGGGCAAGCCCGTGTCAGAGGCAATGCAGCTGACGAACAAGGCGGTTGCAGAGGCACTGGATGGACTTCCAGATTATAAGATGCATTGCTCCGTGCTTGCGGAGGAGGCTATTCGTTCCGCGTTAGATGACTATTACAAGAAAAAGGCAGAGAATGAAACGAGTAGTTGTTGAAGAGTCAGATTGCAGGCATTACGGAATGCTTTATGATGTTACAGAAGGAAACAGTGTGGAGGTGCCGTCATGAATTTGAATCAATTAAAATATGTTCTTACAGTTGCGGCATCGCCTTCCATGCGTGATGCTGCGACAAAGCTCTATGTTTCGCAGCCGGCACTTTCCAGCTCTATTATGGAACTGGAAAACGAGCTTGGCATTTTGATTTTTGAGCGGTCAAATAAGGGAATCATCTTGACGGACGCAGGAAGAGAATTTCTGGTTTATGCAAAAAAAGTGATTGGACAGTATGAAATTCTAGAGGAACGCTACTTATCTTCGGATAAGGATAAGGAGCAGTTCTCTGTTTCCACGCAGCATTATAATTTTGCAATTCGTTCCTTCTCCAATGTCATCAGCAGATTTGTGCCCGAGAAGTATTCCTTTTCCATTCATGAGACAAAGACGCGTGAGGTCTTGGAAAATGTCAGGGACTTAAAGAGCGAGGTTGGCGTTGTTTCGTATTCCGGCAATAATGAAAAGGTGTTGAAAAAGCTCCTCAAAGAATATCAGCTGGAATTCGTGCCGCTGATGCAGAGGGAGACCTATGTGTATGTTTGGAAGGGACATCCCTTTGCAGATCGAAAGGAGATCTCCTTGGAGGAGCTTCGCGACTATCCTTGCGTTGTTTTTGATCAGACGGATGACAGTAATCTCTATCTAACTGAGGAAGCGATGGCGGACTATGATTTTGCAAAGCTGATCAAGTCAGATGACAGGGCGACGACCATGGAGCTGATCGCCAGCTTAAAGGGGTATTCCATCGGCTCTGGCATGCTGTCGGAGGGCGATGCCATCCTGCAAGGTCTTGTCTCAATTAAACTGTTAGAGGAGGATCCCTTGATTATCGGTTACATTACGAGAAAGGGTAGCAGCCTTTCCATTTATGGTCAGGCATATGTCGAAGAGCTTTTGAAATTTAAGGAGATCATTTAAAAGATTATAATTACACAGTGCATGCGTTTACAAAAATCCCTGTTGTACTAATAGTCATATTATGATATAATTTGACTATCAATAAGCGGAGGTGATTAAGAATGCTTTCAATACAGGAAACGATAAGACCATCAGCTGATCTCAGAAATCATTACAATGAAATTTCAAAACAATGTCGCGAAAAAAAAGAGGCAGTAATTATTACCGTTAACGGAAAAGGTGACACGGTTTCGCTTGGTTATGAAGAGTATAAGGCGATGAAGGCCAGAATAGAATTATTGGAGATTCTGGCAGAGGCGGACGAAGATGTAAAATGTGGCAGGGTTGCGCCTATGAAAGACACTTTTGATGAGTTGAGAAGTATGCTCAAGGAGGGGTAGGCTGCATGTATAAAGTTATAAGAACTGACACGGCAGATTCACTTCTTAGAAGCATCATACTTTATGTGGCAAAAGAATTTGGAAACGATGTAGCCCTTGAAAAACTGGATTATTTGGGAAAATCCATAATGGCCTTAGAAAGGAATCCGTATATTGGCGTAGTTCCTAAATATAGTATCCTAAGACGACAGGGATATTTGGTTTTGAGTTTGAAAAAGGATTTAGTATTCTACAAAGTAAATGATGAAAAGCAATTGGTTACAGTGTATGCAGTTGTAGATCAAAGACAGGATTATCTCGATATCATACGAGGATTATGAATGTAGCTCATGCTTGTATCTTGGTTCAAAAACATTGAAACGATTTAAATGACATAAGTTCGGGATTTATAACAGTCTCAAAATATGGTATCATAAGTATCATATTTTGGGACTATTTTATTACGGATACACTTGCATGATAAGAAAACCTTATCACGAGTGATAAAGTTTCGGGATTTTACAAATGGGATTTTCTGGGGTAAGATAAACACATCTTCAAAACAAGTGAAACAAATCGCAGAAGAGAAAACAAAAACAATTCGTAAAACAGATTACGAGGAAAGGAGCAATGGTGATGAAGATTTACAATACTAGCAAGAAGGAGAATACGATGATGATGTGTTGCTGTTGCTGCATGATGCGTAGATTCATACAGTCTAGTTAGAGTATCCATGAAACAATAAGCAATGCAAGAAAGTGGCAGGCAGTTTCACGGAGCGTGAACTGCTATTTTTATGCATAAAAAATTGCGAGAGTGCGCAGCACGAAGCAATCGGTTTTATGTTTTCAAACATAACAATCAAATCAAAAAGGAGATTAAAACCATGGGAAATAGTTGCAGTTTAAGTTTTCATAAAGCACAGAACGTAAAGACGGATTATACGGATGAACTTGCTGAGAAGTTCGCAGCAGAGGCAGGTGGCCTGGCACCCAGACCCAATGAGCAGAAGGATGAGACCAATGAGAGAGGCGTTTTCGTACGTCAGCCGAATTCCTTCATTGTTCCCTTCGGTGATAAGGAAGGTGAACACAAGGCAGAGGCAAATCGCTTCGCCATTTATTGGGCACATGGATGCAACTGGTCCAATCGTCCCGTGATCGCAAGAGATCTGTTGGGACTGCAGGATGTTATCGCAGATCAGACCACAAGCCATTCCGGAGAGACCAACAAGTATGGTCATGGTTTCGCAGATCAGAAGGATTTTAAGGATCCCATCACGGGTGTTCATTTCCTGTCTGAGTTTTACAAAAACGCAAATCCTGAGTATAAGGGACGCGCAACGACGCCTACCTTCGTTGATGTTGTTGAGAAAAAGGCAGTCAACAATGATTACCACAGATTGTCCAATTACATTGAGGTACAGTTCAGAAAGTTCCAGCCTGTAGACGCACCGGACCTGTATCCTAAGAAGTACAGAAAAGAGATTGATGAGTTTAACGATTGGCTCTTCCCTCACATCAACAATGGTCACTATCGTATGGCGTTTGGCGTGTCATGGGAAGCATACAATGAGGGCTATGAGGATTTCTTCGATTCCCTGGAGAAGCTGGACAAGAGACTGGAAACCAACCGTTTCATTTTTGGCGATTATATAACGGATTCTGACATTCGCGCTTATGTATCTCTGGTAAGGTGGGAGACCGGATATTTCAGATCCATTGGACCTATGAAGAAGAGAATCACGGAGTACAAGAACATTTGGGGATATATCAGAGAGCTTTATTCCATTCCTCAGTTTGCAAAGTATACCTTCTTCCGCGAGGGTCGCGGCATCGGAGGAAACGGAGGATTCTTCAAGGGCTATGAGGAGCGCATCGTGCCCCTGATTCCTTTCGAGGAGCTGTGGAAGACGGATCATGAGAGAGCAAAGCTTTCCGCAGATCCTGAGAATCTGTTCTTAAAGCATCCCGCAGGAGAGACTCCTGAGGATTACCAGTCTGAGATTTCCAAGACCATTTGGAATTCTCCTTCCTGGGAGGACAGAGAGCCCACCAATTACAGACCTGATTTTGACATTACCGTAAATCCCTTAAAGGGGCTTTTAAAGAATGACTAATCAACTGGAGGAAGCATGTTATGAAAAAGAAATTTTTATCGATATTAGCAACGGCATTGACTTTTACTTTATTAGCAGGATCCCTCACGGGATGCGGTAATGGAGCTTCTAAGGCAAGTGCCGCAGGAACGCAGCAGGCTTCGAGCAGCGAAGCACAGGGAGGCGGCACGGAGGTTACGAAGATCAAGGTACACGTAAGTCAAGGACCTGCACCCTATCTTTACGTAAACGAGGATGGAACTCCCGATGGCTTTGACTATGCCGTATTTAAAGAGGCCATTGACAGGCTTCCTGGGTATGAAGCAGAGTACATTTCTGCAACGGATGGTCTTACGGGCGTTCTGTCTGGTATTTATGATGTTACCGTAGGCAACTGGGTATGGCGTGAGCAGAGAGGAGAATCCTACTATTTCTCCTATCCTTACAAGGTAACGGATAAGGCATTTGTACAGAGAGAGGGAGATGAGCCCTTAAAGGATCTGCATGATGCAGCAGCAAGAGGATACTCCGTCATTGTTGGTGCTTCTGGTGGTGACACGGCAGCTTTGGAGCAGTGGAACACGGATCATCCTGATGAGCAGATCAAGCTGATTTATTCTGATGCGGGTGTCGTTGTTAGATACCAGCAGGTGGCAGACGGTGCAGCGGATTTCACGCTGGATGATGGTCCGATGATTTCTGCATACTTTGAGGAATATCAGTTCCAGGGAATCAAGAAGGTGACGCTGGATGAGGAAGCTCTGGCAGATATTCTACCTACCGTAAATACCTATTATCTCTATGCAAAGGATGAAAAGGGGAAAAAGCTTCGTGATGACATCAATGTGGCCATCAAGGAGCTGTATGAGGATGGTACGCTGGAAAAGCTTTCAGAGCAGTATTTCGGATACACCACAACTCCTGCAGCAGAGGATTTTGACAGCACGATCAACTAAACAAAAAAGTTAGGGCGGCCTGAAAAAGCCGCCCTTTGAATTCAGGATTGCGTAAGAACGCAAAGAAGAGGTGGAGAGATGACAGGAAAGATTTTTGATTTTAAGCTTGTGTTTACGCAAATTCCAGATTTGCTGAAATATCTTCCGATCACGATGGAACTGGCAATTGCATCCACGTTGTTTGGTATGCTGCTGGGTCTTTTGATCGCAATTATCAAGATTAAAAAGGTGAAGGTTTTGGATAAGGTGGCAACCTTCTATGTATCCCTGGTGCGTGGCACTCCAGTATTGGTACAGCTTTACATTGCGTACTTTGGTGTTCCCATGTTGTTGAAATATATTAATCAACAGACGGGGAGCGACTTAAAGGTGGCAGCCATTCCTGGCTTTGTCTATGCGGTGTTGGCCCTTGGATTTAATCAGTCAGCTTTTGATGCAGAGGTATTCAGAGCAGCTCTGCAATCCGTAGATAAGGGGCAGCATGAAGCGGCAGCAGCCATTGGCATGACAGGATGGCAGGCCCTTCGCAGGATTATCATTCCGGAAGCATTGTCCGTGGCGTTGCCGTCTCTTGGGAACTCCTTTATTAATGCCATCAAGGGAACGTCACTCGCTTTTACCTGTGCGGTGGTTGAGATGACGGCAGAAGGTAAGATTCTGTCAGGAAGAAACTACAGATATTTTGAAGTATATGTATCCTTAGCAATTATTTATTGGGCGATCACAATTATCTTTGAAAAGATTTTGAAGCTGGTTGAGAAAAAGATATCCATTCCGGAACAGGTGGAGCAGCTAAATACGGCCGAGGTAGAAGCATTGAAGACAAAGGATAAGAGCAAAGTAATTCTGGAGTCTTCCAGTGAAACAAAAAAGGTAGGAGGTGTCATCAAATGGCAGAAAAACAGAGGTTTGTCATAAAGGATTTGCGTAAGAAATTCAATCACAATGTTGTCTTAGATGGCATTGATCTTACCATTAACGAGGGTGACGTGCTTGGTGTGATTGGTCCTTCGGGAACCGGAAAATCTACGTTGCTTCGATGCATCAATCAGCTCGAGATCCCTGATTCAGGAGTGATTGAGCTGGATGAAAAGGAAATCAATCTTTCGAATGCAAAGAAGTCAAATCAGAAGAATATTACAGAGCTGCGCCAGAAGACGGGCATGGTTTTTCAGAGGTTCAATTTATTCCAAAAGAAGACGGCGCTGGAAAATGTCATGGAGGGTCTGATTACTGTTCAGAAAAAGAGCAAGGAGGAAGCGAGAGAGATAGCACTGCGGGAGCTTGATCGTGTCGGTATGACGCAATGGGCCAATCATTATCCGAAGCATCTTTCTGGTGGACAGCAACAGCGCGTTGCGATTGCAAGAGTGCTGGCCATGAAGCCTTGTTTGATTTTGATGGATGAGCCTACCTCAGCGTTGGATCCTGAATTGGTTGGCGAGGTCCTAGATACCATTAAGCAGCTGGCGGAAGAGGGACATACCATGATTTTGGTTTCTCATGAGATGGCATTTATCAGAAAGGTTGCAACAAGGTGTATCTTCTTGGATCATGGAAAGATCGTGGAGGACGGGACGCCGAAGGAGGTCTTTACGGCACCAAAGCAGGAGCGCACAAGAGAGTTCCTAAAGAAGATGAGCTTAATTGAAGAACCGGATTATGTGATATAGAAAAGTTTTGAAAAAATATTTACTAAACCTATTGACATAGTAGGTAAATGATGATAATATGTGCTTACTTGATCAACACAAACCTTTCAGACGAAAGGAATGGGAAAAGGAGACGACCATTATGAAGCAGAATCTGACCGCAAAACTGAATAGCGTCATGTGTTGCTGTCGAATGCGGGATTCCCGGGCATGTATATGGCTGGGGCGTTCGATTGTGCGTCTTCGCCCCATGGAATAACTTAGAAAAACTATGTTATTGTGCCATATGTCCGGGAGCCTTCGAAAGAGGCTCCCTTTTCTTGGGATTTTATGAGTCCAAAAGGAAAGAAAACAAGCGACCGCGAAGCGAAAGGAAGTGAAGAACATGGCAAATCAAGTAAGCGTGAACAAGGATCGGATCATAGAGGAATTTATAAAACTGACCTCCTTCGATGCTCCCTCTTATCAGGAAGAGGATATATCGAAGTACCTGAAGGAAAAGCTACAAAGCCTGGGGCTTAGCGTTGAGGAAGATGACGCAAGGGAAAAGCTTTTGCAAGAGGATGCATCCAGAACAAAGACGGCATCAAACCTCTATGCATATCTAAAGGGAACTGGTGATCCGATCCTTTTCTCCTCCCATATGGATACCGTAAATCCAGGGATTGGAAAGAAGGCAGTGCTACAGGATGACGGAAGGATTACTTCCGCAGGGAATACCGTACTTGGCGCAGATGACATTTCAGGACTGGTTTCTATCTTAGAAGCCCTGACGGTTATCAAAGAAAAGAAGCTACCGCATCCCGACCTAGAAATTCTCTTTACGGTGGCAGAGGAACCCTACTGTAGTGGCAGCCGATTTGTAGATTACAAAAGGCTAAAGGCAAAGGAAGGATATGTGTTAGACCTGACAGGAGCCGTTGGAACGGCGGCAATCGCAGCGCCCTCCATCCTCTCTCTGAAAATTGGAGTGAAGGGCAGGGCGGCACACGCAGGCTTTAATCCAGAGAAAGGAATCAACGCTTTGAGCATTGCGGCAGATGCCTTGGCAAATATCAGAACTGGACGGGTGTATGAGAACCTTACGGTAAACTTTGGAACGATCAGTGGAGGGAGCGGAAGAAACATTGTTCCCGAAGAGATTTGGATCGAAGGAGAAATCCGATGTCTGGAGCATGAGAAAGCACTCTGCGAGGCAGACCTAATCAAGGAGATTTTTGAGAAGGCAGCAAAGAAATATGGCGGCGAGATCGAGTTCCAGCTGACAGAGCATATTAAATCCTATGGGATTTCGAAAAGAAAGAATGTCGTGAAACGATTCCTTACGGCAGCAAAGGAGGTGACAACGCTAGAGCATCCAGAAACAATCACGACCTATGGAGGAAGCGATGCCAATCGCTTGAATGAACATAACATTGACACCATCGTAGTTGCAAACGCCATGGAGAACAGTCATGGAACGGATGAGTATACGACGGTGGCGGAGCTTACAAGATCCGCAGAGCTGACATTAAGGTTAATGACGGCTGAAAGGTAACTAAAGTATCATGACAAAATGTTTGAAACGTCTAATGAGAAGTAAGATTGTTGGAAAGATAAAAATATGTCTCAAATGACGCGGAAATAAAACAAAAAGAAAGGATCGCCGAAAGGGCGAAGGAATTAGGAGGAGAGAGATTATGAGAAAGTTTGGTAAGAGATGGAATTTGGTATTGGCAGGCGCGCTACTTGCGGTTTCTGCGCTGGGAGGCTGCGGCGTGCAGGGCAGCATCGCAGAACAAAATAATTCTTCACAGGCAGCACAGGGAAGCTCACAGACTGGTAACACGAATGAGGCAAATACAAACAATAATGGACAGGAAGCACAGACGGCAGAGAAAAAGGAATTGGTACCGCTTAGCGTATCTTATCCCGCTGGTAACATTCGTGTGACCGTCAACATTCTGGCACTGCAGAAGGGATATTTTGCAGCAGAGGGCGTGACCGTAAATCCCGTTGCCATCAGCGGAAATGATGCGCTGACCGCCATCAACGAAGAGAATGGAGCACTTGATATTTTGACCGCAGGCTTTGTACCTGACGTACAGGCCATCGGCGCTGGCTATGATCTGACCTTTGTCGCTGGTACCGCAGTGGAAGGTGGCGCAGTTATTGCAAAGAAGGGCAATGCGGATAAGTTCAAGGGAACCGACAAGAAGCTGAATTTTGATGCCGTAACGAATGCAAAGCTTGGCTTCGCAAGAAATGAAGCATCCTGGGTTGTTACAAGACAGTATCTTCTTGATAATGGCGTAAGCGCTGACACGATCAAGGCAATCGAAAATGAGGAGACGGGAAATGTTTCCTATTATGCAGATCCCACGGCTACAGCGCAGGCAGTACAGAAGGGTGAGGCAGAGCTTGGTTTCCTTCCGATGGAGTTCGCACTGCTCTATGCAGACGCTTATGATCTTGAGATCGTTGTTGCAGCTGGTGATCTTTCTCCCGATTATGTATGCTGCCGTGAGGTAACCTCCAACAAGCGTTTTAATGAAAAGTATGATTCCTTTGTGGCATATGAGACTGCAAGAATTAAGGCATTTGAGTATTATAAGCAGGGCGAAACTGATGCAGCAGTAAAGGCAGACGTGGTAAAGACGGTTGCCGAGTACTCCGGCAAGGAGCCTGATTATGTTGAGACTTATCTGTATGGCGGTGTTACGAAGTTTGCCGTAGATCCTAATACCAAGGGAATTCAGAAGTATGTAGAGGCAGCTTACAACTCCGGCGTATTTACCGGAAATGCAGTGGACTTTGGCAGTTATGACATCACCCAGAACGTTAATACTTCCGCATATAAGCAGGCACTGGATCAGCTGATCGCAGCAAATCCTGACAATGCATTCTACAAGAGCCTGGCAGATCAGTATCATAACGCAAACTAAGGCTTATTGATTTGGTAACGTGAGGTGAGATCATGGGAAGAATTTATGAGAGTGTGACCGAGCTGGTGGGGAATACGCCATTGGTGCATTTGAAACAAATGGAAAAAGAGACAAAGATTCCTGTGAAGCTATATGCGAAGGTGGAAAGCTTTAATCCAGCAGGAAGCGTAAAGGATAGGGCGGCACTTCACATGATCGAAGCCGCAGAGCAGGAGGGAAAGCTGAAGCCTGGCGGAACCATCGTGGAGGGAACGAGTGGAAATACGGGAATTGGTCTTGCAATGGTAGCCGCCGCGAAGGATTATCAAGCAGTCATCTGTATGGCGGAGGGAACCAGCAAGGAAAAGATTAAGTTGTTAAAAGCCTATGGAGCAAGGGTAGAGCTCACGCCAAAGTCGCAGGGCTTTGGCGGAGGAGGCGGTAAGGCAAGGGAGCTGGCAGAGACCGTTCCGGGAGCCTTCCGCCCCGCACAGGGCGAAAATCCACATCATCCAGAGACACATTATCTGACCACGGGTCCTGAAATTTGGGAAGCCATGAGAGGAAAGGTTGACATCTTTGTGGCAACAGTCGGAACCAGTGGAACCTCAGGTGGCATCGGTAGATTCCTTCGAGAAAAAAATCCTGATGTTTTGATCTACGGAGTAGAGCCGAAGGGATGCCCCGTATTAAATGGCGGAGAGCCTGGACCGCATAAGATTCAAGGAATTGGCGGCGGTGCCATCTGTCCCATAACCGATTTGACACTTTACGACGAGATCCTTCTATGTAGCGACGAGGATGCCTATGCCTACGCAAGGCTCTGTCCGAAAAAGGAGGGACTGCTGATTGGCATCAGCGCTGGCGCAGCTCTTTGGGCGGCGATTGAGATTTCTAAGAGACCTGAAAATGCAGGAAAGAATGTTGTAGTGCTATTCCCGGACGGGGGTAACAAATATCTTTCCAGTGATCTATATGAGGAGACCTGACGGACAGGTCTTACGGATCGGAGGCAGACATGAAAAGAGTGGAAGACATAACGGACCTGATTGGGAACACGCCACTGCTTAGACTTGGTAAGTATCGGAAACAGAAAGGATTGCAGGCTGATATTTTAGCAAAGCTGGAATGGTATAGTCTTGCAGGCAGCGTGAAGGACAGGGTGGCACTCTACATGATCAAGGATGCGGAAGCCAAGGGACTTCTCAAAAAGGATTCCGTGATCATTGAGCCGACCAGTGGAAATACGGGAATTGGACTTGCAGCAGTTGCAGCAGCCAAGGGCTATCGGGTGATCATTGTGATGCCAGATACCATGAGCGTGGAACGACAAAATGTCTTAAAGGCATATGGAGCAGAGATTGTTCTCACGGAAGGAAAGGGCGGCATGAAGGCAGCCATTGCCAAGGCAAAGGAGCTGGCTGAGACCATACCACATGCGTTTATCCCAGGCCAGTTTACGAACGCTGCGAATCCGAAGGCACATTATGAGACCACTGGTCCAGAGATCTGGCGAGACAGCAACAAGCATGTTGATATTTTTGTCGCCGGCGTTGGAACGGGCGGAACGCTCTCGGGTGCCGGAAATTATTTGAAGGAGGTGAATCCGGATATTAAGGTGGTTGCCGTGGAACCCAAGGATTCCCCGATGCTTTCGGAGGGACGCGCAGGCGGACACAAGCTACAGGGCTTAGGGGCAGGATTCATCCCGTTGGTGCTGGATACAGAGGTTTATGATGACGTCATTGCCGTAACGACAGAGCAGGCATTACAGGCAGCAAACGATTTGGCAAAGATTGAGGGAGTGCTTGCAGGAATTTCCTCAGGCGCGGCGCTATATGCAGCGGAGCAGCTGGCAAAAAAGCCAGAGAATCAGGGGAAGGTTATCGTAGTGCTCCTTCCTGACAGCGGAGAGCGGTACCTTTCAACTGAAATATATGAATGATGACCGAAATTTGGAAAATGAAATTCTGGCAGAACATGAAAGTGATAAAGACGGGAAGTGATGAAGATGAGTGAAGCGAAGGAAGCAGTTAAGACGCAGGGAGAAAATCGAAAAGTAAAGATTCAGATCAAGGACGTGTCCTTTGATTACGTGGATCAGAAGACCAGATTTGGCGCATTGAAGAATGTTAGCCTCGACATTCGTGAGGGCGAGTTCATTTGTATTCTCGGTGCATCTGGCTGTGGAAAATCGACGCTTTTAAGTCTTCTGAGCGGACTCAATAAACCAAAGAGCGGAGAGATTCTTTTGGACGGAAAGCCCATCAAGGGGCCAGGCATTGATCGTGCCGTGGTGTTCCAGCAGTATTCCCTGTTTCCTTGGCTTACGGTGAAGGGGAACGTGCTCTTTGGTATTAAGCAAAGCGGCAGGAAGCTTGGACGCCAGGAGCGGTCAGAGCTTGCGGATTCCTATGTTGAGAGCGTAGGACTGGCAAGCGCCAAGGATCGTTATCCGAGTCAGCTCTCCGGAGGCATGAAGCAGAGAGTTGCCGTTGCGAGGGCGCTGGCCCTGGAGTCGGAGGTGCTGCTGTTGGATGAGCCCTTTGGAGCCATTGATCCGAAGCTTCGTTTGGAGCTACAGGAGCTGGTATCAAAGCTCTGTGCAAATTATCATAAGACGGTGATTTTTATTACGCATGACATTGACGAGGCGATTCTTCTCGCGGACAGAATTGTGGTCATGGAGCCAGGCAGCATTCGGAGCATTCACAAGGTACGGCTTCCTCATCCTCGGGTGCGCGAGGAGCTTTCTGGAACGGAAGAATATGAGAGACTTCACAGACAGTTGATCTCAGCCTTTTATGATCAGGTGGAGGATAAGATTGATGCGGGGGTGACGCTATGAAAACATTTTTCAAGCTGGAAAAGAAAATGTATTTGGAATTATTCCTTGCCACCGCTTTGATGATCGTAGACATCGTACTAACCTTGACCTTTCCGTATTTTACGACGCACAAGGTATATTACGACAGTGGTGCGTATATCGTGGTCCTGCTGATTTCTTATCTGATTTACATAAGTTACTTGTTTTGGGCAAAGAAGAAAAGCACAAATGACATTGCGGTAGTGCTGTATGGATTTTTCCTTCTCTGGGAGGTGGCCTACAAGCTGGGATGGATTCACAATGACCTGTTGCTTCCCTCGCCCGAGGGACTGTTCCATGTCTTTGTAGAAAAGGCTCCAGAGATTTCAAAGGATGTTTGGGGATCCATTCAGCTACTGTTCTGGGGATTCTTATTGGCGGCAACGCTGGGAACATTATTAGGACTCTTGGCAGGTTGGATTCCGAGAGTCAGGGAGGTGCTTCTCCCGATCTCCAACGTGATCACACTGATTCCGCCGCTGATGTTTTCGGCATATCTCATCATGATTCTTTCCACCTTCCGCCAGGCGGCCATCGCAGTAATTTTCTTCGCAGTGTTTTGGCCTACCTTTCAGGGAACGGTGGTCAGGGTTGGACAGATTGACAGGCAAATTATTGAGGCGGCAAGAACGATGGGTGTTGGAACCATTGGAATGCTGTGGAAGGTAATTTTTCCCTACTGCTTACCTGGAATCATCGGAAGTATTTCCAAGAGTCTTCGAGGAGCCTTCATGTGCCTTTCAGGTGCAGAGATGCTGGGTATTAACCTGGGAATTGGATATTTTACGGAGAAGTACAAAAGCTTTGCAGATTATCGCTGCGTGCTCGCGGGAATCGTAACTGTCGGCGTGATCACCACGGTGATCGACCTCGCAGTGAATAAAGCACAGAGAGCAATCATCAAGTGGGAGAAATAAATAATGCTCGGGGCTAGGTTTAGATGGTCTTTCTCGTAACCGTGTCGCAGGCTTTGCCTGCGATCCTGAACAGAGTGAAGGACGTGCCGAATGGCACGCTATAAAGACCGAGAAAGATCATCTAAACCTTCCCCTCGAGAAATTTTTAGATAAGGAGACATGAGATGGAAGTTTATAGAGTGACGGGAGATTCTCCGGCTTGGCAGTTACATGCATATAATTACATACGGACGGATGCGTTTTGCGTGGGGCAGGGAATTCCTGTAGAGTTAGAGTTTAACGGTGATAAGGGTACGGAGGATTTTCAGGGAATTCTCGTAGTGGAGGATCATAAGCCTGTTTCAGGACTTCGCATTGCTTATCCTAAAAAGGACGTGGCAAAGATTGAGCGTGTCTGCACGGCTCGTGAAAAGCAGAAGGGCGGCTATGGAAGAGTCATGATCGAGGCAGCTGAGCAGTGGATTGCAGAGAAGGGCATTTCGCACATTGTGATTTCTAGTCAGGACAGGGCGCAGGGTTTTTATGAGAAATGTGGTTATGTCTTTAATCCAGTGGTTTCCGCACATGCCTATGATGCTCCTCGGAAAAAGGAGGAAGGAGAGAAGCCTGTCAGACCTGTGGGATTTCATCCGAACTTTACTTGCGTACTCGTAGAAAAATACTTGGATGAGGCGGCACTTAAGGCTGGCGCGGAGAGGGTACGGCGGTTGACATCAGCAAATCATTCTGAAGCGACCGCAACAAGCGAAAGGGTGACGCAAGGGACGGCAGCTGGAACTGATTTGCAAGGGAATACTGGTAAGGGCTTTGGCTTTGCAACGAAATGTGTCTATGGAAACAAGGAGCGTCCTGCGGCAGACATTACGGGCGCCATCAGCTTCCCCATCTATCAATCGGCAACCTTTGAGCATCCTGAGGTTGGCAAGAGCACGGGCTTTGATTACAGCAGGCTACAGAATCCGACCAGAGCGCAGGTAGAGAAAGTCGTTGCAGCCTTGGAGGGCGGAATTGACGCGCTGGCATTCAGCACGGGCATGGCAGCCATCACGGCGCTGATGGAGATTTTTAAGCCTGGGGATCATATCATTGCAGATGCAGACCTTTATGGCGGAAGCATTCGGTTGTTCCGCAATGTCTGCGTGAAGAATGGAATTACCTTCTCCCACGTAAATTGTAGCAAGGAGAATTTGGAGGCATTTGTCAAGGAGAATACGAAGGCCATCTTTATTGAGACGCCGACGAATCCCATGATGAATGTCACGGACATTCGAAAGGCAGCTGAGATCGCGAAGCGTCATGGCTTACTGCTGATCGTGGACAACACCTTCTTATCTCCGTATTTTCAGAAGCCGTTGGAGCTCGGCGCGGACATTGTGGTTCATAGCGGTACGAAGTTCCTTGGCGGACACAATGATACCCTGGCAGGCTTTATTGTTACAAAATCGCAGGAGATCTCTGATCGGATGAGATTTCTCATTAAGACGGTGGGATCAGGTCTGGCACCGTTTGACAGTTGGCTGATTCTTCGCGGCATCAAGACCCTGCCGCTTCGCATGGAGAAGGCGCAGGCGAATGCAAAGGCAATTGCTAATTGGCTTCTTCAGAGGCCTGAGGTAAAGAAGGTATATTATCCTGGACTCCCTGGGACGGAGGCATTTGAGATCTGTAAGGCGCAGGCAACAGGCTTCGGATCCATGCTGACCTTCGAGGTAGAGAGTAAGGAGCTGGCACTGCACATCCTAAAGAATACCAAGCTGATTCCCTTTGCGGAGAGCTTGGGCGGTGTGGAAACACTATTGACTTATCCGACAACGCAGACGCATGCGGATGTCCCGGAGGAAATCAGAATCGCCAATGGCATTACGGAGCGCGTGCTGAGATTGTCTGCGGGAGTTGAGGACACGAAGGATCTGATCGCGGATCTTGAGCAAGCGTTTGAGAGCTTTATCAAATAACTTGGAAGCTGTGTGGCAGGAAAAGAATTGGGCGATAGCGAAAGGAAAGAGTTAGGGAAACCGCAGGGATGAAATGAAAGAAGGTTGACGAGATGGAACAGGAGAGAAACTTAAATTTTGACGAAGTGGTGGAGCGCCGAAATACGGACAGCTTGAAATATGATTTTGCAGTGCGCAGGGGCAAGCCTGCGGACGTACTTCCCCTCTGGGTCGCAGACATGGATTTTAAAACCTCCAGCTTCATTTTGGATGCCTTGGAGGAGCGCGCAAGGCACGGAATCTTTGGCTATACGGAGACGCGGGAGGATTATTTCGAAGCACTACAGAAGTGGATGAAATCGCATCATGATCTGGATGTGGAGCCGCAGTGGGTGCTGAAGACGCCAGGCGTCGTCTTTGCCCTTGCGATGGCTGTAAAGGCCTATACGGAGGTCGGAGATTACATACTGATCCAGCAGCCAGTTTATTATCCCCTGACGGAGGTCGTGCAGGACAATGGCCGTAAGGTCATCAGCAGTGATCTCGTGCCAGAGAATGGAACCTATTGCATTGATTTCGAAGACTTTGAAAATAAGATCAAGGAATATCACGTGAAGCTCTTTATGCTATGCAGCCCCCATAATCCTGTCGGCCGGGTATGGACGAAGGAGGAATTGCAGCAGCTCGCTGAGATTTGCGTGCGACATGGTGTCATCGTGGTGAGCGACGAAATTCATGAGGATTTTGTGTATCCTGGACATAAGCACGTGCCTTTCTTGAATGCAGACGAGCGCGCCAAGGAATTTTGCATTACCTGCACCTCCGTCAGCAAGACCTTCAATCTTGCAGGATTACAGATTGCAAATATCATTGTACCGAATCAAAGGCTGAGAAGGGCGCTTAGAAAGCAGATCCAGGCAGCAGGCTACAGTCAGCTCAATGCGTTTGGCGTAGAGGCCTGCAAGGTTGCCTATCAGCATGGCGAGGAATGGTACAGGTCCGCATGGCAGTACATTCAGGAGAATCTTCAGTTCTTGAAGGAGTATCTGAAAAAAGAGCTGCCAGAGATAAAGGTCATTGAGCCTGAGGGAACCTATCTTGTATGGCTGGATTTTAGTGCCTTCGGATTATGCGATCGGGAGCTGACGGAGAAGATTCTTACAAAGGCAAAGCTCTGGTTGGATGACGGATATATCTTCGGGAAGACGGGAGCTGGGTTCGAGCGAATCAATCTTGCAACAAGCCGAAGCGTGTTGAAGGAGGCATTAGAGAGACTTCGAAGAGGTTTCAAAGAATAAAGTGAAATGGATTTCTAAAAGCTATGGAGAGCATCGTTTCCATGGCTTTTTTTATTTTGGAAAAAATTTTCTAAAAAATCACATAAAACCTATTGACATAGTAGGCTAATAGTGATATGATCACACTATCGAAGTTGACAGCAAGACAATTTCGAAAAGAGATTTCATTAGGAGGCGTGAGAGATGCTTAGCAAACAGATACTCAAAAATGATAGCGGCATGTGTTGTTGGCGAATGCGATACTCCCGGGCATACAATTTGGCTTGGGCGCTGCGCTGTCCGTTAGCACGCCTTGATGAACTGCGATGTAGAAGCTAATAGCAAAGCAGGAGAGAATGCCAAATGCCCGGGAGCAAAAAAACTCCGGGTATTTTTTATCTAAATAAAAACTGAATATTGAGAGGGGAACGAAAAAACATAGAATTTGTTCCCATAAAAAAATAGAAAAATAATACTTTAACAGGATAAAGGAGATTACGATTATGAGCAATTACAAATTTGAAACCTTACAGTTACATGTTGGCCAGGAGCAGGCGGATCCCGCAACCGATTCCAGAGCAGTACCCATTTATCAGACCACTTCCTATGTTTTCCATAACAGCAAGCATGCAGCAGATCGTTTTGGCCTCGCAGATGCTGGTAACATTTACGGTAGATTAACGAATAGCACGCAGGATGTTCTCGAGAAGAGAATTGCCGCATTGGAGGGCGGTAGCGCAGCATTGGCACTTTCCTCTGGCGCAGCAGCCATCACCTATGCCATCGAGGCACTGGCAGCAAATGGCGGTCACGTTGTTGCACAAAAGACTATCTACGGCGGCAGCTTTAATTTGTTAGAGCATACGCTTCCTCAGTACGGCATCCAGACGACATTTGTTGACGCACATAATCTTGCAGAGGTTGAGGGAGCCATTCAGGAGAATACCAGAGCCATCTACTTAGAGACGCTTGGCAATCCCAACAGCGACATTCCCGACGTGGATGCCATCGCACAGATCGCACACAGGCATGGTCTTCCCCTGGTAGTTGACAATACCTTTGGAACCCCTTATCTGTTCAGACCCATTGAGCATGGCGCAGACATCGTCGTTCACTCCGCGACAAAGTTCATCGGCGGTCACGGAACGACTCTTGGCGGCATCATCATTGAGTCCGGAAAGTTTGACTGGAAGGCAAGCGGTAAGTATCCTAACATTGCAGCTCCGAACCCTAGCTATCACGGCGTAAGCTTCTATGACGTTGTAGGTCCTGCTGCATTCGTAACCTATATTCGTGCAATTCTCCTTCGCGATACGGGAGCAACCATTTCTCCCTTCAACGCATTCCTGCTGCTGCAGGGTGTTGAGACCCTGTCCCTGAGATTGGACAGACACGTGGAGAACACGAAGAAGGTAGTCGAGTTCTTAAAGAATCATCCTCAGGTAGAAAAGGTTAATCATCCTTCCCTCGAGGATCATCCCGATCATGAACTCTACAAGAAGTTCTTCCCGAACGGTGGCGGTTCCATCTTCACCTTCGAAATCAAGGGTGGCCGTGAGGAAGCTTGGAAGTTCATTGACAACCTGAAGATCTTCTCCCTACTTGCAAACGTGGCTGACGTAAAGAGCCTTGTCATTCATCCCGCATCCACGACGCACTCCCAGCTTTCCGATGAGGAGCTTGCTGATCAGGGCATCAAGCAGAATACGATCCGTCTTTCCATTGGTACGGAGCACATCGATGACATCATTGCAGATCTTGAAAACGGATTTGCAGGTGCGAGAGCATAAACATATTAAAGAACTCTGGGTTGGGGTTGGATGGTCTTTCCAGTAACCATTCGACCTGAAAAGGCCATCCAACCCCTCCCCTCGAGAAATGTGTGATCAACATAAGTTTACTGCTCTTGTAAAAATCGAGAAATGTATGATTAATATAAGTTTACTACTCTTGTAAAAAAAGTGTGGATAATAAGAAAACGATAGAGTATAATTGTCAGAGAATTACGAAAGAATTCTCAGATATCGAACGAAAAGAGGAACGTGCCGCATGGCACGCAGAAAAGGGCGAGACCCAAGGAAAGAGAGGGAATGATTATGGCTAACATTTACAAGGGAACGTTAGGACTGATTGGAAATACTCCGCTGGTGGAGGTAGTGAACATTGAGAAGGAACTGGGACTGGAAGCAACCATTTTGGTGAAGCTGGAATACTTTAATCCCGCAGGAAGCGTTAAGGATCGTATCGCAAAGGCAATGATCGAGGATGCTGAGGAGAAGGGACTTTTGAAGGAAGGCTCCGTCATCATTGAGCCTACCAGCGGTAACACGGGAATTGGTCTTGCAGCGATTTCTGCAGCCAAGGGTTATCGCATTATTCTGACCATGCCTGAGACCATGAGCGTAGAGAGAAGAAACATCCTGAAGGCATACGGCGCAGAGCTGGTACTGACCGAGGGCGCAAAGGGTATGAAGGGTGCCATCGCAAAGGCCGAGGAGCTTGCAAATGAGATCCCGAACAGCTTCATTCCCGGACAGTTTGTAAATCCTGCCAATCCTGCAGTTCATAAGGCAACGACAGGTCCTGAAATTTGGAAGGATACCGATGGAAAGGTTGACATCTTTATCGCAGGCGTAGGTACTGGCGGAACCGTTACTGGTACTGGCGAATACCTGAAGGAGCAGAATCCGAACATAAAGGTTGTTGCGCTCGAGCCTGAAAGCTCCCCCGTTCTTTCCGAGGGCAAGGCTGGCGCACACAAGATTCAGGGTATCGGCGCAGGCTTCGTTCCCGACGTGCTGAACACCAAGGTTTATGACGAAGTATTTAAGGCACCGAATGACGCGGCATTTGCTACCGCAAAGCTTCTTGCGAAGAAGGAGGGTATCTCCGTAGGTATCTCCTCTGGCGCAGCACTGTATGGTGCAATTGAGCTGGCAAAGAGACCTGAGAACAAGGGTAAGGTGATTGTAGCCCTGCTTCCCGACAGCGGCGACAGATATTATTCCACCGCGCTGTTTACCGAAGCTTAATTGCTCGAAAAGCATGCTGGTAGCTTCAAAAACAACGGATTTCGATTCAAAAAAAGTTAAATTTCTAAAATGCGTTGACAAACAAGTTAGTCCTTGATATGCTTTAAATACATATCAGGGACTATTCTTTTTAACCATTTCGGTTGATCATCCCCATATGAACACAATTTAAATACTGGCGGATGACAGTCGGAATGAGAGAAAATAATGCTTTTCAATTGTCATTGGTCGGAACTCAAAGGAGGATGCCTATGGCAATGGAAAGAAGAAAATTGGAAGAGTTGAACCTTGTTGACAACTTTTTGTTTGGTACGATGGTGACGCACCCAAATTATGGAGAACCATTCTCTAGATATCTTTTGAGACTGGTACTGAATAGGGAGGTTGGAAAGCTCAAAATCATTCCGCAATACTCTTTCTTTGGTGCAGATACAGATTTTCACGGGGCTATTTTGGATGCGTATTTGGAGGAAGAGGAAGACGGAGAAACCACAATTTATGACGTAGAGCCAGAGCAAAACAATCATGAGGACATGGTAAGAGCTTTGCCAAAGCGTATGCGATTTTACAGGGCAAAGATGGATGGACGAGGATTGAAAGCAGGAGAGTACTATGATAAACTAAAAAAACTTGTTATGATTGTCATTACGCCATTTGATCCATTTGGTTTGGGACGTATGAGATATACGATAAGGAATGCTTGTGTAGAAGCACCTGAGATGCCTTATGAGGATGGCGTGATGATGATTTTCCTAAACACCAAGGGGATGCCGGACGAGGATGCCTTGGAATTACGGCAGTTTTTGACATATGCGGAGAACAGCACGGTAGAAAATGTTGCATCGGAAAGTTTACGGCAGCTTCACAAGATGGTGGACGTGGTGAAGCATGACGAGGAGGTGGCGATTCGATATATGAGATTATGGGAAGAGGAAGAGAGTATTCGAAGAAAGGCATTAGAGGAAGGAATAGAGAAAGGGATAGCGTTAGAACGTGGGAATACCGAGAAGGAGAAGGCTAGGGCTGATGATTTGGCGCGAAAGAATGCGGAACTCCTGAAAAAACTGGAACAGTTGGAAGGAACGGCTTTTTTGTGCAAAAGTTGACGGGATTAGTTCTCTATTGTAAACAAACAAATTATATGTTAATATGCTACTCAGATATACAGTATCATTTTAGGAGTAGATGACATGAATTGTAAGAATTGTAACGCAGTGATGCGAATAGATCAGGAGAGAAAGGTTTTTGTATGTCCTTACTGTGACAGCATTGAGCCCTTCGAAGGCGTCTCCAAGTCGGAGCTACAGGGAATGCTGCATGATGCCATTCAGGACGTGCGGCAGGAGAGCATGAAGGAGGCCAAGGAGCGGCTGGAAAGAGAAGCAGTCATGCAGGACGGCCGAAGCTCCGGGAAAAAGGCTTTGGATGTTGTGATCTTGGTCGCACAGATCGTGATGTGTCTCTTTTTCGCTATTTTTATGATCGGATTTTTTATTGATTTCGTGGCATTGGGATTTGTATCCATGCTTCAGCTGATCTTGATGATTTCGGCAATGATTTTGAAGGCGAAATATCGTAAGACAGGTGTGAAGAAGTGGTTAAAGCTCAAGAATGCTTGCTTGACTGGCGTTTGTATCCTTGTAGTTTTTTGGTTCATGGCATTGATGGCAGGAAGTGGTAGCTCTTCTGGTGGCAGTCGTGATGCCACATGGCCGACGCAGGGGCTTGGAAGTGAGCTTCCTGTTCCTGAAGGCACGCTGAAATATGCGTATTCGTCAAAGTCTGATTTCTCAGCAACCGTTAAGGACAGCGACGGAACCGGATTCAAGGCCTTTATTGAGGGCTGTAAGGAGCAGGGCTATGTCATTGACGTGGAATTGGATGACGATTATTATCATGCATACAATGAAGCAGATGACGAGCTGACGGTAAGACGCTGGAGCTCATCCAAGGAGTTTAATGTTCAGCTCAATAAAGGGATCGTTCTGGGAGAGTATCAGTGGCCGAAGGGAGAGCTTGCAGAGTCCATTCCGAAGCTGGAGGCTGAGAAGAGTAGCCTGGTGAAGCTTAGCTCCAATAATGTTGAAATCTATGTAGGGGATCTCACGCGCCAGCAATTTATTCAGTACGTTATGGATCTTCAGGAAGCAGGATTCGAGGGCTCCTATTATGACAACTCGAATCACTACAGCGGCAAGAAGGGGAATATTTCCATTAGTGTAGAATTTAAGAGAGAGCGTCTGGCATACATTGACGTATATGAATCAAGTCACTAGAAACAAAACATTACGCCGCAGGTCATCAATCAAGATAACCTGCGGCGTTTTTTAGTGAGGAAAGAAGCGACTAAACGAAACAAGCTTAATTCATGATGTCTTCTTCAGCATCTGCCAGGGATTTTCGAACGGTGATGCCGTTGACCTCCACGGTGCCGTCGAGGGCAATGACAAGGCACTGTCTGCCATCAATGACGCGAGTTTCGATCAGATCCGTGCGCTCGGGCTTTACCTTTACGACAACATCGGGGGTCTTTACCTCAAAGCTTTTCGCATTCATGACATTGTTGACGAACAGGGGTGTGTCTTCGCCTGCGGCCTCCTCGTAATGCTCCTCAAAGTGAGAGAGCTTCTCATTCGAGACGCCGCTGTCTGCCAAAATGGTCTTAACTTCATTCTTATCCAGGATCAGAGGGGCAGGATCCTCGCGGAGCTTATGCTCCTCCACCATTTCCGTCAGCTTCTCATGAATATTTTTTACCATTTCCAGATCACAGGTATCCTCCAGGGTCTCTTCAATGATGGTATGGAAGGTTTCCTTTTGGGAGCCGGCGGAGAGGGGCAGGGGACAGCCTAAGATGGCATCTACAAGACCGTCCTTAAGGTTTTCGCCGTCCTTTGCATAATAGAGAACGCCGTGCAGGTCCGTTCCGCGGTCGTTAAAGGCAGGGAAGAGAAAGCCCATCTGCGGCATGGAAACCACCCAGTCGCGAATGCGGTTCTGGAAAGCATTTTCCTCAGGATTGTAGGAAAGGCCGGGCTTGCTGAGCTCTACGGGGCAGATGCAGGCAAGGATGTATTCATAGACCTCCTCGGAAGCATCCTCATTCTCCATGCCGTCTGAGGTTCGCTTGGGGACGTCGTAGCTGTCATGGATGAGCAGGATCAGATAATTTCCCACGTATTCATAGGTCGAGATGACCTGGTCGTAGAATTGATCCAATAATTCGTCGTCCTTGAGGCCGCTCTTGTTTAGGCGATACAGGAATTCCTGTGTGCCGCCGGCCTCCTCGCTGGCAAGGGGGAATTCCAAATTGATGAGATTCTTTCCGATGGTGCCGGAAAGAGATTTTTTTAGAATTTCAAAGTATTTAAACATTTCCTCCTCTGGTAGGGCAAGAAAGGCTTGGGAAAACTGAGTCTTTTTATTTTTTTCTCCGTCCACGTAGCAGCCGCAAATACGGTCGATGGAGCATTTCTTGGGAGAAAAGAGCTTTTTGATTTCCGCAATTTCTTGTTTGATCATGGTGATATATCCTCGTTTCGTTTCACTTTATGTAATCGCAAGATCAAGAATGCCATGCCGCGTTATGATCCTGAGTTTTTAGTATAGCGCAAAACAAATTTTTCAACAAGTAAATTTGACTTTATTTTTGCAAAGAAGCGGGAAGCGCGGGAGATAATGACGAAATTTCGGGAAACGGGTCATTTTCTGCGACGGAATGCTGTTGAGAAGGTGGGAACAAACCATTACAATGGGGTTTGACGATTGTCTGGAGCGAAAAAAGTATAAATGCGGAGGTAGATAGCATCATGGAACAATTGCACGTTACTTCCACAAAAGACAATGAAAAAGTACACAAGCTCTTAAATGATCTTTTTAGTACGGACAAGGAATTTCAGATCATGATTACGGTACCGTCGAGGGAAGCGACATCAGGGAAAACAAAGGAAGCAGTGGTGGAGGAAAAGCTGCCATCTGCAAAGGACTTAGAGCAGGAGGTCACGGCCATGATCCACGAGATTGGCGTGCCGGCACACATCAAGGGGTATCAGTACCTGCGGGAGGCCATCATGATGGCCGTGAAGGATCCCGTCATGATCAGCTCCATCACGAAGATTTTGTATCCCACCATTGCCAAGCGCTTTCAAACGACGCCCAGCAGGGTGGAAAGGGCGATTCGGCATGCCATAGAGGTCGCCTGGAGCAGGGGAAGGACGGAGACGCTTGATTCCATGTTTGGCTATACCATTGACACCAGCAAGGGAAAACCGACCAATTCGGAATTCATTGCCCTGATTGCAGACAGGATCAGACTATCTTATAAATGATGTCACTTTTTTGTGCACATTGCATAGTTTTTGGGAAAAATAAGGAACCCTCTTTATTCTTTTTGAGATTTGTAGTATACTGTTTTTGTAGTATAAGTTTTTTTTCGCTGGAGGGTTTCTAATGAAAAAAATATTATTTGCTGCATCAGAGGGTGTTCCTTTTATCAAGACGGGCGGTCTGGCAGATGTTGTTGGATCCTTGCCGAAATGTATTGATAAGCAATACTTTGACGTCAGGGTAATTCTTCCGAAGTATACCTGCATCAAGTATGAGATGAAGGAAAAGATCAGTTTTATCACGAATTTCTACATGGATTTTAATTGGCAGAGCGTGTATGTTGGCATTGAGGAAGCCACGGTGGATGGCGTTCATTATTACTTTATCGACAATGAGCATTATTTTGGCGGGCCGAAGCCTTACTGCGATGATGCATGCTATGAAATCGAGAAGTTTGCATTCTTCTCCAAGGCCGTGCTTTCCGCATTGCCGTTGATTGGCTTCCAGCCAGACATTATTCATTGTCATGACTGGCAGACGGGTTTGATTCCCGTATATCTGAAGGAGCGCTTCCGTGGAGACCTGTTCTTCACCAGCATGAAATCCGTCATGACCATCCACAACCTGAAATTCCAGGGAAAGTGGGACGTAAAGACGGTACAGTCCATCACGGGACTTCCGGATTATTACTTCACGCCGGATAAGCTTGAGGCTTATAAGGATGCGAACCTGTTAAAGGGCGGCATCGTGTTTGCGGATGCAGTGACGACCGTGAGCGACACCTATGCGGAGGAGATCAAGACGCAGTTCTATGGTGAGGGACTGGATGGATTACTCCGTGCAAGAAGCAGGGACCTTCGTGGCATTGTCAACGGCATTGATTATACGGACTTTAATCCGACCACGGATAAGTATATTGTGAAACAGTATGATGCCGTAAACTTCCGCAAGGAGAAGGTAAAGAATAAGCTGGCCCTGCAGGAGCAGCTTGGCCTGACCAAGGGCGAGAACAAGATGATGATCGGCCTGATCTCGAGATTGACGGATCAGAAGGGTCTCGACCTTGTATCCTATGTCATGGATGAGCTCTGTCAGGATGACATTCAGTTTGTTGTTTTGGGAACCGGTGAGGACCGCTATGAAAATATGTTCCGTCACTTCGACTGGAAATATCAGGATAAGGTGTCAGCGAACATTTATTATTCCGAGGAGCTGTCTCACAGGATTTATGCAGCCAGTGACGCGTTCCTGATGCCGTCCCTGTTTGAGCCCTGTGGACTGAGCCAGCTCATGAGCCTGCGGTATGGTACCATCCCGATCGTTCGCGAGACGGGCGGTCTGAAGGATACCGTACAGGCTTACAACGAATATGAGAGTACCGGAACGGGCTTTAGCTTTACGAACTACAATGCCCATGAGATGCTACATACCATCCGCTATGCGGAGCATATCTACTACGACAAGAAGAGAGAGTGGAACAAGATGGTGGATCGCGCCATGGCGCAGGACTTCTCTTGGGACGTCTCCGCGAAGAAGTATCAGGAAATGTATGATTGGCTAATCGGATAATGGGAATTGGATGACTTGAGACATGGGAAATCAGAGTAAGACAAAAGACAATTTTCTGGCGCAGGCCGGAATTTTGGCAACGGCGGGCATTCTTTCCAGAATCATAGGGCTCTTGTATAAGAGCCCTTTGGTAGCCGTCATAGGGGAAACGGGTTTTGGATATTATCATGCGGCATACGGGTTTTATACCATTGTGCTGCTGATTTCCTCCTACAGCATTCCCTCTGCCATATCCAAGCTGATCGCGCCTAAGCTGGCCGTGCGGGAGTATCGCAATGCCCACCGGCTTTTTTATTGTGCATTGGGATACGTTCTGGTGGTCGGAATGATTGCCGGCCTCTTTTTGTTTTTCTGCGCAGGGTGGTTCGTTGAGGAACAGGCCGTACCGGTGCTTCGAATGTTTGCGCCGACGATTTTCTTTTATGGCATTCTCGGCGTGCTTCGAGGATATTTTCAGGCACACAGAAGCATGGTGCAGACCTCCTTTTCGCAGATTTTGGAGCAGATCGCGAATGCCATTGTCAGCATTGGCGGCGCGTGGCTTTTAATCAAGTGGGGAGCTGCGGGAGTGACGGCCGGCGCTGACATGGAAGGAAAGCGGGCCGTGCTTGGCGCCATGGGAAGCGCGCTGGGAACGGGGATGGGCGTCCTGGCAGGCCTCATTTTCATGTGGGGAGTGTATCTGCTGAACAGAAAGATAATTTTGCGGCGCGTTCAAAGGGATCCGCATGAAAGCATGGATTCTTATGGGAGCATGATTCGCATGATTTCCCGGATTGTTACGCCCTTTATTCTTAGCACGGCGATTTATAACCTGAACTCTACGGTGGTCAGCTATCTCTACACAAAGCTGATTCCGAACCTGAGGGCCCTGGACAGTGATCTTCATTATACCAATTATGGAACCTACGGCGTTGCCGTGACGGTATTTAACATCCCCATTGCCTTTGCAACGGCGATGGCCTCCGCCATGATTCCGTCCGTGGCGCAGGCCTCGGCCTCAGGTGACATTGAAAAGACGAAGGAGAAGATTACCTCCGCGGTCAAGACGACCATGATTATTTCGATTCCCGCCGCCGTCGGACTGTTCGTGCTGGCAAAACCCATTATCTACATCTTGTTTCCAAGATCGGACGAGGTCGTGACGCTCGCCGCGAAGCTGCTGATGGTTTTGGCGGCCGCCGTCGTGTTATATGCACTTTCGACCTTGAGCAATTCGATTTTGCAGGGACTTGGGCGCGTGAACATTCCCGTCGTCAATGCAGGAATTGCGCTGACGATTCAGTCCATTGCCTCCTTCGCACTTCTCATGTACACGGACGTGGATTTGTATGGGTTGGCCATTACAAATACGCTGTACGCGGCAATCATGTGCGTGCTGAATCAGGTGGCGCTGCGCCGTGTCATCAATTATCGGCAGGAGTGGAAGAAGTCCTTTATTTTGCCAAGCTTGGCATCTCTGGTAATGGGTGTTTCTGCAAAGGGAGCCTTCCAGCTGCTGGTGCTGGCAACGAAATCACCCCGCATCGCGCTGGCGCCTGCGGTAGCCTTTGGCGTGATTGTGTATTTTGTAGTATTGCTTTCGCTGAAGACGCTGTCGGAGGAAGAAATAAAGGACCTGCCCAAAGGGCACGTCCTTGTCAAAATTGCGAAGAAGTGTAAGTTGCTTTAATGTCTCGGGGCATCAAAGCTGTTTGATGTCTGAGATGTCGCTGCTGACTGCCATGGAGAAGTTTGTATAGTAGACTACGAAGCCCGGCTTTGCACCGCTGGGCTTTTTTACGTGCTTTTTTTGGATGTAGTCGATTTCAACCTTGTCCTGTTCGCGGCCCTTGGAGTAGTAGGCAGCAAGGCGTGCAGCCTCCTCAAAGGTGCGATCAGGGAGCTCCTTGCCGTCAGTTTTTACGACAACGTGGGAGCCAGGGATTTTCTTTGCATGGAACCACCAGTCATTTCCCGTTGCCAGCTGGAAGGTCAGCTGGTCATTCTGAAAGTTATTCTTTCCCACATAGATGTCAAAACCGTCGCTGCTGACATAGTGGAAGGGCTTGCTCGTGATCTTTACCTTTTTTGCGGAGCCCTTTCGATGAACGTAGCCGCTCTCAATGAGCTCCTCCTTGATCTGCGTCAGGTCCTCCTCCTTTTGGGCAATTTCCAGGGAGGTCGCGATGGATTCCAGATGGTTGATCTCAGCCTTGACCTCCTCTGTCAGCGTCGTCAGCGCTTCATAGGTGCGCTTGAGCTTTCCGTAGCGGTCAAAGTACCGCTTGGCATTTTCCTGCGCGGTGAGCGTGGGATCCAAAGGGATCTGGATAGTCTCATTTGTATAGTAATTCAGGGCTTCCAGGGATTTCGCCCCGGGAGCCGCGCCATAGCCATAGGTATTGAGGAGCTCGCCGTAAATGCGGTAGGTTTCACGCTTTTCCGTATCCTTCATCTGCTGGAGCTGCCCGTCCAGCTTTTTTACGTTGCGCTCTAAAATCGTTTGCACGATGCGACGCAAATCAGCAGATCGTTGATGAATGCGTGTCTGTGCATTCTTTTCCGCGTAATAATATTCCAGCAGGGCAGACATGGAAGGAAAGGCTTCCACGCGGAAGCCGACGGCCTCTGAGGTACCAACCGTGCCATGCAGGGTTGGCATTTTAGCGGCATTCGTACCTGTAACGGAATTGACTGGGGTAGGGAGATTCCCATTTTCGGCGGAAGTAGCAGGGGCACCGTAGATGGTCAGGGGAATGGCCGCATATTCCTGTGGCTTTTTCCCGTCAAAGGCCACGCAGGGGGAGAAGGCTCCCGCTTCGATGGTGTCCTTTAAGGTCATCATTGTCTGGTATAGGCGCGCATAGGCAGTGTCATCCATGGCGGCAGTGGGGCGGTCTCCGTCAACCCCTGCGCGGTGACAAAGCTCCTGCGCCAAAATGGGAGAGATACCCGTAACCGTTCCGTAGAGTGCCTTATAGGCAGGCTGAGGCTTAGACGCCATGGCCTGCGCAAAATCCTGCTGGGTCATGGTAAACAGATCCAGCTTGTCCTGCGTCCTTGCCACAAAATAGGGCTTTCCGGGAAGAACCTCGCGGACGCTGCTGACGGCGGCGGAGACGCGCTTAATGCTGTCAAGGATCGTGCCGTCACCATTGACAAAAATAATGTTACTGTGCTTTCCCATGATCTCGATGACGAGCGTTTTCTGGCAGAGATCACCCATCTCGTCCAAGTGCTCAATGTCAATGCGCAGAATACGCTCGAGGCCAGGCTGCGTCACGCTGGTGATTCTGCCGTTTTGCAGATGCTTACGAAGAAGCATGCAGAAATTCGGCGCCGTCATGGGACTGGGCTTATTGTCCTCCGTAAAATAGACCAAGGGGAGAGAAGCATCCGCTGAAATCAGGAGACGCTTTTGACCGTCATTCGTCTTTAAGGTCAGGAGAAGCTCATCCGCTTCTGGCTGTGCAATTTTATAAAGTCGTGCGCCAACGAGCTCACGATGTAATTCATATCTTAAATTTGCAAGAGTAAGGCCATCAAATGCCATCACAAACCTCCTTGCCTCAACTTACAGTTCTCTGCGTGAGGGGATAAATGTATGATCGTTTTAGGTGTTGCGTTTCTCATTTTACTACTTATGTACTAGGCGCGCAAGTCCCATCTTCCCGTGAAGGTATTGTAGAGAAGGGAGATGCTTTTTTCCTTCCCGAAAACATGAATCTTGCAATCGAAGCGGCGCAGCACCTTAGTCGCGTTGATCGTGCTGGGCAGGGTCACGGAGGCTTCACCAGGGGCAAGCTCACGAAAGCTGAGAATTCGATAGACGTGATATTCCCCGTCTTCGTCATCGCATCGGATCTTGATGGGCAAGATGGTGCCGTCAGTCTTATGCTGGCAGATGACCTCTATGGGCTTTTCCATGGCGCTCCTCCTCTCTAATATAAATAATTAGCTACATTCCACTCGGCTCCGTGACAGCGAAGAATATTTCGCTGCAAGTTCGGCATCGTAATATTCTTCGGTCGCCTCGTTTCATTCCGCATATAAAATCGCTTCGCGATAATTGGCTACATTCCACTCGGCTCCGTTATAGCGAAGAATATTTCGCGGATAAAATCGCTTCGCGATGATGGGTCAGATTTAATTATAGAACATATGTTCTATCTTTTCAAGGGTGAAGAAAAAGTTTCCAAGAATTTCTTAGAATTTGTTTTGGCTATATGTATTTTTTGTGAATACTGCCTTTCGGACAAAGATTTGGTTTACCTATGGTGAAAAATATGGTATGTTATTAGTAGAAATGCTAGTCGGAGGAAGTTCGCATGAATACGGAATTAGAGCAGGTTGTAATACAGGTAAGTCAGGTGGTAAAGGGCAAGGATGACGTGATTCGGAAGGTGCTGGCGGCAGTGCTGGCAGGAGGTCACGTGCTCCTGGAGGATATTCCTGGCGTTGGAAAGACGACGCTGGCGATGGCACTGGGTAAGGCCATGGAGCTGGACTATCGGAGAATGCAGTTTACGCCAGACGTGCTCCCTAGCGACATCGTGGGCTTTACCATGTATAATAACGCGCAGGGAACCTTTGAATATAAGCCAGGAGCGATTTTCAGCAATCTGTTTTTGGCGGATGAATTGAACAGAACCTCTTCCAAGACGCAGTCGGCGCTTTTGGAGGTCATGGAGGAGGGAAAGGTTACGGTGGATGGCATTACGCATGAGCTGCCAGAGCCCTTTACGGTAATTGCGACGGAGAACCCTTACGGATCTTCAGGTACACAGCTTTTGCCAGAGTCTCAGTTGGACCGTTTTTTGATCTGTCTGACCATGGGATATCCAGAGCATAAGGCAGCCGTGCAGATTTTGAGAGAGAGTGCCGGACAGGGCTTGGGTCTGGTGAAGCCAGTTCTGACGGGAGCAAGACTTTTGGAGCTTCGCGAGCAGGCAAAGCAGCTTCACGTATCGGACAGCATTCATGAATATATCGTCAATCTTACGGAGGAGACCAGGCGGGATCCAAGAATTGCTTTGGGCGTCAGCCCCAGAGGAAGCATCGCGCTCTTGAAAATGGCGCGTGCCATGGCGATCATTCGCGGCGGCGAATTCGTGATTCCTGAGGATGTCCTTGCGGTTATTCCTGAGGTATGGTCGCACAGAATTCATTTGAATGCCATGGCGCGGGCTGAGGGTACCAACATTCCCGGAATCATTCGGGAGATTACGGAAAGGATTCGGGCAGTTTAATGAAGAAGAGGAAATTTGCGGTTCACGCATGGGGAATCCTGCGGTACGCCCTCTTACTGGCACTGGTCGTTTTTCTCTGGTGGTATTTTCGCACGTATGAATTACTGCTGATTATGATCATACTATTTCTTTTGCCAGTGTTAAGCTTGCTTGCCTTGTACGCGAGACAAAATGATTTCTCGGCGCAGGTGTCGCTGCCTGGACTGGGCATCGGAAAGGGTCGAGCCGTTCCCATGAATGTGCGGATCAAAAATGTCGGACGGTTTCTGGGATTTGCCGCTGACGTGACATATGTCGTGCGAAACGTGTTCACGGAGTATGAAGAGACAAAGAAGGAGCGTATCTGGGCAGGCCCTGGCGTGAATGTCGTTGCTAAGAAGGAGCTGACAAGCCATCACGTGGGACGCGTGGAGGTGGCGGTCACGGCAGTCACTCTCTGGGACTGGCTGGGGATTTGTAGTCTGGAAAGCGAGGCGAAGAAAAGCTCGTATGTCATCGTGGGACCAGATTTTACGGTGATGACGGAGGAGGACCTGGCGCTCAGCGTAGAGAATTTTCCAGATGAGAATGAAACGAAAAAGCACGGTACGGACGTGAATCCTGACATCGAAATCAGGGAATATATTCCTGGGGATGACCTCAAGAGCATTCACTGGAAGCTGACGGCAAAGGTTGGACGAACCATGGTGCGTGAGCGGCTTGCGACGGGCAGAGACAGGATCAATGTGCTGCTGGCCCTCACGGAGGACCCGGCGGAGAATGATGAACTGATGGCCTCCCTGCATGGCCTGGGCAGGCTTTTGATTGATAAGGGCTATCCGATTCGGCTATGCTGGATGGGATATGGCGGAACGATTCAAGGACGGTATCTGGCGGAGGAAGGGGAACTGGAGAACGCCATGGATGAAATATTAAGCATCAGCGGGAAGAAGGATCCAGCCAAGGCAAGGAATGCCATGGAGGCGGAGTTCCCCGGGGAAGCATATATTGTGGTGAAGCATGGAGCATACAAAGGGACATACATCCGATAGCGGAAAGCGGTGGTGGAGAAAGCGTAAGCCCTCCCAGATTGAGCTCTCCGACGGAGCAAAAAAAGAAAAGTATGATGCACTGGCGGCGCTGGCTAAGGCGCTGCTTGTTTTCATGGTTTCTTATGGCGCCGTGGGAGGCTTTTTGAATGCGTATGGGCTTGAATTCAATCGTGTACTCTGCATGGGCGGAATCTTGGGCTTGTCCCTTGCGCTGTCCTTTATTTATGAGACGGAGAAAAAATGGTTTACCAATCTTTGTGTTATTGGCGTTTTTATTGTCTACGCCTATGTGGCGCTGAAGGAATTCTATATTTTAAACAGCGGAACCTATGCCATCGTCAATGAGGTGTACGAAGCGGCACAGGCTTATTTGGGCATTGTCGGCGGAGGTCTGTATAATCTTCAGGTGGATGATTCTTATCTGACGATCACGGCAATTTCTCTGTTTGTCGGTATTGTCTTGGTCATCCTCATGGTAATCCGTCTTCAGTATAAGGCCAGTCTGATCCGAACGGTATTACTCACGTTCACACTTTATTTTGTACCCATTTATTTCGAGAAAACGCCAGATGCATTTTGCTTATTTTTGCTGTTGTCTGGTTATATTACCATTGGCATTTTGCAGTGCGCACGGGTAAAAAAGCATATTTCTGCACAGATCAAGCAGGCGCTTCCCGTGGGTATGGCGATCTCAGCAGCAGTCGTGCTGCTCTTTGCCATTATTTTGCCGAAGGCACGGCTTAGGGCGTACATACCGAAGAACCCAGCGAAGGCGGCCACGGAGGAATCGGCCGTTGCCTATGCTACCTATGGTGTCATGGCATTGTTTATGAACAATTCAGCGGGTGGTGGTATCAGCGGGGGCGTGTTGTCCCAGAATACCATGCTGATGCCAGACAATGAGACGGACATCATCGTTAGGTTTACGCCTTATAGCATGCAGCCGACTTATTTGAAAGCTTACACGGGTCTGGACTATGACGGAAAGAGATGGAGCAATGCGACGGAGCTTCTGGGCCCTGGAGCTGGCCTCTTAAAATGGGAGGCGATGGGACGCGAGGCCTTGTATGAGCAAAACAGTGACGTGCAGTCTCGGGGCATTATGGAGGTGTTCCCCGTGGATGCAAAGGTCACGATGGCGCTTCGCCCCTATTATTCCGATCCGAGTGATGAGGCTGCCGTTCGGCGGGAGGACTGGCCAGAGGGAGCTGTTCGGGGAGAGAGCTATGTCTATTATCCCATGGTGAGTGATGAGGCTGTGCCAGAAAGGGAAGGGGAGGCGATCAGCGAACGATACCTGACGGTTCCTACTCTTTGTAGAAAGGCAGTTTCTGCGGCATGTGCGGAGGCGGGACTTTCGGGAACGCCAGAGGAAATCGCGGAGCAAATTACGAGATACTTTGCCACGAATTATCGATATACCCTGCGCCCAGGCTATTATTTTGGAGGTTTGGATTATATCAGCTATTTCCTTTCCAAGAATAAGAAGGGTTACTGCTCGCACTTCGCATCTGCAGGAACCATGATGTTCCGTAACATGGGAATTCCTGCGCGTTACGTAGAAGGCTATGTCTTTACCTATACGGACGTGGTGTCGGATGGTGAAATCATAGAAGGCGCGGCATACGAGGATTATTATGATGGGTATTCCCCGCTGGGAGAAACGGCGCTGATGGAGCTGGAAATTCCAGATGCCCAGGGACATGCCTGGGTAGAAATTTATTTAGAGGACAAGGGCTGGGTGATTGTTGAGGTTACGCCTGCGGCTCTTGAGGAGGAAGAGGAGGAAACAGGAGGATTCTGGGAATCCATTTTAGGCGCTGGAAACAATCAAAATACGGATGGAAACCAAAATCAGCAGCAAATTGCGCAGAATATTGAGAACGCACTGGCGGGCAGTCTTGGAATTTTGGGACTTGTTGCCGCCCTCATTGCCGCGTTCTTTGGCATAAAATATTTACTTGCGGGATATCGGGAATCCAAGCTTCCAGAACGTGAGAGAGTAAGACTTGCATATGGGCGGTTGACGAAATATCTAAAGGATCATGATGAGGGCTTTGGCGCGCTGACGACGCCGAAGGAGGAGCTTGCTTGGATGCAGGCGCATTATGGCGTGACTGTATCGGAGGAATTGACGCAGGCATTGTATCGAACCTTTTTTGCGCCAGAGGGAAAGGATAATTACGAGGAGCTGAGAGGTCAGATTCTTGCACTGCAAAAGGCAGTTCGGAAGGCGAAGAAGCATTAATGTGTCATGCTTAAGACAGGGGATCGTTCGAAAGAGTTTCAAAAGCTCTGAGACGTTTGTCTTGACGAGGCTCAAAGTTTGGAATATAATAATACGGAATGTGCGACAAAGTCCTAAAGGGGAGGGTCGCAGAAGGGATAGCAGAACATGATCAAGAGCATGACCGGTTTCGGCCGATGTGAGGTGGCGGAAAATAACAGAAAGTTTACGGTGGAGATGAAGGCCGTAAACCACCGTTATTTGGATGTCAACGTGAAGATGCCAAAGAAGCTGAATTTCTTTGAGTCTTCCATTCGTAATGAATTAAAGAACTATATTTCCAGGGGTAAAATCGATCTCTTTATTACCTATGAGGATCTCTCTGAGAATACCTCAAACGTACACTACAATAAGGAACTGGCTGCAGAATATTTGAAATATTTGCGTCAGATACAGCAGGATTTCGGACTGGAGGATGACATCCGTATTTCCACGCTGTCAAAGTATCCCGACGTGTTTACCATGGAGGAGAATGACGGTGACGAGGAGGAAATCTGGAAGGAGCTGAAAAAGGCTCTGGACGGTGCAGCTGAGATGTTTGTACAGAGCAGGATCGTGGAGGGTGAAAACCTGAAGAACGATCTGATTGCAAAGCTGGACAATATGTTAAAGCTGGTTGACTTTATCGCGGAGAGAAGTCCTCAGATCATCGCAGAGTATCGCACAAAGCTCCAGGAGAAGGTGAAGGAGATGCTTGGGGACAATACCGTGGATGAGAATCGTCTTGTTACGGAGGTCACGATCTTTGCCGATAAGGTTTGTGTGGATGAGGAGATGGTTCGTCTTCGCAGCCATGTGGAGACCACGAAAAAGGCTTTGATTGAGGGCGGCAGCATCGGAAGAAAGCTGGACTTTATTGCGCAGGAGATGAACCGCGAGGCCAACACCATCCTGTCCAAGTCCAACGACCTCGAAATCTCCAACTGCGGCATCGAACTCAAAACCGAAATCGAGAAAGTCAGAGAACAGATACAAAACATTGAATAGCATTGAGCCATGCACAGACAATGGGGCATGCGCTGGGCGGGAGCTTGCTCACGATCCAGTGCATGGAACATTGGCGGTATACGGCGATAGCCGTCAATCCGACGACCCGAAGGGTTGGCGGATTGTGCATGGCGAAGTAGAAATATTACTATGAACAAATTAATTCACGTTGGTTTTGGAAATATTGTGAATACGGAAAAGATCATCGCCATTGTCAGTCCTGATGCGGCGCCGATTAAGCGTCTCGTACAGAAGGCGAAGGAGACGGGCATGGCCATTGATGCCACGCAGGGGCGAAAGACGAAGTCCGTTCTCGTGATGGAAAATAATCAGGTAGTGCTCTCGGCATTACTTCCGGAGACCATCGCCGGCAGGGCGCAGGAGGATATTGCGCCAGAGGAGGAAAAGGAGGACTAGATTTGGAAGCAAAGAAAGGAATCTTGATGGTAATCTCGGGATTTTCCGGGGCCGGCAAGGGCACGTTAGTAAAGAAGCTCTTGCAGAATTATGACAATTATGCATTGTCCATCTCCATGACGACCAGAAAGCCCCGTGAGGGAGAGCAGGATGGTGTGGAATATTTCTTCGTTGACAGGGAAAAGTTTGAAAAAACCATTGCGGAGAATGGCCTAATCGAGTATGCTACCTATTGTGATAACTATTACGGAACACCAAGGGCTTATGTGGAGGAGCAGCTTGCGGCAGGAAAGGATGTCATTCTGGAAATTGAAATTCAGGGTGCCCTGCAGATTAAAAAGAAGTTCCCCGAGTCATTACTGTTGTTTGTAACGCCGCCTTGTGCGGAGGAGCTGCGCCGTCGTTTGGAAGGGCGCGGAACCGAGACCAGCGAAGTGATTGCAAAGCGCCTGTCTCGGGCTTATGAGGAATCAGAAGGCATGGATGCCTATGATTATATTGTGATCAATGATGATCTGGAGCTTTGCGTGAAGGAGTTGCATGCCATGATTGAGGCAGCCCGCAACGAGCCCGTGAGAAGAAAGGATTTCATTGCACGCATTCGGGAGGAAATGAAGGATTTCCAACTGGAACAGAAATAGTAGAAAGGACAAGGTGAGTGAAATGTTACATCCGTCTTATACAGATTTGATGAAGGTAGTAAACAGTGACGTGGAGCCTGGCGAGACTCCTGTAGTTAACAGTCGTTATTCCATCGTTATGGCAACGGCAAAGAGAGCACGTCAGATTATTTCTGGAGATGAGCCTCTGGTAGATGAGAAGGGTAAAAAGCCTCTTTCCATCGCCGTAGATGAGTTGAACGCAGGCAAGATCAAAATTCTTGGAGACGACGAGACCAAATAATAGGGCGATTGCCAAAACAGCAGCCGGAGCCTCGCGCCCCGGCTGTGTTAGTATGAGAGGTTTGAGGTTTGAAGATATTATTTACATCCCTGGGATGCGATAAAAACTTAGTGGATACCGAAATGATGCTGGGGCTCTTGGAGGCAAAGGGGCATACCTTTACGGATGATGAGGACGAGGCAGAGGTTGTCATTGTCAACACCTGTTGCTTTATCGGAGATGCCAAGGAGGAAAGCATCAATACGCTTTTGGAATTTGCAGAGCGTAGAAAGGCTGGAGGGATCAAGGCGCTTTTGGCCTGCGGATGTCTTGCACAGCGTTATCGCGATGAAATTCAGAAGGAGATTCCCGAGGTGGATGCCATCGTGGGAACGAATGCCATTCAGGAGATTGTCGCAGCGCTGGAGGGCGTACTTGCCAATGCACCAGAAAATCATTTTCGTGATTTGAACGCGACGCCAGTGGCGGGATTGCCTCAGATCGTGACTACGGGCGGCCATTATGCCTATCTGAAGATCGCCGAGGGGTGTGACAAGCATTGTACCTATTGCATCATTCCGAAGGTGCGTGGCGGTTATCGGAGTATTCCCATGGAGACGCTCCTTGCACAGGCGGAGGATCTGGCGCAGAAGGGCGTTAAGGAATTGATTTTGGTGGCGCAGGAGACAACGCTGTATGGCGTTGATCTGTATGGGAAAAAGAGCCTGCCGGAGCTGCTACAAAGGCTGGCAAAGATTTCTGGGATCTATTGGATTCGCATTTTATATTGTTATCCTGAGGAAATCACGGATGAGCTCATTGACGTGATGGCGACGGAACCGAAGATCTGTCATTATTTGGACATTCCCATTCAGCATGCATCGGATGCGGTGCTAAAGCGCATGGGAAGAAAGACGGATCAGGCTTCTCTTCGTAGAGTGATTACGAAGCTGCGGGAACGGATTCCTGACATCTGTCTTCGGACGACGCTGATCAGCGGGTTCCCTGGCGAGACACAGGAGGACTTTGAGGAGCTATATAATTTTGTAGATGAAATGGAGTTTGACCGACTTGGCGTGTTCCCTTATTCTAGGGAGGAGGACACGGCGGCGGATGCAATGGAGGATCAGATTCCTGAGGAAATAAAATGCCAGAGGCGCGATGAACTCATGGAGCTTCAGCAGGAAATTGCCTTTGAAAAGGCAGAGGAGATGGTCGGACGCATTCTTGTCGTTATGATTGAGGGGAAGGTTGCGGACGAGGACACCTATGTTGCGAGAACCTATCGGGATGCACCGAACGTGGATGGATATCTTTTCCTGAATTCCACGGCGAACCTGATGACGGGAGACTTGGTGAAGGTCATGGTGACCGATGCCAATGAATATGATCTAATCGGAGAAGCATATTATGACTGATATGGGTAAAAACGAAAAAATGAATTTGCCAAATAAGCTGACAATCTTTCGTGTCATTATGATCCTGCCATTTATTCTGTTGCTGCTTGGCAGCTACGAGGGCTGGGGATGGTTTCGGGCCATTTTTGGCGAGGAGAGCACGGTGGCGGAGTTTATTGCTCTTGCCGTGTTTATCATTGCGAGCCTGACTGATATGCTGGACGGAAAGATTGCCAGAAAATATCATCTGGTGACAAACTTTGGCAAATTTATGGATCCCTTGGCAGACAAGCTTTTGGTATGTGCAGCGTTGATCGTGCTTGTTGAAATGGGAAGGATTCCCTCTTGGATCGTAGTCATCATTATCAGCAGGGAGTTTATCATCAGTGGATTCCGTCTGATTGCGTCCGACAAGGGCGTGGTCATAGCGGCCAGCTATTGGGGAAAGTTTAAGACCACCTTCCAGATGATCATGATTGGAATGATGATCGTGGAGGATGTTCCGATCTTTGCTAATTTCGGCGGAGGCAAGGTCTTTTCCGTTCTGACGACCATCATCATGATCATTGCCCTGGCGCTGACCATCATTTCTCTGGTGGATTATGTTTGGAAGAATAAAGACGTCATGAAGGATGCAAAATAGAGAAGGCAATGAGAGTTCCCATCAATGGATGGGAGGAGGAAAAAATGACTGCAGAAATCATTTGCGTAGGTACGGAGCTTTTGCTTGGAAACATCGTAAACACGAACGCTGCTTATCTTGCAGAGCAGCTTGCCGCGCTTGGCATGTCCTGCTTTTACCAGACGGTGGTGGGAGACAACCGCGCGAGACTTTTGGAGACCCTGGATCTAGCTGCAAAACGCAGTGAGGTGATCGTGCTCTCGGGTGGTCTTGGGCCGACGCAGGATGACCTGACGAAGGAAACCGTGGCAGAGTATTGCGGGAAGAAGCTTGTGATGGACGAGGCGAGCAAGAAAATGATCGCGGAGTATTTTGCCGCGAGGGAAATAAAGCCGACGGAAAACAACTGGAAGCAGGCCATGGTGCCCGAGGGCAGCAAGGTCTTCCCTAATCATAACGGAACGGCACCTGGCATTGCTATTAAGGCCAAAAAGAATCACTTTCTGTTACTTCCGGGACCGCCGGAGGAGCTGCAGCTCATGTTCGAGGAGAGCGCAATTCCTTATCTGCAGGAGCTTTCGCCCAATGTCATCCTCTCACAGACCGTGAAGACCTGTGGATTGTCAGAGAGCTTTGTGGAGCAGCAGCTTCGCGATTTGATTGATAAGCAAAGCAATCCTACGATTGCAACCTATGCCAAGACGGGCGAGGTACATGTTCGCGTGACGGCAAAGGCCGATACGGCTAAGGATGCGAACAAGCTGATTAAGCCTGTGGTAAAGGAGCTGAAGGCGCGCTTTGGCAATAGCATTTATTCCGCAGATGAGGGCGTGACGCTGGAGAAGGCCTTAGTGGATCTTCTGCAGGGCGCAGGGCTGACCATCAGCTGCGCGGAGTCCTGCACGGGAGGAATGCTCTCGGCAACCATCATCAACGTACCAGGCGTATCGGAGCTTTATAAGGCTGGCTTTGTGACCTATTCCAACAAGGCAAAGAGAAAGCTTCTTGGCGTGAAGAAGGGAACGCTGCAAAAGTATGGTGCAGTCAGCAGTCAGACGGCGGAGGAGATGGTCAAGGGACTTCTCTCCGAGACGAAGACGGATGTCGGACTGGCAGTGACGGGTATCGCAGGACCCGACGGCGGAACCAAGGAAAAGCCTGTGGGACTGGTGTATATCAGCTGTAACGTCAAGGGAAAGATCACCGTGAAGGAGTGCCATTTTAAGGGGACGAGGGAGAAAATCCGTAAGGCCTCCGTTGCAGCGGCACTGATGCTGGCGAGAAGCTGCGTCTTGGAATATCTCAGTAAGGAAATCCTAAAATAATTATAAAATGTATCACGAGACTTGCGAAAAGGCAGGGAACGTGATACATTTTTTTTATCTGGTAACTATGTTTCTTTGCGGCACGCGGCGCCATCGAGCGTTCCCTCCGCAATCCGGCATTTCGCCACAAGTTTTCAGAATGAAAGTAAAAAACTTAAAAATGAACGGAGGGATGCCATTGAGGGAACTATAATGGACACAAAAGGCGCTATTCTTTCTATGGATGAAGAAAGTAAGCGGTAAAAACGCTGATCTTGATCAAGATTTGTAAAAAGGTTTCGCAAAAAAGATTGACAAAATCGAACAAATGTTTTATGATAACAGCAACGAACATTTGTTCCCAAAATGAATTGCCCGCGGGCAAAGAGAGGGGAAAGAAACACATGGAAAAAGAAGAAAAAATGAAAGCGCTGGATGCGGCGCTCAGTCAGATTGAAAAGCAGTATGGCAAGGGTACGGTGATGCGTTTGGGGGATCCTTCCGCGAAGATGAACGTGGAGACGATTCCGACTGGCTCCTTAAGCCTTGACATTGCCTTGGGCCTTGGAGGAATTCCTAAGGGAAGAATTATTGAGATTTATGGACCTGAGTCCAGTGGTAAGACAACGGTTACATTGCACATGATTGCAGAGGTGCAAAAGCGCGGCGGAATTGCAGGCTTTATTGACGCAGAGCATGCGTTGGATCCCGTTTATGCAAAGAATATTGGTGTCAACATTGATGATCTTTACATTTCCCAGCCGGATAATGGTGAGCAGGCGATGGAAATTACGGAGACTATGGTGCGTTCCGGTGCCATGGACATCGTTGTAGTGGACTCCGTGGCAGCATTGGTGCCGAAGGCGGAGATTGATGGAGACATGGGCGACAGCCATGTTGGACTGCAGGCAAGATTGATGTCTCAGGCATTGCGTAAGCTGACGGCAGTGATCAGCAAGTCAAACTGTACCGTCGTATTTATCAACCAGCTGCGTGAGAAGATTGGCGTCATGTTCGGTAATCCTGAGACGACGACGGGTGGTCGCGCATTGAAGTTCTATGCTTCCGTTCGTTTGGACGTCAGAAGGATTGAATCCCTGAAGCAGGGCGGAGAGGTCATTGGTAACCGTACCCGCGTGAAGGTGGTTAAGAATAAGGTGGCACCGCCCTTTAAGGAGGCGGAATTTGACATCATGTTTGGTGAGGGTATCTCCACCGCAGGTGACATTCTGGATTTGGCAGCCTCCATCAATATTGTCAACAAATCTGGTGCCTGGTATGCTTATCAGGGAGAGAAGATCGGACAGGGTCGTGAGAATGCAAAGCAGTATCTCAAGGACAATCCAGCCGTTTGTGATGAGATTGAGGCAAAGATCAGAGAGCATTTTAACCTAAACGGTGAAGGAGCAGCGCAGGCTGACGAGTAAGAGAGGAACAGGGCATGATCGTAACGGGGTTAGAGGAACTCACAAAATCCCGAAGCAGGGTCAGCATCGATGGGGAGTTCGCCTTTGTGTTATACAAAGGCGAGCTTCGTCATTTTCACCTGCAAATCGGGGAAGAATTAAAGGAAAAGGATTATGAAACGATTATGCAGGAGATTCTGCCGAAGCGTGCAAAGCTGCGGGCGATGAACCTGCTGTTAAAGAAGGATTATACCACGGCGAAGCTACGGGAAAAGCTGCTTTTGGGTGGTTATCCAGAGGGAATTGTGGAGGAAGCGCTGGAATATGTGGCCTCCTTTCATTACGTGGATGATTTGAGGTTTGCATTGGATTTCATTCGCTGTCATCAGGAGGACAGGACACGCCTTCGCATGGAGCAGGACCTTCGGGGGAAGGGAATCAGCAGTGAAGTAATTTCTCAGGCATTTCTGGCGTGGGAGGAAGAAGGAGGAGCCCAGGACGAGGCTGGCATGATCCAAAAGCTTTTTCGGAAGAGAGGGTTTGATCCCGAATCAGCCACAACTACTGAGCAGAATCGCGAATATGCGTTTCTGTTGCGAAAGGGTTTTTCCTCAGATAGTATTAGAAACGCAATTTTTCATTCTTTTACTTGACATCCCTCCTAAATCAGTTTATCATTGTAGTGTTGTGAATTGCTTTTGAACTGTGAAAATTACATAAGGAGGTGCTCCAGAAATG
>SVFO01000001.1:0-56459 GCA_015056795.1 Lachnospiraceae bacterium
CATGTGTTAAGCACGCCGCCAGCGTTCATCCTGAGCCAGGATCAAACTCTCAATAAAAAGTTTTTACCAAGCACGGACCAACGATTTTTGTTAATCTGGCTTTTACTGTTCTTGTTTAGGTATTCGTTCTCTGAAATCTCAGACAACACGAGAATTCGAAGGCAAAGCCTTCTTCATCCCGTTCGACTTCGCAATGCTTCGCATTGTACGTGAACTTTTAACCCGCGTCCCGCAAGCAAGCTTGCGTCCGCGTTTCAAAAGTCCCCGTCGCGCTTCGCGCTTCGAAGTCTTTATCTGGAATCTTCAGGGTTGCATTGTTGTTTACTTATCAAGGTTCAATTGCTGTCCTGTTCTTTACGACAGCTTTGTTATAATACCACGGGTAAATCCTATTGTCAACAGCTTTTTAAAAATTTTTAGATGGTTTTTAAAAAATTTACAGGAGATGCGGAAGGAAGCTTACTTTTTGGCTAATCGCCTGCAGGAACAAAGCTAAATAGTTATTCTCAAAAAACCATTTCAGCACGATGTTGCCCCTCGTCCACTCTAAGATCTGCGCACTGATCGCTCCCATGTCCATAATCATGACAAAGAAATCCAGCGTCCATAAAAGCAACACCGTCTCCATAATTCCTGCAAGAATGCCCAGCATCTTGTCCGCCCAGCTGACAATCGGAAGCTTCACCACCAATTTGGCCGAGAAGAAGATAGGCTTTAACAAGAATTGAACGACTCCAAGAATTGTCAGCATGAGCACCATGAGTATGGTATTGAAAATTTGGCCCTGCTGATAGCTCTTCATGACATTCGTGATCAGGGCTACGGTAACGCAGAGGATGATCAGGGAAACAAGCATAATCACTTCCTTCACCATTCCTCTTTTGTATCCGCTTCTTATTTTTATAATGAGAACGGTAAGCACCGCAAGTAGTAATAAATTCATCTACCGTTTTTCCCTTCGTAGCTTATTTCAATTGAATCGTATCAATGGAGGTATCCGTCACAACGCGATAGCGATAAGGAGTCTCCGTCGGAAGCATCAAGGAAATTGGCTTTTCAAACTTCCCCTCATATTTGCAGCCCCCGGCTATGGTGTAAATCAGGCAATCCGTACTATTATAAAGCGTATAGGTTCCCTGTTCAAAGAACACTCCCAAATAATCCATGTCAAAATACCGCTCTGCAACATTCTCTCCGGCAGTATTGTAAATTCGAAGCACATACTTTGCATCTGCGCGGTCCGAAGCAAAAATGAGGCCAACATAATTCTGGTCATAATAAACTGCCTTGATTTCCCTGTCCAGAATATGCTCCTTCTTTGTCGTCGGAACCTGTTCACCAGAATAAAACATCAATCGATTGTCAGCGACCGCAAAGGCTGCTCCATTGGTCATGAAATGAATCTCAGGCACAATCATGTCACGGTAAGTAAAGGTGCTGACCAACTGATCGCTCTGGTTATCGCCGACGGGTCCATAATTATAAAACGCAATGTTGGTTACATAGCTTCCCTCTTCTACAAAGATGAAGCTTACGGCAAGCAGGTCTCCGTTAGGTGAGAGGGAGATTGCACAGGGATAACCGCTCTGGCTCATGTGGAACTGTCCTTCATAGATGTTCTGCCCGCTCGGTTCATAGGTGTTAAGCCACATCACATTGCTGTCCTCAAGCACGGCCGTCACGCGGCCCGTCGTCGCCACCGTAAGATTTTTGATCGGCAGGTTGGTCTGGATCTGTCCCAGCTGATTCTCCGAGCTCTGTACGAAGATCTCGTGGCCATTATATCCACAGATAGCACAAACATTTCTGCAGGTGGCAAGTCGAATGTCCTGAATCTCAAAGCTTTGGTTCCATGTCATGACACCCTTCACGTCAACGCTGTGTGCACCATCTCGGCTATAGGTCAGCACGGAATTTCCAAGCTTTACGTCCTTTGCTCCATCCACCTTCGTCCTCTCCACGGAATTGATGACGTCATATCCCACATAAATCTTTCCGCGGTATCTGACATACATAAAAATGCCGGCTCCGATCAGTATGGTTATAATCAAGAGAATGCGGATCAGGCGAAACAGCCTATGCCTAGCATATTTCCGTTCTGCCTGATCTTGTCTTTCCTTGGCATCGCTTCTTCTCTTCTCGCGTTCCTCATTAAAATTCGTTATCTTTGCCATTGCAAATCCTCTTTCGAAAACTTGTACTAATTTCCAGACTATTTCATAAACTCGAAAGCACGCTGCTTTGCAGCTGCTTGTTTTTCCACTGCATGTTTTATATTATATCATAACTCTTTGCTTATGGTAGAATAATTTTTTGTCCGATTTTAATTTCATCCGGGTTCTTGATGGAATTGTATTGGCATATTGTTTTTATGTATTTATCACTTCCATAGGTACGGATGCTGATTCCCGTCAAGGTGTCGCCAGCACAGACAACATAAATCTCCGGCTGTCTTTGCGACTCTTGTCCATCTTTTTGTCCGTCCGCCTTCGTTACCATCTTGCCACCGTCCTCCTGCTTTGCCGTCTCTGTCGAGCTTCCAGCTACCTCCGACGTCACTGCTTCTGTTGTCGTACTTTTTTCATCTTCCTTAGATATTTCCGTTGCGGCTTTCCCCTCCTGGTTCGCTGCATCTGTTGCTACATCAGTCACCTCGCTCTTTCCTGACGCATTCGCAATCTCCGTCTGATCTTGCGCCCCTTCCTGCTTCGCGATTTCCGCCTGACTCTGCGTACCTTCCTGCTTTGCCACTTCCATCTGCCCCTGCGTCTCCTCTTGCTTTGCCTCTTCTGTCTGGCCTTCCGTACCTTCCTGCTTTGCAAGCTCCGTCACGCTTCCACTTCCCTCTGGCTTCCCAGCCATCTTCGGTTCGCCCGCTTCCGCCTTTCCCAGCGCTGCCGTCACCGCAGGCTCCGACTCTTCCTCTATAATCACGTTCTGTCCAGAAACTGCCGTCAAATTCGATAGCTTTTTCTCCTGAAATTCGCTCTTTAGCTTGTCCCAAGAAATTCCATGCTCTTCCAAGACGGAGGAATTCATGGCAAGTCCCAGAGCACAAAGCAAAACCAAAACAGCAACCGCCACAGCCTGCAGGCCACCCTTCCGCGCCTTTCCATCATGCGATTCTTCCTCCTGCGACTCATAATGGTGCGTATATTTCGCCCTGCGCTTTTCCTGCCGATTTCTTGCGGCATCATACTTTTCATTGTTAACGGCTTCCGGCGCAGCTTCTACCTGCCGTGATTCCAGCATATAAGATAGCATGGCCTCATTTTTCTCGTAAAATTGTGCATAACCCGCAACATATCTGCAGGTCTCCTGCTCGCAGACATGAAAGCCCTCCACCATCTCTCCGTCCAGGATGCGATAGCCCAAAAACTCATAATCTGCAAAATACATTCGCCGAATTCTCTCAATCTCCTGCAGCTGGGCTTGGGAGAGATGCTTCGTCTCCTTCTGAATAAAATCCAGCTTTCCCGCACCATAGACAAACAGATAGTTCTTTCCATCCTCAGATTTCCTCTTCCCGTACAATGCGGCCGCCATGGTCTTGTCCCTCGCGAGAGGATTTAGCTGTTTCAAATACGAAACCACGTAATCCTCCACGTAAATCTTGCAAGCTGCGTCCGCTTCACCAATCTGTGTTACGTTTTTTGGTAAATCCATAAAAAAATACCTCCCATGCCTTTTTGCTACATCATAGCATTGGCATAGGAGGTTTTTTATCATTCTTTGTCGTGGTTTCCTTAAAAGAATTCGACAGGATTCTTCTTCAGAACGATTCTGAAGGCTTATTCAAAGCGATAAACCGTCACGGAATCATATTCCCTGCCCTCCCCGAAGATGCAGGAGGGGAATTCCGGCTGATGAACCGTGTCAGGATAATATTGGGTCTCAAGGCATAGACCCATGCGGGGTGCGTAGTTGACTCCATCCTTTCCCTTTACGGGGGCAATGCAGTTACCCGCATAGAACTGTACGCCGGGAAGCGTCGTATAAACCTTCATCACGCGCCCGCTTTTAGGTCCCTTCACCGTGGCTATCTGGCGAAGCGTGCCGTCTGCGCCGTCAATGATCCAGTTGTGATCATAGCCCTTCGTCAAAAGCAGCTGCTCCCAGGGCTCATTGATTTCTTTGCCAATCACCTTAGGCTGCGTAAAATCCATAAACGTTCCTGCAACCGGTGCCTGTTCTCCGGTCGGAATGGCGCCGCGAACCACGGGCGTATATTTGCTGCAGTTCAAGGTCAGTTCATGATCCTCAATCGTTCCCGAGCCGTGCCCATCCAAATTAAAATACGAATGATTCGTCAAATTAAGAACCGTCTTTTTATCACTGCTTGCATGATAATGAAGCTCCAGACCATGATTCTCATCCAGCGTATAAGTCACTTGAATCTTTTTGTTTCCGGGGAAGCCCATGTTGCCATCCGTGTCCTCCAGTGAAAAGCATACGCTGTTCTCTCCAACCTCTGCATCCCAAATGGCCTTATGATAACCCTTTTCAAAATCACTGTGCAGGTTGTTCGGTCCGTCATTGACTGCGAGCTGATACTTCACGCCATCAATTTCAAAGCTTGCCCCGCCAATGCGGTTTGCGTTAGGTCCAACCACCGCGCCAAAAAAGCTTCCGTTATTATAATAATCCTCTCCCTTTTCAAATCCCAGCACAAGATCATCCAGGGCCCCCTTTGCATCCGGGACAAGGAGCTTCACCAGCACTGCGCCAATGTTCGTCACTGCTGCCTGCATGCCCTTTTTATTTTTGATGGTAAAGAGTTTGATCTCTCTCCCGTCCTTTGCAGTTCCAAAATTCTGAACCTCTACAGCCATCTTCCGTCCATCCTACCTTTCTTTTTGCTCTCACGTTTTTGGCGTTCGGCCATTGCCCGCGCCTATAATTCAACCCTGCCGTCCAACGCCCTCGTCAGGGTAACCTCATCAATGTACTCCAAATCTCCGCCTACCGGAACGCCCGTCGCAATTCTCGTCACCTTAATGCCCGTAGGCTTAATCAGCTTGCTGACGTACATGGCCGTGGATTCGCCCTCCAAATTCGAATTGGTCGCAATAATAACCTCCTCCACGTCGCCCTTGAGTCGCTCTAAAAGCTCCTTTAGCCGGATTTCCTGCGGTCCAATGCCAAGCATCGGCGAAATTGCACCATGTAGCACGTGATATACGCCCTCGAACTTTCCCGTCTTTTCATAGGCCGCCATATCCCTGGGATCCTCCACGACCATGATTACCTTATGATTACGCCTATCATTGGCACAGACGGGACACAGCTCCTTATCCGTCAAGGTGCAGCATTCCTTACAATAACAAACCTTCGCCCTCGTCTCCATCATCACGTTTGCCAGACGATTTACCTTGTCCTGCGGCATGTTGATCAGATGAAATGCGAGATTTTGCGCCGATTTGTTGCCGATTCCCGGCAGGGATGCAAGCTCATCAATCAATTTGTTAATGTGTCCGCTATATAAGTTCATTAAAAGGGTAATCCTCCCAGGCCCCCGAAGCCGCCGCTCATCTTGCTCATCAGCTCCTCATTTGCTGCCTCAGCCTGCTTGATTGCCTCATTCACTGCTGCCACGATGGAATCCTGCAGAGTCTCGATATCCTCGGGATCCACAATATCCTCCAAAAGCTTAATGGAAAGCAGCTCCTTTTTTCCGTTCACGGTCGCCGTTACGGCACCGCCGCCAGTCGTCGCGGTAAACTCCTTCGTCTCCAGTTCCTTCTGTCCATCTTCAATCTGACGCTGCATGCGCTGTGCCTGCTTCATCAGATTGTTCATGCTGCCGGGCATCATTCCTCCGGGGAATCCTCCTCCGCGCTTTGCCATGACTTATTCCTCCTCTTCTTCTATCTCCATCTGGATCACCTTAGTCAGATCCACAAAATGGTTTTCAAAATCGTTTGCGTCCACATAGGACTTCATAATCACCTTCACGGATTTTCCGCAAAAGTCTTCAATCAGGCGCTCCAGCTGCTCCACCGTCTGAGGATCCCGCTCAAAATAATCATATTTCAGCCCGTCCTCCACAGCCACGATCAGTTGATTGTCCTGTCCCAGACTCAGCTTCGCGCCCTTCAGATACAGCTTCATGGGTACCTCCGCATTCCCGACGATTCCCATCCAGTTGCGAACCACCTCCTGTACCTCTTCCGGCACGGCCTTGTCCAATTTCGGTCGCTCCGCCATGGCACCTGCGCCATTGCCTGCGCCCTGTGAGCCACCTACCGCAGCTCCTGCATTTGCGGGCATGACAAATCCGCCCTGCAAAGCCTCGTCCACCTTTTCCTCCACCAGCCGAATGCGATCCAGCATGGCATCATTCGAGGTCTCCATCTGTGGCCTGCAAAGCTTAATCAATGCGATCTCCACCAAAATACGCTTCTGGGATGCATATTTGATCTGCCCCGCCAGGTCTGAAAAAATGCGGATGTAACGGCTAATCTGATCAAAGCTAAGGCTTTCCGCCTCTTCCTTCAATCTTGCCAGATGCTCCGAGGAAACGTCAATCACATCCTCTAGATTGTCTGAAGCCTGTACCAGCATCAAATTTCGTAAATACCAGGTGAAGTCCGTGACAAACTGCGTCAGCTCCCTTCCCTGCATGACAATGTCTTCCAAAAGCTTTATGCATCCAAGTGCATCCCGCTCCAGCACGTGCCGTAAAAGGTCGCTGAACACGGCATTGTCCACCGCGCCCAACACGTCCAGCGCCATGTCATAGGTCAGCTCATTTCCCAGATGGAAGGCTATACACTGATCCAACAGGCTCAAGGCATCTCGCATGGAACCATCCGCCATCTTCGCAATATAGCGAAGCGCCTTATCCTCTACCTTGACATTCTCCGCATCCACCAGCTCCCGCATGCGGTCCGCAATGGTTTCAATAGAGATTCGTTTAAAGTCATATCTTTGACATCTCGATAAAATTGTGATGGGAAGCTTGTGCACCTCCGTCGTCGCCAAGATAAAAATGACATACGAAGGCGGCTCCTCCAAGGTTTTTAAGAGCGCGTTAAATGCCCCGATGGAAAGCATGTGTACCTCATCGATGATATACACCTTGTACTTTCCTTCCGCCGGGGAATAGGAAACCTCATCTACAATCTCTCGAATGTTGTCCACGCCATTATTCGATGCCGCGTCAATCTCAATCACGTTCATGCTCGCACCTGCCGCAATCGCCTTACAGGTACGACATTCTCCGCAGGGACCGTCTTCCGTGGGATTCTCGCAGTTCACCGTCTTCGCAAAAATCTTCGCCACGGAGGTTTTGCCCGTTCCCCTGGTTCCCGTAAAGAGATACGCATGACCGATCCTTCCTGCCTTCAACTGGTTTCTCAGGGTCGTAACAATATGGTCCTGACCCTTGACCTCCGCGAAGGAGGCAGGTCGGAATTTTCGGTATAGCGCCGTATATGACATGTTTTAACACCCTCAATACTATTTTTCACTCAGGGCCATTAATCTCCAAAGGAAATACCCATGAGCTTTGCTTCTTTTACAATGGAAGAGTTTGGATCCACCATCTTCAGCTTTCCAGCCACTTCCTCCAGCGGAACCTTTACGGCCTCACGATTCTTATAACCCACCATGAAACCATACTCGCCGTTCAAAATCATCTCGCCTGCTTCCGCGCCAAGACGACTTGCAAACACGCGGTCATAAGGGCAAGGGCTTCCGCCTCTCTGGGTATGTCCGGGAACCGTCACGCGGATTTCCCGTCCCGTCTTCTCCTGAATCTGCGCCGCAATTTCATACGAAACCGACGGATAAGGATTATTTAACAGCTTTTTCTTATATTCCTTCTTGGACAGCTTTGCGTCTGCCTTGGAAATGGCACCCTCAGCCACCGCAATGATGGTAAAGCGGCTTCCGTTTTTCTCACGATCCTCGATCTTCTTGATCACCTTGTTGATGTCATAAGGAATCTCAGGGATCAGGATGATGTCAGCGCCACCTGCCATACCTGCGTTCAGCGTCAGGAAGCCAACCTTGTGTCCCATAACCTCTACTATAAACACACGGCCATGGGAAGCAGCCGTCGTGTGGATACAATCGATCGCGCTCGTCGCAACATTGACCGCGCTCTGGAATCCGAACGTCATGTCCGTGCCCCAAAGGTCATTGTCAATGGTCTTCGGAAGGGTTACGATGTTCAGCCCCTTCTCGCGAAGCAGGTTTGCCGTCTTATGCGTTCCATTACCGCCGAGAATCACCAGACAATCCAGCTTTAGCTTCTGATAATTCTTAATCATGGCAGCAACCTTGTCCAAACCGTTCTCGTCAGGATCCTGAATCGTCTTAAACGGCGTTCTGGAGCTTCCAAGAATCGTGCCGCCCTTGGTCAGAATTCCTGAAAATTCACTCCCTGCAAGCATACGGTAATTTCCATAGATCAGGCCACGATAGCCATCCAGAAAACCATAAATCTCAACCTTTTGCTTACTGTTTACAAGGGTCTTTACAACGCCGCGCATTGCCGCATTCAATGCCTGACAATCGCCGCCGCTGGTCAACATGCCGATTCTCTTCATTTTCTCCTCCGTTCCGCATCCGCTCTTGGTTCCATGATGGTGCTTAATCTCATTTTAAGAGTGCCGTCGTGGCGAGACAACATCCTATAATAGTATAACCCATTTTTGCCCAAGAGACAACTTGAAACTGAAAAAAATTCCCAGTTACCGGCTAGAAAAACCTTGCAACAAAAGAGAGCCAGATTTCTCTGACTCTCTCCAGTATGCATCCAAAATACATACCCCCATTTCAGGGCCTTATGACAGTACCAGCGGAGATGCGGGGATTTGAACCCCGGCGCCACTTGCGCGACCTACCGCATTTCGAGAACTATAGCATAATTATAGTATAAAATTAGACGGTGTCAAGCACCGTTCGTCAGATATCCTTAAAAATCGGGCAAAATGCCGTAAAATCAAGCACTTTCTCGTGCAGGCATTGTAAATCAAATGTGTTTTTAAGAATCAGCCCAGAATACCAGAAAGAAGGATCTGATTGATTTTATGTCCTCTCCCGCCTATCAGGACTCCAGCCACGCCAACATCAGGGCACATGCGGTCACAATGGTAGTTGAATGGTACAGAGATATTTCAAATCAGGCAAGGGAGGGCAGGCGCCATGACTAACGGAATCATCAGTACGGGAAGTGCCGAGGTTGATTCCATCGGCATGATGGACCTTAGCGGGAATGTGATCCCGAACAACTGGTATCTTTGGATCCTGCGTGACAACGGAAGACCTCACCACTTTGCCATCTCCCTTTTGGGTGAGATTGTTTATTGGTATAAGCCCGTGGAGATACGGGATGAGGAAAGCGGCAGGACGATCGGCTATTGAAAGAAATTCAAGGGCGACTGCCTGCAAAAGAGCTACGAGCAGCTTGGCATGAAGTTCGGGGAAGAAAAACAAACCGTCAAGAGGGCGCTGGACTGCCTGGAGGATCTCGGAATCATTCAGAGGGAATTTCGGACCATAACGGTCAGGGACGACATGAAATACAATAATGTGATGTTCATTCATCTGATTCCCGAGGGCCTTCGCAAGGTGACTTACGAGAAAAAGCCGCCCCGATCCATTCTGCCGCAAAAGAGACTTATTTTTCATTGACAAGGTCGCATACATTCCATATAATTATAGTAATTATAGGCTTATATTTAATTTTAGCCTATAATTTATTAAGACTCAATGATTTTGAAGCAAATCATGCCACATATTTAGTTGAGCGATTATAGGCCGCTATCTGATTAAAGCCTATAATCGCTAAAAGGGGGTTGCTATGCTGCTTTCATACACGGATTGTCTAAAAAAATGGCAATCAGATTATAATATCAAAAAACAGATACAGAATGGGAAGCTTTACCAAATTGAAAAAGGGGTCTATTCTGATGAGCCTACTGTTTCGACATTGGCTGTAATTGCATTTAAATATCCAAAAGGAATCATAACAATGGATAGCGCATTCTACTATCATGGACTGACAGATGTTATCCCAGATGTTATACACCTTGCCACGGATAAGCATGCCATCTATATCAGTGATAAGCGCGTTCATCAATATTATATTCTTTCAGAGATGCTAAATATTGGAGTGACGACGCTGGAACGCAGAGATGCATCTATCAAGATATACGATAAAGAAAGAATGCTGATAGAATTGCTAAGATTTAAGAATAAGTTCCCTTTTGACTATTACAAAGAGATTATCGGTAATTACAGGAACATAATATATGACCTGGATATCGAACGAATACAGGAGTATGCAGAAAGCTTCCCGCGAAGCAAGATGATAGGTGATGCACTTGAGATGGAGGTATTTTAATGTTAACTATAAAAGATATGATCAAGCAGGCTAATGCTGATGGATATGTTGATGATAACGCAGAAGCAAAAGTATGTCAGGATGTAGTGCTAAAGGCAATTTCAGAAAGCTCTCTCAGCCGCAATGTTACCATTAAGGGCGGCGTAGTAATGCGAAGCATCACGAATGACGCGCGAAGGGCAACGCAGGACATGGATATAGATTTTATCAGGTATTCCCTCAGCGATGATTCTATTCGCCTGTTTATTAAAAAAATTGACTGCCTCGATGGTATTCACATCCGCCAGACCGGAGACATAACGGAATTGAAGCAACAAGATTATCACGGCAAAAGAGTTTATGTTATCATTTCGGATGACGCAGGAGATTCCATCGAAAGCAAGATCGATCTAGGCGTACATAAGAATCTTGACATAGAGCAGGAAGAATATTGCTTCGATATTGCATGCTATGATGGAAGCGCAACTCTTCTTATTAACTCGAAAGAGCAGATGTTCACGGAAAAACTTCGGTCTCTTTTGAAGTTTGGACCGAACTCGACAAGATATAAGGATGTATTTGATATGTATTATCTTTCTGATAAGGTTGACACTCGCAAACTATCGCGGTATTTGGATGCCTTTGTTATTTCTGACCCGGGCATGAAAGAAAATGATATGCACGCTGTGGTGCGAAGAATTACGAGAACATTTTCTTCCGAAAGGTATCTTGATAGACTGGTTTCTTCAAAGAAGAACTGGATTGGGGAAGATATTTCTGCTGTTACGGAGAGATTAATCGAGTTTTTGAAATCATTGAATCCATCTTCTATGTAAGCGGTGCGGATAAAGATGCATCACGAAGCTTTGAAAGCTGATGCATACTACGCTAAATGTAATGTTTTTGATATAATTTAGCGTAGTATTTTTCATTGCTTATGAATTGAATGAAACATATCAATGCCCTGCAGGTTAGGCGCTGCAGGGCATTTTCAAAAATAATCAGAATTCATGTGAGTTGATTATTGAATCTCCATCAGCTTTCTGTCACAAACGCCATGCATATATTGTTTTTCTTAGAAGTTAGTTTGACATTCAACTTTAAATGAAATTTGCTTTTGATTTTAAAACCTTTGTCTATTAAAATGCGGTATATAGAGTATAAGAGATATTTTATGAAGGAGGTGAGCTTTTGGAGGATACAGAAATTGTTGACTTGTATTTGGCGCGTGATGAAGATGCCATAGCCAGGACAGAAGAAAAATATGGCAGGAGCCTTCGAAAGATCATCTCTTCCGTGTTGGATGATGAAGCTTGCAAAGAGTGCGAGAATGACGTTTACCTGCGTGCGTGGAACCTGATCCCTCCAAATGAGCCAAGGGATCACTTCTTTGCATTCCTTGGCAAGATTGCCAGAAACCTTGCCGTTGACGAGTGGCGAAGGTCAAATGCACAAAAGAGAAAGGCGACGATGATAGAACTGTCTGAAGAATTGCAGGAGTGCATTCCGGACACAAACAGCGTTGAGGGAGAAATCTTGGCAAGTGAAATGAAGGCAGTGATAAATTCCTTCTTAAGTAAGAAGACTTCAGAGGAACGCAAAGTTTTTCTCCGCAGGTATTGGTATTTTGACACAATTCCCGAAATATGCAAAAGATACGGACACACGCAGGGAAAGGTAAAGTCCGTATTGTATCACATGCGGGGAGAACTTAAGGAAGTTTTGGAAAAGGAGGGGTATCTAAATGACAACAAGTGATCTTTTACTCGCCATCGGTGAAACGGATGAGTGCTTTGTGGATGAAGCTGGAGATTCTGATACTGAAAGCTATCATGAATCCGTCGGAAAGCATAGGTGGACTGTAAGATGGACTGGCATGGTCGCAACTATTCTTGTGTTGATCGGAGGTGCTCTTTTGTATGCCAATGGTGGCAGAATCTTCCGGAAAAATGCCAATGTCCAGGAATCCAGTCAAGAAGCAATCATCGAGGAGAATGCGTTGGAAGTTGTCACTCAAAAATCCTGCGAGGAAGAGGAGGGCCTCGGCAAGGATGAGACTGCTTCGGTGGATGGCTCCGTGGAAAATACCTTTGACATATGCAGACCTACGGATGAGGAAAACCTGCAGGATGAGAGAATAAAGATGGTGATGATTTCTTCTTTTGCGGGGATAGCAGGTGATGAGGAAGCTACGACGGCTGCAGAAAAAATCAGTGGTAACAAGGCGGTTGAGAATGGCAATGTTTGGATGTCTCCTTCTTTAAGCGGAGCAATAACTTACTACGGAGATCGTGAGGAATACCGATATCGCGTATTTGTGGAGCTGTTTCAGAATGGTTCGCAGATTGCAAATGACGGGGAAGTTGCAAAAAAAGAAGTACTACGACTCGCTGGCCTGGGATATGTAGTTGCCATGGAAACCTGTTCTGACGGAGAGACAACCCAAACCTATTTTACCCTTCACGCCACGGCGGATCAGGTGAAGGATTTTGTTACGGATGCGGAAGTAGGATATGCACTATGGCTTTATGATGAGCGTGTCGAAGCGAATGGAAACGATCCTGGTACCATTAATGTGTGGTACGGAACTTCGAGCAATGCCAATGGCAGCTTCGAGGGGAAATTGGAATAGATACAAGGAATGGGAGGTGTTATTTCGTGAATAAAAGAATAATGCAGATATTATGTTTTATTATGCTGCTTTGTATGGCGGGGTGCGGATCTCCAAGTGCAGATGCGCCGGAAGGGGGCGGGCTTATGACGGTGAAGGCAACCGTCACGAAGACATATGAAAAGTCGATGGAGATACGGACTGAACAGGGCTGGGTCATGTCAATGCCGGCAAGCTGGCTTGAGGGCAAGGCTGAGCCGAAGGAAGGACTGCTTCTAGAGATCACCGCTTCCAATGAGATCTTGGAAACTTATCCTTCTCAGTTTTCTAAGATCGAAAGCGTGAAGGTCATTGGCTATGAGGAGTCAGGCAGGATCTCGGCGCTTGATGAAAACGGCACGCTTTCGAAGGAAGGGTACCTTGGAGGCTTTCGGTATCAGATAGGCGCATATGAGGAATATGATACCAAATTCAAGGACTGGGGGTATTATCGCTACGAGAATGATGCGAGGGCTCCCTGGGTTCTTGAAATTTGCAGCGGCGAGCATTCCACGGGCGGTTATGGGATAAGCATCGTGAACATTGAGGCAGACAAGGCGGGGAATCTTTGCGTGACCATTGAGGAAACGGCGCCTGATCCGGGAGCCGTGGTGACGGAAGCGTTCACTTTTCCGAAGGTGACCTTGCTGATTTATGAAGAAACAAAAATGCCAAGCAGCGTGACGGTAAAAACAACCGGCGGGACGGAGCTGCCTTTCCTGGGAAACATGCCGCCAAAGTCGGAAACGGATGAAGAAGACACCGCTGGGCAGAGAGGAGAAGCATGGGAAAAGGTGGTGATCGCACCTCCGGAAGGCGCGTATTGTAACATTTCCCTGTGTCTGCCGGATGGCTGGGGCTGGAGTTCCTCCTGGGATGAGGACGTACCCGTAAGCTGCCTTGGCATTGCCATCTATCCTAAGACGGAGGGAGATGCGAACGGCTGTATTTCCATCCAGTATTCACAGGGATTTGGCGTTTGCGGCACGGGTCTGGAATCCGTAGAAACGACCTTTAACGGGCATGCGGCACATAAGGGTACTTATGACGGACATCCCTATTGGGATTTCATCGCGCTGTCGGATGAATACAGGGGCTGTGCCATTATAAATTGCGCCGGGGAAACCTGGTTTGATAATTATCAGGAAGAATTGGAGGCAATCTTCGCAACGGTGGAGTTTATCCTAAGTGACGGTACGCCTCTAAAAGATTTTTCGCAGAAGGATATTGGCGAGATTTATGAGAAGGATCTGACGGGGAATGACATTGTCATGTCTGCTGACAGCGTGAAGTACGTAAGAAATCAGCTTCTTGTCTCCGCAAAAATGGATTGTACCAAGGAGAAGATGGAGAACCTTGGCTCAGCGTACGGGTTTGAGATCGTAGGGTACATAGAATTGACGCAGGATTATCAGATTGAGTTTACAAGGGACATGGAAGAGGCAGATCTTCTGAAAATGACTAAGATCTTGGAGGAAGAAGAATGCATTTCCATGTGTTCGTTAAATTACGTAATGGAAGTATCTTTTGATTAGGAATGTGCATTGATGGAATAGAACACCCTGCGATACCTGATTTTATCGCAGGGTGTTTTTAACTTTAGAATTATTTGTGATGGATCAAGAGATGCTTAGAAAGAATAGTTTATTTTACCAATTCCTTAAGAACTTCTATATATTCCAGTCGGATGGCTTCTCTATCTCTATAATGGGTATTCTCATACTTTATATAGTATTCATCAAGCGCAACGGCTAAACTAATATTCTTTAAAAAGTGGTTTCCATCCCCTGAAACATATTTGCCATTTTCCTTGCTGTCTCTATATTATCTATGGCTGGAAACACTTTTTTAATACCTATCATATGAATTCGGTTGTATCGTATGGCTTCAGTATTTGCGATCTCTGGAATTTGCTTCAAAAAGGCGATTTTCTGAAGCCCGTCCTGTCGCGTATGGAAACAATGAACAAGTATGACCTGAGGATTGGCTTTGTTGACCTCATGCCAGTCCACGGCAACAAACTGTCCTTCTCGTTCCCCGAATACATTAATCCCGCCTGCAGAGCTGATGATGTGTTTTTCCAGCGACTGTCCACATGTTATGATTTTATCTGAAACGGAACTGTCAAATGAAAACACTCGAACCGGGGCTGCGGACGTATCTATTGATTCCTGAAGTTCTGCCTCGTCCACCTTCATTTTCTTTATAAGTTCTTCGGCTATTGTCTCTTTTCCGAAGATCAACCCCAAATTTCTGATATCCTCGTATACGCTTTCATATGTGCTATCAAGCGTGTAAGTAGCTTTCATCGCATAGATATGTATGCCTTCTTTTTCAAAAGCTTCAGCATCGGCAATCCCGCCATATCTGTCAAAACTATATCCTGTCCCTATGACAATGTCCGGCTTACAGTCACATACGGATCTGAAACTCGGTACGTTCAATTCTGCGGAAAAGGATCTAAGAAAAGGAGCCTTTGCAATTTCTCTGCGATATTTTTTTGCACAATCGGCTAAGGCTTCCTCCGCGGACGCAACGCCCGTTATGCAGTCTGCAACCTCAAGCGCAGCACAGATTTCTGCGGCGGCGTAATCAAGGCAAACAATTCTTCTAGGTACTTCGTAATAACGATGAATCCGTCCTAAATTCTCAATTACCACATATTCTTCTGCTTTTTTATTGCTTATGCGGGAAATGCTGCTGATCATGTTGCCGAAGTGCTCGCTTCGGTACATACCAGGTGTCAGACCAATCCTTTCTTTGAAAACTCTTGTAAAATAACTCTTATCTCGAAGCCCGCAGGCGGCTGCAATCTCGTCGACAGGCATTCGGCTGCTCTCCAAAAGACGACTCGCAGCATCAAGACGCAATTGCATAAGATATTGCTGCGGAGATACCTCGATTCGATCTTTAAACTGTTTATGAAGTGTTGATCTGGCCATGCACAATGAATCTGCCAAGGCTTGGAGGGATACCGTTCCGGCATAGTTTTTCTGAAGATATCTGCATACATAGTCAACAGGGTCATAATTCACTGGAGCTATCCGCCCGGATAAAAGTTCAGCATACAGTGCGCAGATGACAGTATAAAAGCTTCTTTTTATATTGAGAAGAGCGAGTGGCGTGAGATTGCTCCACTCACATGTCATGTCAGCGAACTGTTCAGAATAAAACATGGGCGTAGACGTGTGAAGTGCAAAGCACTTTTGAAAAGGCATTTTCTTCAACGATTTGGCAATTAATTCTCGACTGGCCCAAGGAGAAGGCTCTGCATGATATATAACTGCGTAGTATTCCAACTCCGTTGTATCTGCGCTAATCGTAATCTGCTTATTTGCTCCAAGATGAATAAGGCAGTTTGACTTAACGGGATATGAAACTTCGTCGAATATGACGTGTCCATTATCACCCGTCAAAAAAATGATGGCACTGTTCTCAAAAAAGTCTGTTATCTCCTTGCGGACCATCAAACCATGTTTCACGTTTACTATGTTTACCATGGCAGATAACCAGATTTTCATTTCATCATTATAATCCAAATCGTCAACCTCTTTCACTATTATTTTATTATTTTAAGAATGATATCATAATAAAGACAAATATGCAACCATAAAGAGACAAATATGCATTTCATTTTCTACTTTTCCTTGTATAATGAAAGCCGAAAGCTTTTCAGTTCATCTTTTTTGAACTGAATTTTTTTCGGCCAGAAGTTAGAATCCTCTAACCAAATAACACAAGAAAGGAAAAACAAGAATGAGAAAAAAATTTATGGCCTTACTCCTATGCATGGTAATGATTCTAAGCATTTGCTCATGCGGAAATGAACAGGGTTCACAAAACCATGTTGAAAAACAAAATTTCGAATCTCAAGAAAGCACCACTTCGTCAAACATCGAACCAGTAGTCATAGAAAACATGGGGGCTACAACAACCTATGAAAAAGCGCCAGAATCCGCGGTTGCCCTCTCTTACAGCATTGCAGAAATCATGGTGGCTCTCGGCCTTAAAGATAGAATTGTTGCAATTGCTCCCAGCATGTATATTCTTGATCAGGTATCGGAACAGTATCGGGAGACGGTTGGCTCATTCACCAAGCTCGAAGGCCAATATGGCGTTCCTTCTCTTGAAACGGTTCTAAACACTAATGCGGAATTTGTTTATGGCGACGCGTACTCTTTTTATCCCTCAAGCGTAGGCACACGCGAGGATTTCGAAAATGCCGGTGTTAAGATCTACGCCACGGAAGGTACCTGCGTTAGCAACCCTACTTTTGAGAATATTTATAATGACATTCTGAACATTGGTAAGATTTTTCGGGTAAATGACCGCGCGGCAGAATTGGTCGCACAATTGAGGCAAAAAGAAGCTGCGGTGGCAGCTAAGGTCAGCGGTCTTGAACCCGTGTCCGTATTCTATTATGATTCCGATACTGGCGGCGGCGTTGCAATGTCTACGATCGGAAACACTGGACTGCAGCTTTACATGCTTGAGCTTGCAGGCTGCAAGAATGTCTTTGATGATACCGACGGAGAATATATCATGGTTTCATGGGAAGACGTAATTGACAGGGATCCTGAATACATCCTTGTTTGTGATTATTACGGAAGCGGTTATGCAGACGAAAAAATTGCTGAAATGAAAAGTAATCCGGATACGGCGGACATGGATGCCGTTAAGAATGATCGTTTTATCATTATACCCGGTCTTGCAATGTTTCCCAGTCTCGAATGTCTGGACGTAATTGAACAAATAGCAGATGCGGTGCATCACTAAACTCGAATAAATCCTACCATGCATGGAACGGCTCGCACTTGTCGACCCATGCATGCATAAAAACATTTTCATGGAGGCAGGTCAATGTTTATAAACCGACACCTCATATCATTTGTCTCCGGGCATGGGCACAGAATTATCGGCACCTGTGTGTTGCAGCTGATACTTACGATGCTTGCTACATTGGTATCACTTTGTACGGCCTTTGTCGTTCGCATGATACAGGGCGAAACACGGATCTTGTTTTTCCGGCAGGTCTGGCAGGTTCTCCTCACTATTGCTTTGCTGATAGGAGTAAGATTCATCCTTGCCAAAATAAAAACGATTGCCTCTGAAAAATGTAGCCTGGAAATAAAGCAATCCTTGCGCAAGGAGCTTTTGGAGAAACTTTTTGCCCTTGGTCCTGCATACACGGGGAAGGCACGCACTGGAAATACTGCATCCACGATCACGACAAAGGTTGAGTATCTGAATGAGTATTATACGGTTTATCTTCCAACTGCAGCTGCTTCTTTGTTTAACGTGGTCGCTCTGATTGCGGTACTCAGCAAATTTAATGCAGCTACTGCCGTAATTTGCACAATTGCCTGCGCAGGCATATATGTATGTCCTATGTTATTCTATTATTTGATGCGCAAACGCGGCGAAGAAGAAATGCAGGCACATTCGGAGTACTACAGTGACTGCCTTGACAGCATTCAGGGCATTTCAACGCTAAAGGCATTCAACGCCAATGGACGCCAACGCGAAATCATTCATGAAAAAGGGGAGAAGCTTAGGCAGGCGGTCATGGGGCAGCTCAGGATCACCATGCTGGAAAACGTAGTGCTTCAGTTCTTTGCGGGGCTCGGAAGTGCTTTTTCTATAGCTGTTGCAGCATATGAATGTTCCATCGGAAACATGGAAAGCGAAAATTTGGTATACGCCTTGTTTTTGATTGGTGCCTGCTTTGCACCAATGGGTTCGTTGATCAATGCATGGCACTTTGGATATCGTGGCGTGGTTGCGTCCTATTCCATAATTGAATTGCTCGAAGAACCCGTGAAGCTGTCACTGTCTCCCAAGGACACCCATGCCACGGAAAGGAATCTTAAAACGCCCTTTATCGGGGATATTGCCTTTCATGATGTTTCTTTCTCGTATGAGTCGGAAGAAGGGACTGTATTAGATAATGTATCTTTTAAGATTCCTTTCAGAACAACGACTGCACTGGTTGGCGTCTCTGGAAGCGGTAAGTCGACAATTGCCCACCTCCTGGCAGGCTTTTATCCCGTTGATAAAGGAACAATTACGGTGGGGGGCAAAAGCCTCACGAAAGAAACCGTTTTTAACATTCAGGATGATATTTCCGCCGTATGGCAGGATTGCCGATTGTTTTATGGTACGGTCGAGGAAAACATCCGTATAGGCAAACCGACCGCATCGCATAAAGAAGTTGAGGAAGCCGCAAAGAATGCAAGCATTCATGACTTCATCGTAAGTCTGCCTGATGGCTATCAGACCTTGATTGGCGAGCAAGGCATGCGCTTCTCGGGAGGAGAACGTCAGCGGATTGCAATTGCTCGAGCTTTTTTGCGCAATTCTCCGATTCTAATTTTGGACGAGGCAACTTCATCTTTGGATCGTCATAATGAAATGGAGATTCAGCACAGTCTTCATAAACTGAGCGCAGGAAAGACCTGTCTTGTAATTGCACACAGGCTTGCCACGATTCAAGCTGCGGATCAGATCATCATTATGAACAAAGGAAGAATCGTTGAAAAAGGAACTCACGAACAGCTGCTTCGGTCTTCGGAAAACTACCGCATCTTGATGGGCTCACAGATAACTGGAGGTACGGCATATGAAGCGTGAAAAGACACGGATCGGTTATGCAATACAGCTGAGCCAGTACATTAAGGGCTTTCGTCTATACCTTCTCGGAGCCATACTCTGCAACATGGCATTCAAGGTGCTTCCGCTTTTGATGGGCCTTGTCACCTCATACCTTGTAAGCAGCGTGCTTCTTGGGGAGACAAGCCATGTTGTTTCTCTGCTAATAACGGCAGGCGTGCTGGTGATTTTGACTTCCGTATTTTCTTATCTGGATGTACAGGTCAGTCATGACATGGCCTATAGGATTCTGACGCAGCTTAGGGATAAATGCTATGATAAACTGGATGTGCTTGCACCTGCCGTGACGGCGGGGCAACGGAGCGGAGACATGATTAGCATCATTCTTGGTGACGTAGAAACACTAGAATGGTTTTATGCCCATACCATCGGTCAATTGGTTGTTGCATTTGTTGTCCCAGCTGCCGCACTGGTATTCATGGGGATAATCTCATGGTACCTACCAATCACTATTATTCCATTTATTGTCCTTTTGGTTCTTGTCCCCCGAAGATCCGCAAATGAGGCAAACGCCCAAGGCACGGCAGTCAAAACAACAACTGGCATTCTTAATTCAATTATCATAGATGGCGTACAGGGTATCAAAGACATCATTTCTTTCCGGTGGCAGCAGGAATACTTCAAGCGGTTTTTCTCAGCAAACAACGAGTATTCTGACGCATCCATTGCTTACGCAAAACGGCGGGGCAACGAAAGCCGGGGCATTTCTCTGATTATGGAATCCGCGGCTCTGGTGGTGGATGTAGTTACAATTCTTCTTGTCGCCGCGGGGAAGATTTCCGTGCTGTGGTTAATGCCCATTTTCATTTTGTCTTCTGCGATTTTTTCTCCCATTCAGGATGCGTTGGCAATGAGCACAAATTACGGTTTAATCTTCGGTGCGGCAAAACGCGTGATAGATCTATTTGAAATGGAGCCCATGGTCAAGGATGCTGGCAAAGAGTTCTTTCGGGTGAATGATGAGGTAGAGATTACTTTTGATAACGTTAAGTTTACGTACCCTGAAATTTCAGGTAATCAGGATAATTCTCCTGTCCTGAAGGGACTGTCCTTTTCCTTTCATACGGGAGAAACCGTTGCTTTTGTCGGTGCATCCGGCAGCGGAAAAACGACTGCAGCCCGACTTCTTCAAAGGTTTTGGGATGTAAATGACGGAGCAATTAGCATCAATGGTAAGGATATACGAGAATTATCTCTCGATAGTCTGCGAAACACCATTACTGTTGTTCCTCAGGACGTATATCTATTTAACATAACCGTCAAGGAAAATCTGCGACTTGCCAAATTAAGCGCAACCGAGGAAGAAATACAAAATGCCGCTTCGGAAGCATGTGCAGATGACTTTATCAGAAAACTTCCATATGGGTTCGACACCCCTATAGGTGAAAGAGGGTTACGCCTTTCTGGCGGTGAAAAGCAAAGATTGTCCATTGCACAGGCGTTTCTAAAAAACTCCCCTGTCCTTGTTCTGGACGAGGCAAGCGCAAATCTGGACGCAGAGAATGAGCGTCTCATAAATCAAGCAGTTTCACGCCTAAAGAAAGGCCGTGCAACTTTAGTCATAGCACACAGGATTTCAACAATTCGGAGCGTAGACAGAATAGTGGTACTTAAAGACGGAAAGGCTCTTGCGGAAGGAACATATGGCGATCTGGCAGAGAATTGCCCCGACTTTAGGCGATTAATAGGAGATGAATATGGTGGTAAATCGAACGAAGAATAATTCAGACCGCCCTGCATGGCTCATGCCCACGCTCGTTATATCTTTAGTGGGAATGGTTATGATCAGCATCGTAATGGGTATTTTTCTCGGGTCAGCTGACTTAGATGCAAAGACCGTCATTGACGTGCTGCGTTACAAAATATTTGGAACAGATAATCCCGATTTGAAGCGTTCTGCAATAAGCATTGTCTGGGAATTGCGTTTACCAAGGGTTTTGTTGGCGATTGCCGCAGGTGGCGGATTGGCTGTCGCGGGTGCAGCGATGCAGGCCGTAACGCAAAATGTTATGGCCGATCCATATATTTTAGGCGCATCCAGCGGTGCGTCTGCGGCAGTGGCATTTACTTTTGTTATTGGTGGAGTCTTTGCGCAGTCCAGCTCTGTGATTTCCATATTTGCGTTTCTGGGAGCGATATTTGCTCTGTTACTTGTTTATTCCGTCGGAATGGTCGGGAGCGCAGGATCTACAAGCAGACTTGTATTGGCGGGCATGGCTATAAGCGTAATTCTGACTGCTGCAACACAGTTCTTTGTTTCGGTTGCTCCAGATGCCTATACCGTCCGAAACATCACAGCATGGACAATGGGCAGTCTGGCCAGCGCAAGATGGACTACAATCGGCTTTCCCAGCATTGGCGCGATTCTCGGATCTCTTATTTTTATCTACTTTGGAAGGACTTTTAATCTGCTCTCCCAGGGGGACGAGACAGCTACTAGCCTTGGGCTTAACGTAAAAAGCATAAAGCGCCTTACAATCATTGTTACAGCTTTCATAACCGGTGCAGTTGTATCTGTTGGAGGTGTCATTGGCTTCATCGGGTTTATCATTCCGCATATCGTACGTATCATTATTGGGTCTGATCACCGCAGAACTTTCCCGTTGTCGTTTCTAATTGGTGGCCTGTTTCTTATGTGGATGGATGTGCTTGCGCGTACAGTTATTGCCCCGAAGGAACTACCAGTAGGAATATTCACGGCATTTTGCGGCGGTCCATTCTTTATCTGGCTTTTATACCGTAAAAATCGTTATGGAAAAATGTGAGGCAACCAGTCATGAATAAAAAAATAGCAATTCAAACCCTTTCATATTCAGTTGGAAATCAGTCCATCCTGCAAGACGTTTGCCTCTCCATAGAACGGAAGCAATTTATCGGATTAATCGGACCTAACGGCAGTGGAAAGACAACCTTGCTCAAGCACATCTACCGTGCCCTCCCTCCTGGGAAAAATACGGTATTTATTAACGGAAATGATGTGGAATCATATTCTTATCGGGATACTGCAAAACAAATTACTGTCATGCGTCAGGAAAACGGATCAGATTTTGACTATACGATTCTTGAAATGGTATTGATGGGGCGTGCGCCTTATCGAAAATACTATGAGAAAGATACCGTCGAGGACAAACAAATAGCGCTAAATGCCCTGAAGTATGTTGGTATGGATCATCTGGCAAATCGATCTTTTACAACATTATCAGGTGGCGAAAAGCAACGGGTGCTTATTGCGCGTTCGTTGGCACAAGAGGCTGATATTCTAATATTGGATGAGCCAACCAACCATCTCGATGTTCATTACCAATGGCTACTAATGGAGATTATAGCAAAGCTCCAAAAAACTGTTCTCTCTGTTTTTCACGAACTGAATCTCGCCTGTAAATATTGTGATTATCTATATGTATTGAAAGACGGCCATATTATAGACTACGGAACTCCGGATACCGTGGTAACATCGGAAATGCTTGCAAATGTCTTTGGCGTTAACGCTCATATCATTACTTCGGAAGCCGGTAAGCCTTACATCATCTATGAAAACAGCATTATCCGTTAATTGAGTTTCTAGACTTTTCAATACTTTCCAATGCTTCACAAAGTGGCTCCATTAGAGAGATATCAGGCAGACCATTTCCGGCTTTCCATTTACTGATGGTCTTATCACAAATATCAAGTGTATTGGCATAACATTTCTTTTGAAAGAATGCTTTATTTTACCAATTCCTTAGCAATCTCTGCGAATTCCCGCCAAATGGCATCTCTGTCCTTGTGGTGGGTATTCTCATACTTTATATAGTATTCATCATGCAATTTCTTCAATTCGTCCATAAGCGGTGTGTCTGCCGGCAGCTTTCCACGCCTGATTCGTCCGTATAGTTTATTATATGCCTTTGTAAACTCCAGGTGGATCGGATGCTGGAACAGTTTGTTCTTGTAGGACTTCCGGCTGGCATACTCGTTGCAAGCGGTTTTTGTCTCGCGGTACAGGCGCGTACAGTATTCTTGGGATGAGGAATATTTGATGCGGAAATATCCGCCGCAGAGCTTGCAGACGCGAAGGACTGCCTGTGATTCAAGCATGAGGTCGATTCCGATGCGCAGGAACTCTGTCAAGCTGTTGTATGTGTAGGACTTCTGCTTTTGCGATGCAGAAACATAACTTTCCTTGCAATATTTCAGATAATTCGCCCATGACAAGCTCTCTACGGTAATGCTGCCCTCCCCCAAGGGGATTTCGCTTATGAGCGGCGTGGAAAAATCCGAAATCTTTTTAACCATACAATAAGAACGGTAAATACCGGCAATAGCGTCAGGAGGAAGCTCTGAATTTGGATCATTCTCCGTAAGGAAAACAGCATTACAGTTCTCGCGGGCATTTTGATAGCAGTCCTTTAGTGAGGCCAGTGCGTTACGCAATTCCAGAACTATCTTTCCAGAAAGTATGCAAGACTGCGGGATGAATATGGTCTGCCGCACGTGACGCTGCATGAGATCAGGCATACGGTGGCGACGCTGATGCTAGAGCATGGCGTTGGCATGAAATTCGTACAGATGTGGCTGGGTCACAGCGATTATGCAACCACTGCGAACATTTACGCTCATCCGGATGACTGGGAAGCAAAGAACCGCGCGGTAAAGGTAATGAGCGAAATCATGAAGGAACATGATGTAACAGATTGTTTGAAAGATGAATGGAAATAAAAAAGGACTTTACCTTTCGGAAAAGCCCTTTTAACGGAGTTGGAGGGATTCGAACCCTCGCGCCACTTGCGCGGCCTGCCGCATTTCGAGTGCGGTCCCTTCAACCAGCTTGGGTACAACTCCCTTTGGGAAAAACATTTGAAATCCCGGCTTTCTAGGTGATTTTTTAGAAATCTTTTTTAGAAATACGGTATTTCTGGTGACAATGAAGATGAAAAACACAGCATTTACAGTGCTTTTAAGGATATTGGCTCGAAATATTGCATAGTCTTTCGAGTGCGGTCCCTTCAACCACTTGGGTACATCTCCATAGCGTACTCTATTCTAGCCGAAAAATTATTTTTTTGCAAGCATTTCCTAAAAAATGTTTTATCAATTTTTATCAAATCCTTTTGATTTGTTATTTGCAAAAACCGCCATGAAGGATGCTCCGTTCACGGCGGTTTCGTCTTTATTTATTATTCGTCTAGTCTCCTGTTAGAAAAACGTCCTACAGGTCTGTCATCTGCCGGCTCACTGTTTCTCAAATAGGTCGGTACTTCCGGATTTTTCTCTGCCTCCTGCTCCTGCGTCGTCTCCTGGGAATCCTTTGAGGACTGATTGTCCTCTTCCGCAGGACCGTCTCCGTCAGAATCGCTTGCCAGGCTCTCCGCATTCAAACTTCCAAGACCTCCGGAAATACTGCCTGCATCCAAGATGCCTAGGCTTCCCGTATTTCCTGCCCCCAGGCCAAGGCTTCCGGCAGACCCCTTGCCAAAGTCACTGCCATTAGAAGCATTTTCGGTCTCCTGCGTCAGGCTCCCTTGCGCCTGATTGGACTGCTTCACATTCGCAGCGGTCGTCTTACCCTTCTCCTCAGGTTCAGGCAAGCCCTTCTCCCTGCGGAAGATTTCCATAAACTCCTTACCGGTAATGGTCTCCTTTTCAATCAGGAAGGCAGCGAGCTTATCCATCAGCTCCCGATTCTCACGAAGCATTTCCAGCGCCTTCTCATAGCTCTCCTTGAGGAGCGCAACCACCTCGGCATCAATCTCTGCTGCCGTGGCGTCACTACAGTTCAGCGCCGTTCTGCCCTCCAAATACTGGCTTTCTACGGTAGCAAGACCCATCAGGCCAAACTTCTTACTCATGCCGAAGCGCGTGATCATGTTCCTTGCGATGTCCGTCGCACGTTCAATGTCATTTGCCGCGCCGGTCGTCACGGAATCGAAGACGATCTCCTCTGCCGCACGTCCGCCGAGCAGGCCCACCAGCATGTCACGAAGCTCTGCCTCGGAATTCAGATATTTCTCCTCTTCAGGCACGTGCATGACATAACCAAGTGCTCCCATGGTACGGGGAACAATCGTAATCTTCTGCACGGGCTCGGAGTTCTTTTGCAGTGCACTGATCAGCGCATGACCAACCTCATGATAGGAGACAATCTTTCGCTCCTCAGGACTCATGATGCGATCCTTCTTCTCCTTACCAACCAGCACAACCTCAACGGCACCAAACAGATCCTTCTGGCTCACGTACTCCCTGCCTTCCTTGACGGCATTGATGGCAGCCTCATTGATCATGTTTGCAAGATCAGAACCAACCGCACCACTGGTTGCAAGTGCAATGGCATCCAGATCTACGGTCTCATCCATCTTGACATCCTTGGCATGCACCTTCAGGATCTCTACGCGGCCCTTCAAATCTGGCTTATCCACGATAATTCTTCTGTCGAAACGTCCAGGGCGAAGAAGCGCCTTATCCAAAATCTCAGGGCGGTTCGTCGCACCGATCATCAAAATACCCTTGGAGCTGTCAAAGCCATCCATCTCGGACAGGAGCTGGTTCAGGGTCTGCTCACGCTCCTCATTTCCTCCACCGTACTTCGAATCACGGCTTCGACCAATGGCATCAATCTCATCGATGAAAATAATACAAGGAGCGTTCTTGTTTGCCTCCTTAAACAGGTCACGCACACGGCTTGCACCCATGCCGACATATAATTCCACAAAATCTGAACCCGTCAGGGAGAAGAATGGCACGTGCGCCTCACCTGCAACGGCTCTCGCCAGCAGCGTCTTACCAGTACCAGGAGGGCCGACAAGCAATGCACCCTTCGGCAATCTCGCACCAATCTTGGAATACTTCTGGGGATTGTGCAGGAAATCCACGACCTCTACCAGAGATTCCTTCGCCTCGTCCTCACCGGCTACATCCTTAAACGTAACACCCGTCTCCTTCTGTACATAAACCTTGGCGTTGGACTTGCCAATGCCCATGGGGCCGACGCCACCGCCGCCCATCTTACGAAACAGAAACGAAAGAAGAATCCATACCAGTGCAATGGGAAGCACCACCGTCAGCAGCAGCTCCAAAATATAATTTCCATTGCCGCTGGAGACAAATTCACCCTCCACGCCGTACTCTTCGAGTCTGGCCATCAGGGTATCCATGTCCTCTGCCAGCATGGTCTCATAGGTGTTGTTCAGCTCCCTCACCTGATTTAAAAAGCGGCTGTAATAGGGATACTGTGTCTCCGTCTCACTCTGTGCCTGCTCGTCGCCCTTCAGCACGACCGTCATGACACGCGTGTCCGCAATCTTGACACTCTTTACCTTATTCGCCTTCAAATCCTCCAGGAATTCCGTATACTTTACGCGCTCCTGTTGTTTTCCGCTGAAAAACGCGGTATAGAACACAAACGCCAAAAGCACCGATCCCAAGATCAGCATAATGAGCAGTGCAAGGTTCGGCTGCTTTTGTGGTTGGTTCCCTCCGTTATTATTCTGATTATCCATGTGATTCCATCCTTATCAAAGCATTCTCTACATCATTAGTATGAACGAATTTCTCAAATTCTCTCATCTTATTATAGGGAGAAGAAACTCATAAATCAATAGAGGAAATGTGAAAAATACGTGAAGTCTCCCTAAAAGAAGCATAAATTGGAACATATTTTTATGTTTTTTACGATTAATCATTGATTTTTGACGTCGTTTTAGGTATGATTTTTACGGAGCGTTCATTCGGCGCTCTTTTTGGATTTCAAGGAATGATTCGAATGAGAAGGAAAGGCTGTTAAAAATGGCAAAACTAGGATTTGACAACGACAAATATTTACAATTACAGTCACAGCGCATTAAGGAGCGTATCGCTGCTTTTGGCGGAAAGCTCTACCTCGAGTTTGGCGGTAAGCTGTTTGACGATTACCACGCTTCCCGCGTGCTTCCCGGCTTTAAGCCTGACAGCAAGATCAACATGCTGGTACAGCTTAAGGATCAGGCGGAAATCGTCATCGTCATCAATGCGTCTGACATTGAAAAGAATAAAATGCGTTCCGACCTCGGCATCACCTATGATTTGGACGTGCTTCGCCTGATTGATGCGTTCCGCGGATATGGCCTTTACGTCGGAAGTGTTTGCCTGACCCAGTTTTCCGGTCAGCCCAGCGCCATCGCCTATCAGAAAAAGCTGGAATCCTTAGGCTTAAAGGTATATCGTCATTATCCCATTCCTGGCTATCCCTCTAACATTCCTCTGATTGTAAGTGATGAGGGCTACGGAAAGAATGACTATATCGAGACTACGAAGTCCCTGGTCGTAATTACGGCTCCCGGACCTGGCAGCGGAAAAATGGCAACCTGCCTCTCCCAGCTCTATCATGAATATAAGCGCGGCATCAAGGCCGGCTATGCGAAATACGAAACCTTCCCGATCTGGAACATCCCGCTCAAGCACCCCGTAAATCTTGCTTACGAGGCTGCAACGGCTGACTTGAACGACGTCAACATGATTGATCCCTTCCATTTGGAAGCCTATGGCGAAACCACGATCAACTATAACCGCGACGTCGAGGTCTTCCCCGTGCTTCGCGCCATGTTTGAGAAGATCATGGGCGAGTGTCCCTACAAGTCCCCGACGGACATGGGCGTCAACATGGCGGGCTATGGCATCGTGGATGATGAGGCCGTAAGAGAAGCCGCAAAGCAGGAAATTGTTCGCCGCTATTACAATACCATGTGCTTAAAGCGTCAAGGCATGGCTGATGATGAACAGATCTTAAAGCTCGAGCTCCTCATGAATCAGGCAGGCGTGACCCCTGCGGATCGTCCCGTCATCAGCGCGGCAACGACCAAGGCAGAGCTTACCGGAGAGCCTGCTGCCGCAATCCAGCTTCCCGACGGAAGAATTATCACCGGAAAGACCAGCGAGCTTCTCGGAGCTTCCTCCGCCATGCTGCTAAATGTCTTAAAGGTGCTGGCAGGCATTGAGGACGAAGTATTGCTTCTCTCCCCGACCATCATTGAGCCGATACAGGAGCTGAAGATCAATCATCTTCGCAATAAGAACCCCAGACTCCACACGGACGAGGTGCTGATCGCCCTTTCCATCTGCGCCGCAACTGATGACAAAGCGAGACGCGCCCTCGAGCAGCTCAAGCAATTAAAGGGATCCGAGGTACACTCCAGCGTTATCCTGTCCCATGTGGACATGGGCGTGTTCCGCAAGCTCGGCGTCAACCTTACCTGCGAGCCCAACTATCAGAACCAGAAGCTCTTCCATCAATAAAACAACTGCAAGAATTCAAAAGCAATATAGCAAAAGTAATAAATCTAAAGCGATAAATCTAAAGCGCCAAGTCCATTTTGGAACTTGGCGCTTTTTTATTTACTTCCTGCGTTCAACTATTTTTGACTCAAACCACCTTCATCCCCCAACCGTCTCAAAATTACTGCCTCATTTACAAAAAATCTTTCCAGGCAGTTATTTATGGCAGATTTTCACTGTCTGAACGCCAATGATCGAAAGTAGCCCTACAGCCATAATTTACGAACCTCAAAAAGGATTCCAAACGCTCCTAATCTCTAGTAATCACATATTTACAGATGGGGTTGCCGATGGCGGAAAATTTCTCCTCATACTCCGTCATGACATTCCCTTCCATCATGACAGGATCCGCATGCAGATCATAGGTGATGGCACGCGCCTTCCATCCCGCGGGTTCTAACTCCTCCACGGCAAAATCAAACAGCGCGCGGTTGTCCGTCTTAAACTCAATCCAGCCGTCCTTTGCTAAAATACGATCATATCTTGCAAGAAATTCCTTGGAAGGAAGCCTTCTCTTCGCATGCCTGTCCTTGGGCCATGGATCCGAGAAATTCAAATAAATTCTTGCGACCTCGCCCTGCCCAAACACTTCCGCAATCTCCTCTGCGTCCATGCGAATCAGCTTCAGATTGGGCAGCTCCTCCTGCTCCATCTTCTGCACGGCACGAAGCAGCACCGTCGAATACTTTTCGATCCCGATATAATTGATGCTCGGATGATCCTTCGCCATCGTATGGAGAAACTTCCCCTTCCCCATTCCGATTTCCACGTAAATCGGATGCTGATTTCCAAAGATCTCCTGCCATTTTCCAGGCATATCCTTCAGCGTCTCCTCAGGAACAACAAACCTGCTTTCCGCAATCACTTCCCGAGAGCCCGTAACATTTCTAAGCCTCATGCTTCCACCTCACCTCTTCTGGCTTAATGCCCCTTACCAGCCTTATATCCTTTACCAGCCTTATGCCCCTTACCGTCAACGCCTTACTTTACCCCGGCTTTCTTCCGCTTTGCCAAAAGGAACCTTCCTCATTATACCGACTCTCTCCCTTCTTGGCAAGAGGAACCATGCCAGCCATCCTTTCCTGCCCGCCAACAGGTTTCCTTAACTTTTCCTAAATTTTTCACTTTCTACTTTGGTTTTTACGAAAAATGTAGTAAGATAGTAGGGATGACGAAAAGACAAAAGGAGAACAACATGTTTTACAAAAAGCATTTTCGCCTGATTGCCGGCCTCATGGCAATCTGCATCGCCTTCTCCCAGCCCTTGGTTTGTCAGGCAACCAAGACACAAACGGAAAAGGAAAACCGTATCGCTGAGCATCAGGCGTTAGCCATACAATCCAACGCGAGACAGGACTGGCCCACGGGCCCCGTCGTCAGCGCAGAATCCGCAATCCTAATCGAAGCAGAAACCGGAACCATCCTCTACGAAAAAAACATTCACAAGCAACAATATCCCGCAAGCACGACAAAAATCCTGACGGCGCTTATCGCTTACGAGAACAGTTCCTTAGATGAGATCGTCACGTTTTCCCACGATGACATCTTTAGCATCCCCAAGAAGAGCAATCACATTGCCATGAATCCTGGCTGGACCTTGTCCATGGAGGACTGCTTAAATGCATTGCTCATCCGCTCTGCCAACGAGGTAGCCTATGCCATCGCTGCTCATGTTGGTGGAAGCTGGGCCGAATTTGCCAACATGATGAATGAGCGTGCCAAGGAGCTCGGTGCCGTGGATTCCAACTTTGTCAATCCCAACGGTCTCCCCAATGAGGAGCATGTCACCAGCGCTTATGACCTTGCCATGATTGGCCGTGCCTTCTTCGCCATTGATTACCTTGACAAGGTCACGCTTGAGCCAAAGCTTGTGGTAGAAAAGCCGAATGGCGTCCTGACAGACTGGAACCAAATGCCCCTGATCCCCAGCGGGAAATATGCCTATGAATATCTCGTGGGCTGTAAGACAGGCTACACAGACAGCGCTCACAATACCATGGTATCCTGCGCTGAGAAAAATGGCTTACGCCTGATCTGCGTCGTCCTAAATGATGACAACCCCATGTACAGCGAGGACACCATCGCACTCTTTGAATATGGCTTCGGCAACTTTGATAAAGTCAACATTTCACAGACTGAGACCAAATACGATATTGACAACATTGGCTTTTTCTATGATAACACCGACATTTTCGGTACGGCAGAACCGATCCTTTCCCTGAATAAGGATGCTTGTGTCATCCTTCCTAAGACTGCCAGCTTTGCCGACCTGCACTCCGATATTTCCTACGATACGAATGTTCCAGGGCAGGCTGCACTCATCACCTATGATTATCACGGAACACAGGTCGGAACCGTTTCGCTGGACCTGACGAAGGGTAGTACACAAAACGGCTACGGCTTTGAAGCAGAAGAGACCGGCACGGAGGCAGAAAAGACCGCCTCGCCTACACCTTCCGCCAAGGAAAAGAAAACGGAAGAGACAAAGACAGAAGAAAAGGAGAAAAAAACTCCCTCCTTTGTCTTTATCAATTTCAAAACCATCAAGATCATTTTGATTGTGTTGGTTGTGATCGCCGTTTTGTTCGGCATCCTGTTCTTCCTTCAAAGGAATTTCCAATTCTCCTTTGGGCCAGGCTTAAGAAGCTCTCGCAATCACGAGTATTCCAAGCAAGGCTTAAAGCTCTCCAAGGACATGCAAAGAGAACGCAAGGCACAGATTCGTGCCGCAAAAAGAAGATATAAAGAAAGACTAAAGCGCAGGTAACTACCCGCGCTTTAGTCTTGTGTTTCATTCTCATTATTCTCAGGTACGATACATTCCTCGTCCTTATTCTTTGAATTCTGCAAGCGCTCCCACTTTCGTTCGACGTCCCGCGCCGTCTCCTCATCCACCAGCCTTGTGGTCTTTACCGCAAATACCTCTCCCTCAGCTGTCTTATTCACGCGAATCTTTCCCTTGAGATACCCATGAATCTCGCAATACGCAAGGCAGACATAATTCCGATTGTTTGTGGTAAACCACCTGACCCTTTTCTTTAGGTTTCGGTGACAAAGATAACACTTGCTCGAGCTGACCTCCTTGTCCGTAAGGAGCTCTCTCTTTCCAGGAAATGTTCTGGAAATATACTTGAAATAGGTGTCAAACTGATGCCGCACCTCCGTCTCCCTGTCGGTCGGCGGATAAAATACGTCGTAGGAAATCCTCGAAAGCACCTTCGGATTTACCTGCATCAGCACCTGTAATACCTTCGCCGTATAATACGCATCACTGAAGGCACGATGAAAAGGCACGTGCTTCTCAATTTGCAGATAATCCACGGCATCCTGAAGCGAACGCCTCTTTCGCGGCTCCTCCGCATCATAGGTGAGCGCAAATAATTTTTGTACATCCAAATACGGCATGGGCTTTTCCGTCAAAGGCATCATGTAAAAGAACTTTCGGTTCCGCTGAAGCTCCATGACGTCCAGCGTTCCCCAGGTACAAAACAAAAACGGGCTCTCCCCGCACCACATCTCGAACCTCGTCGCCACCTCTGGGAATGACCTGCTGTGCTTTAACTCGTCCATCGTCAAATGGATGATTTTCCCCGTGATGCGATGCATCTCCTTATATACCTGAGGGCGGATCAGTTCATTGAACTCGCTCTCCAGTGCCCCATCACCAGACAGCTTCACCGCCCCGATTTCTATGATTTCGAAGGGTAACCCCTCGACCTTTGAACTCCCCCCCGTATTGCTCTGGTTCCATTCCAGATCAAATACGATATAGTTCATACTTTAATATGCCCTTCCCCAATAAACCATCTTCTTTGCAGGCTTTCCACAGCATACGCAGGTACTTGCCAAGTTTTCCTGTTCAAACGGCATGCAGCGGCTCGTCACGCTCAGCTTCTCCTTGATGAGGTCCTCGCAGGCACGATCTCCGCACCACATTGCCTTTACAAAACCGGACTTCTCCGTAAAGAGCCTCTCGAACTCCTCCATGGTCGTTGCGACATAAGTGTGTGCCTCACGATGCGCTCTTGCGCGCTCCAGCATCTCCTTCTGGATCGTCTCCATCAGCTCACCAACCTTTGCCTCAAGGTCAGTCAGCGCAACCTCGATCTTCTCCCTCGTATCACGACGGCAGATCACACACCTGCCAGCCTCAATGTCCTTAGGACCAATCTCCACGCGGATCGGATAACCACGCATCTCCGCCTCAGCAAACTTAAAGCCAGGCGTCTTGTCCGTGTCATCTAGCTTTACGCGGAAGTTCTTCCCAAGCTGCTCCTTGATCTCCGTAGCCTTCTCCAGAACGCCTTCCTTCTTCTGAGCGATCGGAATCACACAGACCTGAATCGGTGCAACTCTGGGAGGAAGCACAAGACCTTCATTGTCACCGTGAACCATGATCAGCGCACCGATCAGTCTCGTCGTCATGCCCCAGGAGGTCTGATTTACATACTTCAAGGTGTTATCCTTGTCCGTAAACTGAATGCCAAATGCCTTTGCGAAGCCATCACCAAAGTTATGACTCGTACCGGATTGCAGTGCCTTACCGTCATGCATCAGTGCCTCGATCGTGTAGGTTGCTTCAGCGCCTGCAAACTTCTCCTTCTCCGTCTTCTGACCCTTGATGACGGGAATCGCAAGCACCTCTTCACAGAAGCTTGCATACAGATTCAGCATCTGAATCGTGCGTGCCTGAGCATCCTCAAAGGAAGCATGAGCAGTGTGACCCTCCTGCCAAAGGAACTCTCTTGAGCGAAGGAATGGTCTCGTCTCCTTTTCCCAACGAACAACGCTACACCACTGATTATATACCTTCGGAAGGTCGCGATAGGACTGAATACAATTCTTATAAAAATCACAGAACAGCGTTTCGGAGGTGGGACGCACGCACATTCTCTCCTGCAGAGGCTGAAGACCGCCATGCGTTACCCATGCAACCTCAGGCGCGAAGCCTTCCACATGATCCTTCTCCTTTTGCAGCAAGGACTCAGGAATAAACATGGGCAGGTATACATTCTCAACGCCCGTCGCCTTAAACCTGTCATCAAGCTGCCTCTGGATCAGCTCCCAGATCGCATAACCTGCGGGCTTGATTACCATGCATCCCTTGACGCTGGTATAATCAATCAGCTCTGCCTTCTTTACCACGTCAGTATACCACTGCGCGAAATCCTCTTCCATGGAAGTAATCGCTTCCACCATCTTCTTGTTGTCTGCCATTGTCTCGTTCTCCTTTTGTCTAAATATATATATCGGCATAAATCCCATATTAATTTACTGCCGCTTAATTTCCTTCCTCACTACAAAAATCCGCCCATTTCCATCCCGTAAAAGGGACCGGAAACCGGCGGTACCACCCTAATTGATGTAATCAAACTCGCATCCATCTCTCGTAATCGTTAACGCCGATCCTACGCTGCATTTCCCAATAGCCAGCAAACATCATGCCCTTGCTTTATTGTTTCATACAGAACTCCAAGGCAGGTTCAAAGCCCTCCACACAAGAACCTCTCAGCAAACGGTTCTCTCTCTGGGGTGTTTCCAAGCTCCTACTAACCCTCTTCATCGTCTTTCGATTTGCGAAATCTATTTTAGTACAGAATAATACAAATTGTCAAGCATAACTAGTCTATGCATCCGGCAAACTCAGATACTGAAAGTTATCCCATAAATACTTTTGTTTGCCATCCATCTAACTTAATGATAATATTAACTCGTTCCTTTATTTGTTCCTTAAAGAGGTATGCCATTATGACTAGAACCCTAACCTATCATCTGTCAAATACATCCTTAGAGATCCCCCTCACCGTCAAGGGCTTCCTAAAATCCAAGGACTACTCAACGCAGAACCTTAAAATCATAAAGCAGCTCCCCGACGGCATTCTGCTAAATGGTGCCCCTGCCCATATGAACGCCCGCCTTAACTCTGGCGACATATTAACCGTGCAAATCAAGGAGGAAGTCTCCTCGGAGAATATCGTTCCCGTAAAGCTCCCTCTCAACATCGTCTATGAGGACGAGGATCTTCTTGTCGTTAACAAACCTGCCGGCATGCCGATTCATCCGTCGCAGAATAATTATGACAATACCCTTGCCAATGCTTTAGCCTACTATTTTCAGCAAAAGGGAGTGTCGTTTGTCTTTCGTTGCATTGGTCGTCTTGATCGTGACACCTCTGGCTTAACCGTGATTGCAAAGCATTTTGTCAGTGCCGGAATCTTAGGAGATCTCGTTGCCGCCAAGACGCAACAAACCAGATGTCAGTCTTCCACTCCAAAGGATCCTTGGAGTCCATTGCCACAAAGCTTCACGCGCGAGTATCATGCCATCGTCCGCGGCACCGTCACGCCCTCCTCCGGCACGATAACGGCGCCTCTTGGCCGAAAGCCAGGCTCCATCATTGAACGCTGGGTAGATTATGAAAACGGCGAGCCCGCCGTCACCCATTACCGCGTTTTGGAAGAAAAAAATGGGTACAGCCTCGTCTCCCTCATCTTAGGGACGGGCCGTACCCATCAAATCCGTATTCATATGAAATACATCGGATATCCCCTTGTCGGAGATTACCTGTACAATCCCTCAGAGGAAGCTTCTTCCTTATCTCGCCAGGCGCTGCACTCCCATCGTCTATCCTTCCCCCATCCAATGACGGGAGAACCGCTCGAATTTGTTGCACCACTTCCTGATGACATGCAAAATCTTCTGATCTAGCTACTTGGGATATAAAAAAGTCAATGGGCGGATAATGAAATCTATATGCACCCATTGACTTTCCTTAAATGTTCTTCTTTCTTCCCGCTGCTTTCTTAACACCGCGCGGCTCCTTTTCTACATGGAGCTTTCGCAGTGCGCCATCCGCGATTAGGCACTCGCCGTGCTCCTTCACAAAAAGAAGCTTTTGCTGGTTTGCGCCATAGATTTCAGCAAATTCCATCGCCTGAATGCAAAGCTTGCTATATCTCTGATAAGCAGCCGTGCCCTTCTGCAAATAAAGATAATACCGATCCTTCATGCGATAAAGCTCACTATGTACGCGAAGCGTCTTTGGAACGACACTCGCCAGCTCCATGACGTCAGCCAGATTCCGAAATTCGAAAATCCCTTCCTCGGGCTGAACAGGCTGCTCCGCATCCTTTCCCTTCTTTGCCCCAGTCTCCGTCGGTGCATTTTGCTGGTTCTCGCCTTTCTTTGTTGCGGCATTCATGAAGGCGTTTTTCATTTCCTTCAGGTATTCCATCAGCCGCCCGCCATCCTTATCCATCAAGGGATCGCTCTCACTGAAGGTCAAAACCAGTCCCTGCTCCGGCAACATCATAATGGACATGTCAAACGCAAACTTAGGAGGTTTGTAGCCCACTTCCTCAGATGCCTGCGTAATGATGTCACGCACGACTTCCCGAGCCTTTTCACTCCGAAGCACAAAGTCCTTATAATCAATCTGATAGTCTTCTAGCTCTTCATTCGAGATGAAACACCGTATCGTTTTCTCATCTACTCTTTCAAATTTCATAGGCACCCTCCTTTCCGTCAGTCCAAACCTCTTGCCACTCTTATCGGCATGTCTGCTGGCGCTTTTTAGTACCCCTCATATGCTTTCTGCTTTGATCTGATTTTATTCTACCACGTTTTCCGTGGTTTTTCCATCTCCAATTTTCTCCAAGTCCCGACCTGATTTCCTACGGGTTCCTCATCGAATTTGCCAAAGCCTTATCCGTTTTCTGATCCTATGCCGTTGCCTCGGCCACTTCCTCTTCTGCTTCCGGCCGTCCCTCTGCCATCTTGAGCTGAGCTGTTACTAATCCATAATATATGCCCTTTTTCTCCAAAAGTTCATTATGGCTGCCCATCTCCGCGATGGAATGCTTGTCGATGACAATCAATCGGTTCGCCTCACGCAGCGTGGACAATCTGTGGGCTATGGCAAAGGTCGTCCTTCCCTGGATCAGACGATTTAACGCCTGCTGAATCAGGAATTCACTTTCGGTATCCAGCGCCGAGGTCGCCTCGTCCAAAATCAAAAGCTTCGGGTTATTTAGGATTGCTCTCGCGATGGCAACTCTTTGTCTCTCGCCGCCAGAAAGATTATAGCCATGCTCCCCGACATAGGTATTATAGCCGTCGGGCGTCTTGCAGATAAAGTCATGCGCATTGGCCGCCTTCGCCGCCTGGATGACCTCCGCCAGCGTTGCCGTTGGCTTTGCAAAACGAATGTTGTCGAGAATGGTTCCTGAGAACAGGAAGGTCTCCTGCAGTACAACGCCAATTTGAGAGTGCAGATTCTCCACCTTGACATCCCTAAGGTCCACGCCGTCCAAAACGATGCGTCCCTGATCAGGGTCATACAATCTCATGATCAGATTGATCATCGTGGATTTTCCCGTACCAGATGCGCCAACAAGACCGATCATCTCACCAGGATGCACCTCAAAATTGATATTCTCCAGCACGGGCTCATAGCTGTTATAGCCAAAGGAAACCTTGTCGAACTGGAAATGTCCCTTGATGGCAATCTCCTTGCTGCCATCGCGGTCCTTGATCTTCGGCTCCTCATCAAGCACGTCATAGATACGATTCAAGCTTGTCACCATCTGCATGACCATTCTGGGCAGATGTGTCATCCATCCCAAAGGTCCAAACAAATAGCCGCTGTAGGTCATAAACTGTACCAGCTGACCCATGGTCATCTTTCCAGCCAATACGTCGTTACCTCCAAAGAGCACGGCCACATAGGTACCACAGCCCAAAAGGAAGGTCAAAATCGGGAAGAAGATAGCCCAGAAGGTCTCATTCCTCGACTGGGTCTGCGCGTAGTCCTTCGCCTTTTTCGAAAAGCGCTCTGCCTCGCGGTCCTCCGTTCCGAAGGTCTTTACAATTCTCATGCCGGAAATAATGTCCTGAATGCTGTTGCTGAGCTCATCTGATTTGATCCACTGGCGATGGAAAATCATGTGAATGTGATGCCAGAAAATCTTCATCAGCACAAACACAACGATCACAAACATGAGCGATAAGCCCGTCATGACAGGACTGATCGTCACCATAACCACCAAGGATACGATCATGGTCAACAGGGTCGAAAACATGTAGCCAAATACTTCCTCAAAGAACTCACGGATACGACCAGTATCACGCGACACTCTGTTCATGAGCTCGCCCGGCTTTCTCTTGTTGATAAAGGAAAGGGACAATACCTGAATCTTGCAATAGAGCTTCTCACGCAGGGACATGGAAAGCGCCGAGCCCAGCTTAATGCAGGCCAGATTCTTCCACACCTCCAAGAGAATCGCACCGATCAGGAACGCAAAGGAAATGCCAACAAAAACACCCAGATCCGCCCAGGTTCCCTTTCCCGTCGAGAGCGCGTCATCAATGAACCAGCGCTGTACCATGGGACGCGCCATGTTCATGCCAGAAATCACCAGCATGGACAAGCTGATCAATAAAAGCTTTCCCACAAAACCACCACAAAGATTCATAAACTTCTTTGCGATGTCCATCTTGCCCTCGCAGTAAGGGCAGGTGCTGGTGCCTGGCAGGGCACGTCCACACTTCTCGCAATAGGTCTCATATTCCGAGCTTGTTACCTCCTCAGCCCTCTGCGCATCACCAAACTCCTGATAAGAAGTTACAATCGCCTGTGCGCCGCGCACCGCATAGGATGCGCGTACAATCTGGCGCATCGAAACCCTCGCAATGCAGGTTTCATTTTCTTCAAGATCCATGACGGTAATGATGCCACAGCCAACCTGATGCTCGCAGCGAATTTTCTTGCAGTCCTTGAGCTTTGTCTGATAGGTCATCTGATCCCCGGCAAGCACCACTAATCTTTGATTCGTCACGGCAAGAAACACGTTCGTTTCATACCGATCTGCCACGGCCCCGAAAGCTCCGCTTTTCTTTGTGCCGTCAGCCGCCGTTTTTGCCTCACCGGCTCCGCTTCCCTTTGCATCAGGAGCAGTCTTACCTGCCGCCTGAATGTCATAGGCAAGATCCGCCGGGACGCAATATACTAATTTCTCACCAGGAGAAGGCGCCAGGGCCTCCAACTGGCTTCCCGTTAACGTAAATAATAATTTCATGTCACTTTACCTCTAAGAATTCACGTCGCTCCTATTCGCATTCCGCGTCGCTTGTAGGAAACGCGCTATATAAACAAATCCAGCTTTTTCTTCTCCTGTACGCTCAGCGCGTAAAAATCAGGAATCTCATAGCGGTTGCCGTCAATGTCCTTCACAAGCAGTCTCGACTCACTCAGGGAAACAACGACGTCACCACTCATATGCGTCGTAAAACGGCATACGCCAAAGCTGGTCTCCACGTGCCAATAGGCATACCCATATTCTTCCTTAATCTCCATGATCTTCTTGATCACGGGCATAAAATAGCGGAGTCTGATCTGCTCACGGAGCATCTCCTGCTGATCCTTCGGAAGTGTCTTTAAATCCTCGACCATGCCGATTTCCTTCGCCTTTTCATCCGCCTCACGGATGGAGATAAACTCCTCAGGATTCGTCAGTGGAAAGGTCAAATACACGCCTATTCTCTTATACTCCTTGTCCCCAAACTTTAAGGAAACAAAGCCGCCCTCCGTCCTCGCAAAGGTCGCATTCTCCTTCGTCAGAAACCGCATCTCCAGCAGCTCCTCCGACTCCTTCTTCAGCTCCTCCTCATTAAACTCATCATTTATATTCAAATCCAACAAATCCATGTTTTCACTCATGTCTTTTCCTCAATCTTTCTAAATACTCATCCATAAACAGCAATGCTAACACCTATGAAAGTATGCTTGCGATCCCGAACGCAGTGAGGGATGTGCCGCAGGGCACGCCTGGAAGATCATATCCAAGCCAGCCCCCGAGTCTTTCCTTAGTCTACTCCAGTCCCCTCATTGCGAGCGCCTTCGTCTGCAGCTCGTTCAGCTTGTAGTAGGTTCCCTTCTTTGCCATCAGCTCCGCATGCGTTCCTGACTCCGTCAGTCTTCCCTCATCCAGCACGATCAGATGCGTTGCATTGCGCAGCGTCGATAGTCTGTGCGCGATGGAAATCACGGTTCTGCCCTTCTCCAAACGCTCCAGCGACTTTTGAATCGCAAGCTCCGTCTCGGTATCCACGGCTGAGGTTGCCTCATCCAAGATCAAAATCTTCGGATCCGCCAAAATCGCTCTCGCAATGGAAATTCTCTGCTTCTCACCGCCGGACAGGGATCTCCCTGAAGAACCAAGGATCGTATCATACCCCTCCGGCATCTTGCAGATAAAGTCATGCGCGCTCGCCTGCATGGCCGCGGAGATAATCTCCTGGCGCGTTGCATCAGGCCTTGCATAGGCAATGTTCTCTGCCACGGTTCCCATAAAGATATAGGTCTCCTGACTCACCATGGCCACGTTTTTTCGAAGCTCCCTAAAGCCAAACTTCTTTACGTTCACACCATCCACCAAGACCTCTCCCTCCTCCGTATCATAGAGTCTGGAGATCAGGTTTACCAGCGTGGATTTTCCCGCGCCAGAACGCCCCACGATGCCGAATACCTCTCCTGCATTTACGTGGAAGCTGATATCCTTTAGGATCGGCTTATGCGGCTCATATCCAAAGGTCACGTTCTTCAGTTCAATCTCTCCTTGTAATTCGGACGGTCTGTAGGGATCGCGTACCTCGCGCACCTCAGGAACGGCATCAATGATCTCGAAAAGTCTCTGTCCGCAGTTCATGCAGTTCGTATACCAACGAATGATGTGCGACATAAACTCCAAGGGTCCCTTAAGCTGTCCCACATAACCCGAGAAGGTCAAAAGCAAACCAAGGGAAATCTCCTTGCCGCCGATGGCTGCTCCCTCCTGTGCGGACATAAAGCCGCTGATCATCAGCGCACCGCCGACAGCCCATACCAGGAAGGAAATCGTATCCTCCACGGAATAATACAATGCAAAAAACTTGTTATCATAATGTGCAAGATCAATCTCAGAGTTTTTCACCCTCTTGTTGTTCTTGTCAAAGCGTCCGATCTCCTGCTGCTCACGGCCGAACGCCTTTACCACGCGGGCACCCGTCAGATTCTCGTTGATCTGGCTGTTCATGCGCCTGTTGGCACGGTGGCGCTTGCCATAGTAATGCCAAAGATGAGGCAGCATGTTATAGCTCATCACGACAAGCACTGGCATTAAAATCACGCACGCCAAGGCAAGGATGGGACTAAGAATAAACATCACCACCGTGGTTACGATCAGCGTCAGCACGTTGATAAAGAAATACGGAATGCCGTCGATAAAGAAGGACGAAATCTGCTCCGCATCATCGCACACTCTTGTCATCAGACCGCCCGTCTGGCGTCTGGTAAAGAAGCTGATAGACAGTCTGCCCATGGCTGTAAACGCCTGGCTCTTAATCGTTCCCACCACATGCGGCGCGACATTTGCCGTCATCACGCCCTGCAAAATTCCAAAGAACTGACCGATCACCTTCGCAATGATCATGGCGATCACAACCATCACCAGTGCCGTTCCAAATTTCCCAGCGGGTAGCTTCAAGAATTCCAAAAACTCAGGATTCTTTGCCAGCACCTTATCATACAGGATCGTACCACTCAAATACGGCCATGCAAGATTCAGTCCTACATTGCCGAGATAGCACAATACCATGATCGCCAATTGGAGCTTGTAAGGCTTAAAATATCCCATAATGCGGAAGAGCACCGAGCGCTTGTCCAAGCACTTTGGGCAAACCTTGCGTTCCTGATCAGGATAGAGCATGCCACACTTCGGGCAAACCTCCTTCCCCTTCTCAACGTCGAGATCTTCGTCCTTGATCTCTTCCTTGTCCTTGATCTTCTTGAGCAGATCCGTCAGCTTGTGGAAATAGCCCTGCTTCGTATTGGAGAACTGGCACAGGAAACGCTCCGCGCCTTCGATCTCTCCCATGAGTACGCCAGTGCTAATTTGGCGAAGCACCTTTAAACTCTCCACCTTATCCAGCGGATAAATCGTCAATGCAGGCTTCCCCTCCAGCACGGCATCCTTCTGCATGCCGCCGTAGCCGCCAAGTCGAAACTCCTGCTTCTCGCGATAGGGATACGCCGCGACAAGGAGCTTTTCCTTCGTCAGCGCCACCACCGTATCTGCAAACCTGTACTCAATATCAAAATCTGCCATGGCGCCAAAAAGAATCTCCTCCTTTGGCACGCCATAGTCCTTCGCAACTTCATAAAAACTTTCCGGTAATTTCATTTTGTCTCACTTCACTTTCTAACATGTCAACTAGAACCCGATCTTTCGAATTGCCTCCACGAGGTTTCTTCCATAATTCTCCGTTCCAAGGCAGTTCGGATGCAGGTTGTCTAAATAGTATTCCTTCAAATGGGGCACCAGCGTGAACCCATCCACAACAGTAACATTCTGATAGCCTCCTGCGATCTTCTTGATGTTCTCGCAGAAGCTTACAAACTTCTCATAGCCTTCTGGCTGATCTCCGCGCCAAATCGGTGAGATGCAGAGAATCGGAATCTCATTTCCATAAATGCCCATCAGGGTCTCATAATATTCCTCGACGTCAATCATGGTCTCCGATCCGTACTGATTCGTTCCAAGCGCAACGATGATCTTGTCGGGCTGATATCCATCCATCTTCATTAAGGACTTTTTATCATAGACATAACCGCCAATCCCCTGATTGACAATATCATAATTCAGGATTCTGTTTGCAACGGTAACATAGGTCTGCCCTGAACGAAGCGGTCCAAAGCCCTGGGTGATGGAATCTCCAAGCCACAGTACCTTCTCGTTCTTTGCAGGTCTCTCGGCTGCCGCATTGATCTCTAAATTACGTACGAGTACGGTCGCATCCGCAGGCAGATAGATCACGACATGCTTCTTCCCCTCAGGAAGCTCCCACTCGATTTTTCCCTCCTTCGGAAGATTCCATCCAGGAAATCCCTTCGAGAAATCAGGCTCAGGCATTCCCTCCTTCATGAAATCCATCACATAGGCGATCTTCGAAATCTGTCCTTCCACCTCAAGCTCAAAGGAGTCAGGAGATCCCATCCAAATAATCTTGAATTCAAAGGAAAGCTTCGTTGCCTCCGTATTCATCTCGATCGTCTTCGACGTCGATGCCATGCATCTGTCATACCAAAAATCAAACGCGTCCTTGAAATATTCCATCTGCGCCTTTGTGTATTGGAACGCCTGCAACCAGCCACCTTCTACTTCCTCAAAGCTATATGCTCCAAAATAATAGTTCTTTAATTCTTCATTGGTCATGTTTTTGCCCCCTAATCTCATAGTGGAATAAATCCGTGAAAGGTTATTATAACATTAACAAATTTTTCTCGCCAACTATATTTTTCCCTAGCATCCCGTTTTTTGTCTTCACTACGGGTGCGATTTGTACCACAAATTCCGTCACCTTAATTGCCAAGCTTCGTATGCCTTTTCCCAGGTCTCGACGGTGAAGGGTCTTTGGTGGTCGCCCATTTCATTCGCAAACGCGTCCGCAAACCATAAGAAAAACATCAGGTGCTCCCTTGCCGTCAAGAGCTCTTGGAAGATCACCTTGCTCCATATGTTTGCTTCCGCGTACTGCGTCGTCTTCTTGACCTCCTCCACGTAATCCGCCATGGAAAAAGGTATCCGGATCTCCTCCAGGCTAATTTCCCCATCCTCCGTGACCGTCAAAATTGAGTACGGCAAACTATCTTTGATGGCATCCAGCGGCAGTCCGCAGGAGCCTGGATTAACTAACAGCACATTCCTATCACTCGCCTTATAGCTCCATTGGATATGGCTGTGACCGAAAATATAAACCCCGTCCTCCAGAGCCGCCACCCTCGCATGGAAATCTGCATCCGTCTCCAATATGGCATGAATGTCCTTCCTTACCATCTCCGGCGTCACCTCGATATTTTCATACTTTTTCGAAAAGATTCCCGGACCAAAATGCGGGAATTCATACTCCCCGATAAAAGTATCCGAGGAATGAGCCACATGAATCTTCAAACCATTGCATTCAAAGGCTGTCTTCTGAGGCAACGACAATACATAATTCAAATTCTCTTCGCGAATGTTCCGGAAATTCCAATAGGAAATCTGCATCTGACCATCCGTCCACTTGCTTTGATCCTTCCCGATCAGATTCTCCAAATACCGTTCTTCATTTCCGCGAATGACATGCTTTCCAGGAAACTCCTTTAACGCCATGATGCACTCGTTTGGCCAAGGTCCGCTCAGGCAATAATCTCCCGCGGCGATAAAGTCATCCACGCCACGCCTCTTCGCATCCTCGAGCACCGCCTTCAGCGCCGGGTAATTCCCGTGTATGTCTGATAATACTGCAAATTTCATGCTTATATCTCCTCCAAGAAGGGGGCTTCGCGAACCCTTATGCCTTGCTCTCCGACGCCATTCCACTCGCCACAAACATGCCATATTCCTTTGGCACGGAAAGCACGCCATTTGTCGCATGCTCTGCGAATACCGCCAGCATGGTTTCCCTTGGAACCTGCCGAAGCTCGGACATTCCCGTCAGGGAATAAACATAATCTGCCATATCCTCTAAATTTGTTACAGCTAAAGAATCCTCATAGTCATAGCGCGTCACCTTTGCGAATGCCTTTGAGAGACTGTCTGCTCCATTTTGCAACGTAAACGCCAGATTCGTATGAGAACTCACGCCATAATCTTTAAACAATCCTCCAATATACTCCATGATCCCGTTCTCACCGTAGGTCGCGCAATAGAATTTCCCATCTGCTTTCAGCACCCTGCGGACCTCGGATAGTCCCTTGAAAAGATCTGGCACGTGATACAGCATCATGTTTGCAATTACGATGTCAAATGTATTGCTCTCATAGGGAATGTTTTGAATATCAACGACCTCGTAAGTAATCCCTTCCACTCCCTGCAGGGTCTCTTTTGTCTTTTCCAGCATGCCCTCCGAAAAATCAGAGAGAATCAGCTTCGAGCACTTCTTAATCAGGTCTTTCTTCCCTACCCACATACTGCCAGTACCGCATCCGAGCTCCAGTACGGTCATGCCTTCTTTGATCTCATAATGCGACATAATCCAATTTCCAAATCCCTGCTTATTGGTCGAATACTTATCATGAATCGAGATACGCGTATTCAGATTATTTGAATTTTGATACTGTGCTTCCACAGATGCCTTGTCATTGATTCCCATGTCTTTTCTTTCCCCTCATGTCTTTTTTATTTTCAATGATTTCTTCCTAATCCCATTTCGTCTACTCTATGTCACTGGGGACAGTTCTCCTTCAGCCAATTAATTGCCCTCTCTGGCCAACCCTCCATGCTCATGCCAATACCATCCGCGAAGCCGTGCCAACCCTCAGGTCCTAACTCAAACCTACAGGGAATCTTCGCATCCTTCAGCGCTTCGGCAAGCCGTTTCGAATGCTCAGGATTACAAACATTATCTCCTTCCATGGTGACAACATAAGTAGGCGGAAAGCCTTCCACATGCTCTGGAATCTCAAAGCAGCTGTTACAAGCCTCCTCCATGGAGCAACCTACCGTTTCCACGGCACACTCTTCCATTTCGTTCTCATCATCCCAATCTACAAAATCTCTAAGAATACGATAAGAAGTCATGGAGTAAATAGGGAAGCACCCACTTGGCTTTGCAATGCCATAGGCACAATACCCTTTTTCTGAATTCCACAGACATACTAAGTATCCGCCAGAAGAAAATCCACAGGTGACATACTTTGCAGGATCCACGTGAAATGTATCTTTCTTCGCCTCTATAATTTCAAAGGCTCTAGCCATGTCGCCCATGGCCACTAACGCGCCCTCGTCCACGTCAACCTGATAGGTCAGGATCACGACATGATACCCCAGCTCATTAAACGTACAAGCAACCGGCCAGCCTTCCGTCAAATTCCACACATTGACCAGTCCCCCTCCAGGCACTAAGAAGATAAAGGGCCTCTCATTTGCCAAGGCGTCATCCGAAGGAAAAAAGACAATGTGAGCGCTCTCCTTTTCTGGATCTCCCTCGCATTCCTTCGGGTCATACAGCTTAAAGCAATACTCCCCCTTCGATGCAACCTCCAATAATCTTTGGAAGCCTCTTTCCAGATTCTTCCATCCCATTTTGTCAGCGATCTCCTGAAGCGTCCAAGTATAGTACTCCTCCTGGGTAAGATCCATCTTGCGAATGGCATCCTTTGCAACCGCCGAAATCAAAGGGTTCTCCAGCAGCTCCTTCAGTGTCTTATCTTTTAAGTTTTCCTTTGTCATTTTTCTTCTCCTCCCCAATTTCGTTCTTCTGTCCGATACTCCTTTGCCATCACAAACATTCTTCAATGCGTTCTATATGTTCTCGCCACTTCATATGCTACATACTCATGCGAAAGCTCATAACCCAGCTTCTCTGCCAGGTGCACTGAATTCATGTCGTGCGCGTCCCAGCTTGGATACAATCCTTCTTCTAAGCAATTTAGGATTAGCGCGCTACAACAGATCGTTGCAAGTCCTTTACGCCTTTCCTCCGGCATGGTATCGACTTCAATCTCGATGCCTCCCCGATAACTTGTGTAGGAGGAAGCACCTGAAACGATCCGTCCGTTCTTTAGGATGACTACTCCGCGTCCCCATTCCAGATACTGCTCCTTGCTTTCAAAGGATGAGACAAAATCTTTGGTCACGGGATCCTGCATACAGAGGTCATACATGTCTCCATCAATTGTTTTCATCTCATATCCGAAGATGCCAAACTCTTTTGAAAAACGCGTTCTTTGATCCAACAGATATCTAATGTCAAACTGCGTATCCTTCTTGATCGCGTATCTTGTGACCCTTTTGGAATCTGGAAAGCACTCTTCGATCAAAGCCGCCCACGCTTCATTTTGCGGCGTCATGATGATAAAGCACTCTGGCTTTGTTGCGACAAGCTCCTTGTCGGGCTCTCCCGCATAAAATGCAAAACAGCCCACAAACGCCATGGCCGACTTTGGACATTCCAAATCCGTCACAAACATTTTTCCCATCACCTTCTGCAGACAGGAGTATACAAGAGTCTCCTCCCAGCCCTCAAAAAGTTCTTTTACCTTTTCCGTGTTTTCTAAAACATAAATCATTATCTCAAGCATCCTCCAATCATCTTGGACGATAACGGATTTCATGTTTCTGCGCTGGAAATCCAATACGCTGATTCGTTATAATTGCCTAAACAGGTCTTTCTTCTTTAAACCATTTTTCTTTGCATCCAAGGGCCAGCTGGCGTTCGCCGCAAATATGTACATACCCCGCGAAAACTTAAAAGGATCCGCATAAATATCCTCAATCGCCTGCCCCGCATTGATGGCTGCCGCAATCTTCTTTGTGCCCTCCGCCATGTTCTTCGAAGGGCCCTTATCGATATTCTCCGAGCGCATCATCATTTTCAGCATCTCGCCTGCACCGATCGCAAGACCTCCACAATACTCCGAACCGCAGGTCTCACACCATGTTTTCACAATACTCAGCAAATGACAAATCTGCTTGCTTTCGTATAAGCCCATGTTTGCAACAACATAAATCTTCTTTCCTTCCATCTTGCCGCTCTTTTCCAACAGTTCCATGATGCGAAGCGGCGCGGAAGGCACGCCGTCCACATAAAGGGGCATTCCCAGCACAATTTTCTCGGCGGACAGCAGTAATTCCACAAGCTTTTCTGGATGCGCAAGATAAGAAGAAAGATTAATGATCTCCGCTTCCGTCTCCAACAGCGGAAGGATTCTTTTCATGAATTTCTTCGAATTCGCATTGTCTGCCCTGAGACTGCAATTTAGCATCACAAGGCGCCCTACTTCCATGGTCTCGCTGACTTCCTGCGCGCCTCCGGTCTTCTGCACGCTTGTCGATGCAAGACTATCCTCCGCATTCCTCCCTCGCAATCCCGAATCAGCACTTTCAAGCGTTTCAAAAGTGATGCTCTTTATTTTCGCGTGAAAATTTCTGCAGGCCGCTTCCACATATCCTCGCGCCTTCGCCTGATCCTCCTCCGTCAGCCCCGCGCCCCTGAAAACAAAGGACATGGGCTTATCCTCCGGATATCTTTTTTTGTGATGCATCTCCCCCTCATAGACTTCAAAATAGGGTGACACCCATCCAATGCTCCTGTCGAAAATATTTTTCACAAAGCTGCTCAGTCCGCCATAGGTATATTTGCTGATCACGAGCACTTCATCCGCATGATGGATCAGTGCCCCCATCTGGTCATAACCATCCTTAATCGCGCACTCTCCCGGGGACTTTACCCAACATCCAAAGCATCCAATGCAGGGCTTGATCGTCCCATTGTCAGAGACCACTTTCCAACCATCGTATTTAGATGCAATCCTTCTCCATTCCTCTTCCGTCAGATCATGGATTACTAAATTCATGGCTCCCTCCTTGCGTCAACAGATCTTTTATATATATTGTTTCAAGATAATCTCCGCGTTTTCCGCCGCGGAAACCTTGCCATTATCTATGCAAAGATCATATCCTTCCTTCGGCCAAAGATACTTAAGTGAGGCCTCCGCAGATCCAGGGCATCTGTCTCCCCGCTCTTTTTCCCTCTGCCGTAAAACATCAATGTCGCAGATGACTTTTACCGTCAATGCGTTTGCTTCTTTTGTGGCATCAAGAAACGCCTCAAAAATCCTCTCGCTAGTGATCGCATGGTCCATAATGACGATCTTCCCATCCCTTACCGCTTCTTTGAGATCGCGGCACATGGCTGGCATAATCTCAAAAATGTCATCCTCATAAATGGTTTCTATCGGATCCGTTACCATATAATCGTCGATGGAAATAATGACGGAGTCCTTATTTTTTTCTCTAAGCCTTTTTTGCAACTCCTTAGAGAGCGTCGATTTCCCTGCTGAGGAAGGTCCATTTAATAATATAACGTTATGCATCGCTTATTTCACCCTTTGCCAATTCATTTTGCTCTATTCTACTGAGCGCCAAATTCTTTTCTTCCTCCGAAAAATAATAAAACTCCCTTACGATTTCCAATACATCAAAAAACATTTTTAGTTCTTTTTCATGTCCCTTTTAGATCACTCCGCGTTCTCTTTACGGAGATACTTGACGGGCACTTCCTTGGTGAGCCACACGCCGTTTACAGACTTATAAAACTTGAATCCGTCCCTGTGCATGTCACCGCTTTGCACCCGATAGATCACGGGCTTGCCGTGCCTCTGCCCAACCTTCACAGCTGTCTCTCTTTCATGAGAGAGATGCACGTAAAGCCTTGACTTCGGGAGTAAGCCCTGGGCGTCAATGGATCCCGTATACTTTTCTCCGGTTCCGTGATATAAAACCTCCTGCGGAACGCACTCTTCCAACTCCACGTCCACGGGAATGGAATGTCCCTGGTTTGCGCGGATCAGCGTGTGATCCTCGTTGAACGAGTAACGCTGCTTATTGTCCGTCGCAACAATTTCCTCTAGCATTTCCAAGTTAAACGGGTTTGTCTTGGCTATCCCCTGGATCAGTTCCTCCACGTTCGCCCAACCATGCTCGTCCAAAGTGATTCCGATCTCTTCCGGCTTATGCCGCAGGATCAATGCTACATATTTACTAATCTCCGTTAAACTCAATTTCTTCACCTACTTTTCAGAGGGCAACGCATCTTCTTCCGAACAAATCCTAGCCTTTGATATAGGGCTATCGCTTTCCCGTTTTCAGGATGAGGATCTACCCACAATGTTTCCGCACCATTCTGAAAAGCCTCTCTAATGGCATGCGATAACGCTTGGGTTGCAATTCCCCAGTTTTTCAAACAGTCCCCCTACTTGCCAGCTCGCAATCCCCTGGCTTCATAAATCCTTCAGCTTCAAGCACATCTCTTCCATCCCAAATTCCCGAAATCCCGTATCCACAAACCCGACAGACTCATAGAGCTTCTTCGCCACGCTGTTTCCCGGGGCCACTCCGGTATAGACCTCCTCCGGGCCAAACTTCTCCTTGAGAAAAGCCAGACCCAGCCTGAGCGCCTGCCGCCCATATCCTTTGTTCTGAAATCTGCGATCGATCATAAATTTCCAAAGGGTATAATAGTGCTTTGCTTCATAATAGCCCATCATGATAAAACCCACAAGTGTTTCATTCTCATACACGCCAAAGGGCCATGCTGTCCCGGAATATACGTAAGCCTGTGCCAGGGATTCCGCATTGGAAGACACATAGCCTTCCTGCTCTCCATGTACCCTAAGGGCAAGTATGTCATCTAAATTTTCTTTTGTAACTGATTTTAATCTGATCATATGTTTCCCCGCAATTTCCGATCCACTTTCATTCCGTTTTGTTTTCGGTCATTTCCGCATCTTCATCATGCCGCATGGCTGTATATCCGTTCCCTAAACGCGCCTTATGGCCAACATCCCGCAAGCGCTCATGACAATCCTCCTTATACAGCTTATCTGAGGTCCAAAAGCTGCCTGTAGACGTAATCAGGATCCTTCTTAAAAAACATTTTTTCTTTACATTCGGATATATCGCAATGAATCATATTATAAATATGCCAACCGTAATGCCATGCCTGACTGTCCGGATCAACATATCTGTTGTTAAACAATATCCTTCCATACTGGTTATTCCCCAGTATAAACGCCGTTTCATTCATTCTGTCTCTGTGATAAAAAATCGAATGTTCTTTGTTATAAGCCTCGTTGCGTCCACGCCGTTTTGTTGGACACCACTCGACGTTTTCATCACAAAACATTATCCGGTATCCGGCCTCTTCCTTGAAAATACGGATAAACTTTAACAGCTTGTTATAATTATCATATCGATTGGCATTTCCTTCGGTAAATATTTCCGTTCCATACTGCCTATATGCTTCATTATAAGGCTTTGCCGGTGAACCCGCACCATTTGCATCATACCGGAGGCTTAGGATCTGCGCAAACACCTCGCATTCTTTGATCCTGTTTACTTCAATTTTTCGAAACATGTCCCCACTTCTTAACCTAGCATATTGTGAAGACCGCTCCTGTTTATCATAATACGTATCTAACGCCTGGACAAAAAGCATTTACCGTCACCTCGCCACAAACATTCCATACTCCTTGGGAACGCGTAAAACGCCGTCGACGGTATTGGCCTCCAAAACCTTAAGAAGCTCCTCCCTCGGAAGCTTTTGCAGGTCGGACATCCCCGTCAGGGAATATACATAATCCGCCTTCGCCATGCGGTTTTCAAAAAGGCCGTAAATATATTCCATGATGCCGTTTTCACCATAAGTGGCACAGTAAAATCTCCCACCTTTTTTCAAGACGCGCCGAATTTCGCTCAAGCCTTTGGAAAGATCCGGGACGTGATACAGCATCATGTTGGCGATCACCATGTCAAACGTTTCATCCGTATAGGGTATCTTTTGCACGTCGATCACCTGATAATCAATCTCCTCACATCCCTGCAGCGTCTCCCTTGTTTGCTCCAGCATTCCCTCCGAAAAATCGGAAAGGATCAGTTTTCCACATTTCCTGATCAATTCGCCCTTTCCCATCCACATGCTCCCGGTGCCGCAGCCAAGCTCCAACACCGCCATTCCCTCTTCGATTTCGTATTGGGAAGTGATCCAGTTACCAAAACCCTGTTTGTTGACAGAATACTTATCATGGATGGATATTCTTGCATTTAAATTCTTTGAAGTCTGATACTGTTTTTCTACCGTCGCCTTATCATTTACGCTCACTGTAAATCTCCTCCGTCACTTCATCGCACGTTCAAAGAATCCGTAATTTCTCTCATCCCTCGGCGAGCAATAAATTGCAAATTCAATGGTTTCAAAATCATGCAGATAATCCCCTATCACGTTCCTTGCAGCCATTGCAACGGCCTGTGGATCGTTCTCAAATGCGCCGCAGCCGAAAGCACCAAGGATCACAACCTCCTCGCCTGCTGCCACCGCAATGTCAAGAATCCTGCGCAGCCTTTTCTCATGAAGGACGAGCTGCTCCCGCTCCGAAAGCTTGACCGCAGCTTGTCCGTCACCCGAGTTCATCTGATTACTGGGACGCTCACGCAGATTCGGTGCCGCACAAGTGATCACATCTACCTCGTACCAATCTTCCTGCGGCATGCTCCGCGGCATCGCCTCGTCCGTCTTAAACACGATCACGCCCGGCGTGTAAATGCAATCATCATTATGAATGGGATCCTGCGCCGCCCTGTGAGGTCCATAAAACGCATTCCATGGTTTATCCGTATTCAGACAAAAATACAAGGTGGAACATCTGCACAGGCACTCTTCCTGCGCACTGGAGCCCTTCGTTACGCCGCCACCCGGGTTTGATGCGGAAGCAAAATTATGAACGCAGACCTTTTTCCCCTGATAGGCACCTGCCGCCTCATAGGATCTTTTCTTCGATACCACAATCCTTGCAGTACTTTCATAACGATTTTTGTTGGTAGAAAGGCCCGGCAACGCCCCTGCCACGGCATCCCCTTCCAGAATGATCCTTTGCCCCAAAACCGTCTTTGCAATTCCTTCTTTTAATCTTTGATCCGTCTTACATCTTCGCTCCGTATCCTGAAATACGGTAATATTTTCTGCTCTTCCCATAATTTCCCTCCATTACAATGTTATACGCTCTCAGTTCACTTATAGGAGTAAACAAACGCCTCCTGCCAACCCTCGACCCCCATTGACAAGCAAAAACAATTATGTTATCATCTACCCCAGATTGTAACTGCCACCGGGTAGTGAATGCGATTGCATTCGTTTTCACGTCGTTAGGTCTTAGAAGACGTGAATGCGGGTGCTATTTTTTTTGAGCGAGGTTTTTGCCATGAAGATCCTAAAAAAGATCACTGCATACTTTACCAAAACGGAACTGGCGCTTTGCGCTTCCTCCATCCTATTGATCACTGCATCCTTCCTGCTCTTCGACCGCAGTAATCATCTGACGCTGATCGCCTCCCTGATCGGCGTGATCTCCATTCTTTTTAATGCCAAGGGCAATCCCGCAGGCCAATTTCTCATGATCCTCTTCAGCCTGCTTTACGGCTATATTTCCTATACCTTTTCCTACTATGGCGAGATGATAACCTACCTTGGCATGACCATGCCCATGGCGCTTTTCGCCCTCATCTCCTGGCTCCGCCACCCCTACAAGGGAAGGCATTCCGAAGTGGAAGTAGGCCAAGTCTGCACCGCAGAAATTCTTTTTATGTCCCTGTCCGCCTTGATCGTAACGGTTCTCTTTTATTTCCTGCTATCCTTCTTTCACACGGCTAATCTGATCCCCAGCACCCTGTCCGTCACCACAAGCTATGTGGCCGTGTATCTAACCTTCCGGCGCAGTCCCTGCTTTTCCGTTGCCTACGCCCTAAATGACATCGTTTTGATCGTGCTTTGGATCCTTGCCAGCCTGGAGGATTCCAAATACATCTCCGTGGTTGTCTGCTTTGTCGCTTTTCTTTTTAATGATAGTTACTGCTTTGCCAGCTGGAAAGCCATGGCCAAACGCCAGCGCCCCACCTAACGTGACGCGTTACGTCTCCTGTTTCACAAGGTACTTCACGGGAACTTCCTTTGTCAGCCACACTCCGTTCACGGAACGGTAGAAAACATAGCCATCGCGTTGCATCTCACCGCTTTTCACAAGATAAACCACCGGCTTTCCATGGCGCTGCCCCACATTCACGGCAGTCTCCCGATCTCCGGACAAATGCACGTACAACCGCGACTTTGGGATTAGCCCCGTTTGATCAATGGACGCAGTAAACTTCTCGCCCGGATCAGCATATGATCCTCACTGAAGGAATACCTCTGCTTATTGTCCGTTGCCACAATCTCCTCCAGCATGGCCAGATCAAAGGGATAAGTCTTGAAAATCCCCTCGATCAGATCCTTTACCTCTACCCAACCATGCTCATCCAATGTAATCCCAATCTCTTCCGGCTTATGCCGCAGGATCAAGGACATGTACTTACTGATCTCCGTTAAACTCATATACAACTCTCCATTCCACGGTAAATCCGCTCCTTGCTTTTCATCGCACCCTTAACAATCTGTCATTCAGTGCAGTCTTAATAACCCTATAGCCCCCCGTTGATCACGGTTTTAATGATATAACCAAAAATTACGTCTGCGCCCACCACGATTGCCAATACAGCGGAAATGATCACCAGCGGCCGCTCCTTTGCCTGTTTTACAAATTTCATAAATCTCGGCACAATCACGGCGCCAAAGATCATCCCAAACAGTCCAAAGATCAATACGGATCTGGCGCAGACAAAACCATCAATGTTTCCCCAATTCCAAATCTCAACATTGTAATCCCATAGCCTGACCCCCATAAAACGATAGAGCGCCCATCCTGTCACATACTCAAGAATGCCGGAGCCCACCATGGACAGGAAAAATAAAAGCGCCGGGTGAAATTTTCTTTTATAGGTGATCAGGGCCAGCCCCAACGCCCCAAAGGCGTAGATGGGAAGCCATGGTCCAAAGCCATGACCCCTTTTGATGAAATACCCCAGATCGATCCGATAGAAGATCATTTCATATACCCAGCCGATCACCGCCCCCATGATCGTGAGCAAGAATATACCTATGGCTGTCCTTTGCCCTTCCGTTAATTCCTTCTTCATCCCCATACTCCTCCGCCACTTAGGAAACCGTGATGACATAATCCGCGTGAAAGCTCTCTCCGGCTTCCAGCTTTTGCTCATAATCCCGATCCTTCAGTTCCCCCTCAAATGCTTCGGAATCACACCTTCCATACCACGGTTCCATGCACACAAAGGGGGCATTTTTATGAGGCGGTGACCATAAACCCAAAAGCGGCGCGTCAAATTCCATGGTCACCAGCGCATTCCCCTTATCATCTGCCAGTACTGCCTTCCCAATCTGGCCATTTTCCAGAACCAGCGCGTCATTTTCAAACAGCTCTTCCGAAATGGTAAGTTTACCGTTCGGCGCCGAGATCTCCTCTGTCCTGTCAGTGACGCATCCTCCCTGCCCAAATATGCGGTTTTGGATTTTGGTCACGGGATTACCATTCCTGTCATACAGAAGAAACATATGACCGCTCAGCTTCGGAATGGCAAAGCCGGGGTGCGCTCCAATGGAAAACCACATTTTTTCGTTTCCGCCATTCTCCACGACCCATGTCACCTTTACGGAGGATTTCTCCAGCAAATAGCCGATTTTCAGCCGGAACCGGAAAGGATACTTCTCCAGACTCTCCTTCGAATCCGTCAGGGAAAACCAGAGCCTGTCCTTTTCCTGTTCGTCCAGCGCAAACTCCATGTCCCGCGCAAAGCCGTGCTGTCCAATGACATACTCCTTTCCCTCATGGCGATAGGTCTTATTCTTCACGGCTCCCACAAAAGGAAACAGCACCGGTGAAGTTCTGTTCCAATACGCCGGATCGGCGCCCCACAGAATCTCCCTTCCGTCCTCTTTCCTCACTAGACTCTTTAGCTCCGCACCGTGAGAATCAGCCTCACACCTGATCCATTCATTCTCAATTACATACCTCATAATCCTCTCCTTCCTGCCATCGGGGACGGTTCTCCGTGGCACGTTTCTGCCACCGGGGACGGTTCTCCGTGGCATGCTTCATTGGACGTCCCCACAGTCACACCGGATTGCCTTCAGAAACTCCACAACTTCCTTTACCTCTTGATCCACGGTCTTTCCCGTATTGTCATAAAGATGTCCCTGGTTCTCCAGAAGGTGGTCGAGCTTATTCTTTAGGAACAAGGCCCGCTCCACCATCTCCACGTCGCCGCGCTCCTGAATACGCTTTGTGATGGTCTCCTCTGACGCCGTGAGCACCAGATAATGCAATTTTGCGTCATGCTCCTTCGCGAGTTTTTGCAGTAGCGGCAGCTCGTCTTCCACAACGTAATCAATCAACACGTCAATTCCACGCGACAGCGCCTTGCCCGCCACATCGATAATGCATTCCCAGTTGAACTTCAGGATCTCCAGCCACTCCAGCTGATTTGTCGCCTGTCCGTCTGCCCAAAACTCCCCTTCCTCATAGGCTCTGGTGACGAAGCCCTGATGGAAGTCATCTCCGTGGATCACGTAAACCTGCCTGCGTTTTTCCACCTTCACTATATACTCGGCTAGTGCGTTTGTGAGGGTTGTCTTTCCACTTCCACACGGACCGGAGATAAAATATATATTCGCCACTTTCCATTCTCCTTCTACAGACTTGCACATTTTTCCAGATGCCCCTCGCTTCCATGCGAAACACAGATATGTTGGTGACACGTGCAGACCAGTTGATTGCATTCACGATTCTTTCGCAAATAATGCTTTCACAATCTGCTCTGCACATTCCTCCGCAGAATACTTGCTGGTATCCACGCGCATGCGATACTTGATATCCTTGCTCACCAGCTCTGCCTGTTCCTCGGATTGACTCTCATAACGGTCTCCTCGCTCGATATTTCTCTGCTTACAGATCTCCAGCGGACAATACACCTCAACAATCTCCAGCGGACTGTCCTTCATGATCTCCATGAGCTGCTGATAATGAGGCCTTATCTCCTCGCGCTCCACAAGAATGCCATCGAT